>NZ_JBMOUF010000015.1:0-136303 GCF_049319705.1 Janthinobacterium sp. Mn2066 | reverse complement strand
CGTGGTGCTGCCGCTGTGGCTGCCGAGCACATAGTTGCCCGCATCGGCGCCCGTCACGCCGACGCCATTCACGCTGATGGTTTTGCCCGTGCCAGCATTCTTGTCGGCAAAGCTGGCACTGCCAGCCACCGTCAGGGCGTCCCCCGCGATGCGGTCATCGCCGATGATCACGCCAGCCGAGGTAGTGCCGTCATAAGTCTTGTTGATACCCGTAAAGTTCAGGTTCAGGGTACGGGCGACGATATCGGCCGTGCCGTCGAACGTGGTGGCAGCCAGGCTGTAGTTGCCCAGCGCATTGTCTTCCAGGCTGAGGCCGCTGACATGCACGGCCTTGCCCGTGCCCGCATTCTTGTCGAGGAATACGGCGCTGCCGCTGACGCCGATGTTGTCGCCCACCACCACATTACCAA
This sequence comes from Janthinobacterium sp. Mn2066, assembly GCF_049319705.1. NCBI lineage: Bacteria > Pseudomonadati > Pseudomonadota > Betaproteobacteria > Burkholderiales > Oxalobacteraceae > Janthinobacterium > Janthinobacterium sp. Mn2066. The sequence goes on along the minus strand of NZ_JBMOUF010000015.1, from coordinate 135,893 downwards.
GGGTAAAATTGGCTTGATCAAAACCCAGCAGGCCATCGTAGACCTTGCTGCCGCCCACGCTCACCGTCAATACACGCGGCGTGATGGTCAGCGAGGTGGTGCCAGCCACGGTGATGTCGTACTTGGTCGACCACAGGCCCGTCAAGCCATAGCTGCCCACATTGCGCGCCGACTGGTAAGCCAGCGCACCATTGGCCGCCGTGTCGCCATCGAGCAAGCCCAGGTAAGCGAGCGCGCCATCGAAGCTGGCCAGCTGGCCATCGTAGACCTTGCTGGTAGTATTGCCTGATACGGTGACTGTCAACGGTTTCAGGAAAGCCTTCAGCATCGGCGTCGTATAGCCGTCATAGATGCGCCAGACACTGCTGAAATCGAAATCGTTGAAACTGCCGCCCTGCATCATCTGCGCCGTGCTGCGGCCGGTCGAACCGCCCGCATCGGTTTGCACGCCGGACGTTTCGTAATTGAAAAAGCTGTAGCCGAAGGGCGAACCATTGGCAACCCTGCCCGCCACGGCGCCCACGTTGGCATAGCCAGCGCCATTGACCTGGCCGCTGCTGAACACGTGGCTGACCCGGCCCGTGCTTTCGCCGATGAGGCCACCGATATTTTCCTTTGCCAGGCCGGGGTCGGCATTGGCTGCCCCGCCGACGGCGCCCGTGGCGTAAGAATCGTCGATGCCGCCACCGTTCGATCCCACCAGGCCACCGATGTTGCGTCCTCCGCTGACGTTGCCGGTGGCATAGGATTGCGCCAGCACGCCCAGGTTATTGCCGATCAGACCGCCGACCATTTCGCGCGCGCCCGTCACCGTGCCGGTGGCATAGGACGTGCTGATGCGTCCTTCCGAAGTATTCTGGCCCACCAGGCCGCCAATCGCACCGGCGCCACTGACATTGACGCCCGTGACGCTGCCGCTGCTGCCGGAACGGGTGATCGTGCCCGCATTCGTGCCAGCCAGGCCGCCAACATTGCTCTGGCCGCTGACAGCGGCGCTGCTGCTCACATTATCGATCGTGCTGCCGCCCATGACATTGCCCACCAGCGCGCCCACATTGGCGGCGCCGGCTACACTGCCGCCGTTCAGGGCCAGGTTGCGCAGGGTGCCGCCATGCAAGGTGCCAAACAGGCCTGTCGGCCAGGTCGCCCCGGCGCCGCCATCGATCTTCAGATTACTGATGGCAAAGCCGCCGCCATCGAAAATGCCGCTGTAGCGGCCACTGCCGCCCGCAATCGGCACAAAGCCGCTGGTGCCATTCCAGTTGGCCGTGCCGCTGGCGTCGATATTGTTCACCAGGCGGTAGCTATTGCCCAGGTCCAGGCTGGCGATACCTTGCAATCCGTAAATATCGCTGATCAGGTAGGGATTCCCGCTACTGCCGGTACCGCCCGTCGTGCGCAAAAAGCTGGTGCCCGTGCCAGTGCCGATGACAAAATTACTGGCGGAAAAGGCTGGCAAGCTGGCGGCGTTCTGCGACCAGTTTCCTTTGACCAGGTTGAAGGTGCCACCCACCGTGACGGCGCCCGCCGCACTGACGGCCCCGCTCGTATTCACGCTCAAGTTGCCGGCAACGCTCAGCGCATTGGCAATCGCCACGCCGCCCGCCGTCTGCAACACCAGCGTACCCGGTCCCGTGGCGCCGCTGGCCACCGTCACCGCCTGGTCGACGCCTATCGCCCCCGTCATGCTGGCATTGCCGATGGTCAAGGTTCCTGCAGACACCGCATTGAGGTCGGCGCCGGACAGGCTGAGCTTTCCTGCCGTCTTGCTGCCGAGGCTGATCTGGCGCCCCGCCGATTCCGCAGACAGGCTCACCGCGCCGCCGCCCGCCGCACCGCCCAGCGCCACGCCGCCCTGCAAGTTCATATTGTCGGCCTGCAGCGAGACGGTTTGCCCCGCCGCACCCGTGCCGGTGATTTGCCCGCCGCTACCGTTGAGATTAATCTTCCCATCAAATTTATTTGCGTGCAAGGTCGCATTGCCGGCGCCGAGATTCACGCTGCCAGCCGCGCCAAAGATAATGTCGGCGCCCGTCAGCGACACATTGCCGCCCTGGCTGGCGACGGCCGCATTGAGATTCAGCACGGCCGAGCTGCCCTGCGCCGTCGAACCGCCGTTGTCGTTGGCCGACAAGACCAGTGCGCCGCCATTGGTACTGATCGCATTGTTGACGTTGATGCTATTGCCCGCCTGCGCCTTGAAGCCCACGTTCGCCTGCGTGATGGCGATGGCGGCATTGATATTGATATCGTTCTGCGCCTGCAGCACGACATTGCTGCTCGCGTTGGAAATCTGGTCGGCGCCGATGGTGGTGGCGCCCGTCACCGGCAGGTCGCCAAATTCGTCGACGCTGCCCAGCGAGCCGCCATTGCCGGCCACCACGTTGATGTCATACGGGTCGAGCAGCCAGTCGCCCGTCTTGCCCTGCGCCGAGCGGGCGCGCGTATCGACCGTGGCGCCATCGACAGCCAGGTAATGCCCAGAGGTTTCCACGAAGCCGCCATTGCCGCCGGCTGCCCCGCCGCGCGCGGAAATGCTGCCGTGCATGCGGGTCGATTCATCGCCCCACACGATCACCTTGCCGCCATTGCCCTGCCCGATGGCGTCGGCAGCGATGCTGGCATCCTTGCCCACCACCACTTGCCGTGCATTTTGCACGGCGCTGTTCTTGCCCTGGTAATCGCCGCCCAGCAAGACCGTACCGCCGCCCTGCTGGCCGCTGGCGTCCACCCTGGCGTCGCCGAACAGGCCCACCTGGTCGCCCAGCACCTGTATCTCGCCGCCCTTGCCCGCGCCCGTGGCGGTCGTCACGCTGCCAGCCGACAACACGCTCTGGCCGCTGGCCTTCAAGACGATCTTGCCATTTTCGCCGACCACCGCGCTATCGGCATTGAGCACGCCGCGCTGGCTGACCAGCGCGCCCGCCATGCCGATGCTGCCGCCGCGGGCGATGATGCTGCCCAGGTTCAGGGCCTGGTCGGCAGGCGCCGAGACCAGCACGCGCAAGTCCGGATTACCGGCATCGGCCAGTTGCACGCTGCGTCCGGCCGCCAGGATCACATCGCCGTTCGGCGCCGTGATGATGCCGGTGTTTTCCACATTGGGCGCAATCAGCAGCACTTGCCCGCCCTTGGCTGCCTGGATGGCGCCCGCATTGCTGACAGCGCCGGCTACCGTGCCGGCCGTAAACTGGCGCTTGCCGGCCAGGAAATCCTCATTCGACATCCCCAGGCTAGACGCAACCAGGCCTTGCACATCGACCCTGGCGCCCTGGCCGAACACGATGCCGTTCGGATTGATCAGGAACACCTTGCCGTTCGATTCCAGCGTGCCCAGTATCTTGCTGGGGTCCTGGCCCGTGATGCGGTTCAGCACGGCGCTATTGCTGTTTTCCTGGATGAAACGCGTGATCTCACCGGCGTGGATGGAAAAACTCTGCCAGTTGATGATGGTATTGGGCGTGTTCGTAATCGAAAACACATTGCCTTGCTGGTTAAAAGTGGCCTGGCCATTGACCACTTGCGGCAAGGCCGGATTGGCGTGGGCCGTGCCAAAACAGGTGGCGATCAGCAGGGCCAGCGCCGTGCGGCGCAATGGCGGAGCATAGGCAGGGGACGCGCTGGCGTGGAAAGGGGGGAGTTGCTTGTTCATAATGTCCATCCAGGATCTAATAGGCCAGGGAAAGGCGGAAATGCAGGCGGTTGGCGCCGCGCCTTGCCGTGTCGCCGGCGTCGATGACATGGGCATAATCGACTTGCACATTCGCATAACTGCTCAGCAGCAAACGCATGCCCAGGCCTGCGCTGCTGAGTCCCTGGGAAATACTTTCGCCGGGCAAGCCGTGGTTGCGGCGCACCCAGGCCGTGTCATAAAAGGCCAGTCCCCGGCATTGGTAGCCGATGGCATGTCCGCACCAGCTGGGCGTGTACAGTTCCAGGTTGAGGCTGGCGCCACCATCGTTGGCTACCTCGCGCTCTTCGAAGCCCCGCACCGACGAGGCGCCGCCCACGCCGAACTGCTCGCCCGGCACCAGCGCATCGGAGGTCAGCTGGGCATTGAGCAGCCCGCGCCATTGCCAGTCGCTCAGCGTCACGCGGGCCATGCTGGCGCTCAGGCGCAAGGTGGTGTAGGCGGCCTTGGCGCCGGCCCGCACGCGGTTGAAATCGGTTTGCGTGCCGTGTTTCCCCCCCGGCAGATTGTGTGCCAGGGTCAGCGCCAGATTGCTTTCGCCATTTGGCACGGTCCAATTGCCGATGTAACTGACGCTGAGCGGATGCACGCTCACGTCGTCGCCCAGTTCCATGCCGAACAATTGCACGCTGTTGCGGTAAGCCTTGTAGTCGATGCCATACACGAGCTTGGGTTCGAAATCGGCGCTGCGGGCAAAGTTCTGGTTATAACGGATGCCTGCCATGGCGCCCTGGCCGCTGACGGCCAGGTCAAAGATGCCGGCCGAAATGCTGCCCGAATTGACGTTCGAATAGCTGGCAAAGAAATCGAGAGAGTCGCCCAGCGCATACAGGGGCAAGTGATAGCCGGCACCATACACGCCCACCTTGTCCGGTTTTTCCAGGCTGGTCGTGTATTGCAGGCTCGCCACATGGTCGCGGCCCCATAAATTTGCATTCTGCAACAACACGCCCGCATGGGTCTTGCCGATCTGCTGCGCGCCCGTATTATCGAGGTTGAGCATGGCTTTCCAGGGCCGCTCATCGGCCACCGTCACCAGCGCATCGATGGTGTCATCGGCCTCGCCGGCCTGCAGCTTGACCTCGAGCTTGCGGGCCGGATTTTCATTGGCCAGCTTCAGGCCTTGCGACAGGGCCGGCAGATTCGGCGTCTGGCCCTCCTGCAAGGCCGGCAGGGCGCGCCGCACATTGGCCTCATCCACATGGTGATTGCCGCTGATCAAGACCTGGGCCAGCGGCGTTTGCAGCACCCGCAGGCGCACCACGCCGCGTTCGAGTTCCTGTTCCGGCAATTGCACTTGCACCGCACCATAGCCACGCGCACGATAGGCATTTTCCAGTGTCTCGACGGCGCGCGCGATGGCGCCGAAATCACGCCCGGGCCCCGTGAACGGCGCCAGCAAGGCCTGGATTTGCGCGGGAGAAAGCAAGGTGTTGCCCTGCACGTCAAACTGGAGGATGTCGAAATGCGGCACGCCTTGTTCGGCGGCCAGCTCTACCGCTTGATCCTGGGGTGCCGCAGCGCCAGCGGCGCCGACGGCGAGCAGCAGCGCGGAACCCGCAAGCAGGTGCACCATACGATAATTCATGTGAAGGATTTCTTGTGTAACAGGACAGGACGGCGGCCGCGCACGCGGGCAGCGGCGACACTGTCTGTCCTGCAATTGATTGAAGACAAATTTTAGACGGCTTTCAGTTTCCAGTCAGAAATTTCTAAGGTTTTAACAAAATTTTCACGCCACGCCGGTTCATTTGCTGTTCAATACCGTCACGCCATCCCAGCCGGCAGCTGGCGGGTTGTCCCGGTAATGCGTCAGGCGCGCCGCATAGACGCGATACAGGCCGTCTTGCGGCGCCTCCGCCTGCAATTGCGCCAGCAAGTCCGACGCGCCCGCCCAGTCGCGCGCGCGCAACAAGGCCAGCGCCGCATGCCAGCGCGCCAGCTGCGCCAGCTCGGTCGGGCTGGCCTCGGCCAGCAAGCCGCGCGGCTCAAACACGGCCACCGCATCCTGCTTGCCCTGCACCCGCACCAGGTCCAGCTCGCGGTACAGGAATTGCGGCGCGGCCGCGCGCGTGGCGGCGCCCACCACGATACCCACGCCATACACCTTGCTGCTGCCTTCCAGGCGCGCCGCCAGGTTCACGCTGTCGCCCATCACGGTGTAGGCGCGGCGGATGCGCGAGCCCATGTCGCCCACATGCATCAGCCCTGTATTGATGCCGATGCCGATCTGCAGCGCGGGCAAGCCGCGCGCGATGAACTCGCGGTTCAAACGGGCCGCACTGTGCTGCATCAGCAAGGCGCTGGCGACGGCCCGGCTGGCGTGGTCGGCAAAGGCCAGCGGCGCCCCCCAGAACGCCATCACGGCGTCGCCGATGTATTTGTCCAGGGTGCCGCCATGGCTGTCGCGGATATCTTCCGACATGGCCGTCAGGTAGAGATTGATGTATTCGCGCAAGGCTGCCGGCGCCATGTTTTCCGAGATCGCCGTAAAACCGCGCACGTCGGCAAACAGCACCGTCAGTTCGCGGCTCTCGCCTTCCATGGTGTAGCGCTGCGGGTTATCGGCCATTTCGGCCACCAGTTCGGGCGCCACATATTCGCCGAAACGGGCCACCAGCGCACGGCCCTTGCGCACTTCGAAAAAGTAGCCCCAGGCGACGTTCAAAATGAACAGCGCGACGATCAGCAACAGCACCAGCGCGCTATCGACCAGCATATCCTGCACCCGGTACAGATACAGATTGAAGCCCAGGGCGGCGCCCAGCGCGCCCAGCGCCAGCAGCATGGACCAGGCGGGCGACAGCACCGCCAGCGCGCCGGCCAGCACCAGGCCTGCCAGCAGCACCTGTCCCAGTTCGATCGCCAGCGCATAATCGGGACGCGACTTGAAGCGGCCATCGAGGATGGACTTGATCAGGTTGGCGTGCACTTCCACCCCCGGATATTCGGCATTGACGGGCGTGGCGCGCACATCGTTCAAGCCCGGCGCGCTGGTGCCGACCAGGGCGATCACTCCTTGCAGCAGGGCTGGCGCGACCTTGCCCTGCAACACATCGGCTGCCGAGACATAGGTGAATGCGCCGCCCGACGGCCCGCCGCTGCCCCGGTATTGCACGGTGGTGGTCAGCGCCTCGCCCACCGGGATGGCGCGCGGGCCCTGCGGCGTGAACATCAGTAATTGATCGAGGCCGCCATTGGCCAGTTCGGCGGCCGACATGCTGTCGGCATTTTGCATGAAATGCGGCGCGATCGCACGCGCCTGCAGGTACACGGCGGCCGTGGCCAGCGACAGCGAAGGATAATAAGCGTCGCCTATGCGCTGCAGCAAGGTCGACGAGCGCACCACGCCATCGGTATCGGTCAGCGCCGTAAAGATGCCGGCGCCGCTGGCAGCATTCTGCAACTGCGCAATATTGGCTTCGTAACCGCGCGCCGAAAACGCCGTGACAGCACGGCCGTTCAGGCTTGCCACGGTGAACGCAGGCGCCGGCAGCACGCCCTTCTTTTGCTGGTCCGATACATTAAAACCCAGCACCACCGGCTGGCCGCGCATCGCTTGCGCCAGCAAGCCATCGTAATCCATCCCGGGCTTGAGTTTTGCCAGCTGGGCCTCAAAACCGGGCACGCCGGCCAGTTCATGCTGCGCCAGCTTTTCCAGCACGGCATAACCGGAACTGGTGTCGGCTTCCGGGAACGAGATATCGTAACCGAGCGCCGCCACGCCATAGTGGCGCGTCAGCTGCGTCACCAGCTGCGCCTGGATATCGCGGCTCCAGGGGAAGCGGCCGATGCGGGTCAGGCTGTTTTCATCGATGTCGACGATCACGATGCGCCGGTCCAGCACGGCCGGTTCGGCACGCATGCGCAAGTCGCTCAGCATCGCATCGAGCCGGGTAATCGTTGCGCTATCGGCCAGGCCGATACTGAGACTGGCCGCCAGCATGGTCAACACCAGGCCGGCCAGCCAGCGTGCAGCGTATTTTTTCAGTTGGCCGGCCAGGGCCGCCCTCACGGCGTATATCCGGGAATCGCCGCCTCGTCGACGACATCGATCTGGCTGGGATGCATATGTTTTTCAGCAAAGGCCAGGTACACCTTGCTGCGGATAAACACATCGAACAGGTCGGGGTCGATATGGCCATTCAGACTGAAATTGCCGAGGATGCGCAGCGATTCGGACAGCGACTTGCCTTTTTTATAGGGCCGGTCGCGCGCCGTCAGCGCCTCAAAAATATCGGCAATCGCCATCAGCCGCGCCGGCACCGACATCTGTTCCTTCGTCAGGCCGCGCGGATAGCCCTTGCCATCCATGCGCTCATGGTGGCCGCCCGCGTATTCGGGCACCTTCTGCAAGTGTTTCGGCCAGGGCAGCGCTTCGAGCATGCGGATCGAGACGCTGATATGGTTGTTGACGATGGCCCGCTCGGCCGCCGTCAAGGTGCCGAAACGGATGGTCAGGTTTTCCGTCTCGTCAGCGTCGAGAAAGTCGTGCAACTCGCCATCGGCTGCACGCCAGCGGCGCCGCGCGATCTGCCGCACGCGCTGCTGGTCTGCCTCGGCCATCCCCTCGCTGCCGATATTGACGCGGCGGATAAAATCGCGCTCTTCACGCAAGGCCACCTGCTCGCCGGCCAGCGCCGCAGCAATCGCGTCGGCCTGGTCGGGATGCGTGATTTGGCGCTGCAGCGCCGCGATCTCGGCGTCGCGCAGCAGCACTTCATACCGCGTGTCGATCAGGGCAATGCGGTCAAAGATGGTTTCCAGCTTGGTGGCCTTGTCGACCACGTGCACGGGCGTGGTGATCTTGCCGCAATCGTGCAGCATGCCGGCCAGCCATAGTTGCTTGCGCTCATTGTCGCTCAGGCGAAACCCGGCCAACGGCCCGCTTGTGGTGGCGTGCGCCGCATCGGCCAGCAGCATCGTCAGTTCCGGCACGAACTGGCAATGGCGGCCCGTGTAAGGCGACTTTTCATCGATGCCGATATTGATCAGCTTGACCAAGGATTCCAGCAGTTCTTCCAGCTGCAGGATCAGTTGCTGGTTGGTCAGCGCCACGCCCGCCTGCGCCGCCAGCGCTTCGATGAAACGCTGGTCGGTGGCGGAAAACGCCCGCACCTGGCCGGTGGCTTCATCCTTGGCATTGACCAGTTGCAGCACGCCGATCAAGTCCCCTTCATGGTCGCCCATGGGCACCGTCAATATCGATTGCGTATGGTAGCCATGGTGGCGGTCGAAAGCCTGCATGCCGGAAAAATTGAAGGCGTCGTCACGATACACGTCGGCAATATTCACGCAGCGGCGCATATGGGCCGCATAGGCCGCCACCGAGGCCAGGTTAGGCTGGCCCTGCACATCGAACAGGGGCACGCCAGGCACGCCGATGTCGCTATCGAGACCGATCCCCAGGCTATCGTTGACGCTGATATGAAAATCGAGCTGGCGCCCGTTCACGGCGGGCCGGTACAGGGTCGCGCCATCGGCGCCGCTCATGCTCTTTGCCAGCAGCACGATGCGCTGCAGCAAGGGAGCGATATCATGCCCCTGGCCGCCCAGGCCATGGCCGAGAGCGACGCTCAGTTCGGTCAACTGCTCCAGTCTGTGGGCGATTTTCTCAGGATGCAACTGCGGCATGGTGGGCGCTAGGAAGATAAGGAACAGGCGCCAGTGTAACTGCTGGTTTGCCGCACTGTACATTGATTAACCGCAACAAATTGAAATAACTTACTGTGTTGCGGCATCAATAAATGTTGGCACTGAACATATTGATTAGAATAGAATCAACAGTCATTACACAGTAACAAGGTATTGCATGAAATTTACGTTCAGGGGCGTCCGCGGCTCTATCCCCTCCCCTGGCCCCCGCACGGCACGTTATGGCGGCAATACCACCTGCATCGAGGTGCGCAGCAATGACGATGAGCTGATCATCCTCGATGCGGGCAGCGGTATCTTTTCATTGGCGCAACACTTGCCGCCAGGCCAGCGCGTCGATGCGCACATCTTCATCACGCACAGCCACTGGGACCATATCCACGGCCTGCCCATGTTTACACCACTGTTCGTGGCCGGCAACCGGGTCCGCCTGCATGGCGCGCTCGACAGCGTGAGCGGACGCGGCATCGAACACGTGATGGCGGTGCAGCTGCAAAGCAGTTATTTTCCCGTCAGCGAAGCGGCCATGGCGGCCAGCATCGAATACTGTACCGTGGCCGAAGACGACACCGTCATGGTCGGCCAGGCGCGCGTGCGCGGCGTGCAGATGAACCACCCGGTGGTCAACCTCGGCTACCGCATCGACTGCGCGGGCAGTTCGCTGTTCTTCAGCGGCGACCACGAACCGTTCTACAACCCCTACCCGTCCGGCCACCCCGAACATGCTCCTTGCGCCGAACACAACGCCCGCCGCCAGGCCTGCATCGACACCATGCTGGCCGGCGTCGACGCGCTGATCATGGATTGCTCGTACACGCGCGAGGAATACCCGGACAAGCAAGGCTGGGGCCACGGCACATTCGACGCCGCTTTTGAGCTGGCCCTGCGCTGCGGCGCCCGCCGCCTGTACTGCACCCACCACGAACCGACCCGCAGCGATGAACAGCTCGAAGCCGTGTTCGCTGACGTGCAGGCCCGCTATCAGGACAGGCTGGACGGCTTGCAAGTGTTTTTGGCGTATGAGGGCTTGACGGTGGCGCTGGCTTAAGCGGCACTGTGTTGCACAACGAACGGTAGACTGGAACACGACACGGCATGATGAAACCTCATCATTAAAGGAGAGCGCCATGAGCAAGACCAACGATACTCCACGCGCACAGCAGCAGCAGGAACACCTGCAAGCCGAGCAGGAAGCCAACAAGATCCGCCAGCAAGCCGAACAGGATAAAGGCGCGATCCGCCAGAACGATGGCCTGAAGAAACACCAAGGCGGCGACAAGGGACCGCGGGGCCAGTAAGCGGAAAAAAAAAGGAACCTTGCGGTTCCTTTTTTAATACTATTTGGCAGAGGCGCCTTACATGATATGGTGGCCTATCCACCACGCGATGGCGGCAACAAACGCGGACGCAGGAATCGTGAAGATCCAGGCCCAGACGATGTTGCCTGCCACGCCCCAGCGTACGGCCGACATTTTTTGCGAGGAGCCGACGCCGACGATGGCGCCCGTGATGGTGTGCGTCGTCGAGACGGGGATACCCAGCGCGGTCGACAGGAACAGCGTAATGGCGCCGCCCGTTTCGGCGCAGAAGCCGCCGACCGGTTTCAGCTTGGTGATCTTCTGACCCATGGTCTTGACGATGCGCCAGCCGCCGAACAGGGTACCGAAGCTGATGGCCGTGTAGCACGAGATGATCACCCACAGCGGCGGCATCGAGTCCGCTGCGCTGGAGTAGCCGGCGGCGATCAGCAGCATCCAGATGATGCCGATGGTTTTTTGTGCATCGTTACCGCCGTGGCCCAGGCTGTAGGCTGCGGCCGAAAACAATTGCAGGCGGCGGAACCATTTATCGACCTTGCGCGGCGTCGAGCGCACGAACACCCATGACACGATCAGCATCATGATGGAGCCGAAGATAAAGCCCAGCAAAGGCGAGATGACGATGAAGGCCACGGTTTTCCACAGGCCGGCCGAGACCAGCGCGCCCGTGCCCGACTTGGCGACAGCGGCGCCCACCAGGCCGCCGATCAGCGCGTGCGAGGACGACGAGGGAATCCCGTAGTACCAGGTAAACAGGTTCCAGAAGATGGCGCCCATCAGCGCGCCGAAAATCACGTACTGGTCGACCACGGTCGGGTCGATCGTGCCCTTGCCCACCGTGGCGGCCACGGTCAGCTGGTGGAAGATGAAAATGGCGACAAAGTTGAAGGTCGCGGCCATGGCAACGGCCGTCTGCGGTTTCAATACGCCCGTCGAGACCACCGTCGCAATCGCGTTGGCGGCATCGTGGAAACCGTTCATGAAGTCAAACAGCAGCGCCAGGGCGATCAACAGGCCGAGCACGTAGATGCTGATTTGTATGGTCATTGTTTATATTCTTTTCTGATTCTGGTTCAGGACATGCCCAACGCTTACGCGTTTTCGACGATGATGCCTTCGATGATATTGGACACATCTTCGCAACGGTCGGTCACGGTTTCCAGAATTTCGTAGATCGCTTTCAGCTTGATCAGGTTGCGCACGTCCGGTTCGTCGCGGAACAGCTTGGACATGGCGGCGCGCATCACATGGTCGGCATCCGATTCCAGGCGGTCGATCTCTTCGCAGATGGCAACGATCTTGCGCGAGTTATCCATATTGTGCAGCAGGGCAACAGCGTCGCGTACTTTCTCGGTACAGGCCAGCACCAGTTCGGCCAGGCGCTTGGCTTCTGGCGTGACGGCTTTCAAGTCATACAGGGAAACGGTCTGGGCCGCATCTTCCAGCAAGTCCAGGATGTCATCCTGGCGCGTGATCAGCTGGTGGATGTCGTCACGGTCGATCGGCGTGATGAAGGTCTTGTGCAGCATTTCCACGGTGGCGTAGGTGACTTTGTCCGCCTGTTTCTCAATGCTTTCGATCGCATGCACGCGGTTTTCCAGGTCATCGAAATTGGTCATCAGGCCAAGCATCTCTTTTGCGCCTTTAACGCACAGTTCTGCGTGCTGGTTAAACAATTCAAAAAACTTGCCCTCAGTGGGCATCAAGCGTCCAAACATGTCATTCTCCGTTAAGCATTGAGTCGTGTTATTTACTACAGAAAGCCGCCCCCGTTTTGCGGGGGCGGCCAATGGAATTAGCAGTGCTGCTCTGTGCTAGTCGCCTTGCTTAGTCACCTTGATAAAGCGCCAGGCCACCACTGTAATTGCCAAATTTGGTGTACTGCCCCATGAAGGTGAGGCGGATGCTGCCGATCGGGCCGTTACGCTGTTTGCCGATAATGATTTCGGCAGTGCCCTTGTCGGGCGAGTCGGGGTTGTAGACTTCGTCGCGGTAAATGAACAGGATCACGTCGGCATCCTGCTCGATAGCGCCCGATTCGCGCAAGTCCGACATCACGGGACGCTTGTTCGGGCGTTGCTCCAGCGAGCGGTTCAGCTGGGACAGCGCGATCACGGGGCAACCGAGTTCTTTCGCCAGGCCTTTCAAGCCCCGCGAAATCTCGGAAATCTCGGTGGCGCGGTTGTCGCCGGGGGTGTTGGCCGACATCAGCTGCAAGTAGTCGACGATGATCAGGCCCAGCTTGCCGCATTGGCGCGACAGGCGGCGTGAGCGGGCGCGCAGCTCGATCGAGTTCAGCGCCGGCGTTTCATCGATGTACAGCTGCGCGTCATTCATCTTCTGGATCGCGTTGGTCAGGCGCGGCCAGTCTTCGTCGTTCAGGCGGCCAGTCCGCAGACGGTGCTGGTCGAGCTGGCCGACCGAGCCCAGCATACGCATGGCCAGCTGGGCGCCGCCCATCTCCATCGAGAACACGGCGACCGGCAAGCCGCTGTCGATCGCCACGTTTTCGCCGATATTGACGGAAAACGCCGTTTTACCCATCGATGGACGGCCGGCCACGATCACCAGGTCGCCCGGTTGCAAACCGGACGTCATGCGGTCGAGGTCGATGAAACCGGTGGGCACGCCCGTGATTTCGCTCTGGTTGTCGCGGCTGTACAGTTCGTCGATGCGCTCGACCACCTGCGTCAGCAGCGGCTGGATCGCGGTCCAGCCCTGGGCGCCGCGGGCGCCCTCTTCGGCAATCGCGAAAATCTTCGATTCGGCCTCGTCGAGCATCTGCTTGACTTCCTTGCCTTGCGGGCTGAAGGCCGTGCCCGAGATATCGTCGGCCACCGTGATGAGCTTGCGCAGCACGCCACGGTCGCGCACGATCTCGGCATAGCGCCGGATATTCGCGGCCGATGGCGTGTTTTGCGCCATGGCGTTCAGGTAAGCGAGTCCGCCCACGTCATCGGCCTTGCCGAGCTGGGTCAGGGTTTCAAAGACAGTAATGACATCGGCTGGCTTGGAAGCGTTCACCATCTTGACGATTTGCTCGAAGATGATGCGATGGTCATAGCGATAGAAATCCTCCGCATGCATGAAGTCGGCAATGCGGTCATACGCAGCATTGTCGCGCAGCAGGCCGCCGATGACGGATTGTTCTGCTTCGATCGAATGCGGCGGAATACGGAGGGAATCCAGTTGTGGATCTGAGGGGGCGTTCATGGCGCGAATTATACCTGCTTCGGCGTCAAGGCAAAAAAAAAGGGCTGAAAATCAGCGAAAAAGTCACGACAAATATACAAAAAACAGACGACAAAAAAGCCGGGCAAGCCCGGCTTTTCATCATGCGGCAACGCTTGCGGGACGAGCCCGCAGACGATTACGCGTTCGCGTCAGCGACGACAGCGATAACAACTTCTACAACAACGTCGGTGTGCAGAGCAACCGAAACGTTGTGCTCGCCAACAACTTTCAGCGGGCCGGTAGGCATACGGATTTGTGCTTTTTCAACAGCAAAACCTTGCTTGCTCAGCGCTTCAGCGATGTCGAAGTTGGTGACGGAACCGAACAGACGGCCATCCACACCCGCTTTTTGAGCAACTTGAACGGTCAGGCCGTTCAGTTTTTCGCCTTGAGCTTGCGATGCAGCCAGTTTAGCAGCAGCAGCTTTTTCCAGTTCAGCGCGCTTGACTTCGAATTCAGCCACAGCGGTAGCCGTAGCACGACGTGCCAGGCGTTGTGGGATCAGGAAGTTACGTGCGTAACCGTCTTTAACTTTGACGACTTCGCCGAGGTTACCGACGTTAACAACTTTTTCTAACAGAATGATTTGCATAGTTCTTCTCCAGGGATATCTGACCGATTAAGCGTGGTGCAGATCGGTGTATGGCAGCAGCGCGAGGAAGCGTGCGCGCTTGATTGCGGTGTCAACTTGGCGCTGGTAGTGCGCTTTGGTACCGGTCAGGCGTGCTGGCATGATCTTGCCATTTTCCTGGACGAAATCTTTCAGCGTATCGACGTCTTTGTAGTCGACTTGTTCAACGTGTGCTGCGGTGAAGCGGCAGAACTTCTTACGTTTGAACAATGGGTTTTGCTGTTTGCGTTTTTCTTTAAGCTTGAGCTTATTTTTGTCGAACTTTTTACCGAATGCCATGTCAGGCTCCTGTATCTAAAAATGCGCTAGTCACTGTGACTGCACTAAAATCAATGATGTGAAACACCAAACTCTTGCTGTTGCGGCTTTTTCTGGCCAGAAAACCTGTGAACTGATACACACCGCCCAAGCTTGCCTGACTGAAGCGGCCTGAAATTTCGCCAGCGGCAAGCGCGGCAAGTTCAAACTCGGTCAAACGGGCAATACCGGCCTCCATTTGCTGCGAACTGTGTTGCAATACTGCATTCACAATCGGCACGCCTGCCGGGGTGTAGCGCAATGTTTCGCGCTCGGCAATGATGGCGGTAACTTGTAGCTGGTTCAGCGCAGGTCCTGTCAAGAATTAAGCGGCGACGGCTGGAGCAGCTGCTGGTGCTTCGGTGCGGTGGCTTTTGGCCGCGTCTTCACGTTGTACCGATTTCATCATCGGCGAAGGAGCTGTTTCAGCTTTCTTCATTTTAACGGTCAGGTGACGCAACACGGCATCATTGAATTTGAATGCTGTTTCCAACTCGACCAGGGTCTCGTTGTCGCATTCGATGTTCAGGCAGATGTAGTGTGCTTTAGGCAGTTTCTGGATCGAGTAAGCCATTTGACGGCGGCCCCAATCTTCCACGCGGTGTACCGAACCGCCGCGGGTGGTTACGCTGGCTTTGTAGCGTTCGATCATCGCGGGCACTTGCTCGCTTTGGTCCGGATGGACGATAAAGACTATTTCATAATGACGCATGCAAACTCCTTCAGGTCGGATTGATAATCGCCCACCTCGGCGTCAAGACGAGTGTGGGAAGGTCAGCCGAAGATTATAACCGCTCTTGGCAAACTATTCAACCATTCCCTGTTTCGCGCCCGCCAACACTGCCGCGCCGACAGTTTTCCTGGAAAATCCGTCAAAAAGCCTGAAATAGACTTGCATAGTCGGCGATACTGTACAAAAATACAGACTGTTCATATAGACAGCATTTCACGATGCCCCCAACCCCATGATCAAGCTGACAGCACGACAAGAACAAATCCTGAACCTGATCAAGGACGCGATTGAAAACACGGGCTTCCCACCGACCCGCGCCGAGATCGCCACCGAATTGGGTTTCAAATCGGCCAATGCGGCCGAAGAGCATTTACAGGCGCTGGCACGCAAGGGCGCCATCGAAATTTCGCCCGGCACGTCGCGCGGCATCCGCCTGATCGGCGCCGCCGCAGCCGAACCGCTGCCGGCCAAGGTACCGGCCGCGCTGCTGATGTCCCTGCCGCTGATCGGCCGGGTGGCGGCCGGCTCGCCCATCCTGGCAGAAGAAAACCTGGAAGCGAGCTACAACGTCGACCCGGCCCTGTTCTCGGCCAAACCCGACTTCCTGCTGAAAGTGCGCGGCTGGTCCATGCGCGACGCCGGCATCATGGATGGCGACTTGCTGGCCGTCAAAAAGATCGACAGTGCCAAGAATGGCCAGATCGTGGTGGCCCGCATCGGCGACGAAGTCACCGTCAAGCGCTACAAGAAGACTGGCGCCATGATCGAACTGTTCCCGGAAAACCCGGACTTCAAGGTGATTACCGTCTCGCCGGAAGATGAGTTTGCCCTGGAAGGTCTCGCAGTCGGACTGATGCGCAGCTGGCACTGATTGGGCACACCTTCATAAACCCACTGCGCAGCCCACTCTCGGGCATCCGTTGCTCGCCATACCGAATGTATGGCTGCGCTACTCAACCCGATATCGGGCTTGCTCGCTACGGTTTCTGAAGGCGCGGCAACGTTGCCATATCGCGAGCAAAAAAGGGCCGCAACATGGCTGTTGCGGCCCTTTTTTATTGCCCGGACGTTTTATACGTCCAGCGCCTGACGGAAGTCTTCCAGCAAGTCCGCCTCGTCTTCAATACCAACTGAAACACGGATCAACGATTCGGCGATGCCCATGCTGGCGCGGCGCTCGGCGCCCATTTCATAAAAAATCGTGTGGGCGACGGGGATCACCAGGGTGCGCGTGTCGCCCAGGTTGCTGGCGGGAATCGCCAGATTCAAACGATTGAGGAAATCGAAGCAATCGATGCCGTCTTTCAGTTCAAAACTGAACAGCGAACCATAGCTGCGGAACAGCTCGCTGGCGATGCCATGCTGTGGATGGCCCGCCAGGCCAGGGTAATGCACGGCCGCCACGCGCGGATCGGCCGCCAGCATGGTCGCCAAGGCCAGCGCGTTGGAGCAGGTGCGGTCCATGCGCAAGGCCATGGTTTCTGCGCCCACGGAGATGTGGTGCGCCGCTTCCGGTCCCAGCGAAGCGCCGAAGTCGCGCAGGGCCTTGGCGCGGATTTGCGCGATGCCCCACTGGGCTGGCGCCGCTTTTTTGTAATTCTCGAAAATATTCGGGTACTGGGTCCAGTCGAACACGCCGGTATCGGTCAGGCTGCCGCCCAATGCGTTGCCGTGGCCGCCGATCGACTTGGTCAGTGCATTGACCACCAGCCCCGCACCGACTGCTTTCGGGCGGAACAGGTAGGGCGTGGTCATGGTGTTATCGACCACGTACAAAATACCCTTTTCACGGCACAGGTCGCCAATTTTTTTCAGGTCGGCGATCTGCGTGCGCGGATTGGCGATGGTTTCCACAAACACGATGCGCGTGGCGGGCGTGATCGCCGCCGCCACGTTGGCCACATCGGTAGCATCGACAAAGGCGACGTCTATGCCCTGCCCCGTGACGGTTTGCCACAGGCTGTTGGTATTCCCAAACAAAAAGGCCGACGACACCACCTGGTCACCCGCGCGCAGCAACGATTGCACGATGGCGCCGATGGCGCCCATGCCGGTGGCGAAACACAGGGTCGCCAGGCCATCTTCCATGTTGTTGACCTTGTCTTCCAGCGCAGAGACGGTGGGATTGCCCTGGCGGCCATAACGGAAGCCTGGCTCCTTGCCCTGGAACACGGACGCCAGCTGGCGCGCATCGCTGTAACCGAAGGCAACCGAGGTATGCACGGGCTTGTGCAGGGAACCATGTTCGATGCCCTTGCGGCGGTCGTTATGCAAGATGGTGGTGGTGAAGCCGTATGTTTTTTTTGTTGTCATGATGAAAGTTCCAGATACGCTTGCTACTTAACCCTAAAGCAAATGCTGGGGTCAGACCCGGCGGGTCTGACCCCGAAAAAAAGCCCGGCGCGCAGGCCGGGCAGAATATTACGCTTCCGTCGTCGCCAGGTTCAGGTTCAGCTGGGAACGCGGGGTGTCTTCGGGCGCGGCCGCCTTCGGATGGTGGCGCGCGTATTCCAGGCGGTCCAGGTATTCCTGCGACACGTCGCCCGTCACGTAGACGCCATCGAAGCACGACGCTTCAAAGTTGGTCAGGGCCGGATTCACGTCGGCAATCGCTTGCTTCAATGCATCGATATCCTGGTAGACCAGGTAGTCGGCCGTGATTTCGCGGCAGACTTCTTCCGTCGTGCGGCCATAGGCGATCAGCTCGTCGCGGGTCGGCATGTCGATGCCGTACACGTTCGGGAAGATCACCGGGGGCGCGGCCGAGGCAAAGATGACCTTTTTGGCGCCCGCCTCACGCGCCATCTGCACGATTTCACGGCTGGTGGTGCCGCGCACGATGGAATCATCGACCAGCAGCACGACCTTATCCTTGAATTCGGACGGAATCGCGTTGAGCTTCTGGCGCACGGATTTCTTGCGCGCTGCCTGGCCCGGCATGATGAAGGTACGGCCAATGTAGCGGTTCTTGATGAAGCCTTCGCGGTATTCGATGTTCAGCGCCAGGGCCAACTGGATGGCGGCCGGACGCGACGAGTCGGGAATCGGCATGACCACGTCGATGCCGCCCTCCGGCAATTCGCGGCGGATCTTTTCAGCCAGGTATTCGCCCATTTTCAGGCGCGTGGCGTACACGGAAGCGCCGTCGATCACGGAATCGGGACGGGCCAGGTAGACGAATTCGAACACGCAAGGGTTCAGGCTGGCATTGTCGGCGCACTGGGCGCTATGCAATTGCTTGTCTGCATCGATAAACACGGCTTCGCCCGGGGCGATATCGCGCACGAAGCGGAAGCCCATGCCTTCCAGCGCCACGGATTCGGAGGCGATCAGGTATTCGATGCCCTGCTCCGTTTCATTGATGCCCAGGCACAAGGGACGGATGCCATGCGGATCGCGGAAGGCCAGCAAGCCCACGCCGGCGATTTGCGCCACGGCAGCGTAGCCGCCCTTGACGCGGCGGTTCAACACGGTCACCGCCTTGAAGATGGCTTCCGGGTCCAGCATCAGGCCGGTGGTGGCCTTCTGGATTTCATGCGCCAGCACGTTCAGCAGCACTTCCGAATCGGAATCGGTATTGATGTGGCGGCGGTCGTTCTTGAACATCTCCTGTTTCAACTGTTCCCAGTTGGTCAGGTTGCCATTGTGCGCCAGGGTGATGCCGAACGGCGCATTCACGTAAAACGGCTGTGCTTCCTCTTCGCTCGACGAACCGGCCGTCGGGTAACGACAGTGGCCGATGCCGGAATTGCCTTGCAGCGAACGCATGTTGCGCGTGCGGAAGACATCACGCACGAGGCCATTGGCTTTGTGCATGGAAAACATACTGCTGTGATTGGTCGCAATCCCTGCCGCGTCCTGGCCGCGATGTTGCAGAAGCAACAATGCGTCATAGAGCAATTGATTGACAGGTTGATGGGAAACGACGCCGACGATGCCACACATGGTGTGCTCCTAAACTGTGCTACTGATTTTAAAAAAATTTCAAAATTTCACATGCTGCGCATACGCGACAGGCAGATAAGGCTTGACGGAGCGCGCGCCCTGTTCGGCGAGCGGGCTGAGCAGCGCGTTTTTCCAGAACGGCTGCTGGGGAATGGAGGTCATGCCGCACAAGATGACGACGGTCAGCACAATCACAAGGCCGCGCGCCACGCCGAACAGGCTGCCCAGGGTGCGGTCGGCCAGGCTCAGGCCCGTCACCTTGACCAGCGCGTCGACCGTCATGCCCAGCAATCCCATCAGGATGCGCACGCCGATAAACAGCACCACGAAGGCCAGCAGCAAGCGGATGGCTTCGCCTGGCACGGCTTCCGGCAGGAATTTCGCCAGGGTCGCGCCATAGGCGTTGGCAATCACGAATGCCACCACCCAGCTGACCAGCGACAGCATTTCCTTGACCAGGCCGCGCATGGTGCTGATCAGCACCGAGGTCACCAGCACGAACAGCACCAGGTAATCGAAGATCGTCACGCGCGCTCAACCTTGTTGTAATGTCACGCAGGCCACAGGGATCACTGCGCTACCACGCTGCCGCCCAGGCCCAGCTTTTGCAGCCTGGCCAGTGTCTTTTCCGCGTCTTCGCGGCTGCCCGATGGCCCTACGCGCACGCGGATGCGCTCGCCGGACGCGCTGGACACTTTTTGCGTATAGGAACTGATGCCCGCGTCGCGCAATTTATCCTGCAATTCGTTGACCTTGTCTTGCGTGGCCAGCGCGGCAACCTGCACCACGAACTTGCCGCCAGCAGCGTCGTGCGGCTTGTCCTGCGGCTTGGCGGCCTGGCTGACCGGCTTGCCTTCCAGGATCGCCAGCGCGCGCGCCGCATCGTCGCTGGACTGGGCCGGCTTGGCTGGTTTTTCCACTTTCGGCTCGGGCTTCGGCTCGGGCCTCGATTCCGGCTTGGGTTCGGGTTTTTCGTGCTTGGGCTCTGGCTTCGGTTCCGGCTTCGGCTCAAGCTTGACAGGCTTGGGCTCCGGCTTCGGTTCCGGCTTGGCCTCTATCCTCGGCTCCAGATACTCCGGCTTGGCTGGTGCGGCAGCAGCCAGCACGGGTGCCGGTGCCGGCGCCGGGACCGGCGCAGCAGGCTTGGCCCTGGCCGGCGCTGGCGTATCGACGATTTCTTCGGACTGGTCCAGGCCCTGGTCGTTAGCGGCCGCCTGGGCTGGCTGCGCTGGCAAGGGTGCAGGCGCTGCCGCCGGTTTATCTTTCGACGGAATCTCGATGGCGATATCGTTGACGGGCGCCTTCGACTCCGAGTCGAGCAGCATCGGCAGGCCGATGGCCACCCCCAAGGCCAGGGCGACGGCGCCGATCAGGCGGCGGCGCGCGCGTTTTTTCTCTGGCAAGGCCGGGTCCGGCGCTTCCTTGCCGCCACGGCGCGAACCGCCGCCACCCGAAGTGTTGGCGGCGCGCTTGCGGTTAGTCGCCTGGGCTTCGCCAGGGACATAAAAGCCGCTGTCTTCGCCAGAGGATTCTTGCTTGTTTTTAAATAGTTTCGAGAACAAGCCCATGCGTGATTTTCAGTCGAGTGTGTGTCAGTGTAGTGAGGATTTCCGGGCCTTCATCACACCGGCAACGGTGAGGAAAGATCCAAAGACCACAATTCTATCATTCTCACCGGCCCGACTCATTGCATTTGCAAAAGCTTGTGCAGGTTCATCAAAAATAGACACGGTATGCTCGCTGCTATCAGGTTTATCTTCCAGCAAGATCTGCACCTTGGCTGCCAGTTCCGAAGCCGTGGCTGCGCGCGGCGAAGGCAGGCCCGTCAGGCACCAGTGATCGACATGTTCCGACATGGCAGCCAGTACGCCATCGATATCCTTGTCATGCATGGAACCGAAAACCGCATAGGTGTACGGGTGGAAACCCATATTGCCCAGGTTCTGGTTCAGTGCGGAAGCGGCGTGCGGGTTGTGCGCCACGTCGAGGATCACGCTGGGGCGGCCCGGCAAGACCTGGAAGCGGCCTGGCAGTTCCACCGTCACCAGGCCCGTGCGCACTTCCTGCGCGCCGACCGGTAATTGCAATTTCAACACTTCCAGCGCGGCCAGCACGGCACAGGCATTGAGGATCTGGTTGGCGCCGCGCAAGCTTGGGTAAGCCAGCGAATTGCGGCGCTGTTCGCGGCCGCCATAATTCCACTGCTGCTTGTCGCCCGCATAGTTGAAGTCGCGGCCCATCAGCCACAGGTCGGCGCCGATCGCCTCGGCATGGTCGATCAGCGACTGCGGCGGCACGGGGTCGCTGCAGATGGCAGCCTTGCCCGGACGGAAAATACCGGCCTTTTCAAAGCCGATCGCTTCGCGCGTGTCGCCCAGGAATTCCGTGTGGTCGATATCGACGCTGGTCACGATGGACACGTCGGCATCGACGATGTTGACCGCATCCAGGCGGCCGCCCAGGCCCACTTCCAGGATCACCACGTCTTGCCCGGCGCCCGCCAGCAGATGCATGATGGCCAGGGTGGTGAATTCAAAATACGTCAGCGGAATATCGCCGCGCACCGCTTCGACGGCATTGAAGCTGGCGATCAATTGTTCATCGCTGGCCATTTCGCCACCGATGCGGGCCCGCTCGTTGAAATCGAGAAAGTGCGGCTTGATGTACAGGCCGACCTTGTAGCCGGCGCGCAGCAAGACCGATTCGAGCATGGCGCAGGTGGAACCCTTGCCATTGGTGCCGGCCACCATGATGACGGGGCAGGAAAACGCCAGCGCCAGGCGCTGCTTGATTTCCAGCACGCGTTCCAGGCCCATGTTGATCACGGTTTCGGAATGACGGGTTTCCAGCATGGTCAACCATGCCGGCAAGGTCGTAGGGAGGTTTTGCATAGGAGATAAGGGACGGTGAAATGGCGCGCGGCGCGCAAACAGATAGTGTATCCGCTAGCGCGCCGCGACGTGGCGATCAACAAATTAAGAGTTGCTTAAAGGAATGAAACCGCTTTAAGCCAGAACCTCGGCAGCCTGGTTTTGCAACAGGGCCAGCAGACGGGCGATTTCTTCGCGCATCTTGCGGCGGTCGACGATCATGTCCACCGCCCCCTTGGTGACGAGGAACTCGGAACGCTGGAAGCCTTCCGGCAATTTTTCACGCACGGTGTTTTCAATCACGCGCGGGCCGGCAAAGCCGATCAGCGCTTTCGGTTCAGCGATCACCACGTCGCCCATGAAGGCGAACGAGGCGGACACGCCGCCCATGGTCGGGTCGGTCAGCACGCTGATGAATGGCAATTTCTTTTCCGACAACTTGGTCAGCATGGCCGTAGTCTTGGCCATCTGCATCAGCGACAGCAAGCCTTCCTGCATGCGCGCGCCACCGGTGGCGGTGATGCAAATGAATGGCACTTTCTGTTCCAGCGCGATCTGCGCGCCGCGCACGAAGCGCTCGCCGACCACGGAGCCCATGGAGCCGCCCATGAATTCGAATTCGAAGCACGCCACCACCACTGGCAAGCTCATGATGGCGCCGCCCATGACGACCATCGCATCCGTTTCACCGGTGGCTTCCATGGCCGATTTCAGGCGATCCGGGTATTTCTTGCTGTCTTTGAACTTCAAGGTATCGACTGGCAGGATTTCCTGGCCAATTTCATAACGGCCGCCCGCGTCGAGCAGGCTGTCCAGGCGTTCACGCGCGCGGATACGCATGTGGTGGTCGCATTTTGGACAGACGTGCAGGTTCGATTCCAGATCGGTGCGGTACAGCACGGCTTCGCACGATGGGCACTTGACCCACAAGCCTTCCGGCATGGTTTTGCGCGCGGCAGCGTCAGAGCGCTGTATGCGCGGTGGCAGCAGTTTTTCCAACCAACTCATATTTTCTCCTTGGGCCATAAGCGGGACATCGGTCAATGTCCCCGGCAGACGGTAAAAGGGCGGCAAACACAGAGGGCGCCGCCCCGAATTTTATCTATTGCTTACAAATCAGTGGCCGAAGTGTAGCCGTTTATCGCCGGGCTGTCGAACTTTGCCGCCGCACAGGAGTGCCTAAAATACAAGATTGCTCAGGCGTCCAGCGCTGCGCGTATGCCTGCCGTAAAGCTGCGCACGGCGTCCGCCGCGCCGCCCGCCGGGGCATTTTCGATTTCCTGGATGATGCGGCTGCCGATCACGACCGCATCGGCCACCTTGGCAACGGCCTGGGCGGTTGCCGCATCGCGGATGCCGAAACCCACGCCAATAGGTAATTTTACATGCTGGCGGATGGCTGCGAGACGTTCGGCTACCTGTTCCGTATCAATGTTACCTGCACCCGTGACGCCTTTCAGCGATACGTAATAGCTGAAGCCGCCGCCAACCTTGGCCACTTGCTGTATCCGTTCCTCGGTCGAGGTCGGCGCCAGCAGGAAGATCAGGTCCAGGCCCGCTGCCCGCATGGCGCTAGCGAATTCCTCGCATTCTTCGGGGGGATAATCGACCACGATGGCGCCATCGGCGCCTGCTGCTTGTGCGGCGGCAATAAAAGCGGCGCTGCCGATGCGTTCGATCGGATTGGCATAACCCATCAGCACCACCGGCGTGGTCTGGTTGGTCAGACGGAACTGGCGCACGTAGTCAAATACATCGTGGATGCCGATATTGAATTTCAGGGCGCGCTCGCAGGCGCGCTGGATCACGGGGCCTTCGGCCATCGGATCGGAAAACGGCACGCCCAGCTCCAGCACGTCGGCGCCGCCTTCGACCAGCGCATGCATCAGCGGCACGGTAGCGTCAGGGCCGGGATCGCCGGCGGTAATAAACGTGACCAGGGCGGTCTTGTTACGGGATTTTAAATTGGCAAAGGTGGTGGGGATACGGGACATGGTGCAACTCTCTTCTGAAGGAATTTGAAGGCTGGGGTCAGATGGGGACGCCGAGTCCCGCCGGGTCTGACCCCGGCAGTTATCAAAGGTCAACTGGATATCAGCTGAAATTGAGTCCCATGCGTTCCGCCACGGTGTGCATGTCCTTGTCGCCACGGCCCGACAGGTTGGCCAGTACGATCTGGTCTTTCGGCAAGGTGGCCGCCAGCTTGGCCGCGTACGCCAGCGCATGCGACGATTCCAGCGCCGGGATGATGCCTTCGATATGGCAGCAGTCGTGGAAGGCCTGCAGCGCCTCTTCATCGGTGATCGAGACGTATTGCGCGCGGCCCGAATCTTTCAGCCACGCATGTTCGGGCCCCACGCCAGGATAGTCGAGGCCAGCCGAGACGGAGTGCGTCTCGATGATCTGGCCATTCTCGTCCTGCAACAGATAGGTGCGGTTGCCGTGCAGCACGCCAGGGTAGCCGGCCGTCAATGACGCCGAGTGCTTGCCCGTGTCCAGGCCCTCGCCCGCCGCTTCCACGCCGATCAGTTTTACATCTTTCTGGTCGATGTACGGGTAAAAAATGCCCATGGCATTCGAGCCGCCGCCGATGCAGGCGAGCACATAATCAGGCTGGCGGCCCGTCATTTCCGGCATTTGCACCAGGCACTCTTCGCCGATCACGGACTGAAAGTCGCGCACCATCATCGGGTACGGGTGCGGCCCTGCCACCGTGCCGATGATATAAAAAGTGTTTTCAATGTTGGTGACCCAGTCGCGCATGGCTTCGTTCAGCGCATCCTTGAGGGTCTTGGAACCGGACTCGACCGGCACGACGGTCGCGCCCAGCAATTTCATGCGGTACACGTTCTGCGCCTGGCGCTTGACGTCTTCGCTGCCCATGTAGACCACGCATTCCAGGCCGAAGCGGGCGCAGATGGTGGCTGTCGCCACGCCATGCTGGCCGGCGCCCGTCTCGGCGATGATGCGAGGCTTACCCATGCGCTTGGCCAGCAAGGCCTGGCCGATCACGTTGTTGATCTTGTGCGCACCCGTGTGGTTCAGGTCTTCGCGCTTGAAATAGATTTGCGCGCCACCGGCTTGCTCGGACCAGCGCTTGGCGTGGTAGATCGGCGAAGGGCGGCCCACAAAATGCTTGAGTTCGTAACGGAATTCTTCCAGGAATTCCGGGTCGGCGCTGTAGCGCGCATAGGCGTCTTTCAGTTCGGCCAGCGCGTGCGTGAGCGTTTCGGCAACGAAAGAGCCGCCATACGGGCCGAAATGGCCGCGTACGTCGGGAAATGGGTAATCGGCGGCGTGAAACAATGCAGCGGCGGCGCCACTGTCTTTGATTTGGTCAGTCATGGGGTGATCCTCTGGCAATGATGGCATCGGCATCCTGTACCGCGCAGATAAAGTCGCGGACCTTGGATGCGTCCTTGATGCCCTTGGACGCTTCGACACCACTGCTGATGTCGACGGCGTAAGGGCGCACGCGCACCACTGCGTCAGTCGCGTTTTGTACGCTCAAGCCACCACTTAAAACGACCCGAGGCGCGAGCTCTTTTGGGATGAGAGACCAATCAAATACCTTTCCTGCACCACCGTAGGCATCCACATAAGTGTCCAGCAAGAGGCTGGCAAACAAGGGACTGGCGGCGCGATAGCGCTGCTCATATTCTAGCAAATCTTCACCACGGCTGTCAGGTTTGACGCGGAACACTTGCGTAAAGGGCCGATTGACCGCAGCGGCCAGCGCGGCGCTATGTTCCGGCGTTTCATCGCCGTGAAACTGCAGCAGCGACAGGGGCGCCACCGCCAAGGCCGCTTGCACATCTTCCACGCTGGCGTTGACGAACAGGCCCACCGTGCTGACATACGGCGGAATGGCGGCGATCAACGCTGCGGCCTGCTCCGGCGTCACGTAGCGCGGGCTTTTCGGATAAAACACGAAACCGATGGCGTCGGCGCCGGCCGCGACGACGGCGGCGATATCGTCAGCGCGGGTCAGGCCGCAAATCTTGATGCGTGTGCGTGGCATGGCTATTTCTTTCCTTAAAACCAGGGCAGAGCGCTGCTCGAATCCTGTGGCAAGCCCCATTTCGGGTCGTAATCGATCTTCGCCAGGTACAGGCCGTCCGGCATGAAGGTGGGCGCGGCCGCGTGGCGATCCTTGCTTTCCAGCAAATATCCCATCCATTCCGGCGCTTCGCGCCCGCTGCCGATATACACCAGCGAGCCGACCAGGTTGCGCACCATATGGTGCAAAAAGGCGTTGGCGGTGATGGTAAAGATGATCAGCTCGCCACGGCGCTCGATACGGATATCGTGCATCAGCTTGACAGGCGACTTGGCCTGGCACTGGGCGGCGCGGAAAGCCGTGAAGTCGTGCCAGCCCAGCAAGGGCTGCACGGCTTGCTGCATGCGCTCCACATCGAGCGGGCGGAAAAAGAAACCGGCGCGCCCCGCCACCAGCGGCGAGCGGGTGGGGTTGTTGTACAGCACATAGTGATAGGTGCGGGCACGGGCGCTGAAGCGGGCGTGGAAGAAGTCATTGACCGTGGGGTCGCCAACAAGTTCCTTGGCCCAGCGCACGGCGATGGACGGTGGCAGGAAGGCATTCACGCCGCGCACCCAGGAATGGATGTCACGCGTCAATTCCGTATCGAAATGCACGACTTGCTCAAGCGCATGCACGCCCGTATCCGTGCGGCCGGCACAGGTAGTGGCCAGGCGCACGCGGGCAAATTGTTCCAGGGCGTTTTCCAGCTGGTCTTGCACCGTCTGGCCACCGTCCTGCTTTTGGTAGCCATGCCATGCCAGGCCGTCATACTGCAAACCCAGGACGATGCGTTTTAATGGCGTTGCGGAAGTAATATTTTGCATCGGGGCATTATACCGGTGCACAAGCAGCCCTGCCCCCAGAGACATCAGCGCCTGAGACGGCGTTCAGGGCAAGGCGCACGGTCGAAGACAGTACGAATAGTACGGCGAGACCGTGCAACGCCGCCATGGATGTCGTATCAGGCGCTTAGCTAAGGAGCGCTTTCATGGTGTTGGCCTTGGCAACCTGTTCGGCACTACCACCCTTGATCACCTCATCGATCAATTCACGCGCGCCTTCCTTGTCACCGATTTCCTGATAGGCAATCGCCAGGTCCAGCTTGGTATCCATTTCCATGTGGATGGCCGACAGCGGGTCTTCCACGCCGGGTGCGGCAGGCTTGCCGTCGTTCAAGTCGAGGTCGATGCCGGACAAGTCGAATTCTTGCGCTGGTGGCAGGGTTTCCGCTGGCGCCGGCGATGCCGGCTCAGGCGGCACGACGGGCGCGGCTGAAGCTGCCGGCGCTGCATCGAAACCGGCCAGGTCCACATCTTTCAACGGGTCTGGCAGCGGCGTCAGGCCTGGGCCGGCGCCATTCACGGGGCCGGCAGGCGGCTCCAGGTCCAGGCCGAAATCCATGCTGGCGTCAAATTCCGCATCCTTGTGTGCTTGCGCAGCCGACACTTCAGGCGCTTCGGGCACGGGAATCGCTGCCGGGCCAGGCATGACGATAGGATCGCTGGTCGAAACTGGTTCGAAATCGAGGCTGTCCAGATCGAAATCCAGGTGATGCGGGTCGGCAGGCGCAGCCTGGACGGGCGCAGGCGCGGGGGCAGGCTCTTCATCGGGCAAGTCCATGCTGCTACCGACTGGGGCCGGCCCCTTGCTCAGGCTCACCACCGCATCGACATCGGCGTTGCGGTACAAGGGATTGTGCGGATCGAGCGCCAGACCCATGGCGGCCGCTTGCGGCCACTCATCGCCCTGCCCCTGTGTCTGGCTGTACAACTCGCTGGCCTGCGCTTCGAACGCAGCCGCGTCATTGCGGGCCGAATAGATTTCCAGCAGCTTCAACCGGGCGGCATGGCGGTCCGGATGGGCCCGCAAGGCTTCCTTGAGGATTTCTTCCGCCTGGCCATCACGGCCGTAGGCGATATAGACATCGGCTTCGGCCACCGGATCGACTTCATTGCCATCGAGCGCAGTCGCGCCCGCCACGGCAGCCGCACCAGCCGCTGCCGCGGCACCGGCGCCAAACAGATGATTGCTCGCTTCCGAATGCTGTTCTTCCGGCGCCAGGCTGTGCTCTGCCGCTGGCGCAGGCTCAGGAGCGGGCGGCGGTGCCGGCTCAAACGTGGGGGGCAGGTCGTCCTGTGGCGGTTCGGCATCTTTGCGGCGGCGTGCCACCACCAGCGCGGCAGCGGCCGCCAGCAAGGCGGCCACGGCAATGCCGATGGCGCCTGCATGGTCGCCCAACTTGTCGGCCAGCGTCGGCTCCAGCGGCGACACCTGTTTCACCAGCGGCACCGGCTTGGCTTTCGGCACTGGCGGCTGGGCCGCTGCACTGGCGTCCGCGCTGGCCACGGCAGACACAGACACAGATGCAGATGCGGATGCAGCGGGCTCAGCCGGCTTGGCCGGCGCCGGCGCGCTCTTGTCGGCCATGGCCTTGTTCTTGACGGCCATCAGCTTTTCCAGGTCGCTGACGTTCTTTTCCAGTTCTTTCACGCGCGAGGCCGCTTCTTCCACCTGCTTGGCCTTGGCGATCTTGTCTTCATCGCTGGCGACCGCGCTCTTGCCGGCAGCCTTCGCCGCCGATTCCGCCTTCGACAGCTTCAGCTTGTCCTGCGCTTCACTGACGGCGGTCGGTTTTTCTTCCACCTTGGTGGCGCTGATCTTGCCGGCCGTGCTTTGTCCTGGCTGGACAGACTTGGCAGGCTTGCTTTGCGCGACCTGCCCTGCCAGCTTGTTGCGGTAGGCTTCGAAATCGATGGCGTGCGCCGTCACCACGCTTTTCGCTTCGGCCGCACTGGTGGCGCGAATGGTCTCGGCGCCCGGCACGGCCAGGATGCGGCCGGCCTGCATGCGGTTCATGTTTTCGCCCTTGAAGGCGTCGGGATTGGCGCGGTACAGGGCCACCAGCATCATGTCGAGCGAGACGCCGGACGGCTTCAATTGACTGGCGATGCGGCTCAAGGTGTCGCCCGGCTTGACCCGGTAATCGGCAACTTTTTTGGCAGTATCGGCGGCAGGTGCAGGTGCAGGCGCTGCAGCGGCTGCGGCAGCCAGCTTGCCCTTGCCTGGCGCCGCTACTTGCGGGCCACGCGTCTGGCGCGCTTCCGGCGTGTCGAGCACGAACGCATATTCCCGTACCTGGCGGCCATTTTTTCCACTCAATTCCAGCAGCAGGTCAACCATCGGTTCAGTGACGGGCTGGGCCGAGCTGATGCGGACAAACGGCTTGCCATTGCGGCTTTCCACCGCAAAGCTCAGGGCGCTCAGGGCGGAGTTGAATTCCACATTGGCCTGCTTGTAGGCATCAGGTGGCGCCAGCTTGGCCAGCAAGCCCGACAATTCGTCGCCCTTGACGGAGGTCAATTCGATCTCGGCGCGCAATGGCTGGCCGGCAGCCGACAAGACGGTGATCTTGCCCAGCTCGGCCGCGGACGCCGCCGTGGACAATAACACTGCGCAGGCAACCGCGCTACTGAGTGTTTTGAGAGCAAGGGAGGCGACCCGGGGACGAGTGTGTGCAGGCATAGTTGGCGGTATCTTAGTTGACGTGGGAAAACAGTTACTTTTCCAGATGTATCAACATATCATCATGCCCATGGCTATGCAAGCTCCGCATGGTTGAGTCTTGAGGGGCACGGGACGAAAAAAAAGCCGGGAAAACATTCCCGGCTTCACTTCGTCGCGACTTA
Source organism: Janthinobacterium sp. Mn2066 (assembly GCF_049319705.1). Taxonomy (NCBI): domain Bacteria; kingdom Pseudomonadati; phylum Pseudomonadota; class Betaproteobacteria; order Burkholderiales; family Oxalobacteraceae; genus Janthinobacterium; species Janthinobacterium sp. Mn2066. The sequence continues at coordinate 105,790 of NZ_JBMOUF010000015.1, read as the reverse complement.
CGCATCTAAAAGAATGCGCAGCATGCGGCGCAATGGCTCGGCCGCGCCCCACAGCAACTGGTCGCCCACGGTGAACGCGGACAAGTATTCGCCGCCCATGCTCATCTTGCGCACGCGGCCTACCGGGATCGTCAGGCTGCCCGTCACGGCCGCTGGCGACAGGTCTCGCACGGACGCTTCGCGCGTATTGGGCACGAATTTTACCCATTGGTTGTTGCTGGCGATGATGTCGTTGATTTCATCGAGCGGCACGTCTTTCTTCAGCTTGATGGTCAAGGCCTGCGAGTGGCAGCGCATGGCGCCGATGCGCACGCACAAGCCGTCGACCGGGATTTCTTTCGAGCCAAAGTCGATGCCGCGGCCCAGGATCTTGTTGGTTTCCGCGCCCGCTTTCCACTCTTCCTTGGACTGGCCATTGCCCAGGTCCTTGTCGATCCACGGTATCAGATTGCCAGCCAGTGGCGCGCCGAACTGCTTGATTTCGTCTGGCGAGTAGCCGTGCTGGGTGGCCAGCACCTGGCGGTCGATTTCCAGGATGGCCGAGGCCGGGTTTTCCAGCAGCGCCTTGACGGAACTGTTGATGGTGCCAAATTGCGTCAGCAACTCGCGCATATGCTGCGCGCCGCCGCCCGATGCTGCCTGGTAAGTCATCGAGGTCATCCAGTCGATCAGGTCGTGCTGGAACAGGCCGCCCAGGCCCATCATCATGCACGAGACGGTGCAATTGCCGCCGATATAGTTCTTGACGCCCTTGCCCAGCGCATCCTTGATGACGTGCAGGTTGACCGGGTCGAGCACGATGACGGCGTCTTTTTCCATGCGCAAGGTCGAGGCCGCATCGATCCAGTAGCCATCCCAGCCCGCTGCGCGCAGCTGCGGGAAGACGGCGCTGGTATAGTCGCCGCCCTGGCAGGAAATAATGATGTCGCACTTGGACAGTTCGGCGATGCTGTTCGCATCTTTCAGGATGGTTTCATTCTTCGCCATGGCCGGCGCTGCGCCGCCCGTGTTCGACGTCGTGAAAAACACCGGTTCGATGTGGGCGAAATCGCCCTCTTCCTGCATGCGCTGCATCAGGACCGAACCGACCATACCGCGCCAACCTACCAAGCCAACTAATTTCATTACCATTCCTCAAGATGAGACGGCCACTGCCGTCATTGAATTATTTTATCCCAAAGCCTTGACCACGGCATCGCCCATGGCCTCGGTGCCGACCAGTGTCGTACCCGCTTCATGGATATCCGCCGTGCGCAAGCCTTGCGCCAGCACTTTTTTCACCGCTGTCTCGATGCGGTCTGCCTGCTCTGCGCGATTGAGTGAATAGCGCAACATCATGGCCGCCGACAAGATCGTCGCCAGCGGATTGGCAATGCCCTTGCCCGCGATATCGGGCGCCGAACCATGCGATGGCTCATACAAGCCCTTGTTGTTGGCGTCCAGCGAGGCCGACGGCAACATGCCGATCGAGCCTGTCAGCATGGCCGCCGCGTCCGACAGGATGTCGCCGAACATATTGCCCGTGACCATCACGTCGAATTTCTTCGGCGCCCGCACCAGTTGCATGGCGGCATTGTCGACATACATATGGTCGAGCGCGACATCCGGATATTCCTTGTGCACGTCGATCACGATGTCTTTCCAGAACTGGAAGGTTTCCAGCACGTTGGCCTTGTCCACGCTGGTGAGCCTCTTGTCGCGCTTTTGCGCCGCCTGGAAGGCTACGTGGGCGATGCGGCGGATTTCGCCTTCTGCATAGCGCATGGTGTCAAAACCTTCGCGCTGGCCCTTGAAGGGACCGTCCGGGCACTCGCGCACGCCGCGCGGCTGGCCGAAATAAATGTCGCCCGTCAATTCGCGGATAATCAGAATATCCAGGCCGGACACCACTTCCGGTTTCAGGGTGGAAGCGCCGGCCAGTTCCGGATACAGGATCGCCGGACGCAGGTTGGCGAACAGCCCCAGGTTCTTGCGCAAGCCCAAAATGGCTTGTTCCGGGCGGAACTGGCGCTCCAGATTGTCGTACTGATAGTCGCCCACGGCGCCAAACAGCACCGCATCGGCCGCCTTGGCCAGCGCCAGGGTGGCTTCCGGCAAAGGATGGCCATGGGCCGCATAACCGGCGCCGCCGACCGGCGCGCTTTCCAGTTCGAACGATTCGCCAAGCACATTCAACACTTTGACGGCCTGGGCGACGATTTCAGGACCGATCCCGTCGCCGGGCAAAATTGCAATTTTCATGGATATAATCTTTTAGATAACGTTGGCCAGCCACGGTTGGCTATGCAAATGGCGCTCTTCGAAGGCGCGGATATCGTCGGCGTGGCGCAGGGTCAGGCCGATATCGTCCAGCCCATTCATCAGGCAATATTTGCGGAAGGCATCGATCTCAAACGGATACGAGACGCTGCCATTGCTGGTCGCCACGCGCTGCTGTTCCAGGTCCACCACCAGCTTGTAGCCGGGGAAAGCTTTCACTTCATTGAACAGGTGATCGACTTGTGCTTCCGACAGCACGATCGGCAGCAAGCCGTTCTTGTAGCAGTTGTTGAAGAAGATGTCGGCAAACGATGGCGCGATGATGGCGCGGAAACCATATTGATCGAGCGCCCACGGCGCATGTTCGCGCGAGGAGCCGCAACCGAAGTTCTTGCGCGTCAGCAAGATCGAGGCGCCCTGGTAGCGCTGTTCGTTCAGCACGAAGTCCGGGTTCAGCGGACGGCGGCTATTGTCCTGGCCCGGCTCGCCGTGGTCCAGATAACGCCATTCGTCGAACAGATTGGGGCCGAAACCGCTACGGTGGATCGATTTCAGGAATTGCTTTGGGATGATGGCGTCGGTATCGACGTTGGCGCGGTCCAGCGGGGCCACCAGGCCTTCGTAAATCGTAAATTTATCCATGCTATTTCTACTCGGTAAGACGGCGGCGCAGCGCGCCAGCCGTCACGGTTTATTTTCCGCCGGCGCCGGTGACGACCTGGCCGACTTTCTGCACATCGCGGCCGAAACCGGAAACGGTGTTGCAGCCGGCGAGAACGATGGCGACGATGGTGAGGGCGAAGAGTTTTTTCATGATGTGTACGTTTTGAAAATAAAATGAGGGGCTGAAACCGCTAGTGTAATCCAGCGGCGTCCAGCCCTGCATTCATCGCAGTGCCCGCACATCCACAAAGTGGCCGGCGATGCCTGCAGCGGCAGCCATGGCGGGCGACACCAGGTGGGTACGGCCGCCCTGGCCTTGCCGGCCTTCGAAGTTGCGGTTCGAAGTCGAGGCGCAGCGTTCACCCGGCTCCAGCCGGTCGGCATTCATCGCCAGGCACATGGAACAGCCCGGTTCGCGCCATTCAAAACCGGCATCCTTGAAGATGCGGTCCAGGCCTTCGCGTTCAGCCTGATCCTTGACCAGGCCGGAGCCTGGCACCACCAGCGCCAGGGTCACGTTCGAGGCGCGGTATTTGCCACGCACCACGTTTGCTGCAGCGCGCAAGTCTTCGATGCGCGAATTGGTGCAGGAACCGATAAACACCTTGTCAATGCGGATATCGGAAATCGGCGTATTCGGTTTCAGGGCCATGTAGACCAGCGCCTTTTCCATCGCGTCGCGGCGCACGGCGTCTTTTTCCTGGTCGGGATCGGGCACGCGGCCATTCACGCCCGTCACCATTTCCGGCGAAGTGCCCCAGGTCACTTGCGGCACGATTTCGGCCGCATTCAGGGTGACCACCAGGTCGAAACGGGCGCCCGGGTCCGAATGCAGGGTGCGCCAGTAGGCGACAGCCCGTTCCCAGTGCGGGCCAGCCGGCGAAAATGGACGGCCCTTGACGTAATTGATGGTGGTGTCGTCGACGCCGATGATGCCGGCGCGCGCGCCCGCCTCGATCGCCATGTTGCAGACCGTCATGCGCCCTTCCATCGACAGCGAGCGGATGGTGGAGCCGCCAAACTCGATACAGTAGCCGGTGCCGCCGGCCGTGCCGATCTTGCCGATGATGGCCAGCACGATGTCTTTTGCCGTCACGCCGGCCGGCAGGGCGCCATCGACCTGCACCAGCATGGATTTCGATTTCTTTTGCAGCAGGGTTTGCGTGGCCAGCACGTGCTCGACCTCGGAGGTGCCGATGCCGTGCGCCAAGGCGCCGAACGCGCCATGGGTGGACGTATGCGAATCGCCGCACACCACCGTCATGCCGGGCAGGGTCGCGCCTTGTTCAGGCCCGATCACGTGCACGATGCCCTGGCGCTTGTCGTTCATGTTGAAATACGTCAAACCGTAGTTCCTGGCATTCTTGTCCAGGGTTTCCACCTGCAGGCGCGAGACCGGGTCGCTGATGCCGTCAAGACGGCTGGTGGTCGGCACGTTATGGTCGGCCACGGCCAGGTTGGCGGACAAACGCCACGGCTGGCGGTTCGCGGCGCGTAGGCCGTCGAACGCTTGCGGGCTGGTGACTTCGTGCAGCAAGTGCCGGTCGATATACAGAATTGTCGTGCCATCATCGTCGGCCCGCACAACGTGGGATTCCCAAAGTTTGTCGTAAAGCGTCTTCATCATGATTTATGCAGCGTTGCCACAGCCTGTGTAAGTAAGCACTAATGCGTAAGCGCTAATAAGTAATCAGTCATGCAGATCCCAAGGATCGGCAATGATTATGCCATATTTCGCGCAATACAGAACTGAAACAGGCAAAACCGTTAGATTGGCGATACAAAGTTCGGACTCGAAGTTTGATATGAGTTAAAAATTGCTGAAATATCCCTTTTACTGGCATGGCCGACGCATCCGCTACCGCGTGCCCGAAGGAATGTCTGTGGAGTAAGAAATAATGGGTTTTCACTCTGCTTTCATGTATCGTGTTTCGACAAAAACAACAGCGTGCGCACTCGCCCGCGCTACCCCATACAGTTGAGGATGATTGATGAAATTACGCTTTTTCGCGCTGGCCACAGCCATGGCCGCCAGCGGCCAGGCCAGCGCCGCCACGGCCGGTGACATCTGCGTACAGGACTTGCGGGCGATTCCGTCCTTCCTGCTGGAAAACGACACGGGGGCGCGCCAGCACCTGGCGCAAAAAGGCCAGGCCTATTTTGACCTGGCGCTGGCGAACTCCACCACGGCGGCGGCCGGCGCGGCAAACAGCAAGGCCTGCGATGTCATCCTGGAAAACTATGTGGGCATGTGGCGCAAGGGCCATTTGCATGTCAAGCCGGGCAGCGCGCAGGACGTCGCCAAACCCTCCCCGGCCCAGCCCGCTGTTGCAGGACAAGCCGCGCCATCCAGGGAACCCTCGCTGCAAGTGCTGTCGGAGACGACCGTTTTATTGACGCTACCCAGCTTCCACGGCCGCTACCGCACTGCCATGGCCGCCCTGCTCGACACGCACCGTACGACACTGGCCTCGCATCCGAACTGGATCCTGGACGTGCGCAGCAATGGTGGCGGCAGCGACGCCACGTATGCGCCCCTGCTGCAATGGATCAGTTCGGGAGAGATGGTCAACATGGGCGCCGAATGGCTGTCCACGCCGGCCAATATCGATGGCCAGGAGAAAGTCTGCCCCCTGCTCGCACCGGGCGACCAGAATTGCGCCGCGTTTTCCGCCCAGGCCGTGGCACAGATGCGCACCGTCAAGCCGGGCGACTATGCCCCTCAGAACGATGAGGGCGTGATCAGCTATACACGCTTGAGTCCGCCAGAGTTGCACCAAGCTGCACGACAGCCGGCACGCGTGGCGGTGCTGGTCGACAATGCGTGCGCCAGTTCCTGTGAAGAATTCCTGCTGGCGGCGCGGCAAAGTTTCCATGTCAAATTGATCGGCCGCAACAGCTATGGCGCGCTCGATTATTCCAACCTGCGCCTGCACGCCCTGCCATCGGGTCTGCGCCAGCTGCAATACGCCACTTCGCGCTCGGCCCGCCTGCCCCATCTGCAAGTGGACCTGGGCGGCATCATGCCCGATATTTACTTGCCGCCACCCAAGGACGAAGCAGCGCGCGTACAGGAAATCGTGCGCGTGCAACGCTGGCTGGAAGGTGGAACCTTACGTCCGGACGGTGTCTGATGCAGTAATAAAAAAGCCCGCTGTGCGTGAAGCACAGCGGGCTTTCCAAGCAACAAAGCAGTCTTAAGCTGCCAGGCGCACGCTGCTTCGGCAACCATCCATCAGGAACGACAGGCCCACCACCAGCACCAGTTCGCCTTCAGCCGAGCGGGCCGTGCCGGTAATGCCTTCCACCGTAATCGCCGTCATCGGCTTGATCACCAGGTCGGCCGTGCCATCGACGGCTTCCACCGCCAGGATGTACGGTTGCGGTGCGGCCACCACGATGCCGACGCGCTCGCTGCACGATTCGTAGCCCAAGGCGCCCGCCAGCGAGCGTACCGGCAATGGACGGCCCTGGTCTTTCAGGACCGGTGCGCCGCCCACTTCCATGAAGGTTTCCGGCAACTCGACCACGCGCTGCACCACCGCCATCGGCAGCGCCAGCGCGGCGCCCGAGGTGGACACCAGCATGGTCGGCACGATCGACAGTTCGATCGGCAGGCGGATGGCAAACTTGGTGCCATGGCCCAGCGCGGATTCGATGTGGATCGCGCCACGGTTTTTCTCTACCGCCGTTTTCACCACGTCCATGCCCACGCCGCGGCCGGACACGCTGGACGCGACTTCCTTGGTCGAGAAGCCTGGCAGGAAGACCAGCTGGAAACACTCGTCGTTGCTCAACTGCGCGTTTTCGCTGATCAAGCCTTTTTGCTGCGCCTTGCTGCGCAGGAAGACGGGATCCATGCCCTTGCCGTCATCCTGCAGCACGATCATGACGCTATTGGCTTCCTGCCATGCTTTCAGGGAAATATACGACTTGGCAGGCTTGCCGGCGGCCAGGCGGTCTTCCGGCGACTCCACGCCATGGTCGAGCGAATTGCGCAGCATGTGCACCAGCGGATCGTACAGGCTGTCGACCACCACGCGGTCCACTTCCGTCTCCGCGCCCTCGATGGTCAGCTCGACATCCTTGCCCAGGTCTTTCGCCAGTTCGCGCACCAGGCGCGGGAATTTCTGGAACAGACGGCCTACCGGCTGCATGCGCGTGGCCAGGGTCGCGCGCTGCAACTCGGTCGAGTAGCGCGAAGCGCGTTCCAGCGTTTCGGCCAGGGTTGCCATCAGGCTGGCAGCCGGGCCTTCGAATTTGAATTGCAGCAAGCGTTCCAGCAACACGGCAGCCTGGTTGGCCGCCTGCACCGATTCGCCAGCCACTTCCAGCAAGGCGTCGAGCTTGACGGCGTCGACGCGGATGCTGTCTTCCTTGACGGGCGCGGCGTGACGCGCATCGGCGCCCTCGCGGCGGTCTACGCCATCCCAGGCCTTGCCGGCCGGCTTGGCAGCGGCAGCGACAGGTGCGGCAGGCGCGGATGCAGGCGTTGCCGCCACAGCGGCAGTGGCGGGCGCGGCGGCCAGCTTGCTGCCTTCCGGCACCACGGCGTTATACATGCCAGTCCAGTCCAGGCCATCTTCTCCGAGCACCGGTGCGGCAACAACGGGGGCCGCGACCACTTCGGCCACGACTTCCACTGCTGCAGGGGCGGCAACCGGCGCAGGCGCGGCCGGTGCATCCTTGCCTTCGATGGCGTTGGTCAGGATGTGTTCCAGTTCCTGCGGCATGGCTGGCAGGGATTCCGGCGCGGCGCCATTGGCCAGTTCCGTCAGCTGGTCGGCCACGAAACCGGAGGCCTGCAGCGCTGCCTCGATGGCCAGCGGAGTGACGGGCGCGGCGCCCGTGCGCAAGGCGTCGAACAGGTTTTCCGTCAGGTGGCAGGCTGCCACCAGCGCAGGCAAGCCCATGAACCCGGCGCCGCCCTTGATCGTGTGAAAAGAACGGAACACCGCGTTGAGCGTTTCCTTGTTGTCAGGATCGCGCTCGAGACGCAATAGGTGCTCTTCAACATTAACCGCAAGATCCATCGCCTCGACGACGAAATCCTTGAGCATATCGTCCATTAGAATCCCAAATCAGCAAGAAGATCGTCAACATTATTCTGGTCCAGCGCCACGGATGGCACCGACGGGCCCTGCATCAGCGGTGCGGCCGGCTTTTGCGCGAGTTTTTCGCGCACTTCGGCTGGCGCGTTGTCGCGCAGCAGCTGGGCCAGTTCGTTTTCCACCGTCTTGGTGATGTTGACCACTTTTTTGATCAGCTGGCCGGTGATGTCCTGGAAGTCCTGGGCCATCATAATTTCCAGCAAGCGTGCTTTTTCTGCTTCCGTGGCCACCGCAACGGCTTGCGTGAACTGGCGCGTGTCACCGGCCAGGGCCTTGAATTCTTCCAGGCTCAGCTTGCCGTCGAACAGCGCGGTCCAGCGGCTATCCATGTCCTTGGCCTTTTTCGACAGCACATCCTGCGCCGGCATGCCTTCGTCCAGGGTGTTCAAGACCTTGTTGGCGGCCTGTTCGGTCAGGGTTGCCACGTATTCCAGGCGGTCTTGCGCGTCGACGATCTGCGACGACGCTTCCGTCAACGCCTTGTCGTAACCCAGTTCACGCAAGGAATCGTGCAGCAGGCGCACGATACCGCCGAGGCGCTCAAACATGGGCTGGTCGGATTTGTCGACCGGATCGGCGGCCGGCGCTTCTGCGGCAACATCCGTTGCCACCTCAGTTGCCACCTCCACAGCGACTTCGGCCACCGGCGCGGCGGCCGCTGCCGGCGCTGCCACGCTGGCCGACACCGAGTCGAACAAGGCTTCAAAATCGTCGTCCGCTATGTCGGCGGGTGCTGGCGTGGCGGCAGGCGCGGGCGCGGCCGTGCGTTGCGCAGATACTTCATCGAATAAGGCATCGAAATCATCAGCGGCGTTGGTCATATCCCTGCTTCTCCATAATTTGTCAAAATTCCGCCTGAACTGTGCGTTTTACAGACTGATACCCGCAATTTCTCGATTAAGATGATTTGAGGCAATACCGCTGCGATGGTGCGAGTGTAGCAGGGCGTTGCCCTATTGGTAAATCTCAAAACGCGCTTCCTGCTATAAAGCGGGCCTACAATTGCTTTTCCTCACGGAAATAAGTGTTCCCACTGTTGTATTTTGAAATACTACCATTGGCGTGCGGGCAAGAACATGCCCAGGCAAGAAATCCCCCTCCCTTGACACCCACAAAAGCCCTCTTCTTGCCTATGTTGTCTATACTGAAGGTGCAACTGTGTTGATAAATATCAAGTCTTTACATGAAAACAATGCTGCAGCCACGTCTACAATAAGACTGGCTGCGCGCGCCGGTCCATACACAAAGGAACTGCCATGTATAAGAAAATTCTGATCGCCACCGACGGCTCAGCCGTCTCCAACCTGACCGCCTGCGCCGGCGTGGCCTTCGCAGAACAGATGCAGGCGGACATCCTCGCCCTGTATGTGGCGCCCGAGTACCAATACCCCGTGTATATCGAGATCATTCCGCCAAGCTATCCCAGCGAAGAGGAATACCGCATCGCCATGCGCAAGGCTGGCGCCGGCCACTGGCAGGCCGTGCTCGATGCGGCAGCCAAACGGGGCCTGCAGGCGACGGGCCTGACGACTTTTTCTGACAGCCCGGCCCTGAAAATTGTCGAGGTAGCCCAGTTGCAGCACTGCGACCTGATTTTCATGGGTTCCCACGGCCGCAGCGGCTGGGGCCAGCTCTTGCTGGGCAGCGTCACCAATAAAGTCTTGTCGCACTCGACACTACCGGTATTGGTACATCGGCTGATCAAGGAACCACCGGCGCCGTAACAGGTCAGATGAAAGGGCGGCGCACGGTAGAAACACGGGGCTGGCGCCGTTTTCAGCTAATATGACAAGCTTTCCGATTTTTTAACACTTCTTTTCACCCTTGGCCAGCTCTTGCGGCCAGCACAGACTGCAGGCCTATGATACGTATTGTGATTGCCGACGACCACACCATCATGCGCGAAGGTTTGAAGCGCATACTCGACGGCGCGCCCGATATCGATATCGTGGGCGAAGCGATTGACGGTTTCGAAGTGCTGAACCACGTGCGCCAGGGTGGCTTTGACTTGCTGCTGCTCGACCTGTCGATGCCGGGCCGCAGCGGGGTCGACCTGATCCGCCAGATCCGCAGCGAAGCGCCCAAGCTGGCTATCCTGATCCTCACCATGCATGAAGAGGAGCAATACGCCGTGCGCGCCATCCGCGCCGGCGCGCAAGGCTATCTGACCAAGGAAAGCGCCGGCACCCAGCTGGTAGGCGCCATCCACAAGGTGGCGTCGGGCCGTCCCTACATCAGCGCCGAAGTGGCCGAGCAACTGGTGCTCAATATCATGATGCCCAATGAAAGCTTGCTGCATAAACAGCTGTCGGACCGCGAATTCGAAGTCTTCTCCTTGCTGGTCTCAGGCAAGTCGATCACGGAAATCGCCAACAACCTGCACTTGAGCGTCAAGACGGTCAGCACGCACAAGACGCGCATCATGCAAAAGATGGGCATGAGTTCCCTGTCGGAAATGGTGCAATACGCCGTGGCCCATCGCCTGCTGTCCCCCTTCAAGACCTGAGCGCGAGCGTGCTGCATCCATCATTGCCATGCCATCGGCATCGGCAATGACACCCCTCCCGGTAGGAACAATCCTACAGACACTACCGTGGCTCCTACTGCCATATTCAGCCACTTGCTGATATTAATTTTATACGGCTGTTGGCATACTGAAATCAGTAATCAAGTTGCTGGCAAGTTATGTCTTCACTTAGGTTGATCATTACTGCAGTCATCACACAGCAAGTCTTCAGCGAATTGAGCAATACCCGCCAGGATCAACGCCGCCGGCCTGCATGGCCGGGCGCAACGACCCCGTGCATTCCGTTATTCAAATCTGAACTACCTGTCACCAGGAGATGAACATGCTGTCCACGCAAACACCTGAAAACCGCCCGGCCTCGTCGCCGCTCGTCCCATCTTCCTCGATGGAAGCGGGGCGCCAGCGCCAAGGGCGGCTGTGGTCGAATCTGAAGGAAGTATGTGACCTGCTGCATATCTCCAACGCCTGCACGATTGCCGCCGACGAGCTGCTGTTCCAGCACGTACAGTTCAAGACGGGGCAGCGCGTACACACCATCGGCCAGCCATTCGACACCTTGTATATCGTCAACTCGGGTTTTTTGAAAACCGTGCTGATCGACGAATTCGGCAACGAACAGGTGCTCAGCTTTCCCATGAAGGGCGACATGCTGGGCGTGGACGGCATCCACTCGCGCCATTATTCGTCGGAAGCGGTGGCCCTGTCCGACTGCGACCTGATTTTGCTGCCCTTCAAGAAACTCACGGCGCTGGGCCGCGTCCACCTGGAACTGGAAAACGTCATGTATGGCGTGATGAGCCGCGAACTGGTGCGTGAACAGGCGATGATCGGCATGCTGGGCGCGCTCAGCGCCGAAGCCCGCGTGGCCCGCTTCCTCGTTTCGCTGGCCGACCGCTTCGCGCAGATGGGCTATTCCAGCAAACTGTTCAACCTGCGCATGACGCGCCACGAAATCGGCAGCTACCTGGGCCTGACCCTGGAAACCGTCAGCCGCACCCTGTCCGCCTTCAATGAAATCGGCCTGATCACGGTCGACCAGCGCACCATCGGCATCAAGGATCCCGATGCGCTGAAAACCCTGCGCCGCCTGCCGCCATCGCGCTCACGCGCCAAACAACTGGCCGCCGCCAAGCTGAAAGCCGACACGCAAGCTGCCGCCAAGGCGGAAGCCGACACCGACACCAAGGCCGATGCCGCGCAATTGCTTGCCACGATCTGATCCATTGACAACTCGCCAGACACAGGCTTGACCCGGCCGGAGCGCTTGCCGCTCGGCCGGGTCTTTTTTCGCCGCTGACTCCCCGCCCTACCTGCCCGCCACCGCCACCGCCCGACGCAGTTCCCCCGCTTGCGCATACCATTTCGCCATCTGAATTGACCAGGCGGCAATCCCCTCTCACCGATGCTCAACAAAATGCCCGATTTCGCATAAATAGGGCTTGCTTTTCGGGCCACATTCAACAATAATGCAAATACGAATCATTCTCAACTGAGATAAAAGAAAGTCAAAATGCATACTTCAAAACCCGCCTTGGCCCAGGATGCAACTTCCATTCACGCCCGTCCGCTCGCAAGCATGGCGCAACCGGCGCGCCGCATCACCAGTGAAGCGCTGCTGCAGCAGGGACGTGAAGTGGAAATCGAACACAGCGGCAAGATTTACCGCTTGCGCGTGACCCAATTGAATAAGCTGATCCTGACTGCCTGAACTGCCTGAACGTTAGATAGCAGCCCGGCATCACCGCGCCAGCCAGTCGCGCGCCACGTGCGCGCCAGCCAGCCAAACCACCGCACAGGAGTGTTTGATGGCGATCGACCGTAACTCTTCGACGCCTGCCAGCGCCACCGGGCAACAACCCGAGTTGATGCTGTCGGCCGTATTGCACCTGATGTCGCATTACCACGCACGCAGCACGGATAACGGTGCCTGCCCGAAACTGGCGTCGGTGATCGAACGCCACCTGCAAGTCCTGTCCGGCTTGCCCGACCTGGCGCCCGTACTGCAGGCGACTTGCCAGCAACTGTCGCAGCAATGGGCCACGCTGGTTAGTCAAAATTTACCCACGCCACCAAAAACCACGTTCATCGAACGGCTGGGCCGCATGGTCAGCACCAAGCGTCCGGCCGCTTCCCTGCCGCAATAATTCTCCCTTCTTCCTACGCCTGACAGGATACCGCCATGTGTGACAAAGACAAGTCTCTCCCCGTCATCAGCAATTGTTCCAGCGGCGAGGCCGAAAAGGCCGCGCTCGCTTCGCGCCGGCGACGGCTGTGGGAACTGTCGCATACCTGCCACTGCCCGCTGGTCGGCGTGGGCTTGCCGCTCGGCTATCTGCGCAAGCTGGTCGGCAAGATGACGGGTGGCCGCGTGCTGGCCGACGATTACGAAGTGCATGTGGGCGCCGTGACGGAGTGCGGTGCGCGCAACCGCTTGTCGGAAGCACTGCAAAAAGAACTGGAACGCCGCTACGCGCCCGTGATCCTGCGTTTCCGCGGCGCCAAGACGACGGAACAGGTGGCGCAATTGTGGCGCACGGCCGTCGGCAATGGCGACGTGGCCGGCGCCTTCTGGGCTGGTCTGACGCATCCGCGCTGCGATGCGGAACTGGAAGAACAGATGTGCAGGGACTTGCACATGATCCAGCACCAGGCCGGCGCCTGCGTGCGGGCCGACATGGGCAAATTCACGGCCTTGCAGGAAGAAAACGCGCGCCTGACGCACGAACTGGCCAAGCTGCAACAACGCAGCCACGCCCTGCTGCAGGAAAAAACGGGCGACCTGGAGCGCCAGGAAGCGCTGCTGCTACGGGCGCGTGCCGAGACCATCGGCAAGGAGAGCGTAATCGACAGCTTGCGGGCCGAACTGGCGCAATTGGAAGCCAGCGTGCCAGAACTGGAATCGCGCACCCGCCTGGTCGAGCGTCTGGCGCAGATGGATGAGCGTGAAAAGGAATTGCGCCAGCAAATCAGCGAATTGAAGCAGGCGCAGCCGCGTAACGCGCCCGTTGCGCCGCCACCGGCGCCGAAGCTGGAAGTGCAAAGCGGCGGCAAGCTCAAGATGCCGATCCGCCTGGTCGATCAAAGCGTGCTGTGCGTGGGTGGACGCAGCGGCAATGTGGCCACCTACCGCGCACTGATCGAACGGGTCGGCGGCCAGTTCGCCCACCACGATGGCGGCCTGGAAGACAATGCCAATCTGCTCGATTCCAGCCTGGCGGCGGCCGACCTGGTAATTTGCCAGACGGGCTGCATCAGCCACAGCGCTTACTGGAGGGTGAAGGATTATTGCAAACGCACGGGCAAGCGCTGCGTATTCATCGACAACCCCAGCATCTCCAGCCTGGCGCGCGGTTTGCAGGAAGTCAGCAGCGGGCTGGAACCGGCGGCGCTGAACACCGCCGAATAAAGCGCCGCCTGTTTTTTTAAGCGGCCAGTTCGCGTTCGATAGCGTCGCGCAAAATCGCATCATCGGCCGTGGTATCGGGCGCAAAGCGTCCGACCACCCTGCCATCCTTGCTGATCAGGAACTTTTCGAAATTCCACAGCACGTCGGTGGGATTGTCCTGCACGATGCCGTAGCCGGCCAGCTTGGCGCGGAACTCGCTGCCCGGCTTTTCCTGCGCCTGCGGCTGCTGCTCGACCAGGCGCTGGTACAGCGGATGCTGGCCAGGACCCTTGACGACGATCTTTTCAAACAAGGGAAATTGCACGCTGAACTTGCTGCTGCAAAAGTCCGCGATCTCGGCATTGCTGCCCGGTTCCTGTGCGCCAAATTCATTGGCAGGGAAACCGGCCACCACCAGGCCTTGGGCCTGCTTGTCTTCATACAGTTTTTCCAGGCCTTCGTACTGCGGCGTCAAGCCGCAAGCCGACGCCACGTTGACCACCAGTACTACCTTGCCCCGGTACGCACCCAAGGTGGCAGCGTCGCCATTGATGCGGCGCAGGGGAATGTCGTAAATGCTCTCGCTCATGATGTCTCCTTGGAAGAAACAACCATCATAACCGCCTCTGCGCGGACGTGCTGGCGGCCGCGCAATATCTCGACAAATTATCTAATAGACATCTCTCCGGTAGCGTCCCTGCGCCGCCAGCGCGTCCAGCCCGGGCCGGCCCAGCATGTCTTGCAAGGCCAGGTCGACGCCGCCCGCCATGCCGGCCAGGCTGCCGCAAACATAGATGGCCGCGCCCTGCTCCAGCCATAATTTGACTTCATCGGCATTGCCGCGCAAGCGGTCCTGCACATACAGGCGCTCTGGCTGGTCGCGCGAAAACACCAGGTCCAGGCGCGGCAAGCCGCCGCTGGCATGCCAGTGCTGCAGTTCTTCACGATAATGAAAATCGTGCTCGGCATTGCGTTCGCCAAAGATCAGCCAATTGCGGCGCTGGCCAGCCAGCAAGCGGCTTTTCAAGTGTCCGCGCAAACCGGCGATGCCGCTGCCGTTGCCAATCAGTATCAATGGCCGGTCGGCATTGTCTTCCAGGCGGAAACGTTTATGCGGACGCAAGCGCAGCTGCACCGTGTCGCCTGGCTGCGATTGCGCCGTCAGCCACCCGGACGCCAGGCCCGGACTGCCATCAGGATGCACATGCTGGCGCACCAGCAAATGCACGCGGCCATCATGGGGAGTCGAGGCGATCGAATATTCACGCGGCTGCGCCGGGTCGGCCGGCGCTGCCACCTGCACCAGGTCGCCAGACTGCCATTCGGGCAAGCTGCCCTTGGCAGGCGCCAGTTCCAGGTGGTACACGGCGCCGCCGGCGCTGCCCGGATTCAACAAGCGCCGCGCCAGCAAAGACCAGTCATCGAAGGCGGGCGCGCTCCAGTCCGGCGCATCGCTGGTGCCGGCCAGATGGCTCAGATGCTGGAACCACTGCGCGATGGCCGCATTGGCGCTGCGGTCCACCTCGATGCGCGCGAACAAAGGCGAAGCGCCCTGCCCGGCCAGCCAGGCATCGAGTGCGCGGCCAAAGCCGCAGTACTGGCTGTAGCTGCTGTCGCCCAGGGCCAGCAAACCATAATGCAACTGGGGCAGCGTCAATTCCCCCGTCATCAGGCTGCCGATAAAGGCGGCGGCATTATCGGGGGCATCACCTTCGCCATAAGTACTGACCAAAAACAAGGCCCGTTCGGCCTGCTGCAAATCTTCGGCCGTCACCTCGGCCAGCGCACACAGGCGCACGGGCACGCCAGCCAGCTGCAAACTGTGCGCCGTCTGCGTGGCCAGTTCTTCGGCGTTGCCGGTCTGGCTGGCGTAGACCACCAGCCAGGCGGGTGTATCGGCCAGCGCTGCCCTGGCCGCTTGGTCTGCGCGGCGACGCTTGCGTGCGCGCAACCAGGGTGCCAGGCAAACACCGGCATAACTGAGGGACAGGCCAGCCAGCAAGGCCAGCCGCGTCGTATCGTGCGTAAAAATCATGGGGGTTCAGTGTTATTCGTCCAGCATGGCCAGCAGCTGGCTGCTCAATGTTTCGCGCAAAGCATTTCCGTCGCGCTGCAGGAAACGGGCCGCCAGGCCCTGTTCTTCGGCCAATGCCAGTCCCGCTTCCGGCCCCAGCACGGTCAAGGCCGTGGACCAGACGTCGGCCGCCATGCATTCGGCGTGGATGACGGTCACGGAAGCGAGCTGGTTGCTGATCGGCATGCCGCTGCGCGGATCGATGGTGTGCGAAAAGCGCACACCCTCCCCTTCATCCTGGAAAAAACGCCGGTAATCGCCCGACGTGGCGACCGACAAGCCATGCAGCGCCAGCAGCATTTCCGGTGGCTGCGGTGTTGCTTCTGGCATGCCCTCGACCTGTTCCAGCATCACCCACCACGGCTGGCCATCGGGCTTGCTGCCAGCGCCGCGCAGCTCTCCCCCCACTTCCACCAGATAGTGACGGATATCCTGGCCATCGAGATAGCGCGCCAGGCGGTCCACGCCATAGCCCTTGGCCACCGCGGACAAATCCAGCAGCAGGCCGCCAGGCTGGCGCACGCGGCGGGCCGCCAAATCCAGTTCCAGGCGGCGGCGCCCTTGCTGCAACAGTAAAAAGGCCACCGTTTCGGGCGTCGGCGATTGAAAACCGGGCTGGTCATAACGCTGGCGGGGGCCGAAGCCCCACAGATTGACCAGCGCGCCGGCACAGGGATCGTAGGCGCCGCCGGAAGCTTGCGCCACGTGCATGGCAAAACCCAGCACTTCGCAAAAGGCCGCAGGCAGGCTATGCCAGCTACCGGGCTCGGCCCGGTTAAAGCGGCCCAGGTCGGAATCGTCGTTCCAGTGGCTCATCTGTGCCACCACCAGGTCCAGTTGCTGCTGCAAGCCTTGTTGCAGATCAACGTGACCGGCACGCCCCGGCGTGGCATTGTCCAGCAGGTGCACCGTCCAGCTGGTGCCCATGCTGAGGCCAGCAAATGTCCGCAATACGCCGTTGGCAGGCGCAGCCTGATCGGATATCTGCTGCGGCAAAAGAACCCGGCGCATACTGGACACTAGTGCACCATTACTGCGGCAACACTTCCACGCTGGCCGCGTAGGTCATGCGGCGCTCGGGCATGGCCGGTGGCTGGCCTGCCACGGCAGGCGCGGCGGCTGGCCAGCTGCTGCTCAGGTAATACATGCCGGCAGCCGGCACAGTAAACGTGATCTCGCCCTTGGCGTCCGTCGTCTGGCGGATTTCACCGAGCACGCCACGGTAGCGCACGCCGCCGGGCACCAGGCTGAACGCCAGGTTGGCGGCCGGCTTGCCATCGACCAGGAAACGCCAGGTGGCTTTTTCGCCTGCGCGCAAGTCGTTCGGATGCGTGACGGGCACGAATTCCAGGCCGGCGCCGGTCGGCTTGAAGACGGCCGTGCTGGTCTCGCCATTGCTGAAGAAGGTTTCCAGGCGGCCTGCCGTGCGCGTGACTTTCAATTCCTGCGCGTCGGCCGGCACGTCTTTCTTGAAGGTTTCCTCGTTGCCGCGGAAACGCTTTTGCTCGCCATTCACCTTGTAGCTGGCCATCACGGTTTGCGACACGATGGCCGCTTTATAGGTGCCCGGCTTTTCCATCTTCACGTCGAATACGCTGCGCAGCCGCCCCGTCAGCACGTTGGCAGGCGCCACCGTGGCGCCGTCCGGCCCCGTGATTTGCAGCAAGTCCAGCCGCAGCGGCTGGTGATCGATCTCGAACAAGCCATCGGACACGGCGGCATCCACCGTCACCCAGGCATCCTTGCTTTCCACCATCGTGCTCGACGGCACCATCCAGCCG
Organism: Janthinobacterium sp. Mn2066; assembly: GCF_049319705.1. NCBI lineage: Bacteria > Pseudomonadati > Pseudomonadota > Betaproteobacteria > Burkholderiales > Oxalobacteraceae > Janthinobacterium > Janthinobacterium sp. Mn2066. The sequence continues at coordinate 87,990 of NZ_JBMOUF010000015.1, read as the reverse complement.
CGATGGGCGTGGGCGTTCAGGGACAAGCCAGCCAGGGCCAGCACCATCAACGATGTACGTACTGTGGTTTTCAACATGGGAGGCGCGCCTTATGGTTTGAGTTGGACGACGACGTTACCGAGTTCTTCCTTGCCTTTGGCAGGGACCGACTCGGCGCTCTTCGGCGGCCACTGGAAGGGCACGCGCACCAGTTCGCGGCCGCCCGCTTCACGCGCCGCTTCCACCACCAGTTGATATTCGCCGGCCGGCAATTTGTCGAGCACGGCTTTCGAGCCAGGGAAGGTCAGGTTGTGTTCGCCGGGCGCACGGGTGGCGCCGCTCACGCCATCGACCGGCATGGCCAGGTCGCGGCCGCTCTTGCGCCACCACTGGCGCATGTCCTTGAGCCACTTTTCACCGGCCTTGTCCTTCTTTTTCACGTCATACAGCACGGCCAGGTTGCCTACCACTTTCTGGTCCGGCGTTTCCAGCCAGGCAGCCACGTAGGGACGATGATATTCCGCCACGTTCAGTTGCGGGATTTCAAGCTTGAGGGACAGGTCGGCCGCCATGGCCGAAGTACCGATCAGGGGAAGTCCAAGCGCAAGGGAGTAGCGTAATTTCATGGTATGCCTGTAAAAAAGTGGAAAATAAAAACGATCAGTGTATGAACAGCAAGGCGATACCACACGGTATCAAAATCCCGAGCCCTACCATCGGCCAGGTCAGGGGCCGCTTGACTGCATGGAACTTTAAAATCAACAAGCCTGTGAGGCAAAACACCACGCACAGCCCGGCAAAGATATCGATGAACCAGTTCCAGGCTACGCCCGTGTTGCGGCCCTTGTGCACATCGTTGAGCCAGGAAATCCAGCCCCGGTCCGTCACTTCATATTCGGCCGCGCCATCTTCCAGGCCGATGCGTACCCAGGCGTCGCCGCCAGCCCGGGGCAGCGGCAAATACACGTCTTCCAGCGACCATTCGGCCGCCCGTCCGCCCGCATTGATGGACCACTGCCGGGTCAGCCAGCGTTCGGCGATGCCGGGCAGCGGCGCATTGGCGCCATCGTGCTGATGGGCATATGCAGCCAGCTGCTTGACCACCGGCGCCGGCACGCTGGCCTTCTGGCGCGTGACGGTGGGCTTCGCTTCAATCTGCGTGGCGTGATTCAGGGTAATGCCGGTAACGGCGAACAAAAACATCGCCAGCAAACATAGCGCCGAGCTGATCCAGTGCCATTGGTGCAACTGCTTGAGCCAGACGGCGCGGCTGGCATTGTGCCTGGCCTTGTCGGCGGCGCCCGCGTCATGCATGGCACGCTCCCGCGCGGCGGTCTGATTGCTTCATGTACATCCTTCAAAATAGATTTCTGGGCCAGCCTTGCTACTGTTCCAGGAACAAACCAGCACAAAGATGATAATGATTATCATTTATGAAGTCAACCAAACTACAGCCGCCCAGGCCGCCGTTTTGTAACAAGATTGAAACATGGATCGCGCCCCAGGGTACGCTGACTAACGGTGTCCGGGCTCGCTACACCCTATGCTGGAGCTTCGCCATCCACTCACCGGAGCATGCCATGAGCTATAACAGCGAACAATTGAATATCATTGCGGGCAAGATCAAACATGTCAAATTTGGCATGTTGACGACCAGCGATGACATGCGCACCCTGACCAGCCGCCCGCTCACCTTGCAGCAAACCGATAGCGAAGGCCAGATGTGGTTTTTCGTCTCCGAGCAAGCGCCGTTCGTGCGCGATCTGCTGAACAATCCGCAAGTCAATATCAGCTTTGCCGAGCCGGGCGACAGCCTGTATGTCTCCGTCTGCGGCCATGCGGAATTACTGAAGGACCGCAGCAAGGCGGAAGAATTATGGAGCCCGCTGGTCAAGGCCTGGTTCCCCGGCGGCCTCAACGATCCGCAACTGGCGCTGATCAAGGTGCGCTTGCAATCCGCCGAATACTGGGACGTGAGCAGCAGCAAGATGACGCAATTTTTCGAGATGGCCAAGGCTGCCATCACGGGCGACCGGCCCAGGGAAATGGGCGAACATGGGAGGGTGGATCTGTAAATAAAAAAACACTGGCGCAAGGCGCCAGTGTTTCACCTGTCAACGCCCGTCAGACACCGGTGCTGCCCGTGGTGTCAGGCGCACAGGACGTATCCGAGGCGCTTTGCTGGTTCTGGCCGCCAGCGCCACCCTGGCGGTGCGGCAAACGGTCGGCGCGGCGTACCTCGCCGATGGCAAACTGGTCGTCACCGATATCGAGTCCCTGTTCGCTATCGATCAATACAAAGCTTTGTCCTGCGGCCGGGTCGCTTTGCTTGTGACCCGCATCACCCCGCATGGGGCCGGACATATTGCCTGGGCTGCTGCTGGAAGGAAGCCCGTCGTGTACATTAGCCATGTTGATCTCCATGGTAGTTTGCTGCACTATCGCAGCCTTTTCAGCATAGTCCATCTGCATCACAAGAGGTAGGGCGATACCTGACCAGACCGCATCGCCGCCTGTCCCTGATGTCAGCTCAGGCGTCAACTGCCGCCGCGCGAACCGGAACCGGAACCGGAGCTCGATCCGCCGCCGGACTGCACGCTCGAACCCGCGCCGCCGCTTTGTTTGCTGGCGCCGCCGCTGGTATCGTTGCTATTGTCGGGCCGCATGGTGGCATGCTCGCGCGTGCCCGGCGAGGTGCTGGCGCTTTGCCGGTTGCCATCGTTTTTATGGCTTTGGCTGCCAGCCCGGCGTGCTTCTTCCGACGTGAACTCATGCGCCGTGCCTTTTTCATGCGCGGCGCGCCCGCCTTCGCTGGCAATTTCACGTTGCTGGGCCGGGTCCATGGAAGCAAAACCCCGTTTGCTGGTATCGCTTTGCTTGCTGCCCGATTTACTGCCTTGTTTATTGTCGCTCGATGTCGCCATGATAATCTCCTGGTTAATCAATACTGTCTCAACGCTGTCATTAACATGTTGTCTCCATGCAAAGTTAATAGCCCCGCATGGCAAGGGAAACCTCATCTTAGTGCTGGCCCGCGGCATTACAAATAGGACGTTGAGCGGCAAAAATGTAGGATTTCTCCCGCGATCATGGCAAGGGGAAAATGGCTCCGTCCGCTACCACGAACACGCGCTCGCCCGCCTCCGGGCAGACGGCATGGCCTCCCGTGAAAGCGCCAAAGGAAGGCAGGATCAAGCGCGACGGGCCCTGCAAAAAACACGGCAGGCGCAAGCCGTCGTGGCCGGAGCGCAAGTGATACACGGGATGGACGTGGCCCGCCAGCACATAAGCCTCGCTGGGCGTCTCCGGATGATGGCAAAACGCAAATGGTCCCAGTCGATACGGCTCATCGACCAGTGTCACTGCCAGCAAGCCCGACGGGTCGCCCGCATGCAGGTCGTGATTGCCGCGCACCAAAGTCAGCAGCAATTGCGGATGGCGGCGGCGCCAGGCCAGCATGGCCGCCACGGTGGCGGATGCATGGGCGGCCCTGGCATGCAAAAAGTCACCCAGAAATACAATCTGGCGGCAAGCAACTTGTTCCAGCAGCGCATCGAGCGCCTGCAGGTTGTGCGTGGTGGTGCCGCGTGGCACGGGCACGCCCAGCGCGCGAAACGATGCGGCCTTGCCAAAATGGATATCGGCCACCACCAGCATCTGCCGGGCCGGCCAATACAGCGCGCGGCCTGCCAGCAAGAGGACCGCTTCTCCAGCCAGGGTGACAGGGCAATGTGCACTCATCAGGCAGCCGCCTTTTCCAGCTCGCGCACCAGGCGCGCGACCCGGTCCGACAGCTTTTCCGTGGTCAGCTTTTCGCGGAAACGCTCGACCATCAAACCAAACGCAAACGGCGACGCGCGCGGCAAACCGTGCAGAGACAGGCGGCAAGCGTGCATCTGCTGCAAGCTGGCACGCAAGCGCGTCAGTTCCAGCTCCTGTTCCAGCACTTCGCGCTGCGCCTGCGTCAGCAGCAAATTAGCAGAGTCATGCTTGCGAAACACTTCAAAAAACAGCGACGACGACGCTTGCAACTGGCGCGCACTTTTCGGCTGGCCCGGATAACCCTGGAACACCAGTCCCGCGATGCGGGCAATTTCACGAAAGCGCCGCTGCGACAATTCCGTCGCATTCAGGCTGGCCAGCACGTCTTCCAGCAAGTTTTCTGTCGCAAACAGGCCGACCTCCGCCCCAGTGTCACCGTGAAACAGGGGCGCCAGATCCAGTTCCCGCGGCCCCAGCAATTCAAGGCCGTAATCGTTGACGGCAATCGAAAAAGTGGCTGGCTGCATACGCGCGATGCGGTACGCCAGCAGGGACGCCAGGCCCAGGTGCACGGAGCGGCCCGCAAACGGATAGATAAAGACATGCCGGCCTTCGCGGCTGGACAAGGTTTCCACCAGCAAATTAGTACGCGTGGGCAAGGCCGACCAGCGCTGCTGTATCGCCAGCAAGGGCGCCAGCGCCGCCATTTCCGGCCCTTGCGCCTGGTCATCGGCAGCCAGCTGCAGCTGGTCCAGCACGGCGTGCGCCAGTTCGGACGACAGCGGCATCTTGCCGCCCTGCCAGCGCGGCACGGCGCCCCGGCTGCCAGTAGCGCGCCGCACATAGGCCGTCATTTCATGCACGCGCACGAATTCCAGGATGCGCCCGCCAAACAAAAAATGATCGCCCTGCTTCAGGCGTGAAATAAACGATTCCTCGATGCTGCCGATCCGGCCACCGCTCATGAATTTCACCTGGATCGAGGCTTCCGAGACAATGGTGCCGATGCTCATGCGGTGGCGCCGCGCCAGGGCCACATCGGGCACGCGGTACACGCCGCGCTCGTCGGGCAGCACGCGCCGGTATTCGGGATACACGGCCAGGCTTTGCCCGCCGCGCGCCACGAAATCGAGTGCCCATTGCCATTCCTGCTGGCGCAGGTGGCGGTATGACCAGGCCGTGCGCACTTCGTCGTAGAGTTCCGCCGAGATAAAGCCGCCACCGAGGGCGATCGTCACCAGATGCTGCACCAGCACATCGAGCGGCTTGTCGGGCACGGGCCGCGCTTCGAGTTGACCGTGGACCAGCGCCTGGCGCGCGCCGGCCGCTTCCAGCAATTCCAGGCTGTTGGTGGGCACCAGGGTCACGCGAGAAATGCGCCCCGGCGCGTGGCCGCTGCGCCCGGCCCGCTGCACCAGCCGCGCGATGCCCTTGGCGCTACCGATCTGCAATACCCGTTCGACAGGCAAAAAATCCACGCCCAGGTCCAGGCTGGAGGTGCATACCACGGCTTTCAGGCGGCCTTCCTTCAAGCCCTGCTCCACCCAGTCGCGCACGGCGCGGTCCAGCGAGCCGTGGTGCAGGGCGATCAAGCCGGCCCAGTCGGGCCGCGCATCGAGCAAATGCTGGTACCACAATTCCGCCTGCGAACGGGTATTGGTAAACACCAGCGAAGTCGCGCTCGATTCAATTTCAGCGATCAGGGGCTGCAGCATCTGTAAACCCAGGTGGCCGCCCCAGGGAAAACGCGTGGGGTGTTCGGGGATCAGGCTATCGATGACGATGCGCTTCTTCACCTTGCCTTCGACCAGCACGCCATCAACCTGCGCGCCCAACAGCACATCCTGTGCCTGCCGCAAATTGCCCAAGGTGGCCGACAAGCCCCACACCATCAAGCCCCCCTGCCACGAACGCAGGCGGGCCAGCGCCAGCTGCACCTGCACGCCGCGCTTGTTGCCCATCAATTCATGCCACTCATCGACGATCACGGTTTCCAGCAAGCTGAAACGTTGATGGGCGTCAAGCTGGCTCAGCATCAGGGACAGGCTTTCCGGCGTGGTGACCAGCACCTCGGGCCAGGACTTCGATTGCCGCGCCCGCTGCGCCGCGCTGGTGTCGCCCGTGCGCGCCTCGATGCGCCAGTCCGGCACCAGGCTGGCGCCCGAGGCTTGCAAGGCGCGCACGGTGTCGGCCGCCAGCGCGCGCATGGGCGTGATCCACACGATGCGCAGCCCCTGCTTGCGCCCCTTGCGCTGTTGCCGCTCGGCACGCAGCAAGGCGCCAAACCAGACCGCATAGGTTTTACCCGACCCGGTACTGGCATGCAGCAGACCCGACCGGCCTTGGCCCGCCGCGCGCCACACCGTGCGCTGGAAGGGAAACACCGTCCAGCCACGCTCCACGAACCACTGTTCGATACGCAGCATCAGCGCACTCTTGCTCATGCCAGCATGCCCTTCAGGGTCGCCAGGGTATCGGCGTCTGCAATGGTCTTGTCTTCGCGCCAACGCAGGATGCGGGGAAAGCGCACGGCAATGCCCGCCTTGTGGCGGCTGGAGGCAGCAATACCCTCGAAGCCGATCTCGAACACCATGCTGGGCCGCACGCTGCGCACGGGGCCGAACTTTTCTATCGTGGTCTTGCGGATCACGGCATCGACCTGGGCGATCTCGGCATCCGTCAAGCCGGAATACGCCTTGGCAAACGGCACCAGCTTGCGCCCGCCTTCTGCCTCGGGGTCGTCATCCCACACCGCAAACGTGTAATCCGTGTACAGCGAAGCGCGCCGGCCATGGCCCGCCTGCGCATAAATCAGCACGGCGTCGATGGTATGCGGGTCGATCTTCCATTTCCACCAGGTCCCCCCATCCTTGGTGCGTCCCACGCCATAGGCGCTGGAGCGCTGCTTGAGCATCAAACCCTCCACGCCACGGGCACGCGATTCTGTGCGGATGGCCGCCAGCGCATCCCAGCCATGGGCGTCGATGCGCGGCGACAGGCGCAGGGTGGGCGCATCGACCTGGGCCACCAGTTGCTCGAGCAAGGCGCGCCGCTCATGCTGCGGCAAGTGGCGCAGATCGACGCCATCGTATTCGAGCACATCGTAGGCGACCAGCACCACCGGCAAGTCAGCCATCAGTTTGCTGGAGACGGTCTTGCGGCCCATGCGTTTTTGCAGCTCGGCAAAGGGCGCAGGCGTCTCCCCGGCCTGCCAGACGAGGATTTCGCCATCGATGACCGTGCCTTCCGGCAAGGGCAAGCGGGCCAGTTCCGGGAAACGTTCCGTCATCAAGTCTTCGCCGCGCGACCATAACCAGGTTTGCCCGTCGCGCCGCAGCAGCTGGGCCCGCATACCGTCGTATTTCCACTCGACCAGCCAGTCGCCCGGTTCGCCCAGGGTGGCAGGGTCGGCTTGCAAGGGATGGGCCAGGAAAAACGGATACGGCTGGCCGCCGCGCAAGGCGTGTTCGCCCGCATGCGGTTCGCTGATCAATTGCAAGAAACCGGCCGCCGTGGGGCTGACCCGGCCATCGGTCCAGCCCATCAGGCGCTGGGCGACCAGCTTGCTGTCGACCGCCGCGATGGCCGCCAGGGCCCGCGTCACCAGCAGTTTCGATACCCCCACGCGAAAGCCGCCGCCGATCAGCTTGGTCAGCAAAAAGCGTTCGCGCGTTTCCAGTTGATTCCAGTAAGCATGCAGCGCCGTGCGGATGGTATCCGGTGCGGCGCCGCGCAAGGGCGCGATGCGCTGTTCTATCCACTCGGCCAGGCCCACCTCGCTGCGCCCGGCAGGCTCAGGCAGGATCAGGGCGATGGTTTCCGCCAGGTCGCCCACAGCGTGGTAACACTCGTCGAACAGCCAGTCGTCCAGCCCGGCAAATTCGGTGGCGTACTGGCGCAGCAATTTGGTCGGCACGGCCTGGCGCGGCTTGCCGCCGGCCAGGAAATACACGGCCCAGGCGGCATTTTCGGGCGCTGCCTGCTGGAAATACGCTTGCAAGGCGGCCAGCTTGCGGCTGGTGGACGTGGTTTCATCGAGTGCGGCATACAGGCGGGCAAAGTCACGCATGGTTGACCTCTTGCTCCGTGGCCGGTTCGGTCTCCTCGTCGCCATATTCCGTCTCGAAACCGCCCGCCAACAAGCCTTGCTGGCGCAGCCAGCGCACCATCACGGCGGTGGCACCATGCGTGACGATCACCCTCTGGGCACCGGTGGCAGCAATCGCCCGCATCAGGCCGGGCCAGTCCGCGTGGTCGGACAGCACAAAGCCCCGGTCCACGCCGCGCCGCCGGCGCGCCCCGCGCAGCAGCATCCAGCCGCTGGCAAACGCGTCGCTATAGTCGCCGAAACGGCGCATCCACGGCGAACCGGCCGCCGAGGGCGGCGCAATCACCATGGCTTGCCGCAAGGCAGCTTTGTCTGTTTCGCTGACCATCACGGTAGGCGGCAAGGCCACGCCGCAATCGCGGTAGACCGTGTTCAGGGCTTGTGCGGCGCCGTGGCACACGATGGGGCCGATACTGCTGTCGAGGCCGCTCAAAATACGCTGCGCCTTGCCGAAGGCGTAGCACAGCATCACGCTGCAGCGCCCCGCTTGCGCATTGCTGCGCCACCAGGCGTTGATGTCGTCGAGAATTTCCTGCTGCGACTGCCAGCGGTAGATCGGCAAGCCAAACGTGGATTCGGTGATGAAGGTATCGCAGCGCACGGCTTCGAACGGTGCGCAGGTGGGGTCCGCTTCCAGCTTGTAGTCGCCCGAGGCTACCCAGACTTGCCCCTGGTATCCGATACGCACTTGCGCCGAACCCAGCACATGGCCGGCAGGATGCAGGGAAATCGTCACGCCATGGTGAGTCAGGCGCTCGCCATATGCCAGGCCCTGGATGGTGACGGCCCCCAGGCGCGCCTGCAGCACAGGCACGCCGGCGGCGGCGCTCAGGTAATGGCGGTGGCCCACGCGGGCATGATCGGCATGCGCATGGGTGATCACGGCGCGCTCGACAGGACGCCACGGGTCGATATAAAACTGCCCCGGCACACAATACAAGCCTTCCTTGCGCACCACCACCAGGTCGTCCATCCATGCCTCCCAGGCCAGTCATGACTGTGATGGGATCAGTGTAGCGGGGGACGGGCGGCTTCTCTGTCCGCCAGCGCACAGAGCTATGCACTAGTGCACCAGTATCGCCCACAGCAGCATCAGCAGGCCGGCCACCGAGACCAGCCAGACGAGCGTGCGCACCACGGGGATGCCGAACGCATACAGCGGCACATAGATCACGCGCGCCGCCAGGTACAGCGCGGCGCCATACAGGGTCAAGCTGCTTTCCTGCGCCGTGACGTGGATGATCAGCACGGCGGCGGCAAACAGGGGCAGGGTTTCAAACAGGTTGGCCTGGGCACGCTGCAGCCGGCCCGTGATCTTGCCCACCGGCGGCCCGGCGCCATCGCGCGCGCTCACGTTGTAGGCGGCGCCCGTTTCCCGCGTGCGGAACAAGGAGGGCAGCATGATCTGTACCAGCGCCAGTACCAGGGTCCAGCCGAGTATCGTCAGTTCGGGTGTCATGCTTGCCTCTCAAGAATGTTTCAGGTGAAAAAGATTCAAATGAAAGACCTGACAAACCAATATGGAATAAACACGCTGTCAGGATTGGTCGAGCGCCGCCTGCAATTCGCTCAGGTCATACGGCTTGCGCAACACGCTGGCGGAAAAGCCCAGTTCATCCATCGATTCCTTGCCGTAGCCGGTAGAAAAAATAATGCGCGTGTTCGGCTTGTCGCGCAACACCATGCGCGCCAGCGCAATGCCCGACATGCCCGGCAGGCTGACATCGGTAAACAGGATATCGAAATCTTGCTCATTAAGCAATTTCCATGCGGATTCGCCATCCGACACGCCACTGACCGTGTGGCCCAGCATGCCCACCAGTTCGCACACCATCAGCTGCGAATCGAGGTTGTCTTCCACCACCAGGATTTTCAAGGACTTGGGGGTTTCGCCCGATGCTTCCAGTGCATGGCCCGTCAAGTCCAGTCCCGGCGTGCCGGCCAGCGCAAACTGGCGCGCGCGCAACTGCTGCTGGCGGTTGGCCAGCACATGGCGCAGCTTGCGCGCCAGCTCTTCGCGCCGGTAAGGTTTGCTGAGCAGTTCCACGCCCGTATCGAGCCGCCCTTCATGCACGATGACATCTTGCGCATAACCGGAGGTAAACAAGACGGCGATATCGGGCTGCAACTCGCGCGCCAGGCGCGCCATCTCGGTGCTGCGCACGGGCCCCGGCATGATCACATCGGTAAACAGCAAGTCGATCGGCACACCGCTTTGCAGCACGGCCAGCGCGCTCTCGCCATCCTCGGCCTTGAGCACGGTATAACCGAGTGCGCTCAGCATGTCGACCACGGTGGCGCGCACGCCCACGTCATCTTCCACCACCAGCACCGTTTCCGTTCCCCCCGTCACCACACCGCTCCACTCCTGCTCTTCTTCGGCTTCCGCCATCAGCGAGCGGGGCAAATAAATCTTGACGCCCGTGCCCAGCCCCGGCTCGCTGTAGATACGGATATGGCCACGGCTCTGTGTCACAAAGCCATAGGCCATCGACAGGCCCAAACCCGTGCCCGCTCCTTCCGGCTTGGTCGTAAAGAACGGTTCAAACGCCCGCTGCAACACGGGGCCGCTCATGCCGCGCCCCGTATCGGTGACGGACAGCATCACATATTGCCCCGCCGGCACATCGACCAGCTTGTGCACATAACGCTCATCAAGCACCACATTGCCCAGCTCGATGCTCAGCTTGCCCGCACCATCCATGGCGTCGCGCGCATTGATGGCCAGGTTGAGGATCACGTTTTCAATCTGGCTGCGGTCGACCAGGGTATTCCACAAGCCACCGCCGCCCACCAGCACGATTTCTATCGCTTCGCCCAAGGCACGCCGCAACAGCGCATCCATGCTGCGCACCACGCGCGACAAGTCCAGCACCACGGGCTTGAGCGGTTGACGGCGGGCAAAGGCCAGCAAGTGCGACGACAGCTTCGCCCCCCGTTCGACGGCAGCAATCGCCGTGTCAAGGCGCTGGCGCATCACACCATCCTGGGGCGACAGCTGTTGCAGCAAATGCAGATTGCCCGAAATAATCTGCAGCACATTATTGAAGTCATGCGCAATACCACCCGTCAACTGGCCCACGGCTTCCATCTTTTGCGCCTGGCGCAAGGCTTCCTCTGCCTTGGTGCGCTCCTGCACTTCCTGTTCGACCCGGTGTTCCAGGGTTTCGTTCAATTCGTGCAGCGCTTTTTCGATACGCCGCCGCTCCGTGATATCGGTCTTGACAGAGATCAAGGCGCGTGGTTGACCCTCTTCATCGACCAGGCGACTGACATTGCTCGACACCCAGACATGCGAACCATCGGGTTTCAGGTAGCGTTTTTCCAGGGTGAATGATTCCCCCGTTTCCACCAGCCGCTGGAACAGGAGATTGTTGCCTGCCAAATCATCCGGGTGCAGGATATCGCGCATGTTTAAGCTCAGCAGTTCTTCGCACGAACGGCCCAGCATGCGGCACAGGGCGCCGTTGACCTTCTGGAAGCGGCCATCGAGGCCCAGTTCCGACAAGCCCACCGACGCCTGGCCGAAAATCGCCGCCATGCGGTCCTGGCTGGCCGTGAGCTCATCCTCGATCTGGCGCCGCTCGGTCACGTCGAACGACACGCCCACGTAGCGGCGCTGTCCCGGATCCTTGCCCTCGATGACTTCGCCCTGGCGCGCTATCCAGCGCAGCGCGCCATCGCTGCGGCGGCGGATGCGGTATTCCACGTAATCGAGCGGGTTGGACGACAGTGCGATCCGGCTGGGGCCGATCTTGGCGTGATCGCGCGCGTCGACCATGCCGACCAGGAACTGCTGCGTGATTTCCTGTTCGTCGGCTATGCCCCACAGGTGGCGGAAGGTGGACGACACTTCCATGCGGCCCGTCTCGGGAAACCATTCAAAGGTGCCGATACCGCCCGCCTGCTGCGCCAGGCGCAAGCGTTCATCGCCTTCCAGGTGGCCGGTGACATCGATGCCTTCGACCAGGATGCCGCTGACCACACCGGCTTCATCCTTGATGGGCTGGTAGATAAAATCGACATACCGCTGCGCCGTGCCGCCATCTTCCTGCTGCAAATCCACCTTGACCTGGCGCCCTTCGTAGGGCACGCCGCTGCGGTAGACTTCATCGAGCAGGTCGATAAAGCCCTGCTGCTTGACCTCGGGCAAGGCCTGCTCGACTGATTTGCCTAGCAATTCACGGCGTCCCACCAGGCGCAGATAATGTTCGTTGGCCAATTCAAATACATGTTGCGGCCCGCGCAGCACGGCCATGAAACTGGGCGCCTGCTGGAACAGGGCGCGCAGCAAGGCGCGCTCCTCGCCCAGCTGGCGGTTGGCCAATTTCAATTGGCGCCCCTCTTCCAGCCGCGCCGTCAGTTCCAGCGCCGTGCACAGCACGCCATCGACCTGGCCCGCATCGCCATGCACGGGCGTATAGAACAGGTCGAAGCAGACATCGGTACGCACGCCGTCGCGCAGCAGGGGCAACACACGTTCGCGATGTACCTGGGTCTCGCCGCGCAAGCCCGCCTCCAGGATGCGCGCATTCCAGTCCCAGATTTCAGGCCAGACGGCGGGCACCGTGCCACCCAGCGCCGCCGGATGGCGCGCCCCCGCGATCTTGGCGTACTCGTCGTTATAAATCATCACATGCTCGGGGCCCCACATCAGCACCATCGCCATCGGTGAATTGAGCACGATATCGACGCTGGTGCGCAAGCTGGCGGGCCAGGCGGCCAATGGCCCCAGGCTGGTGCGCGACCAGTCGAACTGGCGCAGCAGCTCACCCGTGGCGCCGCCTCCGCGCGGCAGATAATCGGCCGCGCCAGACTGCCCCAGGTGGCTCATATTGCGGCTCATGCTGAAGTGTCCACAACGATGTTTGCCACAGTGCCGGCCTGCACGCAGACCTGGCAATGGCGCGGGATGCGCACGGTAAATACGGTGCCCTGGGTTTGCGTTGAACTCACTTGCAAGCTGCCGCCGTGCGCCTTGACGAACATGTTGACGGTGTACAAGCCCAATCCCAGGCCCTGGCCTGCCTTGCGTTTTTCGCCGCCCTGCTGGAATGGTTCAAACAGGGTGGGCAGCAGTTCCGGCGCAATCACGCCACGGTTGCTGACGCGCAGTTCCAGCATGTCGGCGCTGCGGCCATCGAGCGCCAATTGCACCGGCGCATACGCCTCGCCATGCGTGATGGCGTTGCTGAGCAAATTGGAAATGATTTGCGACAGCAAGCCCGCATCGCACTGGCCATGCAATTCACCGACGCTGGCAATTTCCACTGGGGCACTGCGTCCCGGCGTATCGAATTCATCGACGATGGCTTGCGCCAGCGCCAGGTAATCGTGGGTGGCGCTGCGCAACTCCATCGTGCCCGAGCGTATCCGCGCCAGGTCCAGCAACTGGTCGACCATGCGCCCCATGCGCCGGGCGCTGCTCTCGATGCGCTGCGCCGTGACGATCACCTTGGGATGGTCGCTCATCATGGGCAACACCATGGCGCCATTCATGACCACCGACAGCGGCGTGCGCAAATCGTGGCCCAGCACGGCGGTAAACAATTCATTGAGGTGCAGCGCATGCTTGAGTTCGTCGAGCTGGGCGGACAAGGCCCGTTTCTGCTGATACAGCTGCACCAGTACTTGCACCTTGCTTTGCAGCGCCTTGACGTCGATCGGTTTGAACAGGAAATCGACGGCGCCGGCTTCATAACCACGGAAGCTGTAGGACGGTTCGCGCGTGGCCGTCAGGAAGATCAGCGGAATGGTGCGCGTGCGCTCGCTGCCGCGTATCAGTTCGGCCAGCTCAAAACCATCCATCTGCGGCATTTGCACGTCGATCAAGGCCAGCGCCACCTCGTGCGTCAGCAACAATTCCAGGGCCTCGGCGCCAGAGGCAGCTTTCAGGATAACAATACCTGGCTGCGCGAGCACGGCTTCCGCGGCAATCAGGTTTTGCGCTACGTCATCAACGACGAGGATATGGATAGGTGCGGTCACGGCTCAGTCTTCGGTATCGCAGCGATTGCCCGGCTGGGGCTGCGATCGTCCATGTTAGGTTAACTATAAAAATTTTAACTTTATATCACTGTTGCACGGATATCTTACACGCACTGAGCCTTTGCCATCCGGATCGCCGTGCGGACCCTAGCCTCCATCGCCGAGCAAGGCCAGGCTGGCCGCAATCTGCCGCAAGTCCAGCACGCGGTCGGCGCCGGCCCGCTGCAAGGCAGCCGCCGGCATGCTGCGCGCCACGGCATCGGCAGGATCTTGCACCCATGCACTGCCGCCCAGGCTGCGCACGCGCGCCAATCCCGCCGCACCGTCGGCCGACGCGCCCGTCAGGATGATGGCCAGCATGTCGCCACGGTAGGCGTACGCGGCTGATTCAAGCAGCACATCGATGGACGGGCGCGAAAAATTCACGGCGTCATCGAGCGACAGCGAAAAGTATCGTTCAGGCTCAATCTGCAAATGGTAATCGGGACCGGCAAAATACACGGTGCCACCCAGCACTTCTTCCTTGTCCTGCGCTTCCCGCAAGGGCAACAGGCAGCGGTCGGCATACAGTTGCGGCAGGCGGCTGGAACGGCCGGGCGCCAGGTGCAGCACCACCACCACAGCCGCCTGGCAACTGGCCGGCAACGCCCGCAGCACGACCCCGAGCGCTTCGACGCCGCCAGCCGAAGCGCCGATGGCGATCAGGCGCAGTCCCGCTGGCGGCGCGGCAACCATGGTGGAAGGCAAGGTGGAGCGCATGGCGGCGATGCCCCTCAGGCGCGCTGATAGATTTTTTCAGCCGACGCCAACTCGCGGAAGCTGGCCGCATGGCGGCTGAAATGCAGGCTTTCCTTCATGCCCAGGCCCAGGAAACCGCGGTTGACCAGCGCCTCGTGGAACAGGCCCAGGGCGCGGTCTTGCAAGTCCTTGTTAAAGTAAATCATGACATTGCGGCAGGACACCATATGCACCTCGGAAAAGACGCTATCGGTCGCCAGGCTGTGGTCGGCAAACACGAACTGGCGCCGCAAGCGCCGGTCGAAGATGGCGCCCTTGTAGGCGGCCGTGTAATAGTCCGACAAGGAACGCTTGCCGCCCGCCTGCCGGTAATTCTCGCTGAACTGGGCGATACGGTCGATCGCGTAAATACCGGCCTCGGCAGCAGCCAGCGCTTCGACATTGATATCGGTTGCATAGATCATGCTGCGCTCCAGCAAGCCCTCTTCTTCCAGCAAGATCGCCAGCGACCAGACTTCCTCGCCGCTGCTGCAACCGGCCACCCACAGCTTGATCGATGGGTAGGTGTGCAGCACCGGCACCACCTTGTCGCGCAGCATGCGGAAATAGGCGGGATCGCGGAACATTTCACTGACCTGTACCGTAAAAAACTGCAGCATCTGCGCAAACACGGCCGGTTCGTGCAAGATACGGTCCTGCAACTGCGACACCGTCGCGCAGCCAAAGCGTTCCATCGCCTGGCGCATGCGCCGGCGCAGCGACGCCACCGAATAATCGCGGAAATCATGCTGATAACGCAGCAAGATTCCCTCCAGCAACAGTTTCAGTTCTATATCGAAAACATCATCATCTTGCAATTGAAAGTACGCTCCCCAATCTGCTTCCGGCCGCACGCCGGGCGAGCTTCGATGCTAGCAGAAGCGCCCGTTTATTTTTGTACGCTAGCGTACGGAGATGGCCACTTTCTCAAACATCCACGCCCTTCATGCCCTCTTCCGTATAGCGCGCCCCCGCCGCGATGCCCGGTGGAAACGCGGCACCGATCAGCGCCAGCTCGGCCGTGCTGAGCGTCACTTGCAGGGCGCCCAGGTTATCTTGCAGGTAGGCAATGCGCTTGGTGCCGGGGATGGCGAGGATATCGTCACCCTGCGCCAGCAGCCAGGCCAGGGCCAGCTGGGCCGGCGTGCACTGCTTGCTGATCGCCAGTTGCCGCAGCATCTCGACGATGGCCAGGTTGTATGGCAGATTATCGGGCGCGAAACGGGGATTCATCTGGCGGAAGTCGCCCTCGTCGAGACTGGGCTGAGCGCCGATGGCGCCCGTCAGGAAACCGCGCCCCAGGGGACTGTAGGCCACAAAACTGGCGCCCACCTGGCGGCAGGCGGCCAGCACGCCCTGCTCCGGTTCACGCGACCACAGCGAATACTCGCTTTGCACGGCCGCCACCGGGTGGATGGCGGCAGCGCGCAGCAAGGTAGCGGCGCTCACTTCGCACAGGCCCACGGCGCGAATTTTGCCTTCCTGCACCAGTTGCGCCAGTGCTCCCATCGACTCTTCCAGCGGCGTGTCCAGGTTCACGCGGTGCAAGTAATATAAATCGATGGTCTCCACGCCCAGCCGGATCAACGATGCTTCACATGCCTGGCGGATATAGGCGGGGGAATTGTCGATGCGGCGCGCATAGGCGCCCGGTTCGCGCGCCAGGCCACACTTGCTGGCGATCAAAGCTTGTCCTGGCCGCTCACGCAGGAAGCGCCCCAGCAATTGTTCATTGTGGCCAAAACCATAGGCGTCGGCCGTGTCGAACAGGGTCACGCCGGCGTCCAGTGCGGCGCGGAGTGTCGCCAGCGATTGTTGCTCGTCGGTAGCGCCGTAAAACTCCGACATGCCCATGCAGCCCAGGCCCAGCGCCGAACTGCGCAAGCCGCTCTTGCCGATAGTGCGTTGTTGCATATGATTCCCCTTGCTTGTTAAAGGGGGCAGTCTAGGCAACACCGGCAAACCACGGAATGACCGTTTTCGTGATACCTTTCAGGTATGAGGACACTCGATACCCATGCACTGAGCCTGTTTTGCGCCGTGGCACGCTGCCTGAATTTCCGCCAGGCGGCGGAGCAATTGCACATGACGCAGCCGCCGCTGTCGCGCGCCATCAAGACGCTGGAAGAACGGCTGGGCAAGCTACTGTTCGAGCGCGATACGCAAGGCGTGGCCCTGACCGATGCCGGACGTACTTTATTGCCGCAGGCACTGCATATCTTGCAATTACTGGAGCAGGCAGAACAATCCCTGCAGCACGGCACGACTCCCGCGCGCTTGCGCCTGGGGCTAACCAGCTCGGTGGAGGCGGGGTTGTTCCGGCCCCTGCTGGCGGCGTTGGCGTCATCCCTGCCAACGTGCCGGCTGGAATTGACGGCGGCGCCGTCGCCGCGCCTGGTCGCCGGCGTGCGCAAGGGCCAGCTCGATGCCGCCCTGGTCGCCTTGCCCAGCGCCACGTTCGAACTGGCCGTCTTGCCGCTGGCCAGCGATCCCATGATGCTGGCCCTGCCGGCCGGCCATATGTTGGCGAGCAAGCGCAAGGTGGCGCTGGCCGAGATTGCACACGAACCGGTCTATTGGTTTGAGCGGTCGCGCCAGCCTGCATTTTTCGACCATTGCCAGCAAGTGTTTGAACGCCATGGTTTTGCGCCCGCCTTTGTGCGCGAGCCGCTGGACCACCATGTCTTGCTCAGCGAAGTGGCTGCGGGCAAGGGCATGGCGCTGCTGCCCGATTCTTTCCGCGCCTTGCGCCTGGATGGCGTGGTGTACCGGCAACTGGCGCAAGGCAGAGAACTGGCGACGGGCATCGGCCTGGCCTGGTCCGCCGACAGCAAGCATCCGGCCCTGCCGCTGCTGCGTCAACTTGCGCCGCAGCATCTTTAGCCTGGCCGTGCAGAGCCTCGCCAGACGCGCTACCATACTGCCTTCCTATTTCCACTTGGCCAACACCATGACGTTTACCATCAGCGACGCCGCTTACGGCACCGATACCCCCGCCGCCAAAGAAGCCATGTATGCAGACTTGCGTTCGCAACTGCAAGGCTTGCTCGCGGGCGAAAGCGATTTCATCGCCAATACCGCCAACTTCAGCTCGCTGGTGTTCAACACCATGCCCGGCTTGAACTGGGCCGGCTTTTACTTTTTGAAAGACGATGAGCTGGTCTTGGGCCCCTTCCAGGGCAAGCCTGCCTGCATCCGCATCAAGAAAGGCCGTGGCGTGTGTGGCACGACCGTGGTGGAAGGCAAGTCGATCGTGGTGCAAGACGTGCACGCGTTTCCTGGCCACATCGCCTGCGACGTCAATTCGCGCTCGGAACTGGTGGTGCCCGTGTTTTCCAACGGCCAGATCATCGGCGTGTTCGACCTGGACAGCCCCTTGACCAGCCGCTTCGACGATGTCGATGCAGCAGGCGTGGAATCGCTGGTCAAGGTGCTGGAAGCAGCGATCGTCGCCTGAAGTTCAAGCTGACTTCACCGCAATAAACTCGCCCTTGCCCACCGGCACCAGGCAACTGGTGTAGCGCGCATCGCCGCGTATGCCGTCGATAAAATCGGCCATCTCCGCGTAATGCGAGGTGGCGTTATCGACCACCAGCACGCCGCCATCTGCCAGCGCCCGGTCCAGCTGCGGCCACCAGGCGCCGTACTGGCTGCGGGCCGAGTCGAGGAAAATAAAATCGTGGGCGCCATCCCGGCTGTCCTGCAGCACCTGGCCGGCGTCGGCCAGTCGCTGTTCGATCACATCCTGCAAGCACGCCCGCGCAAAGTTGGCTTGCGCCATGTCAAACTTGTCTTGCGCCCTTTCCACCGTCACCACCGCGCCTTGCAACGCCTGCACGGCGCGCGCCAGCCACAACGTGGAATACCCATTCGACGTGCCGATTTCCAGGATGCGCCGGGCGCTGCGCGCCTGCACCAGCACGGCCAGCAATTCGCCTGTATCGCGCGTGATATTGAGCATGCGCTGCCCCCGTTCCGTGTGGAGCGCATCGTTGGCGATGCCGAATGCTTCGAGTTCAGCGAGCAAGATTTCCACTGCGTCTTTTTGAATAGTCATGCCATCTCCTTGTTGATTGGCCAGCATACTACTCCAGCTCAGGCGGCGCGGCGCAAGGGCCGTTTCAAGGACTGCACCATCAACACGCCCAGCAGGGTCACGCTGCCGCCGATCACATCGTAGCTATGCAAGGTTTCACCGAGGAACAGCAAGGCGATCAGGACGGTAAATACGGGCAGCAGATTCATCAGGGTGGTGGCGCGGCTGGGCCCCAGCTTGCCCAGGCCATGCATCCACAGCCAGGGCGCAATCACGGATGCGGGGATGCCGGCAAACAGCACCAGCGGCAAGCCGGCGCTGGTCACAGGCGGCGCGGAATGGCTCAGGTAATAGAGGAACAATACGGGTACGGCGCACCAGACCTGGACCAGCAGGGAATGCCAGTTATTAAGTTGAATCTTCCAGCGCTTCATCAGCACGCCATACGCGGCGTACGACAGGCAGCCCAGCAGCATCAAGCCATCGCCGACACCCATGCCATGCTCCAGCAGCGCGGCCGGGTCGCCATGGCTGAGCAGATAACCGAGGCCCAGCAAGGACACCAGGCTGCCGAACACGCCACCGACAGTGGCCGTCTCGCCCAGCAGCAATACCGACAAAATCACCGCCAGCAGCGGCATCAATGAAGCCAGGATGCCCATATTGGTGGCCGTGGTGGTTTGCGCCGCCGTGTAGGCCAGGCATTGGTACATCACCATGCCCAGCATGCCCAGCACAAACAGCTTGCCCACATGGGGTGCGATTGCGGCCCGCTGCCGCCAGGCAGCGCGGCCGAACACCAGCGCCAGCAGCACGCCAGCGAGCAGCCAGCGAAAAAACGAGATGGCAGCCGGATCGATGACGCCCACGGCCAGCTTGCTGACGATGGTGTTGATGGCCCAGATCAGCACGGCGATCACGGGTAATAAATAGTGCATGAGGATTCCTTTAGTCGAACAGCGATTGTCCCATAGTCTGATTTGATGGATATAATGCGTATCAGACAAATGATTCTTTAATCTGGACAATATGGCGACCAATCAGCATTTCCCGGAAGTGTCCGACGTCCTGCCCTATCCCGTGTATTTCCGGCTCAGCGATTACCAGGCCCACCAGCAATTCGAGTACCAGACCCATCCCTGGGGCCAGCTCACGTATTGTTCGACAGGCGTGATGGAAATCATGGTCGATGGCCAGCGCTACCTGGCGCCGCCCCAATATGCCGTGTGGATACCACCGGAAACCTTGCATGACGGCTATATCCGCCAGGACGTGATCTTTCATTCGGCCTATATCGACGCCAGCCTGTGCGCGCAGTTGCCAAGCAAGCCGTGCGCGCTGGTGCTAAGTCCCCTGCTCAAGGCCATCCTGGCTGACTTTGCAGAACGGAAAGTGACCACGCCAGTTTCAACCGCCGACCAGCGCCTTGCGCAAGTCGTCATCGACCAGTTGCAACTGGCGCCCTGCAGCCGCAATTATCTGCCCGGCAGCGACGATCCGATTACCAAGGCCCTGCTCGATGGCTTGCAGGCCGATCCTGGCAGTAACCGCTCACTGGCAGACTGGGCGGCGCAATTGCATGTCACGGAGCGCACCCTGGCCCGCCGTTGCCAGCGCGAACTGGGCATGTCCTTCGGCGAATGGCGCCAGCGCCAGCGCTTCCTGGCTGCCCTGCCTCTGCTGGAGCGGGGCGACACGGTGCAGGCCATTGCACTGGAACTGGGCTATAGCACGGCGTCCGCCTTTATCGCCATGTTTCGCCGGCAAAGCGGCGGCACGCCAGACCAGTTCCGCCGCCAGCCGCGCTGAAAGGAAACAGGCCGAGTCTGCTTTCTTTGGTCCGCTTCAATGCTAAAATCAAAACATCTTTCTCGTAAGCAAAAGGATGACTGCATGAACCCCACGACCGACTCGGCCAGCGACAACAGCCTGGACCTGCCGGCCCCGTCCGCCCTCGCGCCTGGGGCGGGACCAGTCATGCTCGACAAGGCCGAAACGCCCACCGTATTGGGCAAGCTGCGCACCCTGGTGCAGGAAAAAACGCGTTTCGAGCCGAAAGACATCACGCCGCTGGCCGAGGACGACGCGCTACAGGATTTTTCGCTGCAAGCCAATTTCGTGCTCGAAGCGCGTTTCGAAAACCGGGTCATCAATGGTTATTTCAAGCCATCGCCGGGCGACCAGCACTGCGATGCGCACGAGGTGGGAGCGCTCGCTATCGCGCAAGGCAAGGAAAGGCTGCGCCTGGCGGCAGCCAAGCTGGAAACGGCCCTGCAGCGTAGCGACCATGCTTACGACACAGTCAAGGAAGGCGCGTATCTGCTGCATGCCGTCAAGTACTGGCACCTCGATGACTGCAGTCCCTGCCACGGCAAGGGGCGCATCCGCTGCAGCACCTGCCATGGATCGAAGCAGGAAACCTGCTGGAAATGCCATGGCGGGCGCACCGTCAGTTGCGACGCCTACGGCTGCTTCGGCAGCGGCAAGGTGTCGTGCAGCTATTGCAGCGGCAGCGGTTCCGTCTCCGAACAAGTCACCGATTACGTCACGGTGCAAGTGCCCACTACCACCTACGAGAACGGCAACTCGCACACCACGTACCATACCGAGACGCGCACGCAATACCGCACCGTATCGCGCAATTGCACCCATTGCAGTTTCGGCAAAGTCACGTGCAACAGCTGCCACGGCGCCGGCAATGTCAATTGCGGCACCTGCCTGGCCAGCGGCAGCATCAGTTGCCGCACCTGCAGCGGCCTGGGCGACCTGCGCTGCAACCCGTGCGAAGGCTCGGGCCAGCAGGGCGACGCTTCCTGGACCGACATCCACGTGGTGCCCGATTACAGCGTCAGCCTGCCCAAGCAGGCGCCCGACGATGCGCGCCGCATCCGCGACAAGGAGAGCGTGCACTCACTGGCGACCATCGCCAGCAGCATGGCACTGGCGAAAGTAAGCATTTACGATAGCGACCACCCGCAGGAAGTCGACGCCCTGTATGCGGGCAAGCTGCGCATCGTGCGCCTGGACGCCGCATGCAATGAAGAAAAACATCACCTGGTGGCTTACGGCACGGACTTGCGCTGGCTGACCATGGACGACATCGTGGAAAAACTGCTGCGCGGCGACCTCAAGGCGCTCAGCGATGCGCTGGCCGGCAGCGCCGACGACGGCCTGTTTTCAGCCCACGTGCAAGGCTTGCTCACGCCGCTGCGCGACGTGGCCGCCTCCGAACTGAATGCGGATGTGATCGAGTCCATCCTGCGCGGCGAAACGGACCACGCCCACGTGGACGTGGTCTCGCCCGACTATGCGCAGATGGTGCGCACCTGCGTGCTGGGCGCGCTGCGCCAGGTCTACACGCGGCTGGCCAAGCCATTCTGGTGGAAAAGCGCACTGGCCGCGCTGGCCATCACCGTCGCCACCTGGTTTGTCGCCGGACGCGGCACGGCCGCCTTTGCCGGCCTGGTGACGGTGGCTGGCGGCTATCTGCTGTTCAACCGCAAGGTCAAAGCGGTGCTGCAAGAGGCGCTGGGCGGCGAGAGCCAGGCTGAACGGGCCATGCAGATCGCCGGCAAGGGCCGCCGCAACCAGCTGGCGCAAGTGCTGATCCTGGCGCCCGCCACGGCTGCCGTACTGGCGGCCAGCATGACCCTGCCTGCCAGGGTGCGCACACCCGCGCCCCCACCGCAGCCGGCGATGGCCTCGGCCCCGGTCGAACCGCATCCACCCACCATCGCGCCGCAGGACGCCAGCATGCCGAAAGCCGTCAAGCTGTATGAAAATGGCGACAAGGTGAAGGCGCTGGCCATGCTGGAAACCCTGGTCAAGGATGGCGAAGTGGAAGCGTATGGCTTGTACGGCTGGATGCAGCTGATGGGCGAAGGACAGCGCCATACCGGCAATGTCAGCGAGCAGCAGCGCAAGGCGCGCCAGGTCACGGCCAAGCCGTGGATCACCAAGGCGCTGCCGAAGAACGACAGCTATGCGCTGACGGCCAAGGGCGTGATGATGGCCGAAGGCTGGCAAGAGCCGCGCAACATGCCGCGCGCGCTCGACTACCTGAAGCAGGCGGCGCAGCAAGGCAATATCAACGCCATGCATCTGCTGGGCCTGTACCACGTGCGCGGCTACCAGACGCCCGTCAACAACAAGGAAGCCCGCAAATGGTTCACCATGGCCGCTGACAAGGGCAGCGCTGGCGATATCTACAACCTGGGATTGATGGACTGGGAAGGCGCGGGATTGAAACGCCCCGACCGGACCAGCGCCATGCAGCGCTGGAAGATTGCGGCGGGGATGGGTGAAGAGCGGGCCATCAAAGCCGTCGCGCAGGGCCACCCTTAAGCTGGGGTCTGACCCGCCGGGTCAGACCCCATCATCAATTGGCTTGCGCCGCCAATGCCTGCAAGGCCATCGGATTGGGCGTCGGTTCGCCTATCTTTTTCAGCAGGTTGCGGTCCGTGTGGTGGAACGGTTCATCCTTGCCGCGGATCAGCATCACCGTGTCTTCATCGTAGCCCCAGCTGCCGTCCGGGTGGATGTCGACCTTGATGCGGTACTCGACGGTGGTAAACGCGTGTTCGAGGAAGGGGTTCGAGCAAATGCCAAAGGCCGTGGTGTCGCGTTTGGCGACCAGTTCAAAACTGGTGGCGTCGGCCGTGGTGGTGCCCGAGGCCATGGCGATCTGGCCGCGCGGGATGGCCAGCGTCTGGATCACGGCGCCGGTAGCTGGCTCCCACAGCCAGTAGCCCACTTGCTCATGATAGGTCTTGACCTGCTCCGGCTTGGTGATGTGGATGTAGTAGCGCAAGCCGTAAAACAGTTGCGGGCCGTTGGTGACGGGGTCGATCGGCTGCAGTTCGATGCGTTCGACAAAGGCTTGCTTGCGCGGGCCGTC
The DNA here is from genome assembly GCF_049319705.1 of Janthinobacterium sp. Mn2066. Taxonomy (NCBI): domain Bacteria; kingdom Pseudomonadati; phylum Pseudomonadota; class Betaproteobacteria; order Burkholderiales; family Oxalobacteraceae; genus Janthinobacterium; species Janthinobacterium sp. Mn2066. Next base: position 64,443 of record NZ_JBMOUF010000015.1, on the reverse strand, counting down.
AGCCTTCGGCTTGACGTCCAGCCCGCGCGTGCCGGCCCAGATGCCGGCCATGCCGGTCAGCGGCCCCAGGTTGTTCAGCGTGTGAACGTCGGCCGAGGGTTCGGTGTAGATATCTTCAGGAAAATCGCTCATGCGGTGGCTTTACAGTGGTCTTCAAAAGTGGAGCAAAAGTGCTGCCTGCTATTGTAAGACTTGGGCTGCCACCGGCAAAGCTTATCAGACCAGCGGATCGGGCAAGGCTGTCAGGGTAAAGATTTCAAAACCCGTCTCCGTCACGGCCAGCGAGTGCTCGAACTGCGCCGACAGGGAACGGTCCTTGGTCACCGTGGTCCATTTGTCGGGCAAGACCTTGACCTGGTAGCTGCCCACGTTGAGCATCGGCTCGATCGTGAAAATCATGCCCGGTTCGAGCACGATGCCGGTGCCGGCGCGGCCATAGTGCAGCACTTGCGGCGTGTCGTGGAATACCTTGCCCACGCCATGGCCGCAAAAATCGCGCACCGACGAAAAACCCTGTGCCTTGGCGACCGCTTCGATCACGGCGCCCACGTCGCCCAGGGTCGCGCCCGGACGCACCGTATTGATACCGGCCATCATCGCTTCATACGCCGTCTTGACCAGGCGGTTGGCCAGGATCGACACTTCGCCCACCTTGAAGGTGCGGCTGGTGTCGCCATGCCACTCATTGAATTTCGGCGTGACGTCGATGTTCAGGATGTCGCCCACTTTCAGGATCTTGGTTTCGGACGGAATGCCGTGCGTGACCACGTGGTTGACCGAGATGCAGCTGGCGTGCTTGTAGCCGTGATAGTCGATGGTGGCGGGAATGGCGCCGGCGGCGCGCATGAATTCCTCGCACATGGCGTCGAGCTTGGCCGTCGAAATGCCGGGTTTCACGAATGGCGTGATGTAGTCGAGCGTGTCGGCGGCGATGCGGCCGGCCGCGCGCATGCCGGCGAAGCCCTCTTCATCGTGCAGGGGGATTTTCTTGCCGTGTTCTAGCTGGGTGGAATAACGCATGGAGTAATCGTTCTTTATGAGTGTAAATTAGTGTGGAGTTGTTTGAGTAGCCCAGCCGCGCACGGCGTCGTGCGAGGCGCGCAGCATGGCGTCCGCGCTGGCCGGTATCGGCAGGTTCTGGGTCAGGTAGGGCTTGACGATGGCTACCGGGGCATCGATCAGCATGAAACGCAAGGTGCTGTTCAGATGGTCCGGCTGGCTGGCCATGGCCGACATGCAGCGCTCGAAACAGGCATCGAGTTCGCCCTGCTCCGCTTCCAGTGCGGCCATCAGTTCGGCGCTCAGCGCGCCATTGAAATCCGGCGTGTCTTCGCATTGCAACAGGAAGCGCGCATACACGGGCTTGCGGCGGCACCAGTCCAGCAAGCCGTTGACGCCGGCCCAGGTATCGCCATCATCGCGCGCCCACAGGCTGGCCACTTCGCTGCGGAAATCGGCTTTCACGCGCAGCCAGGCACGCGCCAAGATGGCGCTGCGCGACTCGAAACGGTGATACACGGAACCTATCGGCGCGCCTACCTTGAGCGCGATGGCGGACATCGACACGGCCGCGAAACCGCATTGGGCGGCAATCTCGATGGCGCTGTCGATAAAGTGGTTTTCGTTGAATTTAGCTAGTCTGACCATGCAAATAGAATAGCAATTCTATTTGATGCCGTCAAGTCGGATGCACTGACTTGCCTGGTCAAACCTGCGTCACTGCTGCACGAAGAAGAACAGGAATGCAAACAATCAGCGATGCTCTGTTGTCGCTATCGGCCAAAACCGGTCGTCCGACATGGGTGCCTGAATCGTCGATCATCTGAGAGTCCACTCAATCAAAGTCGGCCTAACTGAATCGCCACGAGTCTGCTAGACACTCAAGAGCCGTTGGAAATACCGCTTTTCGTATTCGACCAGCGAAGCATGCATGCGCCCAAGTCGCCAGCCCAGGCTCTCCGGGCCAAGCGGGCCTGAAAAATGTCGAGGGCAAGGCGCAGCGACGCAGACAGTACGCATGTACGACAAGGAGCTGCAACGCCGCCATCGGCATTTTCTCAGGCTCGCGTCTCCGGCCCGCTGTTTTCAACAACACCCGCCAGCATCACACAAACCCTGAGCCTGCCTTACAATGGTATGCACGAAACATCAAAGGAGAAATCGCTTGCTTACGCCCCCTTTCATTGCCTCCACCCGTTTTGATGATCCACGCCTGGCGTTGGAACAAGTGCAAGCCATTTACCGCAGCAGCATCGAACATTTGCGCGATGCGCTGCAACGCTTCGTGGCCGGCGAAGACTTGCACGAGCGCGTGCGCGCCTGCTACCCCTTCGTGCGCATCCAGACCGACACGGTGGTGCGCGCCGACTCCCCGCTGGCCTATGGCTTTGTCGCTGGTCCCGGCGTGTTTGAAACCACCCTGACCCGCCCCGACCTGTTTGATGATTATTATCTCGACCAATTCACGCTGCTGCTGAAAAACCATAACGGCGGCCAGCGCGTGCACCTGGAAGTGGGCGTCAGCGCGCAGCCTATCCCCGTACACTTTTCGTTTGCCGAGCATGACCATATCGAAGGCAATATGGACGCCAGCCGCCGCCTGGCCATGCGCGACCTGTTCGACCTGCCCGACCTGTCAGCCATGGACGACGGCATCGCCAATGGCACGCATGAACCGGCGCATGGCGAAGCGCAGCCGCTGGCACTGTTCACTGGCCCACGCGTGGATTATTCGCTGCAGCGCCTGCGCCACTACAGCGGCACCTCGCCGCAGCACTTCCAGAACTTCGTGTTATTTACCAATTACCAGTTCTATATCGACGAATTCATCCGCCTGGGCCACGCCATGATGGCGCACGCGCCCGACGCAGATGCGCCATCGGACGACGATGACTACATCGCCTTCATCGAACCGGGCAACGTGGTCACGCGCCGCGCCGGCCAGCCAGCCGAGAGCGACGATTTGCTGGGCGCCGCGCCGCCGCGCCTGCCGCAAATGCCGGCCTACCACTTGCTGCGCGCCGACGGCAGCGGCATCACCATGGTCAATATCGGCGTGGGCCCGGCCAACGCCAAGACCATCACCGACCATATCGCCGTGCTGCGCCCGCACGCCTGGCTGATGCTGGGCCACTGCGCCGGCCTGCGCACCACGCAAAGCCTGGGCGACTACGTACTGGCGCACGCCTATGTACGCGAAGACCATGTGCTCGACGAAGACTTGCCGCTGTGGGTGCCGATCCCGCCGCTGGCGGAAATCCAGCAGGCGCTGCAAACGGCGGTGGCCGAAGTGACGCAGCTGACGGGGCTGGACCTGAAGCACATCATGCGCACGGGCACGGTGGCCAGCACCGATAACCGCAACTGGGAACTGCTGCCGCAGCGCACGCCCGAGCGCCGTTTCAGCCAGAGCCGCGCCATCGCGCTGGACATGGAAAGCGCCACGATTGCCGCCAACGGCTTCCGCTTCCGCGTCCCTTACGGCACCCTGCTGTGCGTCAGCGACAAGCCGCTGCACGGCGAAATCAAGCTGCCCGGCATGGCCAATCACTTTTACCGCGAGCGGGTCGACCAGCACCTGCGCATCGGCATCCGCGCCGTGGAACTGCTGCGCCGCCAGGGCGTGGACCGGCTGCATAGCCGTAAATTAAGGAGTTTTGCGGAGGTGGCGTTCCAATAACGCTCAAGGAAAAAAGCGCGGATCGTAGATCCAGCGCTTGACGGTGCTGGCGGTGATCGCGCCAGCATCGGCGTGGCGGGGATTGAGCAAGACATTGTATTCGCCGGGCACGATCACGGACGGCACCATCAGCAGCGCGCTTTTGCGCGCCGCGATCCAGCCATTGCCAGCCGCCCTGGACGACATGCCTGCCGGTATGGCGTCCCAGCCACCGGGTGGCAAGTCGAGGATCTGGCGCGCCACCCACACCGCATCGGGAATCTCGATACGCACCAGGTAACGATTGAATGGCAGGATGCCGCTACACAGGCCATGGACGGTTTCGAGTATCGCCAGGGCGATGCTGGTGGAACAATACACGACGGGTACCCCCTTGCTATTCCAGCGCCCGCCCGTGATCCTGGCGCCGGCGCCGCCCAGATCACGGGCAGTGTACGTTGGCGTCTCCTGGGCGATACGCCATAGCACGCTCATGCATAGGCCCCGCTCTGGCTCATGGACAGCAAGTCGGCCACCAGCCTTTGCCCTTCAAAGGTATCCATATAACTTGCCGCAGTCGCCCCGGCCAGTGCAGGCAGCGGCCGGCTCAGCCAGTCCGCCAGCCAGCGTGCCGCGTCGAAACCGGCGGGATCGCCCGATTGCACGACCATCTCCTGCACCATGCCGATCAGGATTTCGACCCCCAGCACGCGCTCCGACTCATCTTTCGACAACAGGCCAGCGTCTTTTTCCTTGCGGCTGATGGTGGCGCGCGACAGGCCCAGGCTGGACAGCAGCAACTCCTTGCTCATGCCCATGCGTGCCGACAGGCGGCTGATCGCCGAGGCCGGTATGCCTTGCCGTATCAACGCGATGCGCGCCTGCGTATCAATCCCGTACGGCGCCATGCTTTCATACAGCGACATGCTCTGGCGGGCCGAGGCTGACTGATCTTGCATCTTGGAATTAGCCATGACTCTCTCCTTTAAGACACCAGACTAGATCAAGTGAGGCAAATTGCAATCATCAATGCATGGCCAGATGCTTTAGCTCAAGCCTGCGTTTACTCCTGCGTTTCGTAATGCAAGCCATAGGTCCCGCTGCTGCGCCGGATGCGTGCAAAGCCCAGCTCGCCCAAATGCATGCCGGCGATCAGCAGTTTTTCCGAGGACACCATATCGAGCAGCCGTGAACGGGTGGTGGCCGCCATGGCAGGATCCTGGTCAAACGCAATCGATACGTCCGGCCGCACAATCTGGATGTGCGGAAAATGTACGATATCGCCCCAGACCAGCAAGCTCTGCGCCTGCGATGCGAACAGATATCCCGTATGCCCCTCCGTGTGCCCGGCCAGCGGCATCGCTTGTATGCCGGGAAGCACCTCACCGTCCCGGAAAGTTCGCAGCTGCTGGCGATAGCCGTCGAAAACGCGGCGCGCCATGGCAAAGTTGCCTTTGGCGCGCTCGCTGGCCCGGCTCAGATTGCCGTCATCGTCCCAGAACGCCAGCTCCCGCTGATGCACCACCAGTTCCGCATTGGGAAAACCGATCTGTCCGGCAGGATCGACCAGGCCGCCCACATGATCGGGGTGCGCATGGGTCAGCAGGATGGTGTCGATTTCCAGGGGATCTATGCCGGCGAGCCATAAATTGTCGCGCAGGCGGCCGCCCCATTGCTTCACGCCTCCCGCCCCGCCATCGATGAGGATGGTGCGCTGCGTGCCATGCACCATGCCACGCACGATATAGCAATTGATATGCACGGCGCCAGGCGCCGCCTGCCCTGCGGCGCCCTGCATGCCGGCAGCGTCGGACGCGGTGATATTGGACAGGACATCGAGGCTGGCGGACAGATAGCCATCGCTGATCGCGGTGACCGTGAAATCGCCTGCCCGCTGGCTGGGAAAAGGAAAGTTGGACATGTTTTTCTCTAAAAATGATTCAGTGACGGGCATCGATGGCATGAGAAGCAAAGCAACGTATGCGCGCCGTCAGGCCCGTGTGGCGCACGATGGCGTTGTCCAGGCCTTCCATGAATGCCTGCATCACGGCAGGCGTGCGATAGAGCTCGACGCGGTACAGCAGTTCTGCAAACACCGGATGGCCATGGCCCGGGCGCACCTCGACATACATGATATGCACCTTGTCCTTGGCCGCGTGCAGCACGCGCGTGCACAGCTCGACGCAGTCGCGCGACAGCAGGGCCAGGTTCCGGTCGGACGGCATATGCTCCGCAGCAATATAAAAAGTGAGATTGGGCATGGCGAAGCTATCGCGTTTGTTCGGCCTGGCCGAGACTGGAACTCCTCAGCTGTTCCGTCATCGGTGCATATAAAAAGATGCCTTCTGGCAAAGTCCCCGCGAGCGGCGCCTGTTGCCGGGGCAAGCTTGCCAGCCAGCGCTGCGGCGGAAATTTTTCAAGTGCCACGGCGTGCATGGCCAAAGGATGCAGTCCCAGCGCCAGCAACGGTTCCGGGCCTGTGCTGCACAACACCAGCCATTCGTCTGCCTTCACGGCGGGCGCCAGGCCAATATCGCTGTACAGGTTGCGGTGCCAGTCCGTGATGTGTTGCTGCCAGCTGGCAAAGTTGCCGCCGCCTTGATGACGGTATTCCTCGCCCGTCAGGATATCGAGGCCATCGATGGTGTGCATGGCCAGATAAGTGGGGCAACCATCGCTGAGCGCCTGGAAGCGCTGCGAGGTGTGAAAGCCGCTCACGGAAATCAGCGCGGGGAGTTTTTCCAGGCTATAAAAGTCGTTCCACTGGGCTTCGCTAGCGGGATCGGCAAAGCTGCATTCGACGGTGTAAATCATCACATTATCCTTTGCGAAAGATGGGCAAGGCGCCGCAACTCGCATGCGCTTATTGCAGCAAGGTAATGATAAGATGGAATTTTCACCGTATATAGCGATATAAAATCACTCTTCCATGACTTTTACTCAAGCTGCCGTCACTCCCCACTCTGGAGCAAGCCATGCGGCGTAAGGTTCCCAGCAATGCTGCGCTGATGGCCTTCGAGGCCGCAGCGCGGCATGGCAGCTTCGCCCGCGCCGCCGAAGAGCTGTCGCTGACCGAGGGGGCCATCAGCCGCCAGATAGGCCGCCTGGAAGAGTTCCTGGGCGTCACGCTATTCCAGCGCGTGGGCAACCGGGTGCGGCTGGCGCCCAGCGGCGCGCGCTACGCGCTGCAGGTGCGCGAAATCCTGGACCGGCTGGAACGGGACAGCCTGTATCTGATGGGGCAGCCAGTCGACGGCGCGAGTATCGAGATCGCCGCGCTGCCCACCTTCGCCAGCCGCTGGCTGATTCCGCGCCTGAAACGCTACAAGGACCGCCAACCGCACATTACCGTGCATATCGCCGAACGCATGGAACCGTTTGTGCTGGCCGGCAGCGGTTTCGACGCAGCGATTCATTTTGAGCATCCGGCGTGGGCGGGCATGCATCGCCATCTTCTGCTGGAGGAAATACTGGTGCCCGTCTGCAGCCCGGCGCTGCTCGACACAGCGCCCGGCACTGCGCTCGATGGCTTGCCACTGCTGCACCGGCGCCAGAATCCGGACGCCTGGCAAGACTATGCCCAGGCGGCCGGCATCGCGCTGGCCAACCCGGCGGTCGGCCCCCGCTATGACCTGCATGGCATGTTGATTGAGGCGGCGCTGGCCGGACTGGGCGTGGCCCTGGTGCCGCGCCTGTATATCGAGGCAGAACTCCGGCAAGGCCGCCTGCTGGCGCCCTGGCCCGATGGGAACACCATCAGCAAGCAGTTTTGCCTGGTGCTGCCCGAGCCGATTGCCTTGAGTGCCCCGCCACTGCAGTCCTTTGCGTCATGGCTGCTTGAGGAAGCGCAAGCGGCCATGCCCTGAATGCCGCTTACAGGAAGCGGTCGAGGATCTTGCGCGTGGTCTTGTCGATGTCGAACATGTCGCGGATGAGGAAATGAATGCCGTGGCTGTCGGCGATCAACAGCGAGGTGGCGCCGATGCGGCGGATGTCTTCCTCGCCTTTCAGCACGAAGTGGGTTGCGCCGCGGTCCGTTTCCACCTGCCAGGTGCACGGCGTGGCGTAACTGCTGACGCTGACCACGCGTGAAATCTCGGGCATGAATTCGCGCCCTTCCAGTTCTTCCTTCACCAGCGTGCGGGCCGGTTCCGGCAGGGTGTCGACGTGGTCGATCCACGCCACTTCCTTGCCGTCGCCCTGGACCAGCGAAATGCCTTCGTTCGGCGACTGGATGGGGAAGGCACGCACGGGCGCCACGCCGTGGTAGACCTGGCCGTCTTCGGCCGTCATCACCAGCTTGCCGAAAGTATCGCGCGTCAATGTAAATGTGGTGCTGGCCATGCTTATTCCTTGTCTTCCAGTGCGAGTTCGGCGTTGCGCGCCTGCGCTTCGTAGAGGCGGAAATAGGCGCCCTCTTTCGCCATCAGTTCATCGTGGCTGCCCACTTCCACTACCTGGCCGCGGTCCAGCACCACCAGGCGGTCGGCCCGGTGCAGGGTAGACAATCTGTGCGCGATGGCAATCGTGGTGCGGCCCTGCACCAGGTTATCGAGCGCCTTCTGGATTTCCTTCTCGGTTTCCGAGTCCACCGACGAGGTCGCTTCATCCATGATCAGGATGCGCGGATCGATCAGCAGCGCGCGGGCGATCGAGATGCGCTGGCGTTCGCCGCCCGACAAGCCCTGGCCCCGCTCGCCGACCATCGAGTCGTAGCCTTGCGGCAGGCGCAGGATGAATTCGTGGGCATGCGCGGCGCGCGCGGCGGCGATGATTTCCTGGCGCGTGGCGTGCGGCTTGCCGTAGGCGATATTTTCAGCGATGGTGCCAAAGAACAGGAAGGGTTCCTGCAGCACCAGGCCGATATTGCGGCGGTAGTCGGCCACGGCGAACGAGCGGATGTCGACGCCGTCGAGCAGGATCGCGCCTTCCGAGGCGTCATAGAAACGGCAGATCAGGTTGACCAGCGTGCTCTTGCCCGAACCGCTGTGGCCCACCAGGCCGATCATTTCACCGGCCTTGATATTGAGCGTGATGCCACGGTTGACGGCGCGGTTGCCATAACGGAAACCGACTTCGCGCAAATCGATCCGGCCTTCCACTTTATCCAGCTTGACCGGATTGGCCGGTTCCGGCACGCTAGATACATGGTCGAGAATGTCGAAGATGCGCTTGGCGGCCGAAGCGGACTTTTGCGTCACGGAGACGATGCGGCTCATGGAATCGAGGCGGCCATAGAAACGCGTGCTGTAGGCGATGAAGGCGGTCAGCACGCCGACGGTGATTTCGCCGCGCGACAATTGCCAGATGCCGAAGCACCAGATCACCAGCAGCCCCATCTCGGTCAGGAACGATACGGTCGGCGAGAACAGCGACCAGACTTTATTGAGCTTGTCGTTGACGGCCAGGTTGTGTGCATTGGCGTCGCGGAAGCGGGCCGCTTCGCGCTTTTCCTGGGCAAACGCCTTGACCACGCGGATGCCGGGAATGGTATCGGCCAGCACGTTGGTCACTTCGCTCCACACGCGGTCGATCTTTTCAAAACCGGTGCGCAGGCGGTCGCGCACCAGGTGGATCATCCAGGCGATGAACGGCAGCGGCGCCAGGGTCATCACGGCCAGCCACGGGTTCATCGACCACAGGATGGCGCCCGTCATGATGATCATCAGCACGTCGGAGGCGAAATCGAGCAAATGCAGCGACAGGAACACGCAGATGCGGTCGCTACCGCTGCCGATACGCGACATCAAATCGCCCGTGCGCTTGCCGCCGAAAAACTCCAGCGACAGTTTCATCAGGTGTTCATAGGTGGCAGAGCGCAAGTCGGCGCCCATGCGTTCGGAGACGATCGCCAGGATATAGGTTTTCCACCAGCCCAGCAGCCAGGCCAGCAAGGCTGAACCGAGCAGGCCGCACATATAGTAGACCACCAGCCAAGGGTCGATATGCTTGCCGTTCTGATACGGGATCAGCACATTGTCCATCAGTGGCGCCGTCAGGTAGGGCGGGATCATGTGGGCGCCGGTACTGAGCAGCATCAACAGGAAACCCAGCGCCAGCTGGCCACGGTAGGGATGGGCGAAGCGCCACAGGCGCAGCAGGGTCCAGGTCGATGGCGGGGTATGCAGCACCTTGGCGCAGATCGGGCATTCTTCCTGATCCGGCTCCAAAGGCGCCTTGCAGCTGGGGCACACTTCCTGTTCGGCCACCACCACGGGCAAGCCCGTCAGATGGCTGTCGAGGCGCTCGACGAACTGTTCCAGCACGCGGATGGCATGCAGGTTCTGGCCCAGGGTAAAACGCCAGGAAGCCAGGCGGCCATGGTCATCGAGCAACTCCAGGTGGCCGACACCGGCGTGGTCATGATGCGTCAGGCGCAGGCCAGAACGGTAAGACCAGCTTTTCCACTCGCTTTCACCGGGAGCGAGCGCTAACAGACGCTTCTCGGTAACAACTATTAAGCCTTTTGTGAAACGTAATCGTGCATCGAGGTCAACCTCAACGCTAGTTAAAACGTTCTCCCCTGGAGAAAGATTTTTTTCCACCTCCGTCAGCCACGTTTCTGACAGCGTTGTCGGTGAGGAGTTGGCAGGAATGGTTGTTGCAGGAACACTCAGTTCAGTTGTCATCGTAAAGCATACTCCGGCTCAAGGCCTGGCCCTCAGGGGCGGGATTTTGGGGGATGGGGCTTCGCCCGATCCATGTTTGTATTTTGGTATTGCGCGGTGGCGGCTGGCGGGTTGCCAGGGCAGTTCCTGTATTGTATCGAATGGATGCGTGCCGATCAGAAATTGAATAGGCAAAGACGCAAGAAATAATCAGACACCGCTGTGCTTTTGCAAGTATACAACAGCTCGCTGTTGCGTAAATGCTGGTTATTCTGGCAAAAACACTAACTTTATAACAATGATGACAATAAAAAATAGCAACTAGAGTCAGAATACAATCAGCAAACGCGACAAAAGGCCGCCAAAAGTGGCACACTGCGCATACCCGGGATAAAGAACACAGCACGAGCCTGAAAAGTCTCTGTAAGCCACCCTATAAAGTATCTGGCGCCCAGACGCCTGGCTTGTTATCAAGAAACCACTTACATGATCAAGAAGAAGAACATCGATTTTCTCCGCATTACCCATTTGCGCGGCCCCAACATCTGGACTTACCGCCCGGTGATTGAAGCCTGGGTCGACATCGGCGAACTGGAAGACTTTCCCTCCAATACCCTGCCCGGCCTGTACGAGCGGCTGATCGCCTGGCTGCCAGGCTTGATCGAGCACCGCTGCGGCGTGGGTGAACGGGGCGGCTTCCTTGAGCGTCTGCGCGACGGCACCTGGGCCGGCCACGTGCTGGAACACGTGGTGCTGGAATTGCAAAACCTGTCCGGCATGCGCACCGGCTTCGGCCAGACGCGTTCGACCAGCCAGCGCGGCGTCTACAAGATGGCCTTCCGCACGCGTGAAGAACAGGTCGGCCGCGCTGCGCTCGACACCGCCCGCACCTTGCTGCTGGCCGCCATCAACGATGAAGCCTTCGACCTGGAAGCGGCCCTGGTGCCGCTGCGCGACATGGTCGATTCGCGCTGCCTGGGTCCGAGCACGGCCAGCATCGTCGACGCCGCCACCGAACGCCGCATTCCATCCTTGCGCCTGAGCGACGGCAACCTGGTGCAACTGGGCCACGGCGCCGCACAGCGCCGCATCTGGACGGCCGAAACGGACCGCACCAGCGCGATTGCCGAAGGCATCGCCAGCGACAAGGACCTGACCAAGTCGCTGCTCAAATCGTGCGGCGTGCGCGTGCCCGATGGCAGCCTGGTGCGCAGCGCCGAAGCGGCCTGGGAAGAAGCGCAGGATATCGGCTTGCCGGTGGTCTTGAAACCGTATGACGGCAACCATGGCCGTGGCGTGTCGCTCAACCTGATGACGGAAGCGGACGTGAAAGCCGCCTACGAACTGGCCGCGCGCAAGGGCGACAGCTCGGCCGTGCTGGTGGAAAGCTTCATCACGGGCGACGAACACCGCTTGCTGGTGGTCGGCAACAAGCTGGTGGCCGCCGCCAAGGGCGAATCCTTGTGGATCGAAGGCGACGGCGTCTCGACCATCCTGGACCTGGTCAACACGCAGATCAATACCGATCCGCGCCGTGGCGAAGGCGAAGACTTCCCGCTGGGCGTGGTGAAACCGCATGAATCGGGCGAAGTCATCCTGGAACTGGAACGCCAGGGCATGACCGCCCTGTCCGTGCCGCAGGCCGGCCAGAAAGTGCTGATCCAGCCGAACGGCAACGTCGCCATCGACGTCACCGACGAGGTGCACCCATCGGTCGTGCATGCGGCCCTGCTGGCTGCGCGCGTAGTCGGCCTGGACATCGCCGGCATCGACCTGGTCACCACCGACATCACGCGTCCGCTGGAAGAGCAGCGCGGCGCCATCATCGAAGTCAACGCCAGCCCGGGCCTGCTGGCCCACATCAAGCCTGGCGTGGGCAAACCGCGCCCGGTCGGCACGGCCATCGTCGATCACCTGTTCACAGAGGAAGAGACGGGCCGCATTCCGCTGGTCGGCGTAACGGGCACGCAAGGCGCCAGCCTGATCGTGCGCCTGCTGGCCAAGCTGCTCAGCCTGTCGGGCAAGCACACGGGCGCCGTCTGCAGTGAAGGCATGTTCCTCGACCAGCGCCGCGTCACCAGCAGCGATTGCGTGAACTGGGACGCGGGCCAGCGCCTGCTGATCAACCGCAGCGTGCAGGCGGCCGTGTTTGAAAGCAATCCACGCATGATCCTGGCCGAAGGCCTGGCCTATGACCGCTGCCAGGTGGGCGTGGTCACGGACATGGGCAGCCTCGATAGCGTCAAGGATTTCGACGTGCTGGACGCCGACGCGCTGTACAAGGTGGTACGCAGCCAGGTCGACGTGGTGCTGTCGACCGGCGTGGCCGTGCTCAACGCCAACGACGCCCAGGTGCTGGAACTGGCCGACCTGTGCGATGGCACGGTGACCCTGTACGCCCAGGATGGCAGCCTGCCCGCCATCACCGAACAGCTGGCGGCCGGCCGCCGTGCAGCCTTCGTGCGCGAGCACCACATCGTGCTGGCCGAAGGCGGCATCGAAACCGTGCTGCTGTGCCTGGACTTGCTGAAACCGGCTACCGCCGGCCAGGTCGACAGCGTGCTGGCCGCCGTGGCTGCCGCCTGGGCGCTGGAACTGTCGGCAGACCTGATCTGCGCCGGCCTGCGTACTTTCGATGCAGCGCCTGGCAGCACCGGTAACTAAACTGAGCCCGGCGCATGCCGGGCCCCAAGAACACAACAGGATTAATGGTTTAACTATGGAAGTATCTCGCGTACGGGCCTTGCGTGGCCCTAACCTCTGGAGCCACGACACCGCCGTGGAAGCCATTGTGTCCTGCACCACGCAGGAACTCGACATCGCCCAATTGCCTGGATTCGAGGCGCGCCTGCGCAACCTCTTCCCGCAACTGAGCCCGCTGCAGCCACTGGGTAACTACAACGCCGCGCCGATGGCGCAGGTGCTGGAACTGGCGGCGCTGGGCCTGCAGGCGCAAGCCGGCTGCCCCGTCACCTTCAGCCGCACCACGCCGACCCTGGAAACGGGCATCTTCCAGGTGGTGGTCGAATACTCGGAAGAAGACGTGGGCCGCCTGGCCCTGGAACTGGCGCAGCAGCTGTGCCGCGCCGCGCTGGACGACGCGCCGTTCGACTTGCCTGGCGCCCTGCAGCAGTTGCAGGACCTGGACGAAGACGTGCGCCTCGGTCCATCGACGGGCGCCATCGTCAACGCCGCCGTGGCCCGCAACATTCCGTTCCGCCGCCTGACCGAAGGCAGCCTGGTGACCTTTGGCTGGGGCAGCAAGCAGCGCAAGATCCAGGCCGCCGAAATGGACGGCACCAGCGCGATTGCCGAAGCGATCGCACAGGACAAGGAACTGACGAAAAAACTGCTGGATTCGGCCGGTGTGCCGGTGCCGCAAGGCCGCGTGGTGATCGACGCGGACGACGCCTGGGCGGCAGCTTGCGAAATCGGCTTGCCGGTGGTCGTCAAGCCCAAGGATGGCAACCAGGGCAAGGGCGTGACGGTCAACGTCACCACCCGCGAACAGCTGACGGCCGGCTTTATCGCGGCGCAGGAATTCCGCGACGATATCCTGGTCGAACGCTATTTGCCGGGCCACGATTTCCGCCTGCTGGTGATCGGCAACAAGATGGTGGCGGCAGCGCGCCGCGACCCGCCGCAAGTGGTGGGCGACGGCCAGCACACGGTGCGCCAGCTGGTAGACCAGGTCAACCTGGACCCGCGCCGCGGCAGTGGCCACGCCACCTCGCTGACGAAAATCCGTTTCGATGACATCGCCCTGGCCAGCCTGGCCAAGCAGGGTTATGTGGCCGATTCGATTCCACCGGTCGGCCAGCGCATCATCCTGCGCAATAACGCCAATTTGTCGACAGGCGGCTCGGCCACCGACGTCACCATCGACGTGCACCCGGAAGTGGCGGCCCGCGCCGTGGCGGCTGCGCACATGGTCGGCCTCGATATCTGCGGCGTGGACGTGGTGGCCGACAGCGTCCTGAAACCGCTGGAAGAGCAAAATGGCGGCATCGTTGAAGTCAATGCCGCGCCAGGCTTGCGCATGCACCTGGCGCCATCGTTTGGCCGGCCACGCCCGGTCGGCGAAGCGATCATCGCCGCCATGTTCGAAGAAGGCGACGATGGCCGCATTCCCGTGGTTGCCGTCACCGGCACCAACGGCAAGACCACCACCGTGCGCCTGATCGCCCATTTGCTGACGGCTTCCGGCCTGCGCACCGGCATGACCAATACGGACGGCGTGTATATCGAAGGCCGCCAGATCGACAGCGGCGACTGCAGCGGCCCGCGCAGCGCGCGCAATGTGCTGCTGCACCCTGACGTCGATGCCGCCGTATTCGAGACGGCGCGCGGCGGCATGCTGCGCGAAGGCCTGGCCTTCGACCGCTGCCAGGTGGCCGTGGTGACCAATATCGGCGCCGGCGACCATCTGGGCCTGAACTACATCACCACCGTGGAAGACCTGGCGGTATTAAAACGCGTGATCGTGCAAAACGTCTCCGACAGCGGCGTGGCCGTGCTGAACGCCACCGATCCGGCCGTCGCCCGCATGGCGAAAAACTGCAACGGCACGGTGACGTTCTTCGCCGCCGACAAGACGCATCCTGTGATGGCCGCCCACCGCGCCCAGGGCAACCGCGTGGTGTATGTGGAAGACGGCAAGCTGGTGGCCGCCGAAGGCAAGCAGCGCCATGAAATCCCGTTGTCGCAAGTACCGATCACGCGCAATGGCGCGATCGGCTTCCAGGTTGAAAACGTGATGGCCTCGCTGGGCGCTGCCTGGGCCGTGGGCCTGGACTGGGATGCGATCGCCAGGGGCTTGAAATCGTTCGCCAACGAGAACGACAATGCGCCTGGCCGCTTCAATGTCTTCGATTACAAGGGCGCCACGCTGATCGCCGACTATGGCCACAATCCGGACGCCATCCTGGCGCTGGTGCAGGCGGTGGAAAGCATGCCTGCCAAGCGCCGTTCGGTGGTGATCAGCGGCGCTGGCGACCGCCGCGACGAAGACATCCGCCAGCAGACGGAAATCCTCGGCGCCGCCTTCGACGACGTGCTGCTGTACCAGGACCAATGCCAGCGCGGCCGCGCCGACGGCGAAGTGGTGGCCCTGCTGCGCCAGGGCTTGAACGGCGCCAGGCGCACCAGCCATATCGATGAAATCAACGGCGAATTCGTCGCCATCGACAAGGCTTTGGCGCGCTTGAACGAAGGCGACCTGTGCCTGATCCTGATCGACCAGGTGGAAGAAGCGCTGGCGCATATCGCCCAGCGCGTGGCAGAAGCGTAATCCCTGCTGCTCCCGACCAACGGCGCCTGAGGGCGCCGTTTTTTTTGTCTCTCATTTTGCATCTCATTAAGTCACTCATTAACTTAGCTCATTAATTAAGTTAACTATCGATGCAAAGAAACCATTTCCAAGTGACAACTTATTGCAAAAAATGGATAATTATTTGTTTCTTATCCCAGCGCAATGTCTCGGCACAGCGCTATCCATCCACCGCTTTTCTTCAGGCCGTCCGTGACCCCATTCTTTTCCCGCCTTGCCCTGTGCAGTAGCATGTTGTTGGTGACGTATGCCAGCGCCACCCCTGTGTTGCAACCCGGTACTATTCCTGCCCAAACGCCGTCGCCAGGCGCCGTGGCTGCGGCCAGCGCATCGCCGCAGCCGGGCAAGTTCATGACGCTATGGCTGGCCGTCTTCAAGGAACTGCGCGACAAAGCCGGTCCTCAGGAAAACTGGGCGCACGTGCTGGAATCGCCGCTCAGTTTTACGCCAGAAACGACCGCGCAACTGAAAGCCGTCTTCGGCACGGAACAGCCGGTGCATACCGAGCGCACGCAACTGCCTGGCGGGGCCACATCGTATGTCGCTACCCTGTCAGCATTGGACGCCCTCGATAGCGATGGCGCGCGCATCAGGTTCCCCGCCGCCACCCTGCGCATGCGCGTCAGCGCCAACAAGCAGAACATCGTGATGAACGGCAACTGGCCTGCCCTGACCATGACTTCCGGTCCCCAGATATCAACGCTGCTGTTACGTGACATGAGATTCGACAGCAACTTCACGACGCACAAGAACGGCGTCAGTTACGGCTCGACAAGCAACAGCATGGGCAGCGCGCTGATCTCGCCGAGAAACGGCGGCCCCGTGCTGTTCAGCGACGTCCGCTACATCAACGATATCGTCAAGACGGGCAAGCTTGATGAGATGCGCTATCGCCTCAACATCGGCAGCATCCAGGCCGGCGGCAAGCAGATAGACCAGTTCAAGCTGGGCTTGCGCCTCACCAGCCTGGACCTGGCCAGCGTCGCTGAAATGACCAAGGCCGTCGCACAAAGCGAGGGCGTTACGCCGCAGACCATGGATCCGGAGCACGTATCGAGCATCATCCGCCATGTCGGCATCGAGGTATTCCGCAAAGGCGGCACGTTTATCCTCGACGATCTGAGCGCCAGCTTCCGCGGCTACCGCGCCGCCGTCAAGGGCCGTTTGAGCTTCAAGGGACTGAGCGCTGATGATTTCGCCAATCCCGCCGCAATCGTGCAAAAAGTCTTGCTGAAACTCGACGTGCGCGTGCCGGTGCCGCTGATTCACGCCATAGGAGAAGAAGTCGCCGCCGAAGTGGCCGCCAGACAGCAAACCAAGGACGTCATGCCGGCGGGCAAAGTCATTGATGAGACACTGGCAAAACTCGTCAAGGAAGGCTATCTCCGTATCGACAAGGGCGTGGTGCTAGCCACCCTCGTCATGCAGGATGCCAAGCTGACCGTGGGCGGCAAGCCGCTGCAGCTGTCGCCGCAAGCGACCGCCGTGAAAGACCAGGCACAGCCTGAGAATCTGCCGGCACAGTAATACGCTGGAGTTGATTTGACTCAATACCATGGGGCACTTCCCACCTAAGCTGAAGGCTAGTGAGGAGGTGCCCATGGGCAATATCTACACCGTCGACAGCACACTATTTTCCCCTGACATCCCGGCGCGGCTGGACATGCGCACGGCCGCGCTGGTGGAGCATGCGCTGGCCTTGCAGGAAATGGCGGGCACGGGCGCCGCCGCCCTGTTCCTGCATTGCCATGACGTGGCGCTGGAAACGGCCTTGCGCGTGCTGACCACAGGACCGCGCCGGCAAAGTGCCGCCCCGCATTTGTTTGCCCGTCTGCGGCCAAGAATGGGCAGCAGCCGCGATGCACCGCTGTATTGATACAACATCCCATGTTTTATGTGAAGGTATAACACTCCAAACTCACCGAAAGCAGCCCATGAGCCATGTCTTCCACCGTAGCCTGAGCAGCAACTACCCGATCGCCACCGGTGGCGATGGTCCCTATCTGATCGCTGCCGATGGCAAGCGCTACCTGGACGCCTGCGGCGGCGCGGCCGTATCTTGTCTCGGCCATTCCGATGCGGCCGTGATCGCTGCCGTGCAGCAGCAAGTGGGACGCATGGCGTATGCGCACAGCGCCTTCTTCACCACCCAGCCGATGGAAGAACTGGCCGACTTTTTAGTGGCAAGGGCGCCGCCCGGCATCGACAGCGTGTATTTCGTCTCGGGCGGTTCGGAAGCGGTGGAAAGCGCATTAAAAATGGCGCGCCAGTATTTCGTCGAACGGGGCCAGCCGCAGCGTCGCCACCTGATCGCGCGCCGCCAGAGCTATCACGGCAACACCCTGGGTGCGCTGGCCACCGGCGGCAACGCCTGGCGCCGCCAGCAATTCGAACCCTTGCTGATCGGCGTGACGCACGTGGCGCCCTGCTACGCCTGGCGCGACCAGCAAAAGCATGAAACGGATGGCGACTATGTGGCGCGCCTGGGACAGGAACTGGAAGACAATATCGTCGCACTGGGTCCGGAAAATGTCATGGCCTTCATCGCCGAACCGGTGGTTGGCGCCACTGCCGGCGCCCTGCCCGCCGTGGCCGGCTACTTCAGGCATATGCACGCCATCTGCCAGCGCCACGGCATCCTGTTCATCCTCGATGAAGTGATGTGCGGCATGGGCCGCACGGGCAGCCTGTTTGCCTGCGAACAGGAAGGCATCACCGCCGACCTGATCTGCGTCGCCAAGGGCCTGGGCGCCGGCTACCAGCCGATCGGCGCCGTGATGGTGTCGCACGACATCCGCGACACCATCCGTGCCGGCACCGGCTTTTTCCAGCACGGCCACACCTACATCGGCCACGCCACCGCCTGCGCTTGCGCGCTGGCGGTGCAACAGCAAATCGAACAACGCGACTTATTATCGAATGTACGGGCCATGGGCGACTTGCTGCAACAGCGTCTGCGCCAGCGCTTCGGCAGCCATCCGCACGTCGGCGACATCCGTGGCCGAGGTTTGTTCCTGGGACTCGAACTGGTGCGCGAACGCGCCGGCAAGCAGCCGTTCGACCCCGCCCTGCGCCTGCACGCGCGCATCAAGGCGCAAGCCATGCAGGCGGGCCTGATGTGCTATCCCATGGGCGGCACCATCGACGGCCTGCACGGCGACCATGTGCTGCTGGCGCCACCTTACATCATCAACGCCGGCCATGTCGAAGAAATCGTCGACAAACTGGGCACGGCGATCGACGCCAGCCTGGTCAATCTCCACTGACACCGCCCGCACGTCATCAATCGCCGCCGCTGCGCGCTGGTAGCGTGCAGCGGCACGCCAAAAAACAGCCCAACAACGCCTTTTGTTCATTCCTTGCCAATATTAATTGACTTATTCGAAACAATCGTTTTAAATCAGTGTGTTACTTAAAATCAATCATCTTGTGCATTCGAACATATTCGATGCTTGCTGCACATCTTGATGCATTCTCAGCCAAGGTATATGGAATTGCTCGATCCCCTGCGTCAGCCCCCGCTGCAAGACGGTAACATCAGCGAGCATTATGAAGTGCGCCGCTTGCTGGGCGAAGGCGGTTTTGGTCATGTATTCGAAGCCTGGGACGCCAGGCTGTGCCGCAGCGTGGCACTGAAACGGCTCAAGCCGCAAGCCGACGTACTGCATCCCGAAAAACTCATCAATGAAGCGCGCCTGGCCGCTTCGCTGCGCCATGCCGCCTTCGTGCGCATCTTTTCCATCGAGGGCCAGGGCACGGGCCAATCCATCGTCATGGAACTGGTCGAGGGACAGACGCTGGGCCAATTCATGCACAGCGGCGCAGCCACCGTGGAAGCAGCGCTCGATATCGCCTACCAGATCGCCGACGCCATGGACGAGGCACACGCCATGGACCTGGTGCATGGCGACTTGAAACCATCGAACCTGATGCTGGAAGCGAACGGCAAGGTGCGCATCCTCGATTTCGGCCTGGCCCGCCATATGGACCCGCAAGCCACGCAAACCACCGCCCTGTGCGACTTGCAGGGCACCATCGCCTACATGGCACCGGAACGCCTGATGGGCCGCCTGCCCGACACGCGCGGCGACGTCTACGCGCTGGGCGCGATGCTGTACGAAATGCTGGCCGGCCAGCGCCACTTCGCCCACCTGAACGGCCTGGCCCTGGCCGCCGCCCACATGCAGGCGACAGAACCCTGGCCAGACCTGCCCGACACCGTCCCGCCCGCCATCAACGCCCTGGTCCGCGCCATGACGGCGCACGACCCGGCCGACCGCCCACGCACCATGCGCGACGTACGCGATGCGATCGGAGCGCAACGCGGGGAAGCGGCAACGCAGTCCGTGCCTATCGTTGAAACGGCAGCGGCAGCGACAAAAGATGAGCTACCAGCCACCGTCTCCATCCACCTGCCCATCCCCCGCAAGCGCACCCTGAAATGGGGCGCGGCTATCGCGCTGCTGGCGGTACTGGCAGGCTGGCAATTACCGAATGTGCTGCCTGTCGTGAAATCGTTGATTACAGGCGAGAAAGCACCCGAGCCATATTCGGAAATGGCCAGCATGGCAGCCGGGATGGAGGCGTTGCGGGTGTTTGATCGCGATAGCAGCCAGGAACAGGCAATTGAGCTTTTCACTGCCGTTCTAAAAAACAATCCAGACAGCGCCGCCGCCTCCGCAGGTCTCTCCTTGGCGTTAGCTTTGCGCTATGTCGGTAATGGCCGCGATGATACGTGGCTACAACGCGCCGACGCTAGCGCACAACAGGCCCTTATGCTGGACAACCAATTAGCACTGTCTCACGTAGCACATGCTTGGGTACTTGAATTTCAAGGTAAGCGAGAAGAAGCGTTCAAAGCAACAACTAGAGCATTGAATTTGGATCCGCAAAATCTACTGGGACTTCTGGGCAAAGCACGACAATTAATTCAGATGAGGCGATTTGAATTGGCAAAAAACGTGTTAGATGACGCAATAATACTGTATCCAAAGGAACGGTTACTTCCAATGCTAACGGGAACCATGCTATATCGGCAGGGAGACTACCTCGGAGCAGAGCAGGCATTTCGCAAAAGTATAGAGCTTGATCGACGTTCGACCAGCGCGTATGGGTATCTGAACGCAGTTCTTTTGCGCCTCAATCGTAATGATGAAGCTTTGCGCGTGCTACAACAAGGTCTGCAGTTTCAGCCGCACTGGGAGCTATACAGCAATCTAGGAACATCATTATTTGCCAGGGCAGACTATCTGGGTGCAGTACAAGCGTTTGAAAAGGCCGTATTACCCAGCAATGGCAATCCAGGATTTTATCAATTATGGGCTAATCTTGCTGATGCGCAGCGTTGGGTACCTGCGCAAATGGAAGCGTCGCAGCACTCCTATCGGCGCGCTATCGAACTATTAACTCCCATCTTGGCTCGTATGCCTGACGATGTAACAGCCAACTCGCGTATGGCTCTGTTTTCAGCCTATGTTGGCGAAACAAAGCAAGCACTGATGAGGGTTGAGAAAGCACTCGTTATAGCCCCTCAACTTCCAGATGTCCAATTCCGAGCGGCCTTGACCCACGAATTAATCGGCAACCGCAAGGCCGCGTTGGCTGCACTGCAGGAAGCGGCCAAGCTCGGCTACCCCCTCAATTTGATCGAATCAGCTCCCGATCTGTTGAACCTCCGGCGAGACTCTCGCTATCAGCAATTTATTACCAATATGAAAAGAGATCTTAGAACATGACGCCTGTCAGCCCTTGGATGAAATTATCCGTACATTTTGACGTAGACCAGATAACCAATCAACTTGATTACAACTTCACCTCGTGCGACGGCACGGCAGACCCACGCCATGGTCCCTATATGGGTGGCGTACACTTCCAGCAAGGACAACATGTGTACTTGGATGTCACTTGTTGTGGCTCTAAAGAGAGCGGTTTCACGTCGTTCCAGATCGTCGACTGCTGCATTATTACCGTGCCACAACTGGCGCAAATCGGGCCCAATGTTCCGACTGTCTATGCACCGCCATCACCATTCCTGCAGGCTATTGGCGCAACTTATAGCTTCCCACTAGACTTTGAAGCTCAAGTATTGCTGGGTGAATCAGAAAACACTGCCTTGCCGCCACTGCGCCGTATCCGTCAGGAATGGAAACACAATCTGGACGTAGGCTATGCAACGGGCCGCTGGGAATTATCCTTCGTCATTACTGTACGCATCATGCGCGGCGAAGGCGTACAGCCCGAGTTGCGCGTCTTTTCCTTTGACCCAGAAAGCTCCGTCGGCGACGCGTGGGGTTTGGGTTAACGATTCATTATACGTTAGCACCATGAATTATGAATAGCAGATATCCGTATAAGGGTTTCTTTCCAGATAGAGTTATCCCTTAACTTTACCACTCGCGCAGACGCTCTCAGACTCAATATACTTATACCAGGCTGAAGCTTGGCAGATCTATTCCAATTAGAATTCCAAGGAAAAAACATGCAAGAACTAAACTTTGAAGAAGTCGAAGCAGTATCCGGTGGACTCATGCCAGAAACTTCGGTTGGCGGCGATAGTGGCATGAACTAAAATAAAATTATTAATTAAACATTTATGAAATTTAGATATTATATGAAGGACTGATATCGGAAGTATCCGTAGGAGGTTCGGTCAAAATTTAATTTTTAAGCTCAGAAATAAAATTCCCTTGAGATCAGTAAGTCGAGCAACTGACTAAGGGCAATCATATTATTGATAGAAAATCAATACTAAAGAATTAATCGCTAATAAGATAGAAGAAGTATCAGGCGGCAGCATGCCTGAAAGCTCTGTCGGCGACTCCCTAGGTTTGGGTTAGTTTATTTAGGCATAAATACAAATACCATATCTACCATTCGTGTATTATCAATTAAAATTCTTTAGGAATCATGGGGAAATTCATGCAGGAATTAACTTCAACAGAAATAGAAGAAATATCTGGCGAAAATATGCCTGAAAGTTCAGTTGGTGGCACGGTAGACATGGGTTAATCCATCGATATTCGCAACTACCTGGATCAAACTTCTGAAATTCATAGCCTTAATATTTAACTCCAAGGAAAATATAATGCAAGAATTAAACGCCCATGAGATAGAAGAAGTATCTGGCGGCAATATGCCTGAAAGTTCAGTTGGTGGATCTTGGGACTGGAACTGAAAATCCGATATCAGAGGTAGATTTTTAATCCATCTCCTTAACATTATCGATCACGCACACTGATAGTGATACATATTTTTGACTAAGTATATTTATACCTGGCCAAAGCTGCATTAATGGCAGGTCTACTGTGATCCATCTGGCACATCAGGAAGAAAAAATGCAAGAATTAATATTTGAAGAAATCGAAATAATATCTGGCGGCAACATGCCTGAAAGCTCCGTAGGTGGCTCATTAGGATGAAATTAAGCCAACGATACACATATCCTGAATCTATAACTTAAATCATCACACTAAGGAAGATAGCATGCAAGAATTAAACACACATGAATTAGAAGAAGTATCAGGCGGTAATATGCCTGAAAGTTCAGTTGGCGGAACGATTGGTTGGAATTAAATATCTCATCACAAACTGCTAATAACCACAGCCCCATATCAACATAAAATATAAAACAGGATTAAAAATCGATAACTATGTATAAAAATAAAATCCTTATCAGTTTGCATACTATTTTGGTCGTGTTTTTTATTTTCTGCCTGGCATTACCAATGCTTGATCAATTAATTGGACAGTCAGAACTCGTCACCAAGCTGACGGCAGCGGCGCTTGTGCTATGTGAATTGATATCCATTTTTTATATATGGAGAACACCAGCAGAGCAAACAGCTGAGCTCAAGAAGGTCATCAAGCTCAGTACGCTGGTACTTTTATTCATGGGCAGTTTTAACTTTCTTCTGATTCCTGCAGAACGTACTTTTTCAGGGCCGATGGTCGCCTTGAGCGCCGTACTTTTTATGACTTCCCTTGCCCAGTTAAATAAACAAATTTGATTTTATATCCGATACTTAAAAAATATTCCACCAAGTTACTACAATTTCTCGTGACAAAAAGTAGCTGCCAGGCAGGGTAAGGCAAGCACTAACAAGCAGCCATCAATCGTCATCTTCCTGCCTTGCAGCGCGTCACTGATGGAGGCCAGAAGTGATAACAATTCATGGCTTGCGTTGCAATAAATCTATGATTTTTTTGGAAATTGCTTTACGATACTTTCTCAAACGCAATTCTTAATTCTTGCTGTTGAGGAGCTGAGCATGCACAAGCTGGCATGGCCGTTCATGAAATCGACCAGGGTTCGGCTGGACTGATGCCGAAAGGTCTTTTAGTCACAATGGCAACTGCCAAATATCAGACCTGGTTCACTGCTACCACTCTTTAGCGCAGCCTCCCGCAGCCCCATTACTTGCAAAGCCCACCATCTTGCGTGATCAACCTTCTGCCCCGGCTCCCGCAACCACCCCTGCTCCACCCGTCCAGCCTCTGTTCCGCCAGCAAGCCATCGAGCATCTGAGCAGCAAGCAATATGGCACGGTGATCCTGGCGCGGCCGGTCAGCCATCTGTTCCTGACTTTGCTCTTCCTGGCGATAGCGCTCGCCATCATCGCTTTCTTCATTTTTTTCAGCACCACCCGCAAGGCGCAGTCGCAAGGCGTGCTGGTGCCGACCAGTGGCGTGATCCGCGTGATGCCGGGCCGGGCTGGGGTGATCACGGCGGTGCGCGTGAAGGAGGGGCAGACGGTGAAGGCGGGCGAGGTGCTGTTCGTGCTGTCGGGCGAACGCAGCAGTAGCAATGCGGGGGCGCCGCAGCAAGTGGTGTCGAACCTGCTGAAAAGCCGGCGTGATAGTTATGACGAGGAATTGAAGCAGTCGGGCTTGCAGGCGCGCCAGCGTATTGCGGCGGCGCAACGCCGGGCCAGCGACCTGGCGGCGGAGATCGCGCGCATGGAGGGCCAGATTGTGCTGCAGCAACGCCGCATCGCGCTGGCCGAGCAATCCTACAAACGCTATAGTGAGTTGAACGCCACCAATTACATTTCGGCGGCGCAGCTGCAAGACAAGCAGGGCGAACTGCTGGACCAGCACCAGCGGCTGGCCGAGTTGCAGCGCATCCAATCGGCCAGCGGCCGCGACCTGGCCAGCGCCGAAGCGGACGTGCGCGATCTGCAGGTGCAGGCGCAGCGCGATACGGAAGGTTTGCAGCGCAATGTGTCGGCCGTCGAACAGGACTTGACGGAGAACGAGGCGCGCCGCGAAATCCAGGTGCGCGCCTTGCAGGACGGCATGGTCACGGCGATTACCACCGAGCTGGGGCAGACGGTGACCACCAACAGCATCCTGGCGTCCGTGCTGCCGGCCGGCGCCGAGCTGGAAGCAGAAATCTATGCACCATCGCGTTCGGTCGGCTTCATCAAGCCGGGCATGCAGGTGCTGCTGCGCTACCAGGCTTATCCGTACCAGAAATTTGGCCAGTATCCAGCCCAGGTGCGCGAAGTGGCCAGCACCTCCCTGCGCCCGGAAGAGCTGGCCGTGCCCGGCGCCGTCAGCGGCACCAATGGCGAACCCTTATATCGCATCCGTTTGAAACTGCAGCGCCAGAGCGTGTTGGCGTATGGCGAAACCTTGCCCCTGAAGTCAGGCATGCAAGTCGATGCCAGTGTGTTGCTGGAACAGCGCCGCCTGTATGAATGGGTACTGGAACCACTGTTCAGTATTTCCGGGCGTTTATAAGTTCCCCCTACTTTTACCTTACTGACGTCTGCGTTCCATGCATTTTCCTGATCTCGCCCACCTGTCGTTCTGGCGCAGCAAGCGCTTGCCTGTCCTGCTGCAAACGGAGGCGGCCGAGTGCGGCCTGGCTTGCCTGTCGATGGTGGCCAGTTACTGGGGCCACCAGATCGATATTTCCAGCATGCGCCGGCGCTTTTCCGTGTCACTGAAGGGCGTGACCCTGAAGGGGTTGATGGCCATGGCGCAAGGCCTGTCCCTGCACACGCGTCCCTTGAAGCTGGATATGCAGCATTTGCCCGAACTGAAACTGCCGGCGATCTTGCACTGGGACTTGAATCACTTCGTGGTGCTGAAATCCGTGTCCGGCAGCCATGCGGTAATCCACGATCCCGGCGTCGGCGAGCGGCGCTTGCCCCTGACGCAAGTGGCCAGGCATTTTACGGGCGTGGCGCTGGAACTGACGCCCACGGCCGACTTTAAAAAGGCGGAAGAAAAACAGCAGTTTTCGCTGCTATCACTGATGGGCCGCGTGGTCGGCCTCAAGCGCGGCTTGCTGCAATTGCTGGTACTGGGCCTGGCCTTGCAGGTGTGCGCGCTGGTGGCGCCGTTTTATATGCAATGGCTGGTCGACGAAGCCCTGCTGGCGGCCGACCGCGACCTGATCACCGTACTGGGTTGCGGCTTTTTGCTGCTGGTGCTGGTGCAAACGGCGATCGGCGCCGTGCGCTCGTGGATCACCACCGTGCTGGCCACCAATCTGAACCTGCAATGGCTGGGCAATGCCTTTGCCCATTTACTGAAGTTGCCGCTGCCGTATTTCGAGAAACGCCACACGGGCGACATCGTGTCGCGCTTCAGCTCGATCCAAACCATGCAGCGCAGCCTGACCACGCAATTCGTCGAAGGCGCCATCGATGGCGTGCTGGTGCTGGCCACCCTGGGCATGATGCTGTTCTACAGCCCGCTGCTGGCCGGCGTGGCGTGCATCGCGGTGCTCTTGTATATCTTGTTGCGCTGGGCCATCTTCAAGGCCTTGCGCGAAGCGAGCGCCGAGCAAATCATCCATGCAGCCAAACAACAGACGCATTTCCTGGAATCGGTGCGCGGCATCCAGAGCATCCGCCTGTTCGGCCGCAGCGAAGAGCGCCGCGCCAGCTGGATGAATGCGCTGGCCGACCAGTTCAATGCCGACTTGCGCATCGCAAAACTATCCGTGTCTTACCAGACCGCCAATACGCTGTTATTCAGTTCGGAACGGGTGATCGTGATCTGGATGGCGGCCCTGGCCGTGCTGGACCACCGTTTTTCAGTCGGCATGCTGTTTGCGTTCATCAGCTATAAAGACCAGTTCAGCCAGCGCATGGCCAGCCTGATCGACAAATTGTTCGAACTGCGCATGCTGCGCCTGCATGGCGAACGGGTGGCCGATATCGTGCTGACCAAGGCGGAAGTCGATGGCAACGACATGGAAATCGATATCGAGCACATCACGCCATCGATCGAGATGCGCAACCTGGGCTTTCGTTATGCCGACAGCGAACCGATGATACTGAGCGGATTGAATCTGACTATTCCCGCCGGCCAGTGCATCGCTGTCACCGGCCCGTCCGGCTGTGGCAAGACCACCCTGATGAAGTTGCTGCTGGGCTTGCTGGAACCGACCGAAGGCGAGATCCTGATCGGCGGCGTCCAGCTGGGCAGCCTGGGCATGACGAATTACCGGCAACTGCTGGGCACGGTGATGCAGGAAGATACCCTGTTCGCCGGTTCAATTGCCGACAACATCAGCTTTTTTGCGCCAGCGCCGAACCCGCAGCAAGTCCAGGCCTGCGCCCAGCTGGCCGCCGTGCAGGCAGAAATTGCCGCCATGCCGATGGGCTTCAACACCCTGGTGGGCGATATCGGCAGCGGCCTGTCCGGTGGCCAGAAGCAACGTATCTTGCTGGCGCGCGCGCTGTATAAAAATCCCAAATTACTTGTGCTCGACGAAGCCACCAGCCACCTGGACGTGTTGAATGAAAAAGCCGTCAATGCAGCGATACAAAAGATCCCACTGACGCGCGTGATCGTGGCGCACCGCCCGGAAACCATCGCCATGGCGCAAAGGGTGATCGTTCTGCAACAAGGAAAAGTGGTGCAGGATGCGCTGCAGGAAACAAAAGAAGCAGCGTAGTAAGCACTGCATCTTGCCATATTAAAAAGATTGCTATACGATAAATTCGGCTTGCGCCCGCAAGCCTGGTCTTCAAAACGATGGAGTGGAAAATGGAAGAATTAAACGGCAAGGAAATCGAAGAAGTTTCTGGCGGTAACATGCCTGAAAGCTCGGTTGGTGGAGATACCAGTTTCTAATGACACCACGCGGGAGGAAATGTTGCCGCAATACAACATCGCAACCTTCCGTGCATACCCGTAGCCGCATCGACATTTGCCGATGCGGCTTTTTACTGTTTATACGCAATCAGTCTCTGTTGACTATCGAAACAGGAAAGTCATGCCCGGTGTAACACCAGCGAAAGCGCAGCCCATCTGCCCTCCTTTGCAAACCCTTTCACAAAAATAAATATGCCCTGGCGCGCGTGCGGGAGTTTTCTTTGCCTATAATTGCGCTGTGGAAACATTTGCATTTATTTCCTTTGTTTCCATGGTCGAGAATATTTAATCACCCACATCTTGCGAGATCACCATCCATGAGCACCCTATTCGAACTGGAAAACCAGCGCCGCAGGCAATGGTTGAAACTACTTGCCGCGTCCGCTGCCGCAGGCGGACTGAGCGCCTGTGGCGGAGGTGGCTCGGATACTCCTGCTACGCTCGCTGGAAACACGCCGGTCAACGTTCCCGTGCCTCCGGTCACGCCCGTGACGCCCGTGACACCGGTCACACCAGCGCCAGCACCGCAGCCAACGCCTACCCCGGCTGCGCCGAAAAGCGCCAAGCGCGGCATCGCCTATGATTTGTCGGACCCGGCCGATTTCTCGGCGCTGTTGCCTGGCGTGAGCTGGTGGTACAACTGGGGTGGCCGTCCCAATAGCGCCGTGCCGAGCGACTACGCCACGCGCTACAACATGGATTATTACCCGATGTTGTGGAACGGCAATTTCAACGATGCCGACACCGTCACTTATCTGAAGGCCAATCCCGGCATCAAGTACTTGCTGCTGCTGAACGAACCGAACCTGACGGACCAGGCTAACCTGACGCCGCAACAGGCTGCCGCCCTGTGGCCACGCTACGAAGCGGTGGCCGCCAGTACCGGCGTCAAGCTGGTCGGCCCGGCCATCACCTGGGGCACCATGCCGGGCTTCAGTGATCCGGTGGTCTGGCTCGACGCCTTTTATGCCGCCTACCAGTCCGCCAATAACGGCCGCAATCCGCAGATCGATTACCTGGCGTTCCACTGGTATGACTATGGCCTGGGCGGCCAGCTCGATCGCCTGCTCAAATACGGCAAGCCGTTCTGGGTCACGGAAATGGCCAACTGGCATAGCCAGAATGATGGTGCGCAAATCGATACGGTGGAAAAACAGAAGGCGCAGATGGCCGAGATGGTGGCCCTGTGCGAAGGCCGCGCCGATGTGTTCCGCTACGCCTGGTTTATCGGCCGCATGAGTCCCGATCCGCACTTCACCAGTTTGCTGGGCGCCAGCGGCCAGTTGACGGAGTTGGGACAATATTACCTGTCCCTGCCGTTCAATACCGCCAAGTAATAAGCTTCACAACAGGCCAGCGCCGGATTCCCGCGCGCTGGCCTGGTCACTTTACTGCTGCAAGCTCACCACGCCACACGCCAGGCGCGCGCCCGAATTGCCGGTCGGCTGCGTCTGCAGATCATCGGCGACCGCATGCAAAATCACGCTATGGCCAGCCAGTGCATTCGGCGCAGCCGGATCCAGGGTCAGCTGGGTCAGTGGAATATCGATGCTGAAGTCCACCTTGCCATTGGCGTCTGCCGTCACGTTGCCAAAATCGCCCACATGGTGATGCATGGCGTGCGGGCCGCCATGTTCTTCTTTGGTCGGGTTGAAGTGGCCACCGGCGCTGCTGCCATCGGCCGAGCTGCAATCGCCATGCTCGTGCACATGGAAACCATGCAAGCCTGGCGGCACGCCCTGCGCCTGCAGGGACACGCTCAAATGGTCCGCTTGCTGCACCACCGTCAGCACGCCAGTGGCAGTGTTGCCCGCCGTGGGCTTCAGTTGCGCCTGGGCGGTCGGCAAGTTGGCAGGCGTGGTGGCGCAGGCGCTCAGTGCCAATGCGCTGACGCAGATCATGGCAGGGTAGAAAAATTTCATCGTGTATCCTTGAAAGTCGGTTGAAATAGGCCGCAGCACGGTCGCAGTCCAGCACAGTTGCTGGCGTATCACCCGTATATGCCGGCAACAACGGCTAAGGTTCAATCGCAGCCGCCATAACCGTCGCCTGCAGGCGTTTCCACTGTTTGACGTAATCGATAAAGGCCCGGAACGCGGCCGAAGGCAGGCGCATGCGCGGGTAATACAGCGCTTCGCCATCGAAGGGCGGCGTCCATTCCGCCAGCACTTGTATCAGCGTACCGTTGTCCAGCATGGGCTGGGCCTCGCGCTGTTCCACGCAAGCGAGACCCACGCCAGCGGCGGCAGCCTTGGCGGCCAGCAAGGTACTGCCCAGCAACAAACGTCCCTTGACGTCGATTTCCGGCAAGGTGGGGCTCGCGGCAAACTCCCAGCGCATGATGCTGCCGCTGGGCATGCGCGCGCGTATGCATTCATGCTGCAGCAAGTCGCCCGGCGTGGCCGGCGTGCCCTGTTCGGCAAGGTAGGCTGGCGCAGCCACGATGATCAGTGCCTCCGGTATGCCCAGCGGCAAGGCCACCATGTCTTGCGGCGCAATGGTGACCAGACGCAAGCCTGCATCAAAGCCCTGGGCGATGATGTCGACCAGCCGCCCTTCCGTCACCAGGTCGACCCGCACGTCAGGGTAGTCGCGCATGAAGCCGACCACGATGGGCAGCAAACGGTCGGCGCCCCAGCTGGACGCATTGATGCGCACCAGGCCGCTGGGCCGGTCGCGCAAGGCATGCACGCCATCGATGGCCTGCGTGATTTCGCTCAAGGCGGGCCGCACCCGGCCCAGGAAAGCGGCTCCCGCCTCCGTCAAGGAAACGCTGCGCGTGTTGCGCAGGAATAAACGGATGCCCAGATGGCTTTCCAGGTTGGCAATAATATGGCTGACCGACGAAGGCGACATGGCCATCTCGCGCGCTGCGCCGCGGAAACTACCGTGTGTCGCCACCGCCTGCGCGACTTTCAATGCGCGCAATCCCAAATCTTCCACTGTACGGTTTCCTTCACCAGTCTGTTCAGTACTGGCTAGCTTACATCATCAATCGTTAGCCCGTACATTAGCAGCATCGTATCCAAGGAGAACTCCACATGACTACTGTGTCCACTGTAAAAACCATTTTGATTACCGGCGCCTCGTCCGGTTTCGGCGTAGCAGCCAGCCTGTATTTTGCCAAGGCTGGCTGGAATGTGATCGCCACCATGCGCACGCCGGAACAGGCGCCCGCCGGCCTGGCCGATGCCGGCCAGGTACTGGTGACGCGCCTGGACGTGCAGGACAGCGCCAGCATAGACGCGGCAATTGCCGCCGGCATCGCCCGCTTCGGCAAGATCGACGTGGTGGTGAACAACGCGGGCTACGGCCTGTTCGGCGTCTTCGAAGGCTTGACGCGCGCCGCCATCCAGAAGCAGTTCGATACCAATCTGTTTGGCGTCATGGACGTTACGCGGGCCATCCTGCCGCACTTCCGCAGCCAGCGTGCAGGCACCATCATCAACGTCAGCTCGGGCGCCGGCGCGATCGGCTTCCCGATGGCTTCACTGTACTGCGCATCGAAATTCGCGCTGGAAGGCTATTCCGAATCGCTGTCGCACGAACTGGCCTCATTGGGCATCAAGGTGAAGATCGTCGAACCGGGCGGCGCCATGCAAACCAGTTTCATGGCCAGGGTCGGCACGGAAAGCGCCGACTCCGCCGCGATCGCAGACTACACGCCCTTCCTGGAACATGTGGGCGCCCTGTACGCAGGCCTGGGCGCGGCAGCGGACGCCGATGCGGTGGATACCGTGGTGGCATCGATCTACCAGGCAGCCACCGATGGCACGAAGCAACTACGCTATACGCCGACCCGCGATATCGCCGCCCTGCTCGACGCGCGCCGCAGCTCGTCGGAGCACGACTATCGTGCTTTAACGACCGGCTTGTTCTCGCTGCCAGAATAAAAAACTATTCTTGGAAATTAACAGAAAAACATCTTAGAATGCAATTGTTTGCAATTTCGCAAACTTCAATCATGAAGATGAGGTCGAACATGCAAGAGTTAAGCGTCAAGGAAATGGAAGAAGTCGCTGGTGGGCTGATGCCGGAAAGCTCGGTGGGTGGCAGCCTGAGCATAGACTGATCCCGGATCACTTGCACTGAATGCCTTGGCCGCACCGACTTCTGTCGGTGCGGCTTTTTCATATCCAGACAGGATGAAGCAGCCATCAACCCCGGTACAGCGGGTTGCTGGCAACGTAGACGCGCACCGGCATGGCGGTGAAGCCTGCCGGGGCGATCTTCGACAAGTCGAAGCGCGCCTCTTCCGGGAAGGTGTCGAAGTGCCAGGTAAACATTTTGTCACCGGCCTTGAATTGCACGGTTTCGCCATTGTTGACGCTGACATATTTGGTGTCGGCCGTGATATTGATCACGCGGTCGGCCGCAGCCGTGGTCACTGGCGTGCCGTAATCGACGGCAGCGCCGGCCCAGCCTGCCGCCTGGGCGCCTGGGATTTGGGTGGCGGCAGCAAAGCCGGTAATTGCCAGAGCGATAGCAGCGCGTTTCAGATTCAACATGGTCCTACTCCTGATGGTTGGTGTATTAATCGATATCCTTGTCGAGATCCTTGTCTCGATGGAAGCCAGTGTAAGGAGCGCCCGCTGACCTGGGCATGACAGGACCATTACAAAAAAATGACAGCCCGGACCTCGCCGCCTGGATGACGAAACTGTCATTTTTCCGTCATTTCCGCGTCACTTATCACTGCCTACAATAGGATTTCCATCCCTTTGCAGGAAACTCCCATGTCCATTCCCCCCACAGGCAGCAGCAAGCCGCTGGCACGCCTGCTGCCGCTGGCCGCCATTGCCGCTACCGGCGCGGCGCTGGTGGCCGCCTACGCCTACGCAGCCGGCTGGCTGAGTCCGGAGCGCCTCACGCCGGCGGCCGTCATCGCCAGCTTTCATGCCGATTTCGGCGAACACCCGGGTTTCCGGCGCAACCATGCGAAAGGCATGTGCGTCGCCGGTTACTTTGAAGGCAATGGACTGGGCACGCCCTATTCCAGCGCGGCTGTCTTTGCGCAAGTGCGCACGCCCGTGATCGGCCGTTTCGCCGTTCCGGGCGGCAATCCTGCCGTGGCGGATACTGCCGGCCCCGTGCGCAGCCTGGCGCTGCAATTCACGCAAGCCAACGGCGAACAGTGGCGCACCGGCATGAACAGCACGCCCGTCTTCATCGTCAATACGCCGCAGGGGTTTTATGACAACCTGCAGGCGTCGCGCCCCGTGCCAGGCACGGGCAAACCGGATCCGGCACTCCTGCAAGCCTTTTTTGCGGCCCATCCCGAGTCCTATGCCTTCCGGCAATGGGTCAAGGGCCACCCGCCATCGTCCTCGTTTGCCAGCACCCGTTTCTACAGCATCAATGCCTTCGAATTAGTCGATGCCAAGGGCGTGCGCCATCTTGCGCGCTGGTCGGTACTGCCTGAAGCCGGAGCCGCCCCGCTGCCGCCGGCAGCAAGCAGCAATCCGAACGCCCTGCAGGAGGAATTGGCTGAGCGCCTGCGCGCCGGGCCGCTGCGCTGGCATCTGCAATTGCAACTGGCCCAGCCGGGCGACCTCGGCAATGACGCTACCCGCGCCTGGCCGGACGACCGCCAGGTGATCGACGCCGGCGTACTGACCCTGGAAAGCACGGTCGCGCAGGATGACGGCCCCTGCCGCGACATCAATTTCGACCCGACCGTATTGCCGCACGGCATACAGGTGTCGAACGACCCGCTGCTGGCCGCCCGTTCCGGCGCCTATGCCCGTTCCTACAATCTGCGCACGCGCGAACAAGCGGCGCTGCACGCTACATCAGGAGCATCACGATGACATCACCGCGCTTTTCATTGGCCTTGCGCCTGTTGCACTGGACCATGGCGCCCTTGCTGCTGGCCATGCTGCTGATCGGCACCGGCATGGTGGCCACCGTTTCACACTGGCATGTGACTTTGCTCAATCTGCACAAGCCGCTGGGCCTGGCGCTGCTGGTGCTGGCCGTGCTGCGCCTGCTGCTGCGCTGGCGCAGTCCCGTGCCTGCCCTGCCATCGACCTTGCCGCCCGCCTTGCGCCTGGCCGCGCATGGGTCACACTGGCTGTTGTACGGCTGCATGCTGGCCATGCCGCTGATCGGCTGGGCCATGCTATCGGCAGGCAACTTTCCGCTGCCGCTACTGGCCGGAAGCACCTTACCGCCGCTGCTCGCGCCGAATGTCGCCCACTATGCACTGCTGCGCTCGCTGCACACCGTGCTGGGCGAACTGTTCTTCGTGCTGGTGCTGGGCCACATCCTGGCCGGCCTGATGCATGCGCTGCTGCTGCGCGATGGCGTGTTCGACGCCATCAGCCTGCGCCGCAAGCGTTAGCCAGGACATTACAAGTCGAACTGGGCCGACAGCAGCGCGGTGCGTGGCGCGGCGGCGGTACTGACCGTCAGCAAGGTGCTGCTGGACAGCCAGTAGCGCTTGTTGAATACGTTCTCCACACTGGCGCGCAACACCACCGGCGTGCGCAGGATGGTGGTGCGGTAGCGTGCGCCGATATCGTAGCGCTGCCAGGAGGGCATCTCCAGCGTATTGGCCACGTCATACGGCGTGGCTGCCGTGTAGATCGCGCGCGCATTCAGAGTCAGGCCGTTGATTCCCGGCACATCCCAGTCGGCGCCCAGGTTGAGCGTATGTTTCGGCACGCCGATGGCGTCGTTGCCCTGGTTCAGACCACCGGCCGCACGCTGCAGCTTGGCGTCGTAGAAGGTGGCGCTGGCCATCAGGCGCAGGTCGCGCACGGCCTCGCCAACCGCCGACAGTTCCAGTCCCCGGTTGCGCTGCTTGCCATCCATGCTGTAGATATTGCTGATCGGATCGGTAATCGCGTTCGGGCGGTCGATCTGGAACAGCGAGACACCGGTGATGACTTTATTACGATCCACTTTCAGCCCGATTTCATATTGCTTGGACTTGAATGGCGCAAACACTTCACCCACATTGGCCGTGCCCAGCGGCGCCGTCGAACCGCGCGTCAGGCCTGACGTAAAGTTGCCGTACACAGACACATCGTCCCAGGGACGCACCACGACGCCGGCAATCGGCGACACCGCACTCTCGCCATACGAGGTAGTCACCGCGCCGGCCGCGTTGAAGTTCTGGGCTTGCACCTTCTGCTGGCGCAGGCCGGCCGTCAGCAGGATGCGCTTGTCGGCAAAGGACAAGGTATCGGTCAGCGACATGCTGGTCAGCTGGGTCGCCGAATTCTTGCTCGGTGAAAAGCGATCGCCGGAAAGCTGGTAGACCGGCAGCGGCGCGTAAATATTCGAATCGACGGCCGTGCCAGCCGGCGCTGCCAGATAGAAACTGCCTGCCTCCTGCTCCAGGCGCGAAGCGGAAAAGCTCAGCACATGGGGAATGCCTTGCGTCTCAAAGCGCGCACGGACGCCCGCTTCGCCGGTCTTGCTGCGCGACGCCGCGTCGTACCAGGCGCTGCTGACCCGTATATTGCCCTGCTCATCCATCGCATCCATGCCGCGCGCGGAAGGAAAATCCTGCTCGCTCGCGCCATAGTGGTAACCGGCAGCGGCGTACAGCATCACTTGCGGCGACCAGTCGTACTCCAGGCGCGAAGCCATCGTCGCATCGCGTATCTTCAGGTCGGCGCCTTCGTAAATGGCGCGGTGGCCGGAAGGCGCGGCCGGGAGCCGGGTGATACCAGGCCGGAAACCAATCTGGGCGCGGAAGTTATCGGTATGCTCGCGTTGCGCGTAGGCATCCACCGACCAGCGCACATTGCTTGCGCGGTAGTCGAGCGCCAGCGCGGCCATCCCGAACTGCTGCTGGCCGTTGTCGATATTCGTGTCGCCGTTGCGGTACACCCCATTAAAGCGCAGGCCCCAGGCGTTGCTCTCGCCAAAGCGGCGCCCCACATCGAGCTGGCCACCCAGCAGGGATTTGCTTTCATAAGTGGTCGTCAGGCGCGTGATTGGCTGGTCCTTGGCGCGCTTGGTGACGATATTGATATTGCCGCCGATGCTGCCGTTCGGGCTGATCCCGTACATCAGGGTGCCCGGGCCTTTCAGCACTTCCACGCGCTCCATGAAGGCGGTGGGCATGCGGTTCGACGAGGCCAGTCCATACAGGCCGTTCAAGCCGACGTCGCCGCTGGTCACATTGAAACCGCGGATCTGGAAATCTTCGCTGAAGCCGCCGGTCGAAGTCATGGTGCGCACCGACGCTTCGTTGACGACCACGTCGGCCAGGGTGCGCGCCTGCTGGTCTTCGAGTATTTGCGCCGTATAGTTGGTGGTGCTGAACGGGGTATCCATCACATCGGCCATGCCCAGCACGCCCAGGCCGCCACTGCGCGCGATGCGGCCACCGGCCAGTGCCGGCTCACTGCGGGCGCCGTTGATCAGCACGCGGCTGGCCGGGCTGCTGTCCTCTTCGCTGATGGCGACCACTTCCGGCAACATGGTGCTCTGGGTGGCGACCGCCTTGCGCAAGGCGTAAGCGCCGTCCGCCTGGGATACGGCTTCCAGCCCGGTGCCTTGCAGCAAGATGGCCAAGCCTTCCTGGGGCGTGTAATCGCCACGCAAGCCCTGGCTGGTTTTGCCTGCGGTGAGCTTGCCGTCGATGGCCAGCAAGATGCCGGTGCTGCCGGCAAAACGGTTCAGCGCGCTGTCCAGCGTGCCTGCAGCGATCTCGACGTGACGCCGTGTTTCTGGGTTGACACCTTGGGCAAGGGCCGTGGTGGATGCAGCGGCAAGCGACAAGGCGGCGAGCAGGGCTGCCTGGGCGATACGGCGGCGACGGAATGGGAGCGGTTGTTGCAACATGAACAGTCTATCCTTTCAAATCAAGAGGGCGATATCGACATCCCGTATGAAAAGAAAAAAGATCTACCCATTTTTTACTTTTTTTTCGCCTGCACCGTGACCCAGTAGCGGGTTGCGTAGCTGATGCGCACCGGCAAGGCTTGTTCCAGGGCAGCGAGCACCTTGTCCGTATCGCCCAGGGGATAGCGCCCCGACACGACTTCATTAGCGACGGCAGGGTCGCAGCGGATCACGCCTGTGCGGTAACGCCCCAGTTCTGCCAGGAAATCTTGCAAGCGCATTTGCTCCGCCTCCAGCACGCCATCGAGCCACGCGGGATGCTCCGACGGCAACGCGCGCACCGCCTCCATCGAGGCCGCCGTAAAGCGCAGCTGGCTGCCAGCGGCCAGGCGCAGGGGCGCATCCGGGGTCAAGCGGGGACGCACTTCGACGGCGCCCTCGTAGACTTCCACCCGGGTATGTTCGCCGCCTTGATACACGGTAAAGCGGGTGCCGAGCGCGCGCGCCGCGCCATGCGTGGTGACCACCACAAAATCGCGATGGCGTGTTGCCGGTTCGTGCGCAGTGGTGACGAGAATTTCGCCTTGATACAAATCAATCCGCCGCAAGCCGGCGTCAAAGTGGACATCGAAGGCAGTGGCCGTATTCATGCTGATGCGGGTGCCATCTGCCAGCACCAGCTCGCGGCGTTCGCCGGTGGTCGTGGCATACTGCGCCGTCATGGCGTGCCATGGCGCACTGCCCCGCAAGGTATAGACCGCAGCGCCGCTGCCGCACACCAGCAGCAAGCCACGCAACACCGTGCGGCGCTGATTGCTCCGGCTACTTTCGCGCAAGGTCAGCCCGGCCGTGGCTGCCGGGACGCTGCGCAGGCGCTGCTCCAGCTTCGCTACCTGCAGCCAGGCAAGCTCATGCTCGGGCGCCGCCTGGCGCCAGTTGCTCAGCGCAAGCTGTTCTTCCGGCGTGACTTCGCCCGACCACATGGTCACCAGCCACGCCAGGGCCTGTTGACGGTGTTCGGCAGAGACCGTGTCGCTCGATGCTTCCAAGAACTACACCATCACCGCAAAACAGGCCTGCGCAGCCTGGAACATATACTTGCGCACCGATCCCAGCGACACCCCCAGGCGCTCGGCGATGCTTTGGTAAGTCAGACCGTCGAATTGCGACAGCAGGAACGCTTCGCGTACGCGCTGCGGCAAGCGGTCAAGCGCCGCATCGAGCAGGCACAGGGTTTGCAGCGCGATGGCGCGCTCCTCCGCCGACGGCATCTGGTCGGCAGAAAAATGCGTGAGCGCTTCCAGGTAGGCATATTCCAGGCGCCGCCGGCGCTGCAAGTCCACCACCAGGTGTTTTGCAATCCGCGCCAGATAGGCGCGCGACTGCTGTTCATATTCGGGCAGCCGGCCAGTATCGATCACCCGCACATAGGTATCCTGCGCAACATCGGCCGCATCGGAAACATTGCCCAGCTTGCCACGCAACCAGCCCAGCAGCCAGCCATGGTTCTGGCGATACATGGTGCTGATGAAGTCAGGGGCGATGCTGTCAGCCATTACGATTCCTGGGGCGTAGCCGCAAGGTCCTGGTACGGGAGCCTGGCCAAAGTTTGATTGAGAATAATTCTCATTATTATATCGAAGTCGGGTGGCGTGTGCTACTGGCGCAGTCGATGCAGAGCCTATCTTTGCCATGAGCGAGCTGTGGCAGCTCAGATGCCGGGCGATGCGTTTGACAAGATGCTCTGCGGTGATTTTACAGATACCTGATTGTTCATTTTCAGATAATGAATTATGGGATCTCTCTCAAACCATTGATTAAAAAAGGTTTTTTTACAAAATTCAAGATAGTTATTGACACCAGTATCAATAACTTCTAGATTCCTTCTATGATTAATCCTCGCTTCGAACACTTCGAGCTCAAACTATGCAACCCGACATTTGACTCACCGCTAGTCGATGTCATCAACGAACTTGAGCATCTTCGTCGCCTGCAATTGGGCGGGAGCACGCCTGCGGGCGTATTCTTCCAGCTCAAACACATCTTCCACCTGCTGGAAAGTCTGGGGTCTGCCCGCATCGAGGGCAA
The DNA here is from genome assembly GCF_049319705.1 of Janthinobacterium sp. Mn2066. Classification (NCBI taxonomy): domain Bacteria; kingdom Pseudomonadati; phylum Pseudomonadota; class Betaproteobacteria; order Burkholderiales; family Oxalobacteraceae; genus Janthinobacterium; species Janthinobacterium sp. Mn2066. Next base: position 25,844 of record NZ_JBMOUF010000015.1, on the reverse strand, counting down.
TCACACCACACTGGCCGATCTTGTCGACGCAACACTAAGAGGCGATGACGGGGCTGGCAACAGTGACCAAATGCAAGAGATCAGCAACATCGAAAAAGCGATGCGGTATGTTGAAGAGGCCATCGAGCCTGCTGCACCACTGACCGAAACGTTCATACGCGATTTGCACAAGATTGCCGTGAGCACATTACAGCGCGAGGGCGACAAAACACCGGGAGCGTATCGAGAAGGAGCGGTCACAATCGCCATGTCGGCACATCTGCCGCCTGAGGCACTTGCCGTGCCGCAGTACATGAAGGAGTTGACGGATTTTGTCAACACCGCCTCAGCGCCCAAGTACGACCTGATGAAAGTGGCCCTCACCCATCACCGGTTCGGCTGGATACATCCTTTCTCAAACGGAAACGGAAGGGTCGTCCGCCTGCTGACATACGCTCTGCTCATCAAGTACGGCTTCAACGTCAAAGATGGACGCGTGCTCAACCCAACCGCAGTCTTTTGTAACAACCGGGAGCGCTACTACCAGATGCTTGGTAGCGCCGATAGTGGCACAACGCAGGGCATTGAAAACTGGTGTATTTATGTACTTGAAGGAGTATTGCTTGAGCTGCAAAAAGTAGATCGGCTGACACAATACGATTACATCGAGCAAAAAATTCTCATACCCGCACTCAATATTTCACGTGCGCGGCAGCTGATAACGCTTGCTGAATATCACGTACTGCTTGAAGTGGTTCGGCTGAAAAGTGCAAAGTCGGCGGACCTGAAAAAAGTCATGCCCAACTTGACTGACAACCAGCGCACCTATCAGATCAAACGACTGGTAGAGCTGAAAATGTTGCAAGCAATCTACCCGGGCGCCAGACAGTACGCGATCTGCTTCACCAACAATTACCTGTTACGCGGCGTCATCAAGGCCCTGACCGAAGAAGGATTCGTTCCCAGCTCCATGGAAAAGTGACGACCATGACGCCTATGCTGGTTTGACACCTGCCCCCATCGGGCAAACAGCAATAAATCCACCATCTGATCGACTTTGTCGGCGCAAGTGGCGGTCATCGGCAGCCGCTAATGGTAAAGTGTGGCCTGCTGCGCAATAGCGCCATCGCACCACCGAATTCCACACAGAACAACGATCAAACTCAAAGACTTACAATGAATATGCAGTCAAATCAAGAGCTTGCCAACATCCAGCGGAGCAAGCTCACGCCCATGATGCAGCAATATATGGCGATCAAGGACAACCACCCGACGATGTTGGTGTTCTATCGCATGGGCGATTTCTACGAGCTGTTTTTTGAAGATGCAGAAAAAGCCGCGCGCCTGCTGGGCATTACCCTGACGGCGCGCGGCGCAGCCAGTGGCAATCCGATCAAGATGTGCGGCGTGCCGTTTCATTCGCTCGATGGCTACCTGGCCAAGCTGGTCAAGCTGGGCGAGTCGGTCGCCATTTGCGAACAGATCGGCGACCCGGCTACCAGCAAGGGCCCGGTCGAGCGCAAGGTCATGCGCGTGGTCACGCCAGGCACCCTGACGGATGCCGACTTGCTGCCCGAAAAAGCCGAACGGCCGCTGCTGGCCTTGTGCAGCGTGACGCAGCGCAAGACCGTGACGACGGGCCTGGCCTGGCTGTCGCTGGCCAGCGGCGCCTTGAAACTGATGGAGTTTTCCGGCGACAGCGCCACCGTGGCCACGCGCCTGCAGCAGGAACTGGAGCGCATCGTGCCGGCCGAGATCCTCAGCGGCGACCATGGCGGCCTGTTTGACGATTACGCCGGCACGCATGTGAACCGCGTGCCCGACTGGCATTTCGACGTGGTCAGCGGCCACAAGGCGCTGCTCGACCAGCTGGGCGTTGCCACCTTGACGGGTTTCGGCGCCGATGGAATGAAAGCCGCGTTCGGCGCGGCCGGCGCGCTGCTGCGTTATGCGCAGTCGACGCAGGGCCGCGGCTTGCAGCATGTGCGCTCGCTGACGACGGAAAACGAAAGCGAATTCATCGGCCTGGACGCCGCCACGCGGCGCAACCTGGAGTTGACGGAAACCATCCGCGGCCAGGAATCGCCGACCTTGTTCTCCTTGCTCGACCATTGCCGCACGGCCATGGGTTCGCGCATGCTGCGCCACTGGCTGCATCATGCGCGGCGCGACCAGGGCGTGGCCCGCGCGCGCCACGAAGCGATTGCCGCGCTGGCGCAAAGCGAAGCGGCCGGCCCGCTGGCGGCCACGCTGGCGCAAGTGCCCGATATTGAACGCATCACCACGCGCATCGCACTGCTGTCGGCCCGCCCGCGCGACCTGGCTGCCCTGCGCGATGGCTTGCTGCAATTGCCGGCGCTGCGCGAACAAGTCGTGCGCTGCCATGGCCAGGAGAGTCAAAACAGCTTGCTGCGCGCCATCCACACTTCCCTGGCGACGCCGGAAAATTGCCTGGACCTGCTGGTGCGCGCCGTGGCGCCGGAACCGGCGGCGATGGTGCGCGACGGCGGCGTGTTTGCGCGCGGCTACGATGCCGAACTCGATGAATTGCGGGCGCTGTCGGAAAACGCGGGCCAGTTCCTGGTCGACCTGGAAACGCGCGAACGGGCCCGCACCGGCATCGCCAACCTGCGCGTGGAATACAACAAGGTGCATGGCTTCTATATTGAAGTCACGCATGGCCAGACCGACAAGGTGCCCGACGATTACCGCCGCCGCCAGACCCTGAAAAACGCCGAGCGCTACATCACGCCGGAACTGAAAGTGTTCGAAGACAAGGCCCTGTCGGCGCAAGACAAGGCGCTGGTGCGCGAAAAGCTGCTGTACGACCTGCTGCTGGCCGAACTGGCGCCGCATATCGGCACCCTGCAAACCATCGCCCAGGGCCTGGCCCAGCTCGATACCCTGAACGCGCTGACGGAACATGCGCAGCAACACAACTGGGTCGCGCCGCAACTGGTGGCCGAGCCGTGCATCAACATCGTCGAAGGCCGCCACCCGGTGGTGGAAAAGCAGATCGAACGCTTTATCGCCAACGATTGCCGCCTCGTCAATGAACGCCGCCTGCTGCTGATCACCGGCCCGAACATGGGCGGTAAATCGACCTTCATGCGTCAGGTGGCCCTGATCACCCTGCTGGCCTACGTGGGCAGTTATGTACCAGCAACTAGCGCGACCATCGGCCCGATCGACCGCATCTTCACGCGCATCGGCGCCACCGACGACCTGGCCGGTGGCCGTTCGACCTTCATGGTGGAAATGACGGAATCGGCCGCCATCCTGAACGGCGCCACCGAGCACTCGCTGGTGCTGATGGATGAAGTGGGCCGCGGCACCTCGACCTTCGATGGCCTGGCCCTGGCGTGGGCGATTGCGCGCCACCTGATCGACAGCAGCCGCAGCTTTACCCTGTTCGCCACGCACTATTTTGAGCTGACGCAATTGCCGGACAGCCATCCGAGCGCCGCCAACGTGCATTTGTCGGCCGTCGAGCACAAGGACAGCATCGTCTTCCTGCACGCCGTGCAAGCGGGCCCGGCCTCGCAAAGCTATGGCTTGCAGGTGGCGCAGCTGGCTGGCGTGCCGCAGCCGGTGATCAAGGCGGCGCGCAAGCATCTGGCGCGGCTGGAAACGCAGGCGCTGGACGCCACGCCGCAACGCGACCTGTTTGCTGCGCCATCAAGCGATCCGTATGCGCAGGAGGAAGACGACGCGCCCGCGCCAGGCGCCGCCCTCAACGAGGCCCAGCAAGCCTTGCTGGACGCGATCGCCGACCTCGATCCCGATGCGCTGACGCCGCGCGATGCGCTGGAACAGTTGTACCAGCTGAAACGGCTGGCTGCCGCATGATCATCCGCTCCGGCAAGGTTCGCCTGGCAAGGCTCGCCGCCAGTACGCTGGCGGTGTGCCTGCTATGGCAGGGCACGCTGGCACGGGCAGAGGAGCCCGGCTTCGACTTTGCCGTGCTGGGGCACTCGTTCAAGGCGGGGCCGGACGATGCGCCGTTGAAACACGCGATCCAGGATAGCAACAACCTGCACCCCGCTTTCCTGGTGGCGACCGGCATCAAGGCGGCCAGCGAATCGTGCAGCGACAAGCTGTACAGCCAGCGCAAGGATTTGCTGGACGCGAGCAGCCAGCCGCTGGTGATTTCACTATCGGCCAGCGACTGGGCCAACTGCCGCAATTCGCGCGGACGTGCCAACGCCATCGAACGCCTGAACCGTTTGCGCGAAGTGTTTTTTGCCGACGACAGCAGCCTGGGCCAGCGCAAGCTGAGCCTGTCGCGGCTGTCGTCGACGGCCAAGTTCCGCAGCTATGCGGAAAATGCCCACTGGGAATATGGCGGCGTGCTGTTTGCCACCGTGAACCTACCGGCCAACAACAACCATTTCCTGCCGGAAGCGGGCCGCAACAGCGAATTCGAAGACCGGCTGGTAGCCAACCGTTCCTGGCTGCAACGCTTATTTGCCATGGCGCAACGCAAGAAACTGGACGGCATCGTGCTGTTCTCGGATGGCGACGTACACATACTGGAAGAAGAGGAAAGTTCGCTGCTCCCCAATTTCAGCAGCAAGCAAGATGGCTTCGCCAGCCCCCGCAAGCAGATCCGCCTGCTGGCCAAGAAATTTGAAGGCAAGGTATTGCTGGTCGACACCCAGGCGGGCATCAAGAAGGCGGGCAAGAAAAGCAGCCAGGGACCAAAAATCAGCTGGAAAGATAACCTCGGCCACATCAGCATCGACAGCGACTGGGCCACCATCGCAGTACAGCCAGGCAAGTCGCCCTTGTTTGAAGTGCGTGAACGCGCCGGCAAACTGGCACCAAACCAGTCCGCATCAAGCCAGCGAACGTCACGACGCCTGGCCAGACCGTCGCGAGCGGAAGGGAGAGGTGGCTAAGAAGCGCAACCGTACTCAAGTACGGTGAGCATCGCAGGCTACCTATACCGACGCGCAGCAGGTCTGGTCAGGCGTTACCACTTAGTGGATAGGGTGGGTGCGGAAGTGATCGCCGTCTTCGCCTTCATCACCCTCGTCATCGCCATGGTCATGGCCATGCGCGCCATGCACGTGGCCATGGGCGATTTCTTCTTCGGTGGCTTCGCGCACGTCGGCGACGGTCAGCGAGAAGCGCAGCGCGATGCCGGCCAGTGGATGGTTGCCATCCAGAACAACTTTGTCGTCGGCGATATCGGTCACGGTGAAGATCATCGCTTCTTCATCGGTCGAATCGCTTTCTGGCATGCCTTCGAATTGCATGCCCACTTCCAGCGGCTCAGGCAGGCGGTTGCGTGGCTCGACCTTGACCAGCGCTGGATCGTATTCACCGAAAGCATCGTCCGGTTCGATCTGGATCGTGTTGGAATAGCCAACTTCCTTGCCGTCGAGCTCTTCTTCGATCTTCGGCAGGGTGTTTTCATAATCACCATGCAGGTAGACCATAGGCTGACGGCCATCTTCGATCAGATTGTCTTGCGCGTCTGACAGTTTGTAGTTGACAGTCACGACCGTATTCTTGGCAATCTTCATTATGCTTCCTTTCATTGTATAAGCTGGCAAATTATACCTTTCCGCCGCTCGCGGCGAGCGCATTCCTGCATTTGCGGTTGTTATAATGGGCGCATGAAAACATTAACTCTCCTCGGCGATATCACGCCAGCGCAATTCCTGCGCGACTACTGGCATAAAAAACCCCTGCTGATCCGTCAGGCCGTGCCTGGCTTCAAGCCCCTGCTGGACTTCAAGGCCATGGCTGAACTGGCCAAGCTCGACCACGTCGAATCGCGCCTGGTCAGCCATGCCGATGGCCACTGGTCGATGCAGCAAGGTCCGTTGACCAGCCTGCCTTCACCCAAACAAAAGGAATGGACCTTGCTGGTGCAGGGCGCCAACCTGCACAACGCCAAAGCCGATGCACTGCTGCGCCAGTTCCGTTTCCTGCCAGACGCACGCCTCGATGACCTGATGGTGAGCTTCGCCACCGATGGCGGCGGCGTGGGCCCGCATTTCGATTCCTACGATGTGTTCCTGCTGCAAGGCCAGGGCAAGCGCCACTGGCGCATCAGCGCGCAGAAGGACTTGAGCCTGATCGACGGCTTGCCGCTGAAAATCCTCAGCAACTTCACGCCGGACGAAGAATTCACCCTGGAACCGGGCGACATGCTGTATCTGCCGCCACACTACGCGCACGATGGCGTGGCCATCGGCGACTGCCAGACCTATTCGATCGGTTTCCGCTCGCCATCGTTCCAGGAACTGGGCGAAGCCTTTTTGCAATTCATGGCCGACTCGATCGACTTGCCGGGCCGCTATGCAGATCCCGAATTGAAAGCGTCAGCCAAGCCGGCGGAAATCCCGCGCGAGATGCTCGCCACCATCACGGAAGAACTGAACAAGGTACGCTTCACGGAAGAAGATGTGACCATCTTCCTGGGGGAACACCTGTCCGAACCGAAGCACAATGTGTTTTTCACGCCACTGTCCAAACCGCTGACGGTGGGCCGCTTCACGGAAGCCGCGTACAAAAAAGGTGTCGTGTTGTCACGTAAGACCTTGATGCTGTATCGTGGCAAGAATGTCTTCATCAATGGCGAATCGTTCGCCGTTGGCCGGGCCGATAAAACGGCGCTGGAAAGCTTGGCCAATGACCGCGCGCTCGCTGGCGCGGCCGTGGCGCAAGCGTCTGATGACGTGATGGACGCGTTGTACACCTGGTATCAGGATGGCTGGATCGAACTGGCCTGATAGCTGCGTTGCAGTAAAAGTGGCACTACCCGCAACAGGTGTTTTTGTTTCTGCGTTAGCGCAATAAAACATAATATTTTTATATCGTTTTGTGGCGCTTACGCAAAACACTTACACTTGCTTGCAATTTGCTTTGCTAATTATTGCGTTATCACAAAATAGTTGCGGATTTGCCTCTTGCTGCTATTGCGACGCACCAAAAATCGCTATAATATTCGGTTAGGAAGTTTCCGTTGTCTGGCAGGCACCACCTGGTACGAAAAGCCTTCGAAGACGACCTAACGAGCGATAATTACCGGTAATTATTCATCGCAACAATGTTGATTTATTTTTTGAAATAATTAAGGAAAACAAATGAAAAAATCCCTGCTGATCGCCTCCCTGATGGTTGTTGCTCTGGCCGCTTGCAGCAAAAAAGAAGAAGCTCCTGCACCAGCACCAGTAGTTGAAACCCCAGCACCAGCTCCAGCAGAAGCTGCTCCTGCTGCTCCAGCTGCTGACGCTGCTGCTTCGGCCGCTACCGACGCTGCTGCTGCTGCTTCGACCGCTGCTTCGGCTGCTAGCGACGCTGCTGCTGCCGCTTCGGCTGCTGCATCGGCTGCTAAGTAATTTAGCACCCTGCATCAAAGAAAGCCGGCCTTCGGGCCGGTTTTTTTATGCCCGCAACTTTTATGCTCTTTAACCAGAGCCACTAATAAATAGCGCAGGCAATAAAAAAGGCTGGCTTCCGTAAGGAGCCAGCCTTTTTTGATCCGCAGCAGGCATGGTGCCTGCCGCTGCGCTTATTTCAGCTGATCGTTCAGCAGACCGAGGATCTTGCCGGCCACTGGCGTGACATCCGGCTTGCCTTCGCTGCTCAGGATGCTGACCAGGCTGGTCGAGCCATTGCCGGCCTTGACCGCCACGCGGTAGCGCTGCGCTTCCTTGTCCTTGTCGGACGAACCCCAGCTGAACAGTTTCGCGAAGAAACCTTCTGGCTTGACCGCATCCGGATCGACGTAGCGCACGAAATACGTACCTTGCGTGCGGTCGCGGTCTTCCACGGTAAAGCCGACGCGGTCCAGCGCCAGGCCGACACGGCGCCAGGCGCGGTCGAAACCTTCGTCGACTTCGATGGCGTGCGTGGCGCCCTCGCCCACCAGCTTGGCGTGCAGCGGCTGGACGATGGCCGAATCGACGGCCGTCTTGGCTTGCGCCTCGTCGGTGGCGGCGCCCAGGCGTATCATCAGCTTGGCCAGGAATTGCGCTTCCAGGCCCGGATCGTTGGGACGCGCGGTCCAGGTGGTGGTTTCCTTGTCGCGGCCCGTCAAGACCTCTTCCACGCCGCGGTGGCTGATGTAGATCTCGGTCGAGCCGTCCGGCAGGCGCTCCAGGCGGGTACGGTACTTGTCTTTCTCGCCCGTCGAATACAGCGAATCGAAGACCTTGCCGATGGTGTTGCGAATGATGTCTTGCGGCAGCTTGGCGCGGTTTTCATTCCACTCGGTTTCCATGATGCCGGCGGTCGGCTCGTCGATGGCGAGATTGAAACCGGAATCTTCCCAGAATTGCTTCAGTTGCGGCCACAGCACTTCAGGCGACTGCTTGACCACCAGCCAACGCTGGTTGCCGACACGTTCCACCTTGACGCCGCCTGCTGCCACGGGCACCACGTCCACTGCGCCGCCGGTGGCGTTGGTGGCGACCGGTGCGCCGGCGGTGGCATTACGCTGCGCGTTGTAGCCAGAGGCCGTGGCCACGCCATTTTTCGAATCTGGCAAGGCGTAGCGGTTGTCTTGCTGCAATTGAGTCAGATCGGGCGGCACGTCCAGGGTGCTGGCTTTCTTGACCGACTTGTAGTCGACCTTGTCGCCACCGACCACCGAACTGATCATGCCACAGCCGGCGAGGCTGGCTGCGACGGCGCCGATGACGAGGCCGCGAACGGCGATGGTGGCAGGCGCCGGGTTGGTTTTCTTGCTATTAGTCATGTCGTTACTGGATAAGAAGCTAAGAGGCAGCTGAAATCAGGGAAGGTCCGGACTGTGCTAGTCAGGGCTTAAGATAAGACACCGGCGTCGCGCAAGGCTTCGCGTACCGTGGCATGGCAATGTTCAGCCAGCGGCACCAAAGGCAAGCGTATGCCGGCGGGCATCATGCCCATTTCCGCCAGCGCCCATTTGACGGGCACTGGATTAGGCTCGACAAACAATTTCTGATGCAGGGGAAATACCTTGTTATTGATGGCGATGGCCTTGGCACGCTCGCCGGCCATGGCGGCCACGCACAGTTCGTGCATGGCGCGCGGCGCGACGTTGGCAGTCACGGAAATATTGCCGTGGCCACCGCAGAACATCAGCGCCATGGCGGTCGGATCGTCGCCCGAATACACGGCGAAATCGGCTGGCACCTGCCGCAGCAGGTCTACGCCACGGCCGATATTGCCGGTCGCGTCTTTCACGCCGACGATATTGCTGATCGCCGCCAGGCGCACGATGGTCTCGTTGCTCATGTCGGCAACGGTGCGGCCAGGTACGTTGTACAGGATGACTGGAATGTCGACGGCTTCGGCGATGGCCTTGAAGTGCTGGTACATGCCTTCCTGGGTAGGACGGTTGTAGTACGGAACCACTTGCAAGACAGCATCGGCGCCCGCCTCTTTGGCGTAGCGCGTCAGCTTGATGGCTTCGGCTGTGGAATTGCCACCGGCGCCGGCGATGATAGGAATGCGTCCCTTGGCATGCTCGACGGTCAGCTTGATCAGTTCGCAGTGTTCTTCCACGCTCACTGTTGCCGATTCGCCCGTGGTGCCCACGATGACGATGCCATCCGTCCCCTCGGCGATATGCCAGTCGATCAGCTTGCGCAGGCCTGGAATATCCAGACTGCCATCTGCGTGCATCGGGGTGACGATTGCTACAATGCTGCCCTTGATCATAGTAATTTTATAGCGCCGATAAATAAAACAACGATTGTAGCGGATAGCCCGCGCCTGTGGTGCATTCTGATTTCGAAACGCCGCTCAAAACGGTGGCAACAGGGCCGCCAACCGTGGAAAATCTGGCCGAACGGCACAAATTCGTTGCACTAGAGCAGCTTTTGGCTGTTCTACCCGGCCCTCTTCATACGCCACCACGCGCAAGCCGTGCTGCGCGGCCCAGCCCAGCATTTCGCCTTCCTTGAGCAGGAATTTCGGATTCGACGGCTTGCCGAATTGTTCATTGCCCTCAGAGAAAGTTTCGTAGACCAGCAGGCCATCGGGCGCCAGGCTGGCCACCAGCGATTCGATCAAGGGACGATGCAGATAATTCGTCACGACGATGCCGGCAAAGCGCCCGGCCGCAAAAGGCCAGGCGGCGCCCGGCGCTTCCAGGTCCACCAGCGAAGTGACGATACCCGTGCCGGCGGCTTTTTCCAGCATTTCGGGATCATGATCGAGCGCAATCACCGGGTGGCCCAGGCCGACCAGGTGGCGCGCATGGCGGCCGTTGCCGCAAGCCAGGTCCAGCACTTCGCCACCGGGGATCAGGGGCGCCCAACGGCGCACCCAGGCTGAAATTGCTTCACTCTCGACGAGCGGTTCCACTTGTTTTAATACTTGCATTCATATTCCATCAGTTAATTGCTTTTCGCTCAAGATACCCTGCCTCAGCCCAGCAGCATCCGCAGCGGCAAAGTCAGCCCATACACACCCTTGATGACGACCTGCACGATACCAGGCAGGAATTTACCGAGCACGCCCGTATAACTGAGCACGATCAGTCCGACAAAGATAAACGGCGTATAACGGTCGAGACGGGCATATTGTTTCGACAATTCCAGCGGCAGCAGCCCGGTGACGATACGGCCACCGTCCAGCGGCGGGACGGGGATCAGGTTAAACACGCACATCACCGCATTGACCAGCACGCCTGCCTGGCTCACTTCCAGCAGATACGCCTGCAATGGCGACGCCGGCACCTTGTCCGCCAACACGATGAAGACGACCATCCAGGCCAGCGCCATCACCAGGTTGGCGGCAGGGCCGGCTGCGGCCACCCAGGCCATCTGTTTCTTGGGATTGCGCAAGCGGTTGAAATCGACAGGCACTGGCCGGGCATAGCCGAACGGCACCTGGATCGTGAGATACAGCAGCAACGGCAACAGAATCGTACCAAAGGGATCGATATGCCGGATGGGATTGAGGCTTAGCCGCCCCTCGTCCGATGCAGTGGAGTCACCAAAATACCGGGCCACATAACCGTGCGCAGCTTCATGCAGGGAAATCGCAAAAAGCACCGGAACCAGGTAGACCGCAATGGTCTGGACTATCTCGTTGAAATTGCTCATGACCGCGATTCTACCAGAGCGGCCCCGTGCCTTTCTTATGCTGTCATGAAGACCACGGCTTACAGGCCCAGCGCCGCCGGGTCGCCGCGGCCCACGCGCACCACTTCCGGCTCAGTCCCCGTCAGGTCGATCACCGTGCTGGGGCCATGCGCGCACACGCCGCCATCGATGATCAGGTCGACCAGTTTTTCCAGCCGCTCGCGGATGGTGTCGGCGTCCGTCAGGCTCTCCTCATCGCCAGGCAGGGTCAGGGTGGCGCCCAGCAGCGGCTGGCCCAGCTCTTCCAGCAGGCAATGCACGATGCGGTGCTGCGGCACCCGCAAGCCGATGGTCTTGCGCGACGGGTGGCTCAGGCGGCGCGGCACTTCCCTGGTCGCTTCCAGGATGAAGGTGTAGGCGCCCGGCGTGGCCGCCTTGAGCAGCCGGAACTGGCGGTTATCGACCCTGGCGTACACGCCCAGCTCGCTCAAGTCGCGGCACAGCAAGGTCAGGTGATGCTTTTCGTCCACGCCCCGGATGCGCCGCAAGCGTTCGACCGCGCCCTTGTCATCGAGCTGGCACACCAGCGCATAGCAGGAGTCGGTGGGCAAGGCCACCACGCCGCCTGACTGGATGATCTGCGCTGCCTGCTTGATCAGGCGCAATTGCGGATTGTCGGGGTGTATCTGAAAAAATTGACTCATGGTCTATAGGGTCTGGCGAACCAGCGAGTGAAAAACGTCATGATTGTACGCCGCGCAAGGCGGCGATGCGCTGTTCGATCGGCGGATGGGTGGCAAACAGCGCGCCCCAGCCGCTATTGCCGCCGCTGATGCCCAGCGCCTGCATCGATTGCGGCAGCTCGCCCGGCTGCACGCCGCCCAGGCGGGCCAGCGCATGCACCATCGGCGTGGGGCTGCCCAGGAGCTTGGCCGAACCGGCATCGGCGCGGAATTCGCGCTGGCGCGAGAACCAGGCGACGATGATGGAAGCGAGCAAGCCGAAGATGACTTCGCACACCATCACCGTGACGAAATAACCGATGCCCCGTCCGCCGCCTTCGCGGTTGTTATTCTTCAACAGGACATTGTCGACAAAGAAACCCACCACGCGCGCCATGAAGACGACAAACGTGTTGACCACGCCCTGGATCAGGGTCAGGGTCACCATGTCGCCATTGGCCACGTGGGCGATTTCATGGCCCAGCACGGCTTCGACTTCCTCGCGGTTCATGCTTTCCAACAAGCCGGTGGAGACGGCCACCAGCGCCGAATTCTTGAACGCGCCGGTGGCGAAGGCGTTCGCCTCGCCGTCGTACACGGCCACTTCCGGCATGCCGATGCCGGCCCGCTCCGACAGGGCGCGCACGGTATTGACCAGCCACAATTCGGTCGACGAGCCCGGGTTGTCGATCACGCGCGCGCCGGTGCTCCACTTGGCGACCGGTTTGCTGATCAGCAAGGAGAAAATCGAGCCGGTGAAACCGACCACCAGCGAAAACACCATCAGGCTGCCCAGGTTCAAGGTACTGCCCCGCGCAGGATTGCCCACACCCAGCAAACTGAGGACGATGGACAGCACCAGCATCACAGCCAGGTTGGTGACAACAAAGAGGACGATACGTTTCATGGGCGTTGGCTCCAGAGGAATATTGAAGACGATAGTAGTGAAAATATAAGTACAGGGCCGCACATTTCAAGTGCGGCACGTCTTATGAATACCTTAAGAATCGTCGCGAAGCGAGATTGCCTGAGATATTAAAACCAGTCGTGCCAGATCGGCGTGACATTGGCGGGCAGCGGCGGCAACTGCGCAAAGTCCACGCGCGACTCGCCCGGCGCGTGGAAGTCGGTGCCGCGCGAGGCCAGGAAACCGTAGTCGTTGGCCAGGCGCGCATACTCGCCATACTGGTCCGGGCTGTGGCTGCCCGTGACGACTTCGATCGCGACGCCGCCCAATTGCTTGAATTCATCAAACAGCACGCCCTGCGCCGTGTCGCTGAAACGGTAGCGGCCCGGGTGGGCGATCACGGCCAGGCCGCCCGCGCTGCGTATCCAGCCCACCGCTTCGGCCAGGGTCGCCCAGCGGTGCTCGACGTAGCCGGGCTTGCCTTCCGACAGGTATTTCTTGAACACTTCCGGAATATTCGCGCACTTGCCCGTTTCCATGATGTAACGCGCAAAGTGCGTGCGCGACATCAGGTCCGGGTTGCCAACGAATTTCAAGGCGCCGTCATAGGCGCCGGGAATGCCGGCCAGGTCCAGCTGGCGGGCGATTTCGCGCCCGCGCGCATCGCGCCCGGAACGCGTCTGGTGCAAGCCCTGCACCAGCGCCGGATGGTTTTCATCGATCTGCAAGCCGACGATGTGCACAGTTTGACCGGCCCAGGTAATCGAAATTTCCACGCCCGCCACGAAGCGCATGCCCAGATCAAGGGCGGCGGCGCGCGCGGCCGCAGTACCCGACACTTCATCGTGGTCCGTCAGCGCCCACACCTGGACGCCGGCCTGGTGCGCATGCGCTGCCACGGCGGCCGGTGCAAGCACGCCGTCGGAGATATTGGAGTGGCAATGTAGATCGACTTTAAGCATGGGAAAACAATACCGCGCGCGGGCTGAACATGGAAGAAGTTTTCATTGTACGCTGCTTGCCAGAGACAAGAGCACTACTGTGATCAGCATGCTATTGAGCAAGAAATTGCTCCACCAGCCGCGCCAGTTTGGCCGGCTGGTCGTGGTGCAGCATATGGCCCGCATCCATCATCATTTCGCAGCGCACGTCTTGCAGGAAACCCAGGCGGCGGTCGATCTCGATGCGCGCCTCTTCTTTCGGCCCCATCCATTCCCACATATTCGTCCCGGCCGCCTCCACCCACAACACGGGCGCCGTGATGCGGCTCCAGCACGCCATCACTTCCTCGACCTGGTACAGCATCGGGTTGACGCGCTTGTGGCGCGGGTCGCCCATGATCTCCCACTCGCCCGCCTCGTTCTGCACCGACCAGTGTTCGGCCAAAAAGGCGGCGCGCTCGTCGCTCAGGCGCGGATTGGTCTTTTGCAGCCGTGCCGCCACCGCTTGCCGGCTCGGATAGCTGCGCATCAGCGGCGGCTCGCGCAATTCATCGAGCCAGCGGGCGTAGCGGCCAGGCGCTTGCGACGGGCGCGTGGCCATCATGCCGAAGCCTTCCAGGTTGATGAAACGGGCGATGCGTTCCGGCCGCACGCCCGCGTACAGGCCGGCCACGTTGGCGCCCATGCTGTGGCCCAGCAAGTTGACGGGCGCATCGGGCGAGTAATGCTGCAGCATGGCGTCCAGGTCGGCCAGGTAGTCGGGGAACCAGTAGGTATCGGACTGCGTGTAGTCGCTCAAGCCGAAACCGCGCCAGTCGGGGGCGATCACATGCCAGTCGCCCGCCAGCTCGTCGACGACAAACTGGAACGAGGCAGCCACGTCCATCCAGCCATGCACCATGAACAAGATGGGTGCGCCTTCGCGGCCCCAATGGCGCACATGGGTGCGCGCGCCGCGGATGGAGATGAATTCGGAACGGGAAGTTTTCATGGTTTTCATTGCCTTGCCTGCCTTGAAAGTAGCGCGGATGTCGCCACATGCTGTGCCTGTAGAGAGGACACGCATAAAAGTACGACCGTTCTTTAATTATACCGGATCAGCGCCATTGTTCGTACTTGTCTTACAACAGTGAACCGCCCAGCGTAAAATAGCGTCAAACTTCCACATCCGGCTGTGCCCGGCGTTTCCACCACCGCCAATCGCGGCGATCAGCAGGCACTGCCTTGACAACCGGCCGTCGACTTCATTCACGCGGCCAGCGAATTTAATATGCAACAACATGCAACTCAAGAAGATTGGATAAACACATGACGACCGATACCAGCGCCGTGACAGCAAGCGTAGCCACCGAAGGCCAGGATACCCTGCAGAAATTTATTTTCGATAACGCCGCCGTGCGCGGCCAGTTCATCGATGTCTCCCACACCTGGCAGGAAGTGGTGTCGCGCCACGCCTACCCGGTGGCCGTGAAAAAAGTGCTGGGCGAAATGGTGGCTGCCGCCGCCCTGCTGTCGGCCAACCTGAAATTCAACGGTTCCATCATCATGCAAATCCACGGTGACGGCCCGGTGCGCCTGATGGTGGTCGAGTGCGATTCGGAACTGCGTTTGCGCGCCACCGCCAAGCTGGACCCGGACGCCACCATCGTGGACGGCGCCACCGTGCCGCAATTGCTGAACGCCACCGGCAAGGGCCGCTTCATCATCACCCTGGATCCGGCCGACAAGGTGCCGGGCCAGCAACCGTACCAGGGCATCGTGCCGCTGGACGGCGACGACATGGCGACCGTCATCGAAAATTATATGTTGCGCTCGGAACAGCTCGACACGCGTCTGTGGCTGGCCACGGACGACAACACTTCGCGCGGCCTGCTGCTGCAAAAGCTGCCCCACCATGGCGGCAAGGCTGAAGCGACGCCCGTGTCGGAAGAAGATGCGCTGGAAACCTGGAACCGCGCCGTGATGCTGGCCTCGACCCTGAAAGAGGAAGAGATCCTGGCGACCGATATCGATACCCTGATGCAGCGTCTGTTCTGGGAAGAGACGATCCGCGTGTTCGATCCGCTGCACCCAAGCTTCCATTGCACCTGCACCCGTGAAAAAGTGGGCAATATGCTCAAGATGCTGGGCGAGGAAGAAGTCAACAGCACGCTGGAAGAAATCGGCCACGTGGGCGTGAACTGCGATTTCTGCGGCCAGCACTACGATTTCGACAAGGTCGATTGCGCACAGCTGTTCGTCAGCAACGCGCCGGCCGAAGTACTGATCCCGCCAGCGTCCAGCATTAACTAATGACATTGCCTGATTGCGTTGCCTGATCAAGTATCTTGATTAAATAACTCAATTAAACAACACCCTCGGTTACTGCTTTAACATTACCAAAGTTTAATGTAATTCCCTGCAACACCCACGCGCCGCCCCACGGGCGGCGCGCTTGCCACCCCGTTCTTGTCATCTTCCCGTCACGCAACCGTCATCAACGCGTCATACAGCGGCTATACGCTGCGCAGCTTGTTCCACCCCCATACCTTTCCTTCCCACAGGCTGATTGATGAACTCGAATTTGAAGCTGGCGCTGCGCCGCCACTCCTTTAATGTCTTACTGGGCGCCTGCGCAGCGGGCCTGTCCATGCCCGCGCTGGCGCAAACGGCCGCTGCCGCCGCCGTCACCGCCGCCACCAGCGAAATGGCCGCCCCGGCAGCCGCGGCTGCCGCTCCTGCCGACGATGGCAGCGCGGCGACGATGGCCACCGTGCAGATTTCCTCCAACAAGACGCGCTCTTCAGTTGCCCTGAACAGCAACGAGATTCAAAAGATCCTGCCGGGCACCAATCCGCTCAAGGCGCTGCAAACCCTGCCGGGCGTAAGCTTCCAGACGGCTGACCCATGGGGTAACAACGAGCAAAATCTGTCGCTGTTCGTGCACGGCTTCTCGGGCCAGCAACTGGGCTACACCATGGATGGCGTGCCGCTGGGCGACCAGCAGTACGGCAACTACAACGGCCTGTCGCCACAGCGCGCCGTGATCAGCGAAAACGTGCGCAGCGTGGTGCTCTCGTCGGGCGCCGGCGATGTCGGCACGGCCTCGACCAGCAACCTGGGCGGCACCATCGAAACCTATTCCAGCGACCCGCTGGCCACCCGTGGCGGCACGGTGCAGCAAACGGTGGGCAGCCACCGCACGTCGCGCACCTATGCCCGCTATGACACCGGCGTGTTTGGCGACGGCAACAGTGCCTATATTTCCGTGCTGCACCACGAAGCGCACGCCTGGGACTTCAACGGCCGCCAGGGCGGCGACCAGGTCAACGCCAAGTTCGTCAACCGCAGCGACGCCGGCAAGCTGACCCTGTTCTTCAACTACTCGGACAAGACCGAGCCGAACGAAGACAGCACCGTGCACGTCAAGGGCGAAACCAGCGCACCGTACACGCGCCCGTTCCTGTATCCCGACTTTAATGCGGCCTTGAACTACCTGTCGCCAACGGGCGCCACGCCGGCCGCCGATGGCAATAACTACCGCAACTACTACAGCGATGCGCAGCGCACCGATTACCTGGCGTATGCCAAGTTCGACGCCAACCTGTCCGAAGGCACGACCTGGTCGAACCAGGTGTACTTCCACAACGATGACGGCGTGGGCGTGGTCGCCGGCCCGATCGGCGTGGCCGGCTTGCCAGCGCTGTTCAGCGTGTACTACCCGAACCAGAACCTGAAACAGGTGTTCGGCGGTTCCGGCTACGCCACGCGCACCACCGAATACAAGATCAACCGCGGCGGCCTGGTCTCTACCCTGCGCAAGGAAATGGGCGACCATCAACTGGAAGCAGGCGTCTGGCTGGAACAAAACAAGTCGTCGGCCTACCGCCGCTGGTATGCGCTGGACGTGAACAATCCAAGCTCGCCATACGACCGCCCGACCGATCCGTTGATCACGCAGTACGGCAGCGTGATGGATACCAAGGTCGCCCAGTTCCACCTGCAGGATGAATGGAATATCCGTCCCGACATGGCGCTGCAAGCGGGTTTCAAGTCCAGCCTGCAATTTGCCGATGGCCAATTCCCCGTGCAGCCGCTGGTCGGCGCCATCGCTGGCGGCTCGACCGCCTTGCCGGTGGGCTCGATTACCACCAAGAAATGGTTCCTGCCACAAGTCGGCGGACGCTGGGACTTCACGCCGAAAGACCAGCTGTATTTCAACATCCAGCAAAACATGCGCCAGTTCGTGACCTATGGCGGCGGCGGCGCCTCGCCATGGAGCCTGGCCAACCAGGCCGCATTCGACCTGTTCAAGAAAACTGCCAAGCCGGAAACCGCCGTGACGTATGAAGTGGGCGTGCGCGGCAGCCACCCGCTGGACCTGGGCCCTGTCACCGGCATCGATGGCCAGGTCAATATCTACCACGTCGACTTCAGCAACCGTTTGCTGCAAATCAGCCCGACTGCCGTGATCTCGTCCATCATCGGCGGCAACCCGGTGCTGGCCAACGTAGGCAGCGTGCGCACGGACGGTATCGACCTGGCTGGCACCTTGCACTTCGGCAAGAACTTCTCGTTCTACAATGCGCTGTCGTACAACCGCTCGAAATACGCCGACGATTACCTGAGCGGCACCACCCTGGTACCGACGGCAGGCAAGGATGTGCCAGGTTCGCCTGAGTGGCTGAACAAATCCGTGGCCTCGGCCACCATCGGCGATGTCGACGTGCAGCTGATCGGCGACTACGTGGGCCGGCGCTATGCCACGTACACCAACGATTTGTCCGTCTCCAGCTATTTCCTGATGAGCCTGGGGGTGTCGGGCAAGCTGCCTAACCTGGCCAGCTGGCTGAAAAACCCGCGCTGGCGCGCTACCGTCAGCAACCTGGCCAATCGCCAGGGCGTGCTGAACGTGGTGGTCGGTGCAGCCAGCGGCACCTACAACACCTTCCCGATCGCCCCGCGCCAGGGCTTCCTGACCTTGACTGCGGACTTCTGATGCGCAATCCTATCCTTCCTCAACGGCACTTTTCGCGCCGCAACTTCGTCAAGGCCACGGTTGGCGGCCTGGCGCTGACAGCCGTGCCGGGCTTCGCCGCCAGCATGCTGACCTTGCCGACGGCGCGCCCGCAGGTGTTCGCCCACCGGGGCGCCAGCGCGCTGCGCCCCGAGCACACGTTTGCGTCGTACGCCAAGGCGATCGCCGATGGCGCCGACTACATCGAGCCAGACCTGGTGTCGACCAAGGATGGCGTGCTGGTGGCGCGCCATGAAAGCAATCTGATCGAAACGACGGACGTGGCCAAACGCAGCGAGTTTGCCAACCGGCGCGGCAAGCGCATGGTCGATGGCCAGATGCACGACGGCTGGTTCGTCGATGATTTCACCCTGAACGAACTGAAAACGCTGCGCGCCATCGAGCGCCTGCCGCAAATCCGTACCGCCAACACCCTGTACGATGGCCAGTTCCAGATCCCGACCTGGGAAGAAATCATCGAATTTGTTGCAGCGCAATCGGCCGCCACCGGCCGCGTGATCGGCCTGGTGCCCGAGCTGAAAAGCTCGACCTACTTCCGCGATGCGGGCCTGGCGATGGAAGACCGTTTCCTGTCCATCATCCTGGAACACGAGTACACGCGCCGCGCGCCGCTGGAAATCCAGTCGTTCGAAGTGGCTAACCTGAAGTATCTGCGCGAAAAGCTGGGCCACCGCGCCAACATCCGCCTGATGCAGCTGGTGGTCAACATGGACATCCGTCCGATGGACGTGGCCAAGGCGGGCGGCAAGCTGACCTTCCACCAGATGGTCTCGCCGGCCGGCATGCGCGACATCGCCACCTACGCCGACGTGGTGGCGCCGCCGACGCGCGACGTGATACCACTGGGTAAAGACGAGCGCCTGGCGCCGCCGACCTCGATCGTCGACGATGCGCACCAGGCAGGCTTGCTGCTGCACACATGGACCTTCCGCCCGGAAAACCGTTTCCTGGCAGCCGACTTCCGCGATGGCAATGGCGAAAATGCCCGCAACGAAGCCGGTTCCGTGGCGGAGATCAAGCGCTATATCCAGACGGGGCTGGACGGCTTCTTCAGCGATGATCCGGGGATAGGACGCCTGGCCGCTGGCTAAGTGTTGCTTGCAGCACCATTTACATATCTTGTAACAATTTTCATTTCAGGGCGTCACCAGTGGTGACGCCCTTCTTATTCATATTGTGAATTTCTGAAATGGGGATTTGGAATTGGACGCATATCAAAAACTTCATTATTGTGCACTGCAACAACGCATTTTCATGGAGGGCATATGTCCACATTCAGCTCCACCTACAGCAACAACGACGGCTACTTCAGCAACCTCGGCCGCGCCACCCGCGCCTTTGTCGGCGCCCTGCTCGCTGCCAAGCCTTACAGCGAACTGGCCCAGAAAGAAGTCATCGCCAGCGCCGAAGACCAGCGCTACACCCGCCCCAGCCAGCGCGATATCGCCCTGCTGAACTCGGAAGCCATGCGCCACGACAAGTTCATGCCGAATCTGGCCGCCGAACTGCGCTTCATGGCTTCCCGTGGTTAATACCTGACATCCAACTCTGACTAACAAGGAAATATCATGATGATTATCGAATCCGGCCTGATCGTAGTTGCCGTCGCCGTTACCGCGATCCACTTTTACCTGATCATGACGGGCAAAGCGAAGTTCTAAACAGCAACACGCAGTAGAGTAGAAGTAAAAATGATGCAGCAGCCTGGCAATCGGTCCAGGCTGGCAGGGGCAGGAATACTTAGCGCGGCGCAGCGGTGGCGTCGGCGGCTGCAGGCGGCGTCGGGGTCTGGCCCTTGCGCACGATCTGCACGAAAATTTCATTCTGTTTGACCATGCCCAGTTCATAGCGGGCACGCTCTTCGACGGCGCCGGTGCCATCTTTCAGGTCGCGCACTTCCGACTCGAGCTTGTCGTTACGCGCCTTCAATTCCATATTCTTTTTGTTCGCGACCGCCACTTGCGCTTCCATGTCGGCAACGCGCAGCCAGCCGCCTTTGCCCAGCCAGAGCGGGTATTGTATCAACAGCAGCAAGGCTGCCAGGGCAAGCGTAATGAGGCGCATGGGATATCGCTAAAAAACCGACCGGATTGCTCCGGCCGGCCTGTAGGTGACAAATTACTTCAGATTATAGAACGCATCACGGCCAGGGTAGCTGGCGACGTCGCCCAGGTCTTCCTCGATACGCAGCAGCTGGTTGTACTTGGCCATGCGGTCCGAACGCGACATCGAGCCGGTCTTGATCTGCAGGGCGTTGGTACCGACAGCGATATCGGCGATGGTCGAATCTTCCGTTTCGCCCGAGCGGTGCGAAATGACGGCCGTATAGCCGGCGCGCTTGGCCATTTCGATGGCGGCGAAGGTTTCGGTCAGGGTGCCGATCTGGTTGATCTTGATCAGGATCGAATTGGCGATGCCTTTCGAGATGCCTTCTTTCAGGATCTTGGTGTTGGTGACATACAGGTCGTCGCCGACCAGTTGCACTTTCTTGCCCAGTTCCGCCGTCAGGATCGCCCAGCCTTCCCAGTCGCCTTCATGCATCGCGTCTTCGATCGAGATGATCGGGTACTTGTCGCACCAGGTCGCCAGCAGGTTGGTGAACTCGGTCGCGGTCAGGCTCAGGCCTTCGCCTTCCATTTCATACTTGCCGTCCTTGTAGAACTCGGAAGCGGCGCAGTCCAGGCCAATGGCGATCTGCGTGCCTGGCTCGTAGCCGGCTTCTTCGATGGCCTGGATGATCAGCTTGATGGCTTCTTCGTGATTGGCCAGCGATGGCGCGAAACCGCCTTCGTCGCCCACGTTGGTGTTCAGGCCCTTCTTGTGCAGGATCTTTTTCAGCGTGTGGAACACTTCCGCGCCGTAGCGGACGGCTTCCTTGAACGACGGTGCGCCCACGGGAATGATCATGAATTCCTGGATGTCCAGGTTGTTGTCGGCGTGTGCGCCACCGTTGATGACGTTCATCATCGGCACTGGCAGCTGCATCGCGCCCGAACCGCCGAAATAGCGGTACAGCGGCAGGCCGGCTTCTTCAGCGGCAGCCTTGGCGACAGCCATCGAGACGGCCAGGATGGCGTTGGCGCCCAGGCGCGATTTGTTTTCCGTGCCGTCCAGGTCGATCAGGGTGCGGTCCAGGAAAGCCTGTTCATTGGCGTCCAGGCCCATGATGGCTTCGGAGATTTCAGTATTGATGTTCTCGCATGCTTGCAGCACGCCTTTGCCGAAATAACGCTTGGCGTCGCCATCGCGCAATTCCACGGCTTCGCGCGAACCGGTCGAGGCGCCCGACGGTACGGCCGCACGGCCCATCACGCCCGATTCCAGCAACACGTCGCATTCGACGGTAGGATTGCCGCGCGAGTCCAGGATCTCACGGCCGATAATGTCAACAATAGCACTCATATCATTCTCCAAAGTTAAGCGTAACGGGGCTGCACACTGCGTTCTGACGCGCAATTGCGCAATTGCACAACGGGGTAAACAAACTCCCGGCAGACGTTGCAGTGGAAAACTGGCGTGCCGGGAGTCATGCTACGGTAGTACTACGCTATCTCGCCCGCTATCAAGCGGCGGCGGTGGCTTCCTTCTGTGCCAGCGCTGCCTTGATAAACGAGGTGAACAGCGGGTGGCCAGTACGTGGCGTCGATTTGAACTCAGGATGGTATTGCACGCCCATATACCATGGGTGGGCGTTGTCGCCCGTGCGTGGCAATTCCATGATTTCGCACAAATCTTCGCTCGGCGTACGGGCCGAAACGATCAGGCCAGCCGCTTCGACACGGGCCAGGTAATGATTATTGGCTTCGTAGCGATGACGGTGACGCTCGGTCACCACGCTGCCGTAGATCTCGGCCGCCAGGGTGCCCGGATTGACGGCGCAGGTTTGCGCGCCCAGGCGCATGGTACCGCCCAGGTCCGAGTTTTCATCGCGCAACTCGACTTTACCATCGTGGTTTTGCCACTCATTGATCAGTGCCACCACCGGTTGATCCGTATCGCGGTCGAACTCGGTCGAGTTGGCGTTGGCCATGCCGGCCTTGTTGCGTGCGTACTCGATCAGGGCGACCTGCATGCCCAGGCAAATGCCCAGGTAAGGAATCTTGTGTTCGCGGGCGAACTGGGCAGCCTTGATCTTGCCTTCCACGCCGCGCTTGCCGAAGCCGCCCGGCACCAGGATGGCGTCGTACTTGGCCAGGTTCTCGCAGCCGGTGGTTTCGATTTCTTCCGAGTCGATGTACTCGATATTGACGCGGCTTTCCGTGTGCAGGCCGGCGTGGCGCAGCGCTTCGATCAGCGATTTGTACGACTCGGTCAATTCCACATACTTGCCGACCATGCCGATGGTCACTTCCGCTTTCGGATGCTCGAGCGTGTAGATCAGCTTGCTCCAGACCGACAGGTCGGCCGGCGCCGGATCGAGGTCCAGCGCGTCGCAGATGATCTTGTCGAGGCCTTGATCGTGCAGCATTTGCGGCACTTTGTAGATGGTGTCGACGTCCCACACGGAAATGACGGCATCTTCTTCGATGTTCGAGAACAGCGAGATTTTTGCGCGCTCGTCTTCCGGAATTGCACGGTCGGCACGGCACAGCAGTGCGTTCGGCAAGATACCGATTTCGCGCAGCTTTTGCACCGAGTGCTGGGTCGGCTTGGTTTTCAACTCACCGGCCGAAGCGATGTACGGCACCAGGGTCAGGTGCACGAACGCGGTGTTCTTGCGGCCAGCGCGCAGGCTCAGCTGACGCGCTGCTTCCAGGAATGGCAACGATTCGATATCGCCGACGGTGCCGCCGATTTCGCACAGGGCCACGTCGTAGCCTTCTGCGCCACGACGGATGTAGTCCTGGATTTCATTGGTGATATGCGGAATCACCTGCACGGTTTTGCCCAGATATTCGCCGCGGCGTTCCTTGCGGATCACCGATTCATAGATCTGGCCGGTGGTGAAGTTATTCACCTTTTTCATGCGGGTGGAAATGAAGCGCTCGTAGTGACCGAGGTCGAGGTCGGTTTCGGCCCCGTCGTCGGTGACAAACACTTCACCGTGTTGCATAGGGCTCATCGTGCCAGGATCGACGTTGATATACGGGTCGAGCTTGAGCATGGTGACTTTAAGGCCGCGCGATTCGAGGATCGCGGCGAGAGAGGCGGCGGCAATCCCTTTTCCAAGGGAAGACACAACGCCACCAGTGACGAAGACAAATTTGGTCATTGCAGATGGTGCCGAACGGCACGTGCGGGAAATTGAAATTATACACTAAAGCCCGCTGCGCGAACTTGCCCTGCGCGGAAAATTACGCCAAATGCCGTCATTCCCGCCCGGCAGGATGCCAACACACAACATTATTACGAATTGGAAATATTTGAAATATTTCCAATTCCATATCTTGTGTGGTGAACCGAACAGACCCGCTCTCGCGGCAGGACCACACTGGCATTTTTCAACGGAGGTCCATCATGAGCTACGAAGAACGCGACGCCTATGGCATGTATGTCAATCGGGGCCACAAGGGTCCCGGCCCTGAACTGATGGGTGCCGACACCCTGATCGGCGACCATGTGCACAACGCCCGGGATGAACACCTGGGGGAAATCAAGGAGATCATGCTCGACATGCGCAGCGGCAAAATCGCCTACGCCGTCCTGTCGCACGGCGGCGTATTTACCCTCGGTGAAAAACTGTTTGCCGTGCCCTGGGAAGCACTGCTGCTCGACACCGTCAACAAACGCTTCACGCTCAACGTCGACAAGGAGCGCATCGAAAATGCGCCCGGCTTCGATACGGACCATTGGCCCAACATGGCCGACCAGGCCTGGGCCAACGAGCTGCATACCTACTACGGCACCACGCCGCGCAATGACTGATTATTGATCAGCAGTTGGCGTGAACCAGACCAGGTCTGCCTGCGCCCGGCTCACGGTGGCGCCTTGCCTGGCCAGCACCAGCACCAGCGGTGCTGCGCCACCCGTCATATCGCGCACATGCAGCGGCACGCCCAGGTCCTGCTGCGCATGGTAGGCGCCGGCAACCAGCAAGGCGGGCGCGGGCGCGGCCAGCAGCCGTTCGGCCATGCGGCGGTCGCGCTGCTGCTGGATGGCCAGCATGGCAGCCAGGCGCGGCTCGTCGATCTGGTTATCATGCATGGCGCGGATGATGTCTTTTAATTTGCCCTGCACCTGGGCGTCGTTGGCCAGGTTGGAAAACTTGCCCTGCACGCCAGGCTTGTCGACAAACATCTGCCTGATCTCGCTGCGGTCCAGATTGGCCGACCAGACCGGATACGGCGCGCGCATCGCTTCCATCACCAGCGCGCCATACTGATCCCACTTCCAGCTGGCTTGCCACGCCAGTTGCTGCGCCAGCTGATCAGGCGTTGCCTGCGGATGACCTTGCAGCCACGACTTGGCCTGCTCCACTTTCGCTTGCTGGTCCGGGTTCAGCATTTCCAGCAGCACACTGCCTTGCGGCCGCCGTCCCTGCAATTGCTGCAGCAGCCATTGCTCGATCCGATGATGACTCAATTGATCATGCTGCTCGCCCACGATCACACGCGGCGCCGCCGCCAGATGATCGAGCAATTGTTCAGCAGTCATGCGCTGGCCACTGCGCAAATCGATAATCTCGCCCAGCTGGCTGACATCTGGCGCAGAGACGGGCGCCGTAACAACGGCAGGAACAACATCACTGGCCACACTACTGCCCACACTCAGGGCAAGCAGGCAGGCGGACACAAGCAAGGACAGGGACAGTTTCATGACGGCCTTAGAATAGCGCTGCAAAAACAGCAATGACCATCATTTTAATGGAAATGATTCTCACTTACCATTCCGCGATATAGCCCTCCTCCGGCTGACGCATCGACAAGCGCAGTGACACCGGCAGCTACATCATCACTCAATTGGCGAGCTGTGACACAGACATGGTATCGCTCTTCATGCAAGCTCTGCTCAAACTATGTTCGCGGCAACAAATCGCTATTACGCGAAATGCGCCATCCGGTTTTTCCCATCATGAATGCTTATCGCATTGCACCAATCAGTGTACTGCGGATGTGGTTGACTTAAGGAAACGCTGATTAATTCAGCCGCCCCGTTCCCGTCGGTGCCGCGACCTGAGACAATCACGCTACGTTCACCGCCCGCGACCAATCATGCAAAAGAGCTTTTCCGACCTCGAATACGCCGCCAAGAAAAAACTGACGCGGCGCGACCGCTTCCTGGCCGAAATCGATAGCGTGACACCGT
>NZ_JBMOUF010000014.1:0-170668 GCF_049319705.1 Janthinobacterium sp. Mn2066 | reverse complement strand
ACACGCGTACGTTTCACGTCCGAGCCGAACAAGGTGCTGCCCGACGCGCCCATCTGGCCGTTGCCGGCGCCGCCGACGCCAGGACCGACGCCGTATTGCACGCCGAAGGTGTTGCCGCCGCCGAAGACCTTGGCTTGGCGGTGGAAGGCCGACAATTGCCAGCCATTGTGGCGCTCGCCCAGGTTATCGTTATTCTTGCCCTGGCCGACGATGTAGGTCGCGGCGAGGTCCAGCGTGCCATCCTGGTTCACAGGAATTTCGCCGTAGATGAAGTTCTGGCGCACGGCCGACTGGGTGCTGACCACTTTGGTGACCGGGTCGGTGACGGTGATGTCGTTATCCTTGAAGAAGGCATACGAGAATTTACCCGGGCCGACATTGCCGATGCGGTCCAGACCGGCGCCGGTACCGTTCATGTTGATGTACTGCATGTCCAGCATGTGGATGTCAGGACGGTAGTAGAAACGTTTACCGACCCAGGCCGTGCCGCCAGCGAGGAAATCGAGTCCCTGTGCTTCGACGTAGGCCTTGACGATGCCGACCTTGCGGTCGCCGAAGTCGGACGTAGGCGCAAAGGCGTTGACCCACAAGGTGGCCATGTAGGTGACGTCGCCGGACTTGGCGATGGCTTTGGTGTAACCGAATTCCGTGTACGCATCGCACTCATTGCCGAGGCGATATTTCATGGTGTTACCGCCCAGGCCGTAGCAGCTTTGTGGGCCGCCGCCGTCAGCGGTCGAGCTGCCGGCGCCAGCGCGCAGGTAGCCGTGGAAACCTTCGGTGTCACTTGGGAACATGGGGCCGGCAGCAGCGGAACCGCTGGCGATGGCTAAAACGATGGCAGCAGGCAGCGATTTCAATGCAGCCTTTAACATGGTGCGATGCAGCATGGTAAGTCTCCTCAGTAATTTATTTTTTATCTAGTAATTCGTGGCCGAATTTACTGGCCAGAATTCTTTCCAGCAGAGACATAGTAACTATACTACGAACAAATATCAACATATTATGTTGTAATCCTACGACTACTCTGCGACACTTTATTTGTGCCTTGATTTTTCCTTTTTTCAGCTTCGCCCGTCTTCGCAAACAAGTCGCCAGCACGCTTGAAAACAGGGGCTCTTTTTGGCACGCCCGCCGTATTCGCATTAGAATCCTTGGTTTTCGCCGATAACGACAGTTGCGCCGCAACGACAGCGCACGCATACGAGACAAAAGCAACGCCATGAGAATTGATGAAAAAATAGAGGTAGGCGGCAGCGATCCGTCAGAGCGCTTCAGTGACGGGCCGCGCCTGCTGGCCGACATCGGCGGCACCAATGCCCGCTTCGTGCTCGAAACGCGCCAGGGCCACCTGGAAGCGGTGGCCGTGCTGCCCTGCGATGATTACGCTTCGCTGCTGGACGCCATCAACGCCTATATGATGAGCGCCGAAGCGCGCGCCGCCGGTTCGGCGCGCGTGCGCCACGCGGCCATCGCGATTGCCAACCCGATCGACGACGACACGATCCGCATGATGAACCACCACTGGTTCTTCTCGATCGAAGCGATGCGCGCCGCGCTCGGCCTCGACACCCTGCTGGTAGTCAACGACTTCACGGCGCTGGCGATGGCGCTGCCCTATCTGCGCGCCGACCAGCGCCTGCAGATCGGCGGCGGCATGGCCCGCGCCGACAGCGTGATCGGCTTGCTCGGCTCGGGCACGGGCCTGGGCGTATCGGGCATGATCCCCGCCGAAGACCGCTGGATCGCGCTGGGCAGCGAGGGCGGCCATGTCAGCTTCGCGCCCTGCGACCAGCGCGAGATGGATGTGCTGTCGTATGCCTGGCGCGAACTGCCGCACGTCTCGGCCGAACGCTTAGCTTCAGGCCGTGGCCTGGAACTGATCTACCGCGCCCTGTCCGAACGGGCCGGCCTGCACGACGTACAGCCGCTGCCCGCCGCTGAAATCACCAGCCGCGCGCTGAGCAACGAGTGCGACATCTGCCTGGAAGCGGTGGACTGCTTCTGCGCCATCCTCGGCTCCATCGCCGGCAACGTGGCCATGACCCTGGGCGCGCTGGGCGGCATTTATATCGGCGGCGGCATCGTGCCGCGCCTGGGCCCCTTGTTCGAACAGTCGCAGTTCCGCGCGCGCTTCGAACAGAAAGGCCGGCTGAACGAATACCTGGCGCAAATCCCCACTTTCCTGATCACGGCCGAACTACCGACTTTCCTCGGCATCGCCGCCATCCTGGCGCAAAAACTCAAGCGCGCCAATTCCGGCTCGCCCGTGCTGGAATCGGTGCGCCAGGCGCGCGGGCGCATGAGCCCATCGGAATGCAAGGTGGCCGACTGGGTGCTGAAGGAACCGAACGCCATGCTGACACTGCCGATCGCGGAAATCGCCCAGCGCGTGGGCGTCAGCCAGCCGACCGTGATGCGTTTTTGCCGTTCGATCGGGGTGCAGGGCCTGGCCGATTTCAAGCTCAAGCTGGCGTCGGGCCTGACGGGCGGCGCCATCACGGTATCGCACTGCCACGTGGAGATCTCGGACTCCGACGCCGAACTGGCGCGCAAGGTGCTGGGCAATAACGCCTCGGCCGCGCTGGGCTTGCGCGACATGCTCGACGTGAAGGCGTTGACCACCGCCATCGACCTCTTGCGCGGCGCGCAGCGCGTGGAATTGCTGGCCGTGGGCAGCGCGCGCGTGGTGGCCGACGACATGCAGCAAAAGCTGCTCAACCTGGGCATCGTCAGCAGCTTCTTTGCCGACCAGCAGGCGCAGGAAATGAGCGCCGCCATGCTCAAGCCGGGCGACGTGGCGCTGGTAATCTCGCGCTCGGGCGCCCTGCCCGACCTGCTGCGCACGGTGAAAGTGGCGCAATCCTGCGGCGCCAGCATCCTGGCGATTACGGCCAGCGGTTCGCCGCTGGCCAAGCTGGCCGACGTGCTGCTGACCCTGAACCACCCGGAAGGCAATCTGAACTTCGTGCCGATGATCGTGCGCCTGCTGCAATTGATGGTGCTCGATATCCTGTCGGTGGGACTGGCGCGGCGCGATACGGCGCAGCGCACCAGCGCCACCCAGCTGGAAGAAGGCCAGCTGCATGGCATGCGCATCAGCGGCAAGCTGAAATTCGGCGGCCACCTCGAATAAGATGAGCGAACCCACTCCCTCCCGCGCGGACGCCGGCAGCGGCGCCACCGTGCACGACGTGGCGCGCATGGCGGGCGTGTCGGCCATGACGGTCTCGCGCGTGATCAATGGACGCGCCAGCGTCAGCGCCCTCACGCGCGACAAGGTGGAAGCGGCGATCGCCGCGCTGCGCTACCGGCCCAACCTGGCAGCCAGGGCGGCCCGCACGGGCACCTTGCGCATCGGCCTGTTATACAGCAATCCCAGCGCCGCCTTTCTCAGCGAATTCCTGGTCGGCGCCATGGACCAGTGCCGCCAGGGCGGCGGCCAGCTGCTGCTGGAGCGCTGCGACGGCCTGGCCAGCCAGCGCACCGCCATCGCCTGCCTGGTCGAAGCGGGCGTCGATGGCATCCTGGTGCCGCCGCCGCTGTGCGATTCGGCCGAAGTGCTGGCGCAACTGAACCAGATGGGCGTGCCGGCCATCGCCGTAGCCACCGCCCGCCCCGCACCGGGCGTGTCCGCCGTGCGCATCGACGATTACCAGGGCGCGCTGGCCATGACGCAATACCTGATCGCCCAGGGCCACCGCGACATCGGCTTTATCGAAGGCGATCCGGCCCACACGCCGGCGCTGCTGCGCCGCCAGGCCTTCGAAGACGCCATGCGCGCTGCGGGCCTGGCCGTGCCGCCGCAGCGCGTGGCGCAAGGCTATTTTACTTACCGTTCGGGGCTCGATGCGGCGCGTGAGCTACTCAACGGGTCCACCCGGCCAACGGCCATCTTCGCCAGCAATGACGACATGGCTGCCGCCACCCTGGCCGTGGCGCACGGCATGGGCTTGCAGGTGCCGCAGGATTTGAGCGTGTGCGGCTTCGACAACACGCCCGTGGCCACCACCGTCTGGCCCGAACTGACCACCATCCACCAGCCGATCGCCGACATGGCGCGCGCCGCCGTGCAGCTGGTGATCGATGAAATACGCCAGCGCCGCGCCGGCGAAACGGCAACTGCCACGCACCAGCTGATGGAATTTACGCTGATGGTGCGCGCCTCGTCAGGTGTCGCCCGCTAAATTTGCCCCATGCGTGCGCCTGCGCACAGACCGCCACGGCCATCGGGCGCATGGTGAATTCTTCAGCCAGCCGCGGAGATACTCACCATGCAATTTGCAATGATAGGTCTGGGGCGCATGGGCGCCAATATGCTGCGCCGCCTGTGCGCGGGCGGCCACGAATGCGTGGCCTACGATACGCACGCAGAAGCGCGGGCGGCCATCGCCGGCCCCGGCGTCAGCACGGCGGCCACGCCGCAAGAACTGATCGGCATGCTGGTGCAGCCGCGCGTGCTGTGGCTGATGGTGCCGGCCGGCGCAGTCGATGCGGCGCTGGCGTCGTTGACGCCGCTGCTGGCGCCCGGCGATATCATCATCGATGGCGGCAACTCCTACTATCGCGACGACATCCGCCGCGCAGCAGAATTACGCTCCCGCCAGCTGCGCTACGTCGACGTCGGCACCAGCGGCGGCGTGGCCGGTTTCAAGCGCGGCTATTGCCTGATGATCGGCGGCGAAGCGGAGGTGGTTGATCACCTGACACCGCTATTCGCCACCCTGGCGCCGGACAGCGCTTCCGCGCCACGCACGCCAGGCAGGCGCGAAGGCAGCCCGGGTGGCGCCGAACAGGGCTTCCTGCATTGCGGCCCGCATGGCGCCGGCCACTTCGTCAAGATGGTCCATAACGGCATCGAGTACGGCATCATGGGCGCCTTTGCCGAAGGCTTCAATATCCTGCGCCACGCCGACGCCGGCCTGCACCACGACAGCACCCATGCCGATGCCGAGACGGCGCCGCTCGAGCATCCCGAGTTTTACCAATACACGCTGGACTTGCCCGAGATCGCGGAACTGTGGCGGCGCGGCAGCGTGGTCAGTTCGTGGCTGCTGGACCTGGCGGCGGCCGCCCTGCTGCGCGATCCGGCGCTGGAAGGTTATGCCGGCCGTGTCGCCGATTCCGGCGAAGGACGCTGGACCCTCAACGCCGCCATCGATGAAGCCGTGCCGGCGCCGATCCTGAGCGCGGCGCTGTTTGCCCGCTTCGGCTCGCGCGGCCAGGCCGACTATGCCGACAAACTGCTGTCGGCCATGCGCCAGGGCTTCGGCGGCCACCTGGAACAAGGCAAGACTGGAGGATAACACCATGAACGCAGCGATCAATTTGCATGAAATGGGCCAGCGCCTGTGGCTGGACAATATCACGCGCGGCCTGCTGGACGACGGCACCCTGGCGCGCTACCGGCGCGAACTGGCCATTACCGGCCTGACTTCGAATCCCACCATTTACCAGCATGCGCTGGCCGATACCACATTCTATGACGCGGCCATCGCTGACAACAATGCACAATCGGGCGAAGCGCTGTTTTTCGACCTGGCGCTGGACGACCTGCGGCGCGCCGCCGACCTGTTCCGGCCCGACTTCGACGCCAGCGATGGCGCCGACGGCTGGGTCTCGCTGGAAGTGTCGCCGCTGCTGGCCCACGACGCGCAGGCCACCATCCGCGTCGCCGCCGAACTGCACGCAAAAGCGGACCGGCCCAACCTGTTCATCAAGATTCCCGGCACGCCAGCCGGCCTGGTGGCAATCGAAGAATCGATCTTCGCCGGCGTGCCCGTCAATGTCACCCTGCTGTTTTCCTGCGCGCAGTACCAGGCCGCTGCCGAAGCGTATCTGCGTGGCGTCGAGCGCCGTCTTGAGGCGGGACTCGATCCCGCCATCGCTTGCGTGGCCTCGCTGTTCGTCAGCCGCTGGGATGCGGCGGTCGCTGACAAAGTGCCGGCGGAACTGCGCAACCGGCTCGGCATCGCCGTTGCGCGCCGTACCTATCGTGCCTACCGGGAATTGCTGGCGTCACCACGCTGGCGCTATCTGGCCGAGCTGGAAGCCCGGCCGCAGCGCTTGCTGTGGGCATCGACCGGCACCAAGGATAAAAACGCGTCCGACGTCCTGTATCTGCAGGCGCTGGCTGCACCGAACACCATCAACACCATCCCGGAAAAAACCCTGCTGGCCTTTGCCGACCATGGCGTGGTCAGCGGCAGCATGCCGGCCGATGGTGGCGATGCCGAGCAGACCCTGGCTGCCTTCGAAGCGGCCGGCATCGACCTGGAAGCGCTGGCACAACAACTGCAGGATGAGGGCGCCGAAGCGTTCGCCACCTCCTGGCACGCCTTATTGACAGTACTCGATAGCAAACGCAGCAAGCTCGGAAAATAGTCGATTAAACAGATCAGCCGCCCAGCAAGGCCAGCGCGCGCTGGCAAACGTTATCGACCGTGTAGCCGTAGTGCTGCATCAGCACATCGCCGGGGGCCGATGCGCCAAAGGTCTCGATGGACATCACGTCGCCATGGTCGCCCACATAACGGTGCCAGCCCTGCGCAACACCGGCCTCGATTGCCAGGCGCGCCGTCAATGCGGGCGGCAGCACCGTGTCGCGGTAGTCCTGCGGCTGCGCGTCAAACAATTCCCAGCTCGGCATCGACACCACGCTGGCTTGCACCTTGCGCTGCAACAGCGCCTCTTGCACGGCCAGCGCCAGCGGTACTTCCGAACCGCTGGCGACCAGCAGCAGCTGCGCCTCGCCGCCAGACGCAGCAGACAGCACGTAGGCGCCGCGCAGCAAGCCTTCCGCCGGTGCGTATTTGCTGCGGTCCAGGGTCGGCAGATGCTGGCGCGTCAAAGCCAGCGCCACCGGCTGCTTGCGCGATTGCAACGCCACTCGCCAGGCATGGGCCGTTTCATTGGCGTCGGCTGGCCGTATCACGATCAGGTTTGGAATCGCGCGCAAGCTGGCCAGCTGCTCTATCGGCTGGTGCGTGGGACCATCTTCGCCCAGCGCGATGCTGTCATGGGTAAAGACGAAAACTACGCGCAGTTCCATCAGCGCGGCCAGCCGCATCGACGGGCGCATGTAATCGGAAAAAATCAGAAAGGTGGCGCAGAACGGGATCGCGCCGCCATGCGCGGCGATGCCGTTCGAAATCGCCGCCATCGCATGTTCGCGCACGCCGAAGTGCAGGTTGCGGCCAGCATAATTCCAGTCGCCGCCATTGGCGCCCTGGCGATCGGGCGCAACCAGGGTTGGCGGCTGGAAGTCGCCGGTATCCTTCAGCGCCGTATAAGTCGATGGGTCGAGGTCGGCCGAGCCGCCGATCAGCGCCGGCAGGTGTTTGGCGATGCCATTCATCACCAGGCCGGAAGCGCTGCGCGTGGCCATGCCCTTGGCGTCGGCCGGGAATACGGGGATGCCGGCATCCCAGCCGTCGGGCAAGGCGCAGCCGCCTGGCTGCATCAACTGCCGCAATTCCAGCGCCAGCTCAGGATAGGCGCGCTCGTAAGCGTCCAGCCGCTGCTGCCATTCCAGGTGTTCCCGCCGGCCGCGTTGACCCAGCGCAAGAAAGTGCGTGCGCACGGCATCGGGCACATAAAATGGCGGCTCTTCGGGCCAGCCCAGCTTGCGCTTGGTGAGTTTCACGTTTTCTTCGCCCAGCGGCGAACCGTGGGCCTCGAAACTGTCCTGCCTGGGCGAGCCATAACCGAGATGGGTAGACACCAGTATCAGCGAGGGACGCAAGGTTTCGGCGCGCGCGGCGTGCAGCGCCTGTTCCAGCGCTGGCAGGTCATTGCCATCGGCCACGCTCAAGGTATGCCAGCCATAGGCGGCAAAACGGGCGGCGCGGTCTTCGCTGAAGGTCATGTCGGTACCGGCCGACAGGGTGACGTTATTGTCGTCGTACAGATAAATCAGCTTGCCGAGCTGCAGATGGCCGGCCAGCGACGCTGCTTCGGCCGCCACGCCCTCCATCAGGTCGCCATCGCTGACCAGCGCGTAGGTATGGTGATCGATCACCGTATGGCCATCGCGGTTGAAACGGGCCGCCAGGTGGGCTTCCAGCATGGCCATGCCCACGCCGTTGGCGAAACCCTGGCCCAGCGGCCCGGTCGTCAGTTCGACGCCGGGAGTCATCCCCCGTTCGGGATGACCAGGCGCGATGCTGCCCCACTGGCGAAACTGACGCATCTGCGCCATCGGCAGCGCGTAGCCGGTCAGGTGCAGCAGACTGTAGAGCAAGGCCGAACCGTGGCCGGCCGACAGCACGAAACGGTCGCGGTCGAACCATTGCGGGTGATCCGGATCATGCTTGAGCAAGCGGGTCCACAGGACATACGCCATCGGTGCGGCGTCGAGCGGCAAGCCGGGATGGCCGCTATTGGCTTGCTGGACGGTGTCGATCGCCAAAAAGCGCAAGGCGTCGACACATAGCTGATCAAGCGCTGAAGCGGAAAGCGGGGCATTCATCGGACACTCCGTGGTGGCGGCGGCAGGCCAGGACTTTGCAGTGTAGTCCCGGCCCATGCCCCGCTCCGTGCGCTGATCCACATAGCCGCCACGTGGGCGAAGGAATACTGGCTCAGGCTTGCATTTCCGGCAAATCGATTTCCGCCTTGCGCGCCGCAATCTGCCTGCCCAGGTCCGGCAAATCAAGTTTTGCGGCACGCGCTTTCGGGAACATGTCCTGCTCCTCTTCCTGCACATGGTGTTCAATCTGCTCGGACAGCACCTTGACCTTGGCATCGTATAAATCTTCGCCAGGCTGCATGGCGACGATTTGCGCGATCAATTCCTTGGCGGACGCGTGCTCGACGACGGCTTCATCGATCAGGTCTGCATTATTTTTGTTCGCCTCGCGCACGGCGGGATAAAAAATCTCTTCTTCCGCCGTTGCATGCTTGCTCAGTTCCAGGCAGATTTTCAAGGCCAGCTTGCGCTTGCTGGCCAGCGACCGGTCGCTCAAGGCCTCGTACTGCTCGAACAAGTCTTTCACGTGTTGATGATCTTGCGTGAGCAGTTCGATCGCATCCATCTCGGGGATGCCGGGATTTTTTCGGGAAACGGGCGCTGCCTGATGGGATTGGGTGGCCATGTTCGTGTCTCCATGTGGTTTGAGGGGACGATACCGCGTGCGGGTATCGGAACTCACATTGTAGGCACGGCCAAGCAAAGCCCATGTAGGACATTCACTTATAGCAAGGTAGGCAAACTGAGCCTGCTGAAATTCGCCCAAGGGAAACCAGTCCGCAGCATGACACGCGCGGACTGGAATAGTTGCTGGCGAACAATTAAGCCAGTACGGTACGCTCGACCAGCTTTTCCACCAGTTCCACCGATGGCGGCGAACCGCCGGCGGCAAGGCAGGCGCCCGCACCGGCGGCGACGGCGAAGCGCAGGTGCTGGCCGCCATCCACGTCAGGACGGTACATCAGGCTGTACAGCAAGCCGCCGATGCTGGCGTCGCCCGCGCCCACCGAATCGACCACCTCGATCACCGGTGGCGCCGCGCGCCACGATTGTTCACCCTGGTACAGGGCCGCACCTTGCGCGCCGCGCGTGTACAGATACGTGGCGTGCGGGTTCCAGCTGCGCAGGGTGGCAAACGCGGCATCGATATCGGCGTGGCGGAACAAGCCTTCCAGGTCTTCATCGGACACCTTCACCACGTCGGCCAGCTCGGTCATGCGGCGCAAGGTGGCGTCATAGCGCTCATCCATCATGACGCGGAAATTCGGGTCATAACTGATCTTCACGCCGGCCGCCTTCAATTCGGTGGCCAGCGCCACCAGCTTGCTGCACAGCGGTTCGCGCGCCAGGCTGATGCCGCCGAAATGCACCCATTGCGCCTGCTGCTGCCAGGTGGGCGGCAGCTGCGCCGCATCGAAATGCAGGTCGGCGCTGTCGTCGCCGATAAAGTAATACGTGGGCGGATGCAGTTCATGCACGATCGCCAGCAAGGGGGATTTGGCATAACGCTGCAGGAAGCGCATGTCCAGACCCGCCACTTCGGTTGCCTGCGCCAGCGCGTCGCCAAACACGTCACGGCTGACGGCGCCAGCAAACGCGCTGGGCACGCCCAGACGCGCCATCACGCGCGCCACGTTCCAGGTCGAACCGCCCACCTGGCTGCTCCACTGGTCCGCGCTAGTGCGCAGCATGTCGGTCAAGGCTTCGCCAGCCGAGACAAAACGGGGAAATTGCGCGCTCATGCTGCACCGCCGATCACATTGAGCACATTGAGCACTTCATAGCAGGCGCCCATGGTGTGGTAATCGACTTTGCCGGCCGGGCTTTTCTCGGCGCTGATTTTTTGATTCTCGGACGTCAGGATGCGGTACCAGGCGCCGTGGTCATGGTCGACGAAATGCTGCCAGCTATAGTCCCAGATCTTGTCGTAGCTTTTCCAGTAGCCCTCTTCACCGGTGCGCGCGGCCAGCACGGCAGCGGCGGCGAAGCTCTCGGCCTGCACCCAGAAGTATTTGTCGCCATCGCAGATTTCGTCCTGCGGACCGAAGCCGTAATGGATGCCGCCATGCTGGCCATCCCAGGCCTTGGCCAGCGCCGTGTCGAACAGCTGGCGCGCGCGCGGCAGCAGCCAGTCCGACGGTCCCGCCATGAACTTGGCGTGGCGCTCCATGATCAAGAGCAGCTTGGCCCACTCGGTGAAGTGGCCAGGCTGGTAGCCCCACGGACGGAAGATATTGCTCTTGTCGTGCAGGTTGTAGTCCCAGTCGATGGACCAGTCAGGGCGGTAGTGTTCCCAGATCATGCCGTCGGCCAGGGCCGCCTGGCGCACGGTGATATTGTGCGCCAGCGTCTCGGCGCGGTGCAGGTAGCGCGCTTCGCCGGTCGCTTCAAACGCAGCCAGCATCGCTTCGCAGGCATGCATATTGGCGTTCTGGCCCCGGTAGCCGTCCAACGTCGCCCAGTCGGCGCTGGCCACGTCCGCATACAGGCCATGTTCGGGCAGCCAGAAACGCTGTTCCATCAATTCAAAGGTTTCGTCCAGGTAGGTCCGTGCCTCCTGCATGCCGGCGGCAAGCGCATGCGCATAGGCCAGCAGCACGAAGGCCAGGCCGTAGCAGTGGTTGGCGCCATCTTCCACCGTCTTGAGACCATCTTTCCACTTCAGTTGCCAGGCGTAGCCGCCGGTGGCCGGATCGCGGTGCACCTCGCGCAAAAAGGCCACGCCATGGCGCAGCGCGGCCTGGTAATCGTCGTCGCCGAACTGGCGGTACGCCATGGCGTAATTGAAGATGAAGCGCGTGCTGCTGACCAGGTGGCGCGTGTGCTCGTCGTAGATGCTGCCGTCGTCGAGGAAGAAATGATAGAAGCCGCCGGTGGGGTCGATGGCGCGCGGGTGATAAAAACGCATGGTGTGGGCGATATGCTCGACGAGCATGCGCTTGGAGCGAAAATCTGGGGTCATGGTGGCGACTGTCTCATTAATTTGTTATCGATAACAAATATCATAGCATGCCGTCCCGGCGCCGTCTCGCCAAATCAGGGGGCCTTCGCTTGCCTTGGTTTTTCACGCCACAAGGCAGCCGATGCCACGCCTCGCAGGTCCGCACTGCACGGCAGGGTAAATTTGACAGGGTGCGCTGCGATGCTTACATTGGTGTCAATATACTTATTGACCACTTATTGACCGAGGAAGACCATGAAGCGCTTATTCATCATTGCCCTGCCCCTGTTACTTGCCATCGGCGCCAGTGCCGGCGCGTCCGCCGCCGACACCCCGCTCACCGGCTGCGCCGCCAAGCGCGACAACATCAGCACCGAACTGCGGCTGGCCAAAGAAAAGGGCTATGCCGACAAGATCACCGGCCTGCAGCGCGCGCTCGATGAAGTCAACGCCCATTGCCGCGACGACGCGCTGAGCCAGCGCCACCAGCAAAGAATCGCCAAGGCGCAGGCCAAGGTGAGCCAGACGGAGCGTTCGCTGCGCCTGGCCGAGGAAGCCAACAAGGAGCCGAAGAAAATCGCCAAGCTCAAAGGCAAGCTGCAAAAAGCCCAGTCCGACCTGGCGGCGCTGCAGGCGAAACAGCCTTAATTGCCGCCCGCTCACCGCCCCCTTACTTCATCGCGATCGTCGTGTTCACGCCGCTGCCGCCATCGTCCGGCGCGAACCAGCGGGCCGTGACGGTCTTGGTCTGGGTCCAGAAGTACAGGGCCTGCTTGCCGTTCGGGCCCAGGTCGCCCAGTTTCGAAGCGCGCGAACCGGTAAAACTGAAGTAGGCGACGGGGACGGGAATGGCCACGTTGATGCCCACCTGGCCCACGTCGATCTCGTTCTGGAATTTGCGCCCGGCCCAGCCGGAAGACGTAAAGATCGAGGTGCCATTGCCGTTCGGGTTGGCGTTGATGAAGGCAATCGCCTCATCGAGGGTATCGGCCTCCACCACGCACATGGCGGGGCCGAATATCTCCTGCGTGTAGATGGAATGCGTGGCTTGCACGCCGGAGAAAATCGTCGGCCCCATGAAGTTGCCGCCTTCGTAGCCCGCCACCTGGTGGCCACGGCCATCGAGCAGCAGTTGCGCGCCTTCGTCGACACCCGCCTGTATCAGTTTTTCCGCCCGCTGCAAGGCGGCCCTGGACACCATCGGCCCCAGGTCGGCCTCGCGGTCGCTGCCCGGCCCCACTTTCAGTTTTTTTGAACGGGCGACGATTTCCGGCAGCCAGGCGCGCGCCGCCCCCACCAGCACCACCACGGAATTGGCCATGCAGCGCTGGCCGGCCGCGCCAAACGCGGCGCCGATCAGGTTATTGATCGCCTGTTCCTTGTTCGCGTCGGCCAGCACCACGCAATGGTTTTTTGCCCCCATCATCGCCTGCGCACGCTTGCCCGCCTCGCTGGCGCGGCGGTACACATGCGTGCCCACGTGGGTGGAACCAATAAAGGAGACGGCCTTGATGTCGGGATGGTCGCACAGCAGGTTGACGACGTCGGCACCGCCATGCACCACGTTGAGCACGCCGGCCGGCAAGCCCGCCTGGTACAGCAGTTCGACCAGGTACATGGTCGACGATGGGTCTTGCTCGGACGGCTTCAGCACGAAGGTATTGCCGCACGCGATAGCAATCGGGAACATGAAGCACGGTAGCATGACGGGGAAATTGAAGGCCGTGATGCCGGCGCCCACGCCCAGCGGCTGATAGATATTGTAGACATCGACACCGTTGGCCGCGTTTTCCGCGATCTCGCCCAGCTGCAAAGTGGCGATCGAACACGCGTGCTCCACCACTTCCAGGCCGCGCATCACTTCCCCTTCCGCATCCGGCAAGGTCTTGCCATGTTCGCGCGTAATCAGTGCAGCCAGTGCGCCGATATTGTCGCGTATCAACTGCTGGTATTTGAGCATGATGCGCATGCGGACCGCCAGCGGCGTATTGCGCCAGGTCTTGAATGCCTCCTTGGCGGTGGCGACGGCCAGGTCGACCTCTGCGCGCGTGGAAAACGGCACCCTGGCGACGATCTCCTGCGTGGCCGGATTGAGCACGTCGCGCCAGTCGGTGCTGGCGGAGGGGTGCGGTTTGCCGGCGATATGCAGGGGGATGGATGGGACTTGGGTGAGGGCTTGGTGCATGGTTGGCGACTCCGGGTATGCGATGTTCATAGGGTAGGACTGAGCAAACGAGTACTGGGGTCAGACCCGGCGGGTCTGACCCTGGCCCTCTGCTGCTTATTTCTTAACCAAATTGCAAGCCGCCGCATCCATCGGCCTGAACGCCTGCTCGGCCGGGATGGTGGACAGCACTTTCAGGTAATCCCACGGGCCTTTCGATTCGGCCGGGGTTTTCACCTGCACCAGGTACATGTCGTGGATGACGCGGCCGTCGGGGCGGATCGATGCGTTGTGCATGACGGCGTCCTGGATCGGCAACTGGCGCATTTTGTCGGCGACGATTTTTGCGTCGTCGCTCCTGGCGGCCGCCACCGATTTCAGGTAGTGGTAGACGCTGGAATACACGCCGGCCTGCACCATGGTCGGCTTGGCGCCCTTGTTCAGCGCCTCGAAACGTTTGGCGAAGGCGCGGCTGCGGTCGTCAAAATTCCAGTAAAAACCATCGGCATATACCAGGCCCTGGGCCGTTTCCAGGCCCAGCGCGTGCACGTCGGACAGGAACACCAGCAAGGCGGCCAGGCGCTGGTCCTTGCCGCTGCCGATGCGGAATTCGCGCGCCTGCTTGATGGCCGACACGGTGTCTGCCCCGCCATTGGCCAGGCCGATCACCTGCGCCTTCGAGGCTTGCGCCTGCACCAGGAACGAAGAAAAATCGGAGGCGTTCAGCGGGTGGCGCACGGCGCCCAGCACCGTGCCGCCATTGCGCCTGACCACCTCGCTGGCGTCTTTTTCCAGCGAATGACCGAACGCGTAATCGACGGTGACGAAGTACCACGATTTCTGCCCAAGTTTGGTCAGTGCCGCCGCCGTGCCGGCCGCCTGCGAATAGGTGTCGAACATCCAGTGAAAGCCGTTCGGCGAACAGTCTTCATTGGTCAGTCTTGCCGTCGCCGGGCCGCTGAACATGGCGATGCCGCCCTTCTCTTTCATCAGCTTTTGCACCGCCAGCGCCACCGAGGAATTGGTCAGGTCGACGATGGCGTCAACCTTGTCGCGGTCCAGCCATTCGCGCGCCTTGGAGGCGGCCACATCGGCCTTGTTCAAATGGTCGGCCGAGACGATCTCGATCTTCATGCCCTTGCATTCGGCTTTCAGGCAATCGTCGGCCGCCATCTGGCTGGCGACCACGGAACCGCGCCCGCCCATGGCCGAATACGGCCCGGACATATCCGTCAGCACGCCGATCTTGACCACGCCATCGGAAATCTGCGCCTGGGCAGCGTTGAAAGACAGGGCCAGCGCCAGCGCACCCATGGCCAGGATGGTTTTTTTCATGCATGTCTCCTTGATGATTCTTTATGTGATTTTTTTATAGCTATGAACGTATTTTGCATGTGTAAAAATATCTACTCAATCAGAATTAGCGCATAAGTCATTTGCAAAAATGCACAAAAACAGCTGTCATCCCCGATTAACGTCCTTGCCTTTAAAAAAATAGTTTCCTTTGTCGAATATTGTGCGCCGCACACTGGAAATTTTGCTTATGATGCCACTCGCAACATTTCCTTACGGCAATATCGAACAATGCCGCGGGGCAGCGCTGAACAGCTGCGTGGTAGCGGTCACCACCATTAATCACCAAGAAAACACAACCATGAATCAACAGACATCAAGTTACAGGCCTGGCCTGGCCAGCGTGGCCAGTTCAGCCATACTGGCTTCCCTGCTGGCCGGCTGCGGCAGCGGTAGCGGAGCGCCGGCGCCATCGGCCAGCCTGAAAGCCGACATCACGGCCAGCACCGTGACGCCGGGCCACTATACGATCAGCAGCGTATCGAGCAATCTGTGCCTGGCGCTGGCCGGCGACAGCACGGCCGATGGCGCCGCGCTGCAGCAAGCCACCTGCAACGGCGCCAAGGCGCAGCAGTTCGACGTGCAGCTGACGGACGACGGCAGCTACAGCATCATTAACCTGAACAGCGGCAAGAGCCTGGACGTGGCCGGCATTTCCCTCCTGAATGGCGCGCTGCTGCAGCAATGGAGTTACGGCGGCGGCCCCAACCAGCGCTTCGGCATCGTGCCGAAAGACCAGGCGTTTACCATCAGCCCGAAAAACAGCGGCAAGTGCCTGGATGTGCAAAACTTCAGCAGCGCGCCGGGCGGCGCCATCCAGCAATGGGAATGCGGCAACAACACCAACCAGCAATGGACGTTTACCTCGACCGATCCGGTGCTGCCGGCCGACCCCGCGCCGACCGGCCCGGTGGTCGATGCCAGCACGCTCGATAACAAGCTGGTCTTCGGCTACCAGGGCTGGTTTGCCTGCGCAGGCGACGGCTCGCCGATCGACGTGGCCGGCAATGGCTGGCGCCACTGGGCGCCGAGCGCCACGCCCGTGGCCAGCAATGTCACGGTCGACATGTGGCCGGAC
Organism: Janthinobacterium sp. Mn2066; assembly: GCF_049319705.1. NCBI lineage: Bacteria > Pseudomonadati > Pseudomonadota > Betaproteobacteria > Burkholderiales > Oxalobacteraceae > Janthinobacterium > Janthinobacterium sp. Mn2066. The sequence continues at coordinate 154,662 of NZ_JBMOUF010000014.1, read as the reverse complement.
ATGCGCGACGTGCCCGCCGGCGAACAATGCAAGACCGGCTTCACCATGCCGGACGGCTCGCCGGCCGTGGTCTACAGCTCGTGGAACCGCGCTACCGTCAGCCGCCATTTCGAATGGATGCAAAACTATGGCATCGATGGCGTGCTGCTGCAGGAATTCGTCACCGAGCTCACGCCGGGTTCCGTCAACCGCCGCTTCCGCGATGGCGTGACGGCCAACGTGCGCGCCGGCGCCTCGGCCCATGGCCGTACCTGGGCCGTCGAATACGACACCAGCAATGCGCAGGATGCCGATATCGTCAAGAACATCAAGGATCACTGGGCCGCGCTGGCCGCCAATGGCTCGCTGACGGCGCCCTCCTACCTGCACCAGAACGGCTTGCCCGTGGTGGAACTGTGGGGCCTGGGTTTTAACGGCCAGCCTGCCACGCCGGCCGCTGCCAACGCCTTGCTGGACTGGTTCTTGCGCGACGCGCCCGCCAACCAGCGCGCCTACGTGATCGGCGGCGTGCCATCGCAATGGCGCACCCAGGGTTCCGATTCGTCGCAAGACCCGGCCTGGGCCGCCGTCTACCGCCGCTTCGATGCGCTCAATCCATGGCTGGTGGGCCGCTTCGGCGACCAGCAGGGCGCGCGCAACTTCCGCCAGAACGTGATGGCGGCGGACATCGCCGAAACCACGCGCCTGGGCAAGCGCTACATGCCGATGCTGTTCCCTGGCGGCCATAACGAACACCGCATCGGCGGGCGTTTCTGGTGGACCCAGTTCTACGAAGCCCGTTCGGCCGGCGCAAATACCTTCTTTGGCGCCATGTTCGATGAAGTCGATGAAGCCACCGCCATGTACAAGGTCGCGCCGAGCAAAGCCTTTTTGCCGGTGGAAATCCCCACCAGCCCCAGCCCGTATGAGCCAGGCAAGCCGCGCGGCCCCTTCATCACCCTGGACGCCGATGGCGAAAACCTGAGCAGCGACTTTTACCTGCGCCTGGCCGGAGAAGCGAGCAAGGTATTGCAGGGCAAGAGCACCCTGGGGCCGGATCGTCCGATCAGCCAGTAATCACTGCCTGGCAGCGCGCGTCGGCGCAAATATGCCCGTGCCATTGAAATCGATGCATAATCCTTTGCAAGAACGCAAAGGATACAAGCATGCTCGATTGGGATAATGTCCGGGTATTTCTGGAACTGACGCGCAGCCAGGGCCTGGTCGATGCCGCCAGGAAACTGGGCATCGACCATTCCACCGTCTCGCGGCGCATGCGCAAGTTTGAAGAGCAGGTCGGCACGCAGCTGTTCGACCGCAATTACGTGGGCTACCAGCTGACGCCGGAAGGCCACCGCCTGATGGAATACGCGGAAACCATGGAAAGCACGGTGTACGCGGCCACCGAAGAACTGGGCGAGCATAACCGGCTGCTATCGGGCCAGGTGCGCCTGGGCGCCACCGAGGGCTTTGGCGCCGTGGTGCTGGCGCCCCACCTGGCGCACTTTTGCGGCCGTAACCCGCACATCAGCGTGGACCTGATCGCCGTGCCGCGTTTTGTCAGCCTGTCCAAGCGCGAAGCGGACGTGGCGATTTCCATCGAGCGGCCGCAGTCCGGCCCCTATGTCGTGACGAAACTGTCCGATTACCGTTTGAAACTGTACGCCACCCCCGCCTACCTGGCGCGCCATGCGACTATTGCCAGCGTGGCCGACCTGACGCAGCACCCCATCATCGGTTACGTCGATGACCTGGTGTTCAGCGCCGAACTGCGCTATATGGACCACGTGGCGCCCGATTCCCTGCGCGCCTTTCGCAGCACCAGCGTGCTGGCCCAGTACCACGCGGCGCGGGCCGGCCAGGCGCTGGCCATCCTGCCCTGCTTCGTGGCCCAGCAATCGAACGAACTGGTGCCCGTGCTCGACGAGCAGATCGACTTGCAACGCGCTTTCTGGATGGTCTCGCCCAGCGAACGGCGCAATATCGCCCGCGTCAGCGCCCTGTGGAATTATTTGCGTGAAGTCATCGATCTCAACCATGGCTACCTGATGGGCGAAGAGAACGCGCCCCGCTGGCTGCCCTGATACTCATACGGAGATACATACAATGCTGATGGATGCCAACCAGGCGGTACTCGTGATCGTCGACCTGCAGGGCCGCTTGATGCCGGCCATCCACGATGCCGGGGCCGTGCTGGCGCAAAACCTGCGCCTGGCCCGCATCGCGCACCTGCTGGAGATTCCCGTGCTGGGCACGGAGCAGAATCGCCAGGGCCTGGGGCCAAATGTGGAAGCCATCGCCGCGCTGTGCCAGCAGACCTTGCACAAGACACATTTCGGCGCCTGCCTTGACGGCTTGCCAGCGATCCTGCCGCCAGGGCGCAGGCAGATCGTCGTCACCGGCTGCGAAGCGCATGTCTGCATGCTGCAGACGGCCGTCGGCTTGCTGGAACTGGGTTACGACGTCATCATCGCCATCGACGCCGTCGGCTCGCGCCAGCCGGCCAGCCGCGAGGCAGCCCTGCAGCGCCTGGACCGGCTGGGCGCGCAATTGCTGACGGTGGAAATGCTGGCCTTCGAATGGTTGCGCGATTGCAAGCACCCGCGCTTCCGGGACGTGCTGGCACTAATTAAATAAGCCGCTTCCATAAACTCAGGCGTTTAATCCAGATCAAGTCCTTTTCTACCCCATTTGCTAGCTTGAAAACTCTACACCAGCAAGGGGAAGATCATGGCCTACATCCTACGCGGCAAGCTGTGCGGCTTGATCTGTGCCGAATGTCCCGAACCGCTATCGAACGTCATCGTGCGCCTGTACCGCACGCGCGATACGCAGAACGTGACGGCGCTGGCCGTGGCCAGTGCCAAGGAAACCTTCGCCATCCTCAGCGAGGAAGAAGTACAAGCCAAGGCGCCCTTCCTGCTGGCCGAGGTCCGCACGGATGCCGACGGCAACTACAGCTTTACCCTGGGCGAGCACGACAACTACCAGGGCGAGGCGGTGGAAGTGGACGTCTTCTGCCCTGCCGTGCCGCATCTGAAGCCCGGCAGCAAGGAACCCGTGCCGCTGCAGCTGTCCATCACCACCATCCAGCCCCGCTGGCGCCAGGCCGGCGACGATCTCCTCGCCGTATGGAATTATTGCCTGCCGCAACGTTTCTGGTGCCTGGTGCGCGCCCGCTTCGGCGCCTGGACCATCTGCGGCCGCTTGCGCACCTGCGAAGCACCGCAGACGCCGATCGCAGGCGCCACCGTGCGCGCCTTCGATGCAGACTGGCTGCAGGACGATGCCCTGGGCGACGCCGTCACCGACGCCACCGGCCGCTTCCGCATCGATTACCTGACCTCGGACTTCACGCTGACGCCGTTTTCACCGTTCATCAACGTGGAATTCGCCAGCGGACCCGACGTGTATTTCACCGCGCAGCTGGGCAGTGTGACCATCCTCTCGGAAACCCAGGCGAATGGCCGCCAGCCGGGGCGTGAAAACGTGGGCCACTGCTTTTGCGTGGAGCTGTGTTCCAGCGCCGTCCTGTCGCCCGACGTGGAAGGCCTGCCGCACTGGCAGCAGGTGGAAATCTTCGACATCCACCCGTTTCCATCCGTGGCCGGCTTTTCGCCGCAAGGGTATGCGGGCGGCCCTGCCGCGTCCTACGTCTTCGCGGGCGGCGTCACACTGAAAGGCAATTGTCCCTTGCGCAATAGTACGATTCCCGCCAACCCGCTCGAATACCGCTTCCTGATCGGCGAATGGGGCTGGAGCGGCGGCGCCGATGATCCCACGACACTCCCCACGGTGGCGCCGGGCAGCCTGGCGCCGCTCACGCAAATCCTCGGCACCCTGGTCGGCTATGTGTTTTACACGAATGGACTGGGGCTGGCCGATTCGGCCCAAGTCATCATCGACACGGGCGACCTGCAAGCGGGCGGCTGGATACGGGTCGACAACAAGGCCGTCACCGTCGATATGCGCAATGGCAGCACGGCCGTCGTCAACGTCAACAGCAGCAACTTCCTGCGCACCTTCGACTTGCTTACCGTCAATACGCCGGCCATCACCAGCCTGCATCCGGCCAAGCTGCCGGGCGGCTTGCCGATACTCGATGCGGGCCGCAGCCTGAGCACGGCCGAAAGCGAACCGGTGCGCCGCTACCGCCTGGGCTTCGAGGTGCGCGACGGCACGACACTGGCGCTGGTGGCCAGCGACGGCCTCGATTCCATCGTTTTCGACAATTCGCCCGTCATCGTCGCGCTGGACCTGGAAGAGTTGCGCAGCAACGCCTGCAACCCCATCGCGGGCGGCGTGGTGCACATCCTGTACACGATCGACCACCCGCACCTGCGCTTTTTCAACCTGGCGATATCGAACAACAATGGCATCACCCACCCGCCGCCACCGCTGCCGGCCGCCAGCTTCACGCCACCGCCGCCCGCCGCCAACTACCTGTTCCGCGGCGGCGCAGGCGGGCCGCATTTATCGAGCAACAATGGCGGCTTCCCCGTCAACGTGGCGCTCGACCCGCCCTGCGCCTACCGGGTGGCCATCGCTTGGCAAACGCGGCATTACCTGGCCGGCTCGCACGGCATCGACCGGCTGTATTGCAAGTGAAGCCGTGGCGACGTGGTGGCAAAATCGTGGCAAAGTCATCCAGCCTGCTGCTGGAACAGCTGCGCCAGGAAGTCGACGAACACTTGCACCTTGGCCGCGCGCAGCTGGCGCGGGTGAAACAGCACCCACACGTCGGGACCGGCCGTGCGGTACGCCTGCAGCAAGGGCAGCAGGCTGCCGTCACGCAAGGGCTGCATGACGGACACGGACAAGGCCTGCACGATGCCGCAACCGGCTTGCGCAGCGGCGATCATCGATTCGATATGGTCGAACGACAGCGCAGCGGGCGGCGTGTGCGCATACGGCTCGGCGCCGTCGGCATCCTGGAATAGCCAGGGCCGCACCTGGCGCGATTTCGGGTACAGGAAATTGAGGCAGGCAAACTTATCCAGCGCTTGCGGTGTGTGCGGCTGGCCATGCCGGGCGATGAAGTCGGGCGAGGCGCAGCACAGGTACTCCATCTTGAGCAGGCTGCGCGCCACCAGCGAGGAATCCTGCGGCGGCACGATACGCAGCATCACGTCGATCCCTTCTTCCACCATGTCGATCAAACGGTCGCTGACGGTCAGGCGCAAGTCGATCTCGGGATAGGCGGCAATAAAACGGGGCAAGGCGGGCGCGACGATATTGCGGCTGATGCTGCTGGGCATGTCGACGCGCAAGCTGCCCGATGGACGCTGGCCTGCCTGCTGCAAGTCCGCTTCCAGTGCGGCCATGCCGGCCAAGACCTGGCGCGCCTGCGCATGGCAAACAACACCTTCGGCCGTCAAGGACATGCTGCGCGTGGTGCGCTGCAGGAGCCGCACGCCAAAATGCTTTTCCAGCGCCGCCACCTGGTTCGTCACGGACGAGGTAGAAATGCCCAGGCGCTGCGCAGCCTTGCTGAAGCCACCCGCCTCGACCACTGCGCAAAACACTTGCATCGCTTCCAGCCTGTCCATGCACTCTCCCCTTTTATTGGCGATTATCCACGATTCTGAAATAGTGCATCGCGCCGCGCCCGGTTTTTCTTTCCCCCAGCGCCACCTAGACTGCCCATATCAACTTTATGGAGCACACCATGCAAGCCCTCGTATTGAATGCATTTAACACAGCCATGAGCGTGACAGATTTAGCTGTGCCGCAAGCGGGACCAGGCCAGGTCCTGCTGCGCATCGCCGCCAGCGGCGTCAATCCGCTGGACACAAAAATCGCCGCCGGCCAGGCCCCGCACGCACGGCCGCGCCTGCCCGCCATCCTCGGCGTCGACGTGGCCGGCACGGTGGCCGCCGTGGGCGAAGGTGTCGCCACCTTTGCCATCGGCGACCGGGTGTATGGCATGGCGGGCGGCATCGCCGGTATTCCCGGTTCGCTGGCGGAGTACGGCGTATTCGAGACCGCCCTGCTGGCGCCCGTGCCGCAAAACCTGAGCTGGCGCGAAGCCGCCGCCCTGCCCCTGGTCTTTATCACGGCCTGGGAAGGCTTGGTCGACCGCGCCCACGTCAAGGCGGGCGATACGGTACTGGTGCACGGCGGCGCCGGCGGCGTGGGCCATATGGCTGTGCAGATTGCGGTGGCGATGGGCGCCACCGTGTACGCCACCGGCAGCGCGGCCAGCCGCGGCACCATCGAGGCGCTGGGCGCGCACTTCATCGATTACCGCGCCAGCACGGTGGATGAGTATGTAGCCGAACACACGGCGGGAGCAGGGTTTGATATCGTCTACGACACGGTGGGCGGCAGCACGCTGGACGCCAGTTTCAAGGCGGCACGAATCTATGGCGGCCACGTCGTCAGTTGCCTGGGCTGGGGTACGTTTGCACTGACACCGCTGACGGCGCGCGCGGCCAGTTATTCGGGCGTGTTCACCCTGCTGCCATTACTGAGCGGCAAGGACCATGCGCGCCATGGCGCTATCTTGCTCCAGGCCAACCGTTTGATCGCGGCCGGAGAATTGCGCATCAACCTCGATCCACGCCACTTCACGCTGGCGACGGCGCAGCAGGCGCATGCGGCGCAAGCCGATGGCAGCGCGCGCGGCAAGCTGGTGGTCAGCGTGCAGGAATAAAGCCTATTTTGTCTTTTTTTTCGGCGCCGTGTTCAAGGCCACGGCAGCCTGTACCAGCGCCGCCAGGGCCGCTGCATCGATGGTGTCGCCTTCATGGAAATCGATGGCGCGCCGGGTATTGCCGTCCAGGCTGGCGTTGAACAGGCCGGCCGGGTCGGCCAGCGCCGCGCCCTTGGCAAAGGTCATTTTCACGGCACGCTGGTAAGTTTCGCCCGTGCAAATGATGCCTGCATGCGACCACACGGGCACGCCGCGCCATTTGACCTCTTCCAGCACGTCAGGATCGGCGTGAAGGATCACCTGGCGGATGGCCGCCAGAGTCTGTCCGCGCCAGTCGTCCAACTCACGGATCTTCGCGTCGATCAGCCGCGACGGCGTCTCTCCGCCGTTCTGCGTCGTTGTCATCACCATCCCCTTCACGCTCAAAGTGTCTGCTGATTGTACTGCCGTTGCACGGCGTTTCAAGCAGGTCAAGCACGATACTGCGCAGCCATGCGCCAGGTGCACAGCACAAAAATCAAAAAGCAGACTTGCGCCAGAAACGCGGCCAGGTCGATGCCATACCGCCAGGCCACCCAGGAATTGATCGCGACGTCGACGGCAATAATAATCAGCGTCAAGATCACGCCTGCCTTCGGCCGCACAAACAGCAGCACGATGGCCAGCGGGTCGACCAGGGTCAATGCCGTCCAGAAGCTGGTGACAAGGACTGGCAACCCGCCATAATCCCAGCCCCAGTCATACTCGGCAACGATCAGCAGATGGTTGTAGGTGGCGCCAAGCAGGCACAGGGCGTAAATCATCCGCAGCCAGCACGAGCGGCGGGATACGCTCATCATTGCGCGATTTTCGTGGCGCTATCATGGCCTGGCGCTTTCCATTGTTCAGGCGTATGCGCGTAGCTCGTGATAGTCCATTGAGAAGCAATGCCGATGTCGTAGCCTGACCTGAGGCTGACGCCAATCGACTGCTGACGGCTTGCCCCGGGATCTCGCTTCAGCAGCAGTTGCACCATCTCTTGCGCTAATGTTTGCGTGTCAGGCAACGATGGATCAACAATGGCGTTGATCCATAATTGCTCCCTGGTCTCATTGGACATATGCATGGTACTGACGATAACGCCAGCGCTCCGGATGCCAGGCATCGTTTTGAGTTCCTCGGATACCGCAAGCAAGGAGCCAAGCTGCGCCGGCGGCAAGAACTGCCTTGATATCAGAGCAATGCCCGCGAATACGATGACGGCGATAGCGATAAATGCCGCATGACCGCGCCAGACTGATGCGGTAGGCAAGCTCAGCTTGCCAGGGCCGGTCTTGATGACAAAAGCACCAACGGCCAGGTCGTGCAGCGATTGCCGTGTCCTGCGATTAAACAGCAGCAGATAGTAAATGCTGAAAATGATACCAGCGAGCAGTACCAGTACACTCAGCGTGAGCCACACCTTGTCAGGGCCCAGGTTGATAACGAAGCCGTTCATGAAATACGCCAGGCAAAAGATGGCGGCGCGCAGAAATGCCGCCGGCAGGCTCAGCATGTCACCAGTACGCGACACCAGCTTCAGTCCCAGCAAATGCATGCCCAGCGATTGCCCCCCTCTCAGACGGCTTTGCATCACACCAAAATAGAGCACCGTGATGGTCAATCCAACGAGGATGCCCCAGGCGCCCAACGCAGAAAATTGTGCATGCAGTACCGCGCCTGCCGCCTGGCCAAGTATCCAGAGGAAAATGATATCGATGAAAAACGCACCTATCCTGCGCCAGACGCCAGCCACCACCACCTCAGGCAGATTGCCGGCATCCACCTGTGGAGCCTGCGCCAGGCTGGCCAGCCGCGCTTCGATTTCCTGCACGCGTTCAGGGAACCGGACCGCATCGATGCGGCCCAATATCTGCCGCAATTGCTGTTCTGTCTGCTGGCTGTAGTCTGGTGCGTCCATTTATTCCCCATGTTAAGCGAGTCGGCCAAGCACAAGACAATCTTGCTCTATGTGCAACGACATAGTATATGAGGAAACATGCAAAAATGTCTATTGGCAATTTCCCTTGCCTTACGCCACTTCCGCGACTTCGCCTGCCCTACGTGCGCTGCCCTGGTGGCTGGCCAGCCACCAGAAGAACGAGGCCAGCAGCACGGCCGACATCTGTCCCAGCGCCAGCTTGATGCTGCTGTCGAACAGCAAGGGCGCGATAAAGCCGGACACCAGCGCGAACAGCAGCATCTGCACGAAGTTTTGCAAGGATGCCGCCAGGCCGCGCATCTGCGGGAAGATATCCAGGGTGGAAATCGTCATGCCCGGCAAGGCCAGCGACATGCCGAACGCGTACGTCATGATGGGAATGATGGCCCACGGTATGCCGGGCACAAACCAGTGGTTGTACGCAATATTGCAGATGCCGGTCGCCGCCATGATCAGCAGCCCCCAGCGCACCAGTTGCGGCATCGGCACCGTATGCGCCAGCTTGCCATTCAGGGCGGAACCGGCCACCAGTCCGCCCACCATGGGCACGAACATCCAGCCAAACGCCGTCTCGGGCAAATGCAGCAATTCCATCACGAAATGCGGCGCCGAGGCGATATACAGGGCGAAACCGCCATAGGCACAGGCCACGGCCAGCGAGCGCAACTGGAATCCCCGGTGACGCAGCGCCTGCCAGTAATTGGCGGCGATGGCGCTGGGGTGAAAGGGCTGGCGTTGTGCGACCGGCAGGCTTTCCGGCAGGCCACGCCAACTGATCAGCAACAGCAGCACGGTGGCAATGAAGGTGAAGATAAACGTCGATTGCCAGCCGTAGGCCACGTGCAGCCAGCCGCCGATAATCGGCGCGATGGCGGGGGCGATGCCGAACACCATCATGATATTGGCCAGCATCTTTTGCGCAGCCGCGCCCGTCAAGGTGTCGCGCACAATGGCTTGCCCGATCACCCTGCCCGCGCCCACCGACGCGCCTTGCACGCCACGGAAAAACAGCAGCCAGCCAAAGCTGGGCGCGAACGCGGCGCCGATGGAGCCGGCGGCAAACACAAACATGGAATACAGGATCACGGGACGGCGCCCAAAGGAATCGGACAAGGTGCCATAAAACAGGGTCATGAAAGCATACGCCGCCAGATACACGCTCAAGGTCTGCTGCACCAGCAGGTAGCTGACATTGAAGTGCGTGGAAATGGCGTGGAACGACGGTAAAAAAGTGTCGGTGGCGAAAGGGCCCAGCATGGCCAGGCCGGCCAGCATGATGGTCAGGGTCCAGGCTTTCATGCCGATTCTCCAGTGCACATATTGGCCAGCGCCGCCAGGGTAAAGCGCGAGATATGCGCGGCGATGGCCGCGATGCCCGCCTCGTCATACCTGAGTTCCGGCGCCACCAGGTCGTGCACGGTACGCGAACGCGCATAAAACACGACCTGCCCAATCACGCTGAAGACACATTTCTGCACCACCTCATCGGGCCAGGACGGCCCCACCACACCGCGTATCAAGCGCGTAAATTGCGCGTGCTGCGGCAAGACATGGCGCTCGGCCAGGCGGTGGATGGCGGCCGTCGGCTCGATCAGTTCGCGCGCCACCAGGCGCACGAACAGGGACGACGGTCCCGAGCGCAGCATGGTACAGACCAGCTCTTCAATGGCCAGGCGCAATTGCTCGGCCGGCGGCAAGGACATGGCAGCGTCGGCGTTATCGCACACATACGCCAGTTCCCGCGCGTAGTCGAAGGCAGCCAGGTGCAGCTCTTCCTTGCTATGGAAGTAATAATTGACCATCGCCACATTCACTTGCGCCGCTTCGCATATCTTGCGCACCGACGCCGCCTTGTAGCCATGCTCGACAAACATCTCGACGGCCGCCTGCAAGATGCGTTGGCGGGCCGGTTCTGCCGTATTTTCCTCAGTCATTTCAGTATCATCAATTAAACAGATGTTTAATTATATCAAACGGGCGTTTAATTTTCTTGCGACCGCCAAAAATCCCGGCGAACCGGGATGCATGGCCATCAGGATTGCGCGAACGCCAGGAAGTCGGCATTGAACTTATCCTTGTGCGTATCGGTCAAACCATGGGGCGCACCGGGATAAATGATGAGCTTGGCATGCTTGACGATGGCTGCCGAGGCCTTGCCCGCGGCGTCGATCGGCACAATCTGGTCATCGCTGCCATGGATGATCAGGGTGGGTTTGTCGAACTTTTTCAAGTCATCGCGGAAGTCGGTTTCCGCAAAGGCCTTGATCGAATCATAGGTATTCTTGTGGCCGCCCTGCATGCCCTGCGCATACCAGGCATTGATGATGCCTTGCGACGGTGTGGCGCCCGGACGGTTGTAGTTATAAAACGGGCCTGAGGCGAGGTCCAGATACAACTGGGCGCGGTTGGCAAGCGAGGCGGCGCGCAAGCCATCGAAGACCTCGATCGGCAAGCCACCGGGGTTGCTGTCCGTTTTCAGCATCAGCGGCGGCACGGCGGAAATCAGGCCCAGCTTGGCGACGCGGCCGGTGCCATGACGGCCCACATACCGCGCCACTTCGCCACCACCCGTGGAAAAGCCGGCCAGGATGATGTTGCGCAAATCCAGCGCTTCGATCACCTGGGCCAGATCGTCCGCATAGTGATCCATGTCATTGCCATCCCAGGGCTGGCTGGAACGGCCATGGCCACGCCGGTCATGCGTGATGACGCGGAAACCATGGTTCGCCAGGTGAAAGGCAGCCGACTCCCAGCTATCCGAATTGAGCGGCCAGCCATGGCTTAACACCACGGGTTGACCATCGCGCGGCCCCCAGTCCTTGTAATACAGTTCCACGCCATCGCGGGTGGCGATGGTGCTGGCTGTGCTGGCCGTCCTGGCCGCCTTGCCCAGCCCGGCGCCCGACGCCAAAGCCGCCGCTTGCGCAGGATTGCCGCCCAGCACGGCCAGCGGCACCGCCACGGCAGCGGCGGCAGCGACCGCACCGCCAAACAGGGCCGAGCGACGGGAAACATTGACGGATGGGTCTGCCGACAGATTGGCTGTGGCGCTGGCGGCAAGGGCGTGTACATTTTTCAGCATGACTTCTCTCCTGATTAAATAAGAAACTATTAAATAGCGCACTACTTATTTGACGTTCGATGAATTGCCGTAGCAACCTCAAACGCAATATATATCGCGCACTATTTAATCGCAAGCTATTTTTAAATGCAAACCATCATCTAAACGCTGAGCCAAAAGCGGATGGCAGGCAGCCGCAAACTGGCAGCACTATTGCGCTACCAGTCGCTTTTCTCAAAACGGATTAAGCAATATCAAGCAGCGGACGCGATCAGTGCGACATCGCTGCGCCACCCAGCGGACGGGCTACGGCCGTCACCTCGATGGTTTCGCGGTGCTTGTCATCACCTTCCACCACCAGGGTCAGCGGGATCTTGTCGCCTGCCTTGACCTGGTTTTTCAGTTGCAGCAGCATCACGTGGTAGCCGCCTGGTTGCAATTCCACCGCCTTGCCAGCCGGCAGCGGCACTTCCTTGACCTGGCGCATGCGCATCATATTGTCGACGGTGCTCATTTCATGGATTTCCGCCACGCCGGCGGCAGCCGAACGCACTTCCAGCAAGCGCATGTTTTTCGGCGCCGTGATTTGCATGAAGGCGCCCGTGGCTTTTTGCTGCGGCACGGTGGCGCGCACCCAGGCGTCCGTCACTTTCACGGTGTTTTGGGCAAGCGCGGAGAAAGACAGCACGGCCAGGGCGGCGGCCAGCAGGGTTTTCAGATGGGTCATGATGGTTCCTTTGTATGTGTTTATAAGGTGTACTTCGATTTCATCAGGGTCTTGATGTCCTGCACGCACTCGTCAGCCGTCAGTGTGTGCTTCAGGCCCAGGCGCATGCGGCCTTGCGGATCGAGCACGTAGCTGATGGCCGTGTGGTCCATGGTGTAGGAACTGCCGCTCGGCACGCGGCGGTAAAACACCTTGTAATTGAAGGCCGTCTGGGCCGTGTTTTGCGGGTCCGTGCGCAGTCCCAGGAAGCTGGGGTCGAAGGCGCGCATGTATTCGCCCAGCAAGGCTGGCGTGTCCCGCTCGGGGTCGATGCTGATAAAAATGACTTGCAGCTTGTCACCATCAGCGCCCAGCTTCTGGCGAATTTCCACGGCGCGCGACAAGGCGGTCGGACACACGTCCGGGCATTGCGTAAAGCCAAAGAAAACCATCACATACTTGCCCTTGAAGTCGGCCAGGGTGTACACGCGGCCATCCGGGCCGCTGAGCTTGAAGTCGGGCTTGTAATCGCCACCGGTCAAGTCGAGGCCGTTGTAATGGGGTTTGGGTTCTTGCTCGCAGGCGGCGAGCGTCAGCAATCCCGCCGTACCGGCGAGAAGGAAAAGACGACGTTTCATGGTTTTAAGGCCCGATGGGCGAAATTAAACAGAATGCAGGACGATGCCGCAGCATGGCGGCAACTTGAGTGCTACTCAGGAAAGCCGTGGCGGTCCGCGCGGCTGGGCGTCGAGCCAGGCAAACTGCGGCTGGGGCGCCTGGTAAAACAGTGGCGGATAAACATCGTGGCCCGTGATCAGGGCCAACGGCAATGATGCAGGCGGCAAGCCCAGGCTGCCCGCATGGCCCATGCAGAAGGGGCAATGCTGGATATGGTGCAGCACGGAATCGGTGGTGGACTTGCTCCTGGGCGCCAGGTCTGCCTGCGTGTAGACGGTCCCGCTGGCCGAGCAGATTTCGATGGCGGCGGTATTCGCGTTTATATGTTGCGAAGCAAATGCATATGACAGGGATGGCGACAGCACATTGAGCAGTATCGCCAGGCAGGCGAACCACCATTGCCAGCGCTTGCGCGCCGCCGTGCGTGTCTTGAAATATCCCATGCCCCGATTATAACGCGGACTCCCGCCCCGCGCCGCCCGGCCCGCGCAGGAACAGGGCCGGGCGCACGCCGGCCACATCGACGCAGGCATCGCAAAAAGCGGGCACCGAGGCAAAACCGGAACCGGCCGCCACCTCGGCCAGGTTCCGCGCATCATCGCCATCGGCTTGCGCGGCCGTGTGCAAGGCATGCGCCAGGCGCTGTTCGCGCACCAGGCTGAGCAAGGCTTCACCCTCGGCAAACAGGCGCGCCCGCGCCTTGTGCGGCGTCACTTGCCACAGCGCCGCCAGCCTGGCTGCCGTCCACTGCCCTTGCGGCGACTGAAAGATGTGATGCGCCAGCGCGCGGCTCCAGCGCTTGCCGCCGCCAGCAGCCTCCATGTCGTCGTGTTCCAGCGCCAGGGTGAACACAGCCGGCTGGCCCCGGCCCGGCATCACGTCGCAGGCAAAACGCAAAAAGGCGGGCACGACAAAGCTGTCGCCGCTGCCCAGTTTTTTGGTGGCGATTTCATTGTGCAAGGTCACATAACCCTGGCGCACGCTCACGCGCAGCTTCAAGGGGAAACGCAGGCCCAGCAGGTACAGGGGATGATCGGAAACAAGCGCCATCGTGGTCAATATAAACAATGCCAGGCATCAGCATGCCATGGCTGGCGCGGGCAGTCTGTCATCACAGCGACGCTATGCCATAGCGGCGCAAGCCGTCCAGGTCCACCACGCGGATGGCCTGGTAGGCAATGCTGATCAAATTCAATTCGGCCAGCCGGCCCAGCGCCAGGTTGACGCGCTGGCGCGAAATACCGGTCAGCATGCCGATTTCTTCCTGCGACAGCTCAAGCACGTGCGAGGTGCGCGGATATAGCATCGGATGGAAGAGCTGCGCGATCGCCTGCGCCACCTGGGCATCGACGGCCAGCAGACGCTGGTTCTGGATGGTGGCGATGAATTGCCCCATGCGCTCGTTGAGCTGGCGTATCACGAAGCCGTTGAAAGACAGGCTTTCGGCCAGCAGGCGATGAAACAGGTCGACGGGGACGAGGATCAGGCTGGACGCGCGCACGGCCACCACATCATAGCGGCGCAATTCGCGCTTGAGCACGCTGCCTTCACCGAACCAGCCGCCGGCCGGCACGCCTGAAAACGTCGCGCCCCGGCCCTCGGCGTCATACACGGCCAGCTTGATCAGGCCGGTGTGCACGCCGAACCAGTGCAGGGTCGGCTCGCCGCGCGGCGCAATGCAGGCGCCCGCTTCATAGTAGCGCACGCTGGCGCCCTCGCGCAGCAAGGCCTGGTGCACAGGGTCCAGCGCCAGGAACCAGTCGTGTTCCAGCAGTTCAATACCAATATCGTGCGGAGTATCCCTAACGCTCATTGACTCTTTCAGTTGTCACCAAGATGACAGTAACTTATTACCACCAATGCTATGCTAACTTAAAAACATCACCCGACAGGGCGCCATACCGGACAAAATACAAACAGGAGACCGCCATGACTACCGATTTCAACACCGGCCTGGGCAAAAACAGCGCCAATTACGCCGCCCTCACCCCGCTCGATTATATTGCCAGGGCCGCCGAAGTATATGGCAAGCGCCTGGCGATTGCCCATGGCGCGCTGCGCCAGGACTGGGCCACCACCTACGCCCGCACGCGCCGCCTGGCCTCCAGCCTGGTCAAGCTGGGTCTGGGCAAGGGCGACGTGGTGGCGACCATGCTGCCCAACACGCCGGCCATGGTGGAAGCCAGCTTTGGCGTGCCGATGGCCGGCGCCGTATTGAATGCGCTCAATATCCGCCTGGACCTGGCTTCACTGGTCTTCATGCTGCGCCATGGCGAGGCGAAAGTCTTGCTGGCCGATACCGAGTTTGCGGAACTGGCGCGCCAGATGGCTGCACAGATTCCTGGCTTGCGCGTGATCCAGGTCAATGATGTTCTGGGACCGCAAGTGGAAGCCTTTGCCGACCTCGACTACGAAAGCCTGCTGGCCAGCGGCGACCCCGACTACGCCTGGCAGCCACCCGCCGATGAGTGGGATGCGATTGCCCTCAACTACACCTCGGGCACCACCGGCGATCCGAAAGGCGTGGTCTACCACCACCGGGGCGCGGCCCTGAATGCGCTGTCGAATATCCTGGAATGGGACATGCCCAAGCACACCGTCTATCTGTGGACCTTGCCCATGTTCCACTGCAACGGCTGGTGTTTTCCCTGGAGCATCGCCGCGCGCGCCGGCGTGAACGTGTGCCTGCGCAAGTTCGAGCCGAAACTGGTATTCGACCTGATGCGCGAGCTGCATATCACCCACTATTGCGCGGCGCCCATCGTGCATGCCGCGCTGGCCAATGCGCCGGCCAACTGGCGCGAAGGCATCCACTGGACCGTGCGCGGCATGGTCGCGGGCGCCCCGCCACCGGCGGCCATGCTGGCCAAGATCGACGCCATGGGTTTTGACCTGATCCACTCGTATGGCTTGACGGAAGTATATGGCCCGGCCGCCATCTGCGCCGAGCAGGATGAATGGGCCACGCTGTCGCAGGAAGAACGGGCCGTGCTCAAATCGCGCCAGGGCGTGCGCTACCACCTGCAAAGCGCGGTGGCCGTGCTCGATCCTGACACCATGCAGCCGGTGGCGGCCGACGGCGAGCAGATCGGCGAAATCATGTTCCGCGGCAATATCTGCATGAAGGGTTACCTGAAGAATGAAAAGGCGACGCAGGAAGCGTTCGCCGGCGGCTGGTTCCACACGGGCGACCTGGGCGTCATGTATCCGGATGGCTACCTGAAACTGAAAGACCGCAGCAAGGACATCATCATCTCGGGCGGCGAAAACATTTCAAGCGTGGAAGTGGAAGACGCGCTGTATCACCACCCGCAAGTGCTGGCTGCCGCCGTGATCGCCCAGCCCGATGAAAAATGGGGTGAAACGCCGTGCGCCTTCGTCGAATTACGCGACGGCGCCAGCGTCACGGAAGCCGAGCTGATCGCCTTTTGCAAAACCAACCTGGCCGGCTTCAAGGTGCCGAAAGCGATTTATTTCGGCCCCCTGCCCCGCACCTCGACCGGCAAGATCCAGAAATTCGAACTGCGCAAGCGCATGCAGTCGGACCAGGCCATCGACGTCTGAAACAAACTATAAACGTCTGAAACAAGCCAGCAATCAGCCGGGCTTGCCAGGCAGGCCCGCCGGCTGCGCCACCACCAGGCGTGAAAAACTGGCGATGCTGGCCAGCGCGGCGAAACCGGCCGCCAGGCACAGTGCATAGGTGGTGCCGCGGGTGGCCGAGACCGTGAAGCAATATGCCACCAGCGCGGCGCCGCTGGCCTGGCCGATCAGGCGCGAAGTGGCCACGACGCCGCTGGCGCCGCCGCTACGCTCCGCTGGCGCGGCGCCCATGATGGCTTTCAGATTGGGCGCCTGGAAAAAGCCGAAACCGACGCCGCACAGCGCCATGCGCCAGCAGATATCGAACACGCTCGGATGGGCCGGTATCCAGATCAGGGTCAGCAAGCCGGAAGCGAGCGCCGCCAGGCCGATACCGCCCAGCACGCCCGGCGAATAACGGTCGCTCAGGCGGCCAGCCACCGGCGCCATCACGGCCACCAGCACGGCCCACGGCGTCATCAAAAAGCCGGTCTCGACGGGTGAGCGGCCCAGGGTGACTTCAAAATAAAATGGCAGCGACACAAACGCCAGGCCTTGCGCGGCAAACGTGCAGATCGCCGTCAGCGACGACAGCAGGAATAGCGGACGGCGGAACAGGTCAATGGGAAACATCGGCGCCTGGTGGCCAGCCTGGCGGCGCAGCAGCAAGACAAAGAAAATCACCACCGCAACCAATTCAGGCAGCAAGGTGGAGGCCGATTCATGATGGGCGGCATCGCCGAACAGCAGGATCAGCAAACCAAATGCACCGACGTTGTACAGCGCCGTGCGCGCGTCCAGCGTATGCCCGGAAAGCCGGGTGGCAGGCAAGAAGCGGCTGGCCAGGAAAAAGCCGATCACGCCCAATGGCACGTTGATGGCGAACAGCCATGGCCATGAAGAAGTCGCCAGGATCAGCGACGCGGCCGTGGGGCCGATGGCAAACGCGACGGCCACGATCAGCGAGTTATAGCCGAAGGCCCGGCCCAGCAAATGCTTGGGGTAGACTGCGCGCAACATCGCCGTGTTGACGCCCATCACGGCACTGGCGCCGATTCCCTGGAAGAAACGCGCGACCACCAGCGAGGGCAGCGACCAGGCCATGGCGCAAGCAAGCGAAGCGATGGTAAACAGGCACAGGCCGGCAATGGATACGCGGCGGTAGCCGACGATTTCACCGAGCGCCGACAGCGGCAGCAAGGTGGCCACCATGGCCAGTTGATAGACATTGACGATCCAGACGGAGGCGGCTGGCGTGGCGTGCAGCTCGGCGGCGATGGCCGGCAAGGCGGTATTGGCGATGGCCGTATCGAGGGACGCCATGCCGACGCCGATGGCCAGTGCAAACATGGCCCAGATACGCGCATTGGGCGGCAAGCCCTCCTCACCAACCAGGGTGGGCTGCACTCTATTTTGCTGCTTGAACATTCTTCTATCCGATACGAAAGACCATGCCGCATCGCCAAAAACCGCCGTTGACGGTGAGCATTTTATTGTTGTGCTGCGGCTGCCAGAATATCACGGATAGCAGCAGTCTGCCGGACAGGCAACCAAATAATGCTTGGCTGATTACCTGATCGGCAAGACTAAATATCAACAAATAAGCGTATTCATAACATTACTGCTTGCAGTCGATGACCTTGAAGTCTTTCGAATAACAGATGCGCAATTCGCCCGAGTGCTTTTCATAGCCCAGCCATCGGCCTTTCAGTTGCGGATTGTGCTGCTTCATCCACTGGAACAACTGATTCCTGGGCATGCTGGTGGCAGGCAATTTCAAGGCTTGATACAGCTCGCGCTCTTTTTCAAAATACTCCCTGGCCGTATCGAAATCGCAGGCGCCATGTTTTTCCCATTCGCCTTGCAGCAAGGCTTCGCCCGGTTGCATGCACATATACGGCAGGATTTCCGCTGGCGGCAATTTTGGCAAGTCGCCCTTGCAATAGCGCGGATGCAATTCCGTCTTGCGCGGCGGCGTCACGGAAATATCTTCACAGGTGGCGGGATTATCGGACTGCGCCCACAAGCCATGCACGATCCAGCCGAAATGATTACTCTCCGCACACTGGAAGGCAGCTTTCTTCGAAACTTCACCACGGCGGCGCTGGCTGTCGCAAAAGCCGGGCGACCAGGACAGCGCCAGCACGAAGGAATCGGTGGGCACGTTGGTGCTTTTCTTGTAGCAAGTGTTTTTCTCGTCCGACGGTTTCACGTCGTAATCGTAATAACTGACATTGCGCGGCACGCTGCAGGTGGCGCCTTGCACGGCAGCATCGGGCGCGGCGGCAAACACGGTGGCAGGCAAACTCAACAAAGGTAAGCTCAATACAGCGGCGGACAGCAGGGACAGGAGCAGGCGCATGGTTTTTCCTCTCTCAAAGTAAAAACGCCGGCAACACAGTGCCGGCGCGGTGGTTCACGTCACATCACTTCAGCAAACCTTGTGCATCCAGCCGTGCTTGTCTTCAGCCGTGCCGTGTTGCAGGCCCAGCAAGGCTTCGCGCAGCGCCAGGGTGACGGCGCCGTTTTCGTTATTGTTGATGGTCATTTCGAAACCGTTGGCCTTGGCTACGCCTACCGGCGTGATCACGGCAGCCGTGCCGCAGGCAAACACTTCGATCATGCGGCCCGAAGCGATGTCGTCGCGCCATTGCTGGACCGACAACTTGCGCTCTTCGGTGGCATAACCGAGCTCGCGCGCCATTTCCAGCAGGCTGCGGCGGGTGATGCCTGGCAACAAGGTGCCCGTCAATTCCGGCGTGGCCACGGTGATCTTGTCGCCATCCTTGTAGACGAAGAACAAGTTCATGCCGCCCATTTCTTCGATGAATTCACGGTGCACGGCGTCCAGCCAGACCACCTGGTCGCAGCCTTTTTCCTGCGCTTGCGCCTGCGCCATCAGGCTGGCTGCGTAGTTGCCTGCGCACTTGGCTTCACCGGTGCCGCCAGGCGCGGCGCGCACGAAGTCTTCGCTGATCCACACGGTGACCGGTTTCACGCCTTTCGGGAAGTAGGCGCCCGCTGGCGAAGCGAACAGCACGAACAGGTATTCGTCCGATGGACGCACGCCCAGGTAAGGGTCGGTGGCGATCATCAGCGGACGCATGTACAGGCTCTCGCCAGTGTTTTTCGGCACCCAGTTGCGGTCTTGCGAAATCAGGGCGTCGCCTGCTTCCAGGAACAGTTCCACGGGAATCGCCGGCATCGCCAGGCGCGCGGCGCTGCGGTTGAAGCGCTCGGCGTTTTGTTCTGGGCGGAAAGTCTTGATGCTGCCATCGGGCTGGGCAAAGGCCTTGTAGCCTTCAAAGATGGCCTGGCCGTAGTGCAGCGAGGAAGCCGATGGGTCCAGGCTCAGCGGGCCGTAGGCCTTCAGTTCGCCTTGCTGCCACTTGCCGTCACGGTAAGGAATCACCACCATGTGGTCGGTAAACACGCGGCCAAAAGCCGGATTGTTCATGCGTTCGGCGCGCTGGGCATCGGATAAAGGATGAGCGGACGGGGTAACAACGATATTCGGTGTAGAAGTGGTCATGTCGGCTTGGTAACAAGTAAAGAGTGTCCCCTATTGTAGCGCCTAAACCAAGGTACGAGCCAGCCTGTCGGTCCGGCGCTTTCCTCGCCCCTCATGACTGCAATGGCTGCAGCACATTTGCATCGATACCACATTGCCGCCCGCCTGCATGCCATGGACCTGCGCTACCTTGCGCAACTGCTGCATCAGGACCTGATCCTGCACCAGCACCTTGCGCTCGCAGACGCGGCAAACAAAATAGCAGCTGCCCTCTTCCGCATGCTCGGGCTTGATCCAGTAGCGCGCCTTGTTGCCGCTCGAACTATCTTCCCGCTCGCGCAGCAGCAAGCCTGCCGTTTCCAGTTCCCTCAGCACGCGGTAGATCGTGCCCAGGCTGACGGCGATGCCGCTATCGTGCAACTGCTGGTAAATATCTTCCGCATTCAGGCTGGCATGGCCGTTGCCTGCCAGCAATTGCAAGATGCAGATGCGGGCGCTGGTAGGACGCAGCTGCGCGGCGCGCAAGCGTTCAAAGACGCGGCCATCGCCCTGGATTGCGGTATTCGGTATGGCCATCTGCATGGTCTTCTCCGGGAAACACCACCCGTTTCAGCGGGCGGTGCGTTTTTTACGACTCGCTATTCAAGCCATTAAAACTTGATATTCGCCGTCAAGGTTGCCGTACGGCCCGGCGCCACGCCTGCATAATGCGGCGAGGAAACCTTGTCGAAGTACAGCTTGTCCGTCAGGTTCTGGATATTCAGCTGCAGGGTCACATTGCGGCTGAGCACATAGCTGGCCATGGCGTCGAAACGCGTGTAGGCCGGCGCGAACTTGTTGTTGGCGACCGATGCGTAGACCTTGTCGACATAGTTGATGCCGCCGCCGACGGTGATCGCTGGCGTCAGCGTGTACGCCGTCCACAGCGAAGCGCTGTTTTTCGGGGTGGTCGGGAACTGGTTGCCGTTGTACGGCGACGGTGCATATTGCGTTACGCCATTGACGACACCGGTGCTGACAAAACCATTGTTTTCCACCACCGCGTTCAAATGCGTGTAGCCGCCGAAGACCGACCACTCCTTGGTGAAGTTGCCGCTGATACCCAGCTCGACACCCTTGACTTGCTTGCTGCCTACGTTTTGCGTATTGCCGTCCGGCGCCGTGACACGGGCGTTATTCATATCGCTCTGGAAATACGCACCGCTGAGCGACAAACGGCCGCCCGGCAACACTTCCCATTTCGTGCCCAGCTCAAAACTCTTGCTGTCTTGCGGCTGCAGGTTTTGCACGGCTGCCGACAAACCGTCCAGGCCATCGCCGCCGTCATTGCCCGGTGGCGTCGATGAGGTGCCGTAGGAAATGTACACGCTGCTATTGCTCGATGGCTTGTAGACCAGGCCGGCCTGGTAGTTGGCGAACGTGGAATGCACATTCAGGCTGCTGGCGGCGGTAGTCTTGTTGTCCAAGGTGTATTGCGGCACGGTCAAAGAGCTCTTGTAGTCATCCCAGCGCACACCCACGTTCAACAGCCATTGCGGGGTGAATTCGATGGTATCGAAACCGTACACGGAACGCGTGTTGGTCACCACCGTCGTGCGCGCCGGCGACACCGTGCGCGTGTAGACCCACGGGTCATTGGCGTTCGGGTTGAGCAAGGGTGCGCAGTTGTACAGGGTGGCCGCGCCGGAAGTCGGGCAGGTAAACGTCTTGGTCAGCGGATTATTCGTTCCTGGCGTAAAGATGTACGAGCTGCGGTTGGTTTCTTCGCGGCTCAGCTCCAGGCCCAGCGTGTAGGTGTTTTTCACGCCGCCGGCCAGGAATTCACCGCCCAGGCTGGTCGCATTGGCCACGGCCGAGGTGTCCGTCACGCGCGTGTTGGCGCGGCGCCAGACGGTGCCGTACAGCATGGTGTTGCCTTTGGAATCGTCGGGCTGGGTCCAGACGTAATCGTTGCCCGACTTGCCGTAGCGCGTCACGTTGCGCAAGACCAGTTTATTACCGAAGTCGTGGCGCACGTCGATGGTGCCGATATCGGTCTTGGTGTCGCGGAAATCGCGGTTCACCAGGCCATAGAAGGTACTGCGCGGTACATCGACGGGCGTGCCATTGCCATTCTTGGCCACGTTGGCGCCGGACGAGAATGGATTGTTGAACGGCAAGCCCGTATCGGGCAATTCGCTCGATTGCATATGATAGTAGCTGAGCGTGGCTTGCGTGGCCGACTTCAAGCCAAAGGTGATCGATGGCGCGATGCCCCAGCGGTCGCCATGGATGAAATCGCGGCCCGCCACGTGGGCGTCATGCACCATCAGGTTCAGGCGCACGGCCACGTCATCGCTGATGACACGGTTCACGTCGGCCGTGGCGCGGCGGTATTTGGCATTGCCCAGGCCCACCGTGGCGTTGGTGAAGTTTTCTGCTTTCGGACTCTTGCTGATCAAATTGATGCCGCCGCCCGCCGAGGAGCGTCCACCATAGGCCGAGTTCGGACCTTTGACGACTTCGATTTGTTCCAGGTCAAAGATTTCACGCGATTGCGAACCCGTGTCGCGGATGCCGTCGATATAGGTATCGGTTTGCGCGTTGTAGCCGCGAATAAACAGATTGTCGCCCACCGGGTTGCCGCCTTCACCGGCGCCGATGGTGATGCCCGGCACCGTGCGCAGCGCATCGGTCAAGGACACGGCGCCCGTTTGCGCAATGATTTCGGCAGGAATCACGGTCACCGATTTTGGCGTATCGAGCAGCGGCGCTGTCATCTTGTCGTTGGCCGAGCGCACGGGCGCTTGCACCAGGCGTTCGGTGCTGGTGGTGGCAGTGACCTTGACTTCAGGCAATTGCGGCGCCTTGTCGGCCGTTTGCGCATGCAGCGCCAGCGGCATCGCCAGGGTGGCAAAGGCGGCCAGGGCCGTGCCGCCATGCAGGCGCGGTGCGGACGATGGCGTATGTTTGCGGCTCTGGATGGCGCCGGCCGGTGCACTGTTCTTCAGTTTCATCTCTTCTCTTTCTGTCGTTTGGATGGATGCAATCGGCTGGCTTGCCCCCGTTGTGAGAACGGAATGCTGGCTGGCTAAGTGGTTACAAAAATCAGTTAAAAATGCCACGCGGCCGATACGCGCAACAAGCGCGGCGTGCCGGGGGCGATGTTGTCGTTGCTATGTGCCGAGGCGTAATACTGGTGATTGAGCAGGTTTTCCAGATTCAGCTGCAACCCGAAGCGCGCACTGGGCCGGTAATACAGGGCGCCATCGAGCCGGCCATAACCGGGCAGGCTGACCGTATTCGACACGGCCGCAAACACGGGACTGCGCAATATCAATCCCAGCGCCGCGCCCCAGTCGGGCATAAAGTCATAACGGTTCCACAGCGACAGGCTGTGGCGCGGCACATGGGCCACGCTGGCCCCGGCCACTGCGCCAGCAGATTGCGTGGCCGTCAACACAGCTTGCTGCCAGGCATAACCACCGGCGATCTGCCAGGATCGTGTCAACTTGCCATTCAGCTCCAGCTCCAGGCCCCGGCTGCGCTGGCCATCGACCAGCACGGAGCGCTGGCTGTCGGTCGGGTCGATCACGGCAACATTGCTGCGCTCGAGCTGATACACGGCGGCGCTGGCCGACAAGCTAGGCGTGGCTTCCCACTTCGCACCCAGCTCCACGTTACGAAAGCGTTCGGGCTCGAACGCCTGGTTGTCGGGCGTCAGCGAGGCCAGCTGCTCCCCCGCGCGCGGCAAGAAAGCCTGGCTCAGGCTGGCATACAGCGACACGGTATCGACCGGCTGGTAGACCAGTGCAGCACGCGGCGACCATGGCCTATCGGTACGGCGCAGGCGCTCATCCGTGCGGCGGTTCAAAAAATCCACCGTAAAACGTTCATGGCGCAAGCCCACGATGGCTTGCCAGTGCGGCGAAAAAATCAGCTGGTCTTGCAGGTAGAGGGCAGCCGTGTCCGCTACGCCATGGTTATCCGCATCGGTGGCGCTGGGACGAAAGGTGATCGGCACATCGGTGACGGGGCGCGCCGTCGGCAGGCTGATGCGGGTGACGTTCTCGCCCAGGCTGGCAAAATAACCCGTGTTGCGCAGGTTGTCCGTGCGCTGGCGCCCCAGTTCCAGGCCCGCGCCCAGCTGGTGGCGCAGGCCGCCGCCCTGCACCGTCCAGCTTATATCCGTCTGGTTGAACAGATTGCGCCGCACGGTGGCGCTGTTGTAGGCCAGCGCGGTCACGCTGGTCCCATCGGCGCTGACGGCCGAGGGAAAGGCATTCTGGTAAAACTTGTCGTAATCGGCATAGCGCGTGCGGTTGCGCAACACGGCGCCGCCGCCCAGCTCATGCTCGATCACGGCGCTGAAGGCATCGATGCGCACCCACGACGGGCTAACGCTGGCGTTGCCGAAAAAAGTCGATGGATCGGTGGCGTAGGGACGCCCCCGGTACGAAGGCACACCGCGGTCCGTTACCCGGTCATCGCGAAAATGTTCATAACCGATCATCACGCGGGTGGCCGGCCCCGCCTTCCAGGCGAACGTAGGGTTGATACCGGCCCGGCGCAGTTGCACGCCCTGGCGAAACGAGGCGGAGTCTTCCAGCATGGCATTGAGGCGCACGGCCGCATTCTCGCCGACTGTGTTTTGTACATCGAGCGTGGCGCGGCGTGCCTGCCAGGCGCCCAGGCTGACAGTAGCGGACGCTGCATCAGTCCACGCAGGCTGTTTCGTGACCCGGTTGATAATGCCGCCCGCGCCGCCACGGCCAAAAATCATGGCGTTCGATCCCTTGACGGCTTCCACGCTATCGACGTTATAAAAGTCGCGGTAGTACTGCACGTCGTCGCGCATGCCGTCGATATAAAAGTCCGAGGTGCTGCTATTGCCGCGAAAGATGGCCGTGTCGCGGTTGCCCTCGCCGGCGGCCGTGCCCACGCCCGGCATATAGCGCATGGCGTCGGCCATGTTTTGCATGGCCTGGTCGCGTATCAGCTGGCCCGTGACGACGCTGACCGCCTGCGGCGTATTGAGCAAGGCCTGCTCGCTGCGGCTGGCCGTGCTGGAACTGCGGAGCCGGTAGCCATCGTCGGCAAGACCCGTCACTTTGACGGGCGCCAGGGTTTGCCACTGGCCATCCACGGTAGCGACTGCCGGCGCCAGGCGCACGATATAACTGCCATCGGCCAGTTGCACGGCGATCAATCCCGTTCCGGCCAGCAATTGCTGCAAACCCACACTAACCGACACGGTGGCGCGCAAGCCGCCGCTGGTCTTGCCTTGCGTCAAACGCCCCTCGGCCGACAGCAGGATGCCCGCCTGCCCCGCAAACTGGCGCAGCGCCTGGCCCAGCGGCGCGGCGGCGACCTGGAAACTGCGCGCAATATCGGCACTACTTGCCATGACAGGCACGGCCAGCAGCAATGATGCCGCCAGGCACAAGGCCAGCGGGCGCAGATGCCAGCGTGAAGGAAAAGCAAGGTTAAAAGGCACGACGGTTATCTATCCTGTTCGAATGATCAGCAAGGTTTATTACCCCTTGCCAAGCGAGATTTCAAAAAGGGAACCGCAAATTGAAAATAAGTTGAAAATAAGCTGAATTATTTTTCCAGAGGCGCCGCTTCCACCGTCACCCACCAGTCATGGATGCGGTGCACGCGCACGGGCAAGGTGGCTGCCAACGCCGCCAGGATGCGGTCGGTGTCGGCCAGCGGATAACTGCCCACCAGGCGCAGATGAGCCACTTCGGGTGCGCAGCCCAGGTGGCCGCGCCGATAGCGCGACAATTCAGCAAGGAAATCGTCGAGCCGCATCTGGTCCGGCATCAAGCGGTGCTCAAGCCAGGCCGTGGCATTGTCGTCAAGCGGATAGGGCTGGCCGATGGAAGCGGCATCGAAACGCAGTTGCGAGCCGGCCGCCACGATGCGCGTGCCGCCGCCGTCACGCGGTTCGACCTGTACCTTGCCTTCGTAGACGGAAAGCAAGGTGGCATCCGCACTGGTGCGCACAGTAAAGCGCGTACCCAGTGCGCGCAGGCGGCCATGCACCACGTCAACTACCAGCGGACGTGGCGGCTGCTGGCTGTCTTGCGCCGTCGCGAGCAGGATTTCACCCGAGTACAGGGCGATGCGGCGCAGGGCCGGCGTGTAATCGATGTCGAGGGAAGTATTCGTGTTGAGCCACAGCGCGCCGCCGTCGGCCAGGACCATCTGGCGGATCTCGCCCACCCTGGTACTTTGCTGCGCGTTCAGGCCGGCGAGCCAGTTGCGCGTATCGCGCCGCAAGAAGGCCGCGCCACCGAGGCCAGCCGTCAGGCACAGCATGAGCAATCCCTTGACGGCGTTGCGCCGGCTGCCATCGCGCGGCCCAACCTCATCGAGCGCGATACGGGCCGGTTCGCCGGGCAACAATTGAAATTCGGCGCTGACTGCTTCTACCCGGCGCCAGGCGGCGCGGTGGGCCGGTGAGGCGTCGTGCCAGCGCTGCCATTCGAGCTGGTCGGCCAGCGCCGCATCGTCGGCGCGCAGCACGGCAAACCATTCGGCCGCTTCCTGCAAGACCAGGTAATCACACTCTGCACGGCCTGCGCTGTTCAACCGGCGTCATCCATGCTGAGCATGCATTGCAACATCGCCTGCGCCATGTATTTCTTGACCATCCGCTCCGATACCTCCAGCTGCGTGGCGATCTGGGCGTAGGTCCAGCCATCGATCTGCGCCAGCAGGAAAGCCTGGCGCGCACGCGGCGACAAGGTGTCGAGCATGGCATCGATGCGGGTCAGGGTTTCCACCACCAGCGCCCGCTCTTCGGGCGATGGCGCCGTCAGCTCGGGGCGGCTGGCCAGGGCGGCCAAAAAGCTGCGTTCCAGGCTCAAACGGCGCCAGTGATTGACCAGCAAGCCATTGGCTACCGTGCTCAGGTAGGCGCGCGGTTCGCGCAGGCTGTCGGCCGACTGGGTGGCCAGCATGCGCACGAACGTGTCTTGCGCCAGGTCGGCCGCGCCATCGCGGCAACCAAGCTTGCGCCACAGCCATTGATACAGCCAGCCATGGTGGCTGCTATATAAATTGGCAAACGCGGCGTTGGGAGACAGGGCGATGGACACGGCAGGGGCAGATAAAGAAAATGATAGGCGAATGAGAATGATTTTCATTTTCACACATAATTGGCGGATTGTAAATTACTCCTATTGAGAATGAGAGATGATTTGCGAATGGTTCTCATTTGCGATACTATGCGCGACTCAGCCTGGCCTGCGCCGTGGCAGCTTCAAATAGAACAATTGAAAGCCGATCGATGAATACCGCCTCCACCGCCGCCAGCCTGCCCTCCGCCCGTGCCAGCGATAGCGTCCCCTTGGCCACCGTCCAGCCAGAAACGCGCCAGCGTACGGCGCGGTGGAACTGGACCTGGAAGCAGGTCTGGTTCCAGCTGCACTGGCTGATCGGCATCACGGCCGGCACGGTGCTGGTGATCATCGGCCTGAGCGGCGCCACCCTGGCGTTCAAGGATGAAATCCTCGATCTGCTCAACCCTGGCGTGCGCCATGTCACGGTGGAAAACAAGGCCGTGCTGACGCCGGCCCAGCTGAGCCGGATCGCCGAACGCGAACACGGCCAGAAAGTGGCCTCCATCACCATGTATGCGCAAGCGGGCGCCGTGCCGCGTCTGTTCTTTGCGCCCAAAGAGGGCCAGCGCCGCGGCGAGTCGATCTACATCCATCCTTATACGGGCGCGACCCAGCCAGCGCTGCAAGGCGCGGAATTCTTTGAATGGACGGAGTCCTTGCACCGCTGGCTGCTGCTGCCGCGCGAACCGGGCCGCAAGGTGGCCGGCGCGCTGGCCCTGTGCCTGCTGGGCCTGGCATTGTCGGGACTGTACCTGCGCTGGCCGCGCCGTCCGCTGGACTGGCGCACCTGGCTCACGTTCGATCCGGCACTGAAAGGCCGCTCCTTCCTGTGGAATCTGCACGCCGTGGCCGGCACCTGGTGCTTGCTGGTGTATCTGGCGCTGACCATCACCGGCATTTACTGGAGCTACGACGTGGTGCGCGACAATATCGACGCCTGGGCCGGCAAGCCGCCGCGCGAAGCGCCCGCGCAAGCTAAAAAAGGCCCGCCCAAAGTCAAAAAGCCAGCGGAAGCGGTCGATGTCAGCGTGGCCTGGGACGCCTTCCAGCACAAGGCCGGCGCCTGGACCCTGGCCACCGTGCGCATGCCGGTGCGTGCTGGCGACGCCGTGCAAGTAACCTGGCTGGCCGCCGACGCGCCGCATGAACGCGCCCGCAATACCATGGCATTGAAAGCAGACGATGGCAGTATCACCAAGGATGAACGCTACGGCCAGCAGGCGCTCGGTTCGCGCCTGGTCAGCATTATTTATCCGCTGCACATGGGCACGTATTTTGGCTTGCCAGGCCGCATCATCATGCTGCTGGCCAGCCTGGGACTGCCCCTGTTCGCCATCACCGGCTGGATGTTGTACCTGGGCCGCCGCAAGGCCAAGCGGGCGGTGCAGGCGCAGCGCGCCATGCTGGGCGCCGCTGCACCGGCCTGCGCAGGCGCCGGCTTGCCGACCCTGGTGGCCTACGCCAGCCAGTCGGGCCAGGCCGAACGCCTGGCGCTGGAGAGCGCACGCGCCCTGCAACAGGCGGGCGTGCCGGTGGACGTGCGCTCGCTCGATCAACTGACCCCGGCGCAACTGCGCCAGTATGAACGGGCGCTGATCGTTGCCAGCACCTTTGGCGAAGGCGAAGCGCCAGACGGCACGCGCCGTTTTGCGCGCCTGCTGCAAACGGGCAAGGACACCCTGGCCAGCCTGGAATTCGGCTTGCTGGCCCTGGGCGACCGCCATTACAGCCAGTTCTGCGGTTTTGGCCACGCGCTCAATACGCAGTTGCTGGGCCTGGGCGCCACGTCCCTGTTCCCGCTGATCGAAGTGGACAAGCACGACCCTGCTGCGCTGGCGTTGTGGTCGCAAGCCTTGGCGCAATGCAGCGGCAGTCCGATCGACGCCATCGTGGTACAGGAAACTGCCTCGTACGCGACCTGGCGTTTGACGCGCCGCGTGCTGCTCAATCCGGGCAGCCAGGGCGGCCAGCTGTATGAGATCGCCCTCGCCGGCCCGGCCGGCGCCAGCTGGGAAGCCGGTGCGCTGGCGGAAATCGTGATACCTGGCGGCGACGAGCAAGCTCACGCGCCGCGCAGCTATTCGCTGGCGTCCTTGCCCGGCGATGGCGAAATCCAGTTGCTGGTGCGCCAGCAGCGCCATGACGGCCTTGAGAATGGCGGTTATGGCATCGCTTCGGGCTGGCTCACGCATTACGCCCCTGTCGGCAGCGAATTGTCATTACGCCTGCAAGCCAACCCCGCCTTCGCCCCCGCGCTGGACGACGTGCCGTGCATCTACCTGGGTAACGGTTCGGGCCTGGCCGGCCTGCGTTCGCACTTGCGCGCCCGCAAGGAAGCGGGCCTGGCCCGCAACTGGCTGATCTTTGGCGAGCGCCAGCAAGCGGCCGACAGCATTTGCGCCACCGAGCTGGAGGGCTGGCAGAACGAGGGCCACCTGGCGCGCCTGGACCGCGTCTTTTCACGCGATGGCACGGCGCAAAAATACGTGCAGGATTGCCTGCGCGCCAATGCGACCGAATTGCACGCCTGGCTGGCGGACGGCGCCATCGTCTACGTCTGCGGCAGCCTGCAAGGCATGGCGGCCGGCGTCGATGCCGTCCTGCTGGAACTGCTGGGCCAGGATGGACTCGATGCGCTGATGGCCGAGGGACGCTACCGCCGCGACGTGTATTAGAAAACACCTCGCAAAACCTGCTGCGCGTCGATTTTGCAAGGGGTTGTTAAGCAACAGGCTATATTGCGGCAGCGCAACACAGCATTCTGTTGACGTTTACATCAGGCGCACTACACTGAAGACGTGGTAAGAAGTTGGGAATGACCGGCAAGCGACGCATACCGTGCCACTGCCGGCAAACCAGGAGACGATCATGTTGACGCTTAAAGTGCTGGCCTGCCTTGCCCTGTCTGCGCTGATGCTCGTGCCCGTGATACTGCGCGGCCCCCTGCAAGGCCAAATCGTCCAGAACATCCCCATCCCGAATGTCGATGCCCACGCCATGTGGAGCCGCTGGCCACAGCGCTAACCGGACATCGTCATGCGTGGCGGATAAGACAGGCTGAATATCCATCAGCCTGCCTGGTATCCATCACACCTTTGATATAGATCATAGTTTTATGTGTATCCGAGACGCACACTGATATGGCTCAGTCAGCATCATGATGAACCCAAGCAGGAGCCTGTCATGGACACGTGGAACGAAGAAATGGCGCTGGGACTGCCCGCCATCGACGAGGCGCACGCAGCGCTGTTTTCAGCCATCGCGCACCTGGCGCAACTGGACGACCAGCAATTCGGCACTGCCTTTCGCGACCTGATCGCGGCCGTAGAGCGTGACTTTCGCGAAGAAGAAGACTTGATGGAGGGCATCGGTTTTCCCGCCTTGCCCAATCATCGCGAACAGCATGCGCGCATGCTGTGCAGCTTGCATCACGCCTGGGCGGCGGTCGATGAAGGCGATCTGGCGCAAGGCCGCCACGCCCTCGCCTTGTTGCCGCAATGGCTGCTATTTCACCAGGCCACCATGGACGTGGCCCTGGCGGCAGCGCTGGAACTCACGCAGCAGCATGGTCACTGAGGCTCCCCGGACCCAGCGAGTCTGACAATGGCCAGGCAACGTTAACGCGGCCGTGGCCATTCCCTCAGGCTCGCGCTACAACAGCAAGACGGTGGTCTGCTCCGGCAAGACCATGCGGTAGTGGCCCGGATATTTATCCTCGCCATCGAATATCTTGCAAAATACGGGCATATTGATATCGTTGACAGCTGGCTCGTTCATCGGCAAGGTGGCGATCAGCTGTTCGCCCTCCACCAGTTGCAAGGCGCTGCCCTGCTCGGCCGTGCAGAATGCCAGCGATTGCACTTCCTTGGCGAACGGTTTTTTATACCATGGCGTGATGGCCCGCACGGCGCGCTTGGCGTCATGCAAGACTTGCGCTATCCGCGTGACGTTCCACGCATCCTGGCCGACAGCCGGCTGGATCACCATGCTGGCCGTCAGTTCGCCCTTTTCCTTGTTCACCAGAAAGATTCCATCTTGCGCCGCAACATCGGCGTTCAAGGGCACGACAAACACGCCGCCGTCAGACACCTTGACCGGGATCGGTGCGCCATTGCCCTTCAAGGCCACGCGCACGTCGCTGATGGTGGCGTTCAATTTGGCCGGGATCAGGCGCAAGGCCATGACCACGCTGCCTTTTGAGACTTCCCATACTTTCTTGGCCGTCTGATAGCTTTCTTCATAAGCAGTGAAACGCACGCGCGGCGCCTTCGCATCGCTGGTCGCCGTGACCGTCACGGTTTGCGGCGCCGTTTCCGGCGCCTCCTGCTGCGGCGCTTGCACGGCGGCAGGCGTACTGTCCAGCGGGACGGCAGATGGCACGGGCGGCGGCGCCTCGTGCTGCTGGGCATGGCCCAGCAACACGACACAGCACAACCCGGCACCCGCGATCCATGTACGCATGCATTTCTTTCTTCGTAAGAATATTTTTACCTGCCAGCATTATGGCAGAAGCACAAAAAATCCGTTCAGCTCCCTTTCTGCGGCCAGCATCCCAGGGATACACGTACTTGCTTAATGAAACAATAAGAAGTATATTGATAATGATTCTTATTCACAAATTGTGAAGATCACCACACAGCGCATCAACTCCAAGCCAGACTTCAGGGCGCCGCAGCCCTCCAGCAAACGAGACAGGAAATCACCACACAGCCAGGAAAATAATGCCTTCGACGTCGACACCCGTTCCACATTTCACCATTCCCTCGTCCCACCTCCGCCTGCGTCCCCTGCCCCGCTTGCTGCACCTGACCCTGCTGGGCATCGCCGCCAGCAGCCTGTGCGCACACGCGGCCGGCGCCGATCACGACGTCACCATGCCAGCCGTCACCGTTACGGGCCAGGGACCGGCCGCCACGGAAGGCACGGGTTCCTATACGGCCGGCGAAATGCGCAGCGCCACGCGCATGGATTTGTCTCTGCGCGAAACCCCGCAATCGGTCAGCGTCATCACGCGCCAGCTGCTGGACGACCTGGGCGCCGTGCGCCTGGACCAGGCGCTGGCGCAAACGACAGGCATCCAGGTAGGCCAGAATGACACGGAACGCACGACATTTTACGCGCGCGGTTTCGGCATCAACAACCTCCAGGTCGATGGCATGCCACGCGGCGGCAATGCGCCGCTGCAAGACACTATCCTGTATGACCGCATCGAAGTGGTGCGCGGCGCCACCGGCCTGATGGGCGGCACGGGCGATCCGTCGGCCACCATCAACATGGTGCGCAAGCGCCCCACGAAAGCCTTCCAGGGCAGCGCCGGCCTGATCGCGGGCCGCTGGGACGACCAGCGCGTGGAAGCCGATATCTCCACGCCCCTGAACCAGGATGGCAGCGTGCGCGGCCGTGCCGCCCTGGCCAAACAGCGGCGCGATTCCTACCTGGACATGTACCATGAGCGCAAGACGGTGGGCATGGCCATCCTGGAGGCGGACTTGCGCCCTGGCACCCTGCTCACTTTTGGCGCTGATTTCCAGGACAACACGCCGACCGGCGCCACCTGGGGCGCCGTACCCTACTGGAATGCCGATGGCAGCCTGGCCCAGATGCCGCGCAACACCAGTTTCACGACGCCGTGGAGCACCTGGGCCAACAAGCAGCATACGATTTTCACCTCGGTCGACCAGCGCCTGCCCGGCAACTGGACCGTGCACCTCGGTTATGCCCACACGGAAAGCAGCAACCGCACTACCGTCGCCTATGCGGGGGCGGGCTACCCCAACCCGGCCACGGGAACAGGCATGCGCCTGTGGACAGGCGCCTGGGGCGAGGGCAAGACGGACAATGATAATGTCGATGTGTATGCCAGCGGGCCATTCACCTTGCTGGGACGCAAACACACGGCCATCATCGGCTGGAATGGCGGCAACCAGCGGGCGCGCTCGCTCGGCGGCGAAGCCGAAATCAATTACCCGGCGCAGATTCCCGATTACCGCAGCTGGACCGGCAATATTCCGCGCCCCATCTTCCACCCGGACGGTTCCCGCAGCGAAACGGTAACGCGCCTGGCGGGCGGCTATGTTGCCACCCGGCTGAGCCTGGCCGATCCCTTGCATGTGATCGTCGGCGCGCGCAACAGCACCTACCGCACGGACACGCGCAACTACGATACGCAAGGCAAATTCATCGACACCAGCGACTTTGCCGAAACGCGCAATGAAGTCACGCCCTATGTGGGCGCCGTATTCGACATCAACAAGCAATATTCGCTCTATGCCAGTTTCACGCAGCTGTTCAATCCGCAAACCAGCAAGGACCGCAACAACAAGTTTTTACCACCGGAAACGGGCGACAATGCCGAACTGGGTCTCAAGGGAGAATTTTATGACGGCAAGCTGAACGCCTCGGCCGCCCTGTTCCACACCAGGAAAAAGAACCTGGCTGAACTGGACCGCACGGTGCCGCCCGGCTTCCTCTTGCCCGATGGCGGCCAGGCCATGGTGGCCAATGGCGACGGCATCACGGCCAAGGGCGTTGAATTCGACCTGTCCGGCCAGCTCACGCCCGCCTGGGAAGCGAACGGCGGCTACACCTATCTGCATGCAGCCGAGGCCGATGGCCGGCGCGCCGCCACCAACCAGCCACGCCATCTGCTGCGCCTGGCCACCAGCTACCGTTTCGATGGCGCCTTGCACGGCTTGCGGGCGGGCGCCAGCATGACGGCGCAAAGCGCAACTTACAGCGAAGCCTGGTATGGCCGGCCGCCAACAGGGGCGACGACGAATATCCCGCAAGGCGCGTACGCGCTGTTCAACCTGATGGGCAGCTACGCTATCGGCAAGCATGCCAGCGTGCAGCTGAACGCCAACAACCTGCTGGACAAAAAGTACTACCGCAACGTGGGCTTCTTCGACGGCGTGTTCTGGGGCGAACCGCGCAATATCAGCCTGGCCGTGCGCAGCGCCTTTTAATCAGTCCAAATCACTGCGCCAGTGCGCAGGCGCCGGCAGGCTGTGTCCGTGAAGCAAGGGACCACCGACCGGCGACAGCACGGCAGCAATCAGCTGTGCATACGCCTGCTGGCCTGCTGCCAGGTCGCTGGCCAGCAGGCGCAGCGCAGCATCCAGCGCTTCGGCGATGACCGCATCAAACGCATGCAGCCGTCGATACAAATGCTTGCCGCCACCACTCCACTGCTGCGCCGCCCGCAAGCGCAGGTCGGCCAGCTTTTCGTACAAACGGCAAGCCACGGCCAGCGCCTCGCCCGCATGGCGGCTGTCGCCCAGGTCTTCCAGCAAGGTGGTGATTTCATAACGGCGCATTTGCAGCTGCACCGCCGTCAGGGCCGGTGGGCCCGCCGCATGGATGGACTGCGCCAGCGCCTGCAGCCTGGCGTAGTGCTCGCCCGAAGCGAGGATGTTTTCCCCCTCGACCACCATCGCCGCCAGCGGCACCGTGCCGCCAGGCGCATCGAGTTCACGGCAAAAATAGCTGTAGGTAGCAAGGTCGTGCGCAAACAGTTCCACCGTGCGTCCTTCGGCGACGATGGTGGAGCGCCAGGCGTGCTCGACGTAATCGAACAGCAGCAGCAAGTCGATATCGGAGCTGGCCGTCTGCCGGCCAGTGGCGAACGAGCCGCCGATAATGGCCGCCACGGCGCCCGGATAATGGTCGTGTACCAGCCGCTCGGCAATGCCGCGGATCTCGTCATAGCTAGCCAGTGTATTTGCCAGTGCTGTCATCGTCGCATCCGCCATGAGTAAGTTGCCAAAAAGAAAAACTTATGCCAATATCCGACCCCGGTCACCATTACGGATTATTCATGTATTACGTGGAATTAGCATTACTTGCGCTGGCAGCCGTCGTCATTATCCGGGGATATAAAAAGAATCACCGCAACACCATGCTCGGCGGCGTCTTCCTCTTGCTGATCTCTGGCTGGGGCATCCAGGCCGCCAGCGACTTTGCGCAAGGTTTTCAGGATGCTGAAAACAAATATATACAAGCTGCTGGCAAGTAACTTTCCAGCACCTGCCGCATCACGATATTTCCCAGCCTGATAAACTGCATGCCATTGCAGTCCAATCAATGGCAAAGTCCACGAGGTGCGACATGGAATATCGGTATATGGTGGTACCCTCGCCCGTCGGCGAACTGACCCTGGTCGCCCGCGTGGCGGCGCATCAAGCGGGCCTGGCCGCCATCCTGTGGCAAGACGACAAACCCAACCGCGTGCGCCTGGGTGAGATGCTGGAAGATAAAACGCATCCCTTGCTGCTGGAAACGGCACGCCAGTTAAGCGAGTATTTCGCCGGCACGCGCCAGCAATTCGACCTGGTGCTGGACTTTGCCGGCACCACCTTCCAGCAAGAAGTATGGCAGGCGCTGCTGACCATCCCGTTTGGCCAGACGCGCAGTTACGGCAAGATAGCGCGCCAGATCGGCCGCCCCGCTGCCGTGCGCGCCGTGGGCGCCGCGAATGGCAAGAATCCCATTTCCATCATCGCCCCCTGCCACCGCGTGATCGGCGCCACGGGCGAGTTGACAGGCTTTGCGGGCGGCTTGCATGCCAAGGAAACCTTGCTGACGCTGGAAGGCATTTCCCTGTCGAGCGACCGGGAAGCCCAAAAGACAGGCCACGCCCGGCGCCGCGCCGTGCAGATTGATACGGCGCAAGGCTCGCTGTTTTAGGCAGCCTGGAGCCAGACTCAAGGACACGCTATGATGCTGTCCGTCTCCATCCAACCCAAGCAAGCACCTCGAATACATCATGCCCTATCTGTCCATCCTGTTTTTTATCGTGCTGTATCTGGCCGCGACCTTCTTTTTCCATATCCCGCCCTTTGTCGCCCTGATTTATGGCGCCCTGAGCCTGGGCTGTTTCGTCGCTTACGCGCTCGACAAGCGCGCCGCCAAGGCAGGCAGCTGGCGCACCTCGGAACGCACCTTGCTGCTGCTGGGCTTGCTGTGCGGCTGGCCCGGCGCGGTACTGGCGCAACAATGGCTGCGCCACAAGTCCAGCAAGCGCTCGTTCCGCATCCTGTTCTGGATCACGGTGGCCATCAACGTCGCCGCCTTTGCCTATTTCTGCCTGCACTACTCGGCCCCCGATATCGGCACCGACGTCGCCCCCATCGAGATATAACATAAGCAACTTGCCAGAACAGCAGAAGCTCCCTATAATAGCGGCCTTTCCCTGATAGCTCAGTCGGTAGAGCGACGGACTGTTAATCCGCAGGTCCCTGGTTCGAGTCCAGGTCGGGGAGCCAGAATTCTCAAGCAAAAAGCCCAGCCTTACGGTTGGGCTTTTTGCGTTTCAGGGCGGCATGACTCACGATAGCGGCCGGACAGTCATGGACATTCACGACTGATGGCTTCAAGAATGTTTCTTAAAGAGGAATATAAAAAATCTCTCCACCCGACTGTAATGCTGACTTGTTGCAACCCATTAATTTCCTGAGAATGTATTTCTCGGAACCACGCTCTGCAAGAACAAATAAGGCAGACCAAGAGCACATTGCCGTACAGCACTTTCCTATGCTGCATCCCAAACAAGCATGTTATAGTCAGACCGCCGCGTCTCGCACCCTGTGCGACAACGCGGCACGTTCTCAGGGCGGGGTGCAATTCCCCACCGGCGGTAATGGCAGCCATGCCTAGCCCGCGAGCGCTTGTTGCTGATGTCGATGACATGGGGAGCAAGGTCAGCAGACCTGGTGAGATTCCGGGGCCGACGGTATAGTCCGGATAAAGAGAGAGCGGGATGGAATCGACGTTTGATGCATGTTTCATGCAGATGATGTCGTGCGCGTATCGACCGCGTCCTGGATCAGCCTATGCCAGGCCAGGATCGGTGTACCCGCGCCCTGTGGCTGGTCACGCCTGTCACCGGCAGATTGCATCCTTATCTATCCACGCCCTGTTTTTTGTTATTTCTGAAAACAGGAGTCATACCATGTCACAACAAGCTTTTATCACCACCACTTCCGATCAGGCAGGCGGACGCATCGCCTTTATTCAAGCCAGCTGGCACCGCGATATCGTCGAACAGTGCCGTCTGTCTTTTGTCGCCGAAATCCGTGAACTGGGCTATCTTGAGTCAGACATCGATTTCTTCGACGTCGCCGGCGCCTTTGAAATTCCACTGCAAGCACAGCGACTGGCCCAGACCGGCCAGTATGCGGCCGTGGTGGCAGCGGCGCTGGTGGTCGATGGCGGCATCTATCGCATGGAATTTGTTGCCGAAGCCGTCATTTCAGGCCTGATGCAGGTGCAGCTTGCTACGGGCGTGCCCGTGCTGTCGGCGGTGCTGACACCGCATCACTTCCACGCCGGGGAAGAGCACCAGCAATTCTTCTTCCAGCATTTCCAGGTCAAGGGAGCGGAAGTGGCGCGCGCGTGCGCGTCGACCATACGTGCATT
Organism: Janthinobacterium sp. Mn2066; assembly: GCF_049319705.1. Classification (NCBI taxonomy): domain Bacteria; kingdom Pseudomonadati; phylum Pseudomonadota; class Betaproteobacteria; order Burkholderiales; family Oxalobacteraceae; genus Janthinobacterium; species Janthinobacterium sp. Mn2066. The sequence continues at coordinate 117,002 of NZ_JBMOUF010000014.1, read as the reverse complement.
ACGCCTGATCCCGGCACTACCGGGCGTGGACCATGGTCAAGCAGTAGAAATGCTTACCGCCAGCTAAGCCTAGCCTGACCCAGTCTGGCAGCATCGGCAAGTTGCACGTACCATTGCAGCTTGCCGATATTTTCTACACACACTTTGAACGAGTACAGCATGCAAGATTCCCCCTCTTTCCAGTCCCGCGTACAGCCATGGATGATCGCCTGTTTTGGCGCAGAACTGGCCGCTGACCATGTGGAACGCAATCACCGCTTCCTGGAGGAATCGCTGGAACTGGCGCAGGCCTGTGGCGCCACCGCCGGGGAAGCCCATCAGCTGGTCGATTATGTGTTTGGCAGGCAAGCGGGTGACAAGAAGCAGGAAGTGGGCGGCGTGATGGTGACCCTGGCCGCCCTGTGCCTGGCGCACGAGCTGGACATGCATGGCGCCGGCGAGGAAGAGCTGGCCTTGATCTGGGCCAAGATCGATGCGATCCGCGCCAAGCGGGCGGCAAAGCCCAATTTCGGCAACAGCAAGTAAGACTATTCGCCCAGCAAGGCCAAGGACTCCAGCCAGTCCGCCTTCCAGTCGCGCAACAGCGGCTGGGTGGCGAAGGCTTTTTTCAGGTGCGCCATCGGCACGCGGTGCACATCGTGCAAACCGAAGGCCAAGGTCACGGGATGCCACAGATGGCTGTTCTTGCCGCCGCGCGAATTCTTGCGCACGCGGGCGCCGTCGTCGCCAAAGATGCCCACGCCGTTCGTCATGCCCTGGGCCAGGTCGACCTTGCCCACGCCGGCAAAGGCGGTCAATATCTGTTCGCGGCTCAAGCCTTTCAAGGCGCTGGGCAGGACCACGGGCGCTGGCACGGTTTCAGCCGGCGGCTGCTGCAGCTCTTTCAGCAGGCGCAGCAGGTCGCGTTCCTGGAAATGCAAGCCTTCTTTGGAGACGCGCAAACCCTCGCCCGGCAACTGGATCGGCAAATTGCCGGCATCGCGCGTCAAACGCAGGCGCACATCGGCGCCACCGCCAGCCAGATGCTGTTTGTCTTCGATAAACACGACGGGCGCCGCATAGCGCGTCACGCCGTCGGTGAACAGTTGCGCCCACTCTTGCGAATAATCAAGCCATACATACGCCAAGCCGCCCTGCTCCAGCAGCCGCGCCAGGGTCCAGGGTGTGCCTGTCTGCGCAGTCAGCCAGGCACAGGCTTCGTCGGCGGTGGCGCGATAGGGCAAGGAAATGGTGGTCATGGAGCGGTTCCGGTGGCAAGAATGGCGGCAGTGTAGCAGAGAGCCTTCGATGCGCTGTGGAGCGCGCCTTTTCCGTGGCATGTGCTAAGCTGAAATCGTCATCCGTGTGAACGAGAGGAGTGCCGGCAATGAACCCAGCCATGAATTCGGCCACCAATGCCGCCGCCACGCCATCGCCGCCACCGGAACGCGATTCCCCCACCCCGGTACGGGAAGGCCACGCGGAAGAAGCGCTCGACGAGGCGCTGAAGGAAAGCTTTCCTGCCAGCGACCCGATTGCCGTGTCCACACCGAAGCCACAGGGCAAGCCCCACGATTAACGCTGCGACTGGCAAAATCAGCCATCCCTGCGGTGTAATGCCGTTCAGTTAGCGTCATTTTTACCCCAAAAGCAAACCCTGGGGTCAGACCCGGCGGGTCTGACCCCGGCACTTTCGATGTTGGGGTAAGTAGTGTAGGACTGCTTAACTGAACAGCATTACACCCATGCGGTGGCTTTTTTGCGCTCGCTGAATCCGAACATATCCTGGCTGCGTACATGGCTGTAACGCCATGCATCACGCGGGCGGCCACCGGATAGAAAGGACAGTCATGCGCCATTACAGCAAACAAGCCGATCCCATCGATCAGCGCCTGTATCTTGCCCAACGGATCGACCTGGCCTGCGAACGTTTGCGCCAGCGCGACGACGCCCTGGCCCGCGAACGTTGCGCCTTGTGGGTGACGGCCTGGTCGGTAGCGGCCGGCGCCGACCGGCCGCGTGGCATGAAGTTGCGTATCCGAGGCGAATTCATCTTGCTCTGATAAAGAAAAAGCCTCGCCAAAGGCGGACGCAAACGCGTACGCCGGACGAGGCCAGAGAGCCATGCCGGGATCGGCATGGCGTGCAGCTTGTTACTATTCCTTGCGGTACTTTTCAGGCGTCGTGTCGCCATCGACCATTTCGTACCACATCGCATTGAGCACGGCGAAGGTCGCTGCCAGCGGCAAGCCCAGTATCCAGGCGAAATACCACATAAGTATTTCCTTTCTTTAATATTTATTTGAAAACAATTAGTAGGCGTGGCCCTTGCCCTCTTCGATCGCCTTGCCATCGACCTTGCCCCACAGCACTTTATACACCCAGCTCGTGTACGCCACGATCAGCGGGATAAAGATGGCCGTGACCACTACCATGATGAACAAGGTCATGTGGCTCGATGAGGAATCCCACACCGTCAGGCTGGCGCGCGGATCGATCGACGATGGCAAAATGAACGGGAACATGGCCGCACCCACGCTGAGGATGATGCCGGCGATGCTGGCCGCGCTGGCCAGCAGGGCTGGCACTTCACGGCGTGCACGCAAAAAGGCAAACGCCAGCAGCGGCGCCACCAGGCCCAGCGCAGGGGCGATCCAGGTCCACGGATGGGCCGCGAAGTTGACGAACCAGGCGCCGGCATGCAGCTCGGCCGTTTTCAGCATGGGGTTCGACGGACCATCGACCACCACCGTGCTGGTGAAACGGTAGCCATCGATCCACAGCCACAGGGCCACGCCAGCCAGCGCATACAGCACCACGGTGGCAAGCGCCGCCACGCTGCCGTAGCGGCGCGCACGCTCGGCCACCACGCCATCGGCCTTCAGTTGCAGCCAGGTGGCGCCATGCATCACCAGCATGGCCACCGAGACCAGGCCGCACAGCAGGGCAAACGGATTGAGCAGGGCAAAGAAGCTGCCGTCATAGAAGATGTGCATGTCGGGCGAGAAGCGGAACGGCACGCCTTGCAGCACATTGCCGATCGCCACGCCGCAAATCAGGCTGGGCACGAAGCCGCCGACGAACAGGGCCGCGTCCCAGCGGGCGCGCCAGCGTGGATCTTCGCGCTTGCTGCGAAATTTGAAGGCCACCGGACGCAGGATCAGCGCCACCAGGATCACGAACATGGCCAGGTAAAAGCCCGAGAACGAGACGGCGTACAGCTGCGGCCAGGCGGCGAAGATGGCGCCGCCACCGAGGATCAGCCAGACCTGGTTGCCTTCCCACACGGGGCCGATACTGTTGATGATGACGCGGCGTTCCAGGTCCGTCTTGCCGGCGAACGGCAGCAGGATGCCGGTGCCCAGGTCGAAGCCGTCCGTGACGGCGAATCCGACCAGCAGCACGCCGATCAGCAGCCACCAGATCAGGCGCAGGGTTTCGTAAGAAATTAATTCATGCAGGATCATGATGGTGCTCCTTTAAGCGAGTTGAGTGCGGGTGACGGAAGGCGCGACGGCAGGCGCCGTTTCGGCCGGCCCCTTGCGGATGGCCTTCAGCATCAGCTTCATCTCGATAATCAGCAGCACGGTATAGATCGCGGCAAAGCCGGCAATCGTGATCAGCAGGGTCGTGATGCCCAGGTTCGATACCGCCACGGCCGTCGGCAAGACGCCCTCGATCACCCACGGCTGGCGGCCCACTTCGGCCACGATCCAGCCCGCTTCGGCGGCGATCCACGGCAGCGGGATGGCGAACACGGCCACTTTCAGCAGCCAGCGGTGCGCGTCCAGGGTGCGGCGCACGGACAAAATAAAGAAGGTGGCGGTCAGTGCGATGAAGAACATGCCCAGGCCCACCATTACGCGGAAGGACCAGAACAGCGGCGCCACGGCGGGCACGGTGTCTTGCGCGGCCTTGCTGATCTGCTCGGGCGTGGCCAGGCGCGGATCGTCGACATAGCGCTTCAGCAACAGCGCATAACCGAGTGAATTGCCTTTCGATTCAAAGATATCCTTGGCTTCTTGCGGTATGGCGCCGCCCGGCGGCACGCTGCGGATGGTTTGCAGCGCATCGTAGGCTTTCACGCCATCCTTGATCAGATACTCGCCACGCTCGACCAGTTCATTGATGCCAGGAATCTCGGTCGACAGTGAACGCGTGCCGATCAGGCCCATCACCATCGGCACGTGGATCGCGTAATGCGTTTCGCGCGCTTTCTGGTCAGGGAAACCGAAGGCCGTGAAGGCGGCAGGCGCCGGCTCCGTGTGCCACATGGCTTCGATCGCGGCCAGCTTCATCTTTTGATGTTCCGACGACAGATAGCCGCTTTCGTCCCCCAGCACCACCACCGACAGCGAAGCGGCCAGGCCGAACGAGGCAGCCACCGTCATCGAGCGCTTGGCCAGCTGCACGTGGCGCCCCTTGAGCAGATACCAGGCCGAAACGCCCAGCACGAAGATGGCGGCCACCGTGTAGCCGGCCGACACCGTGTGCACGAACTTGGCCTGCGCTACCGGGTTGGTCAGCACGGCGCCGAAGTCGGTCACTTCCATGCGCATGGTTTGCGGATTGAAGGCGGCGCCGACGGGATTTTGCATCCAGCCATTGGCAATCAGGATCCACAGGGCCGAGAAGTTCGAACCGATGGCCACCAGCCAGGTCGTGGCCAGATGGCCGCGCGCCGACAATTTATCCCAGCCAAAGAAGAAGATGCCGACAAAGGTCGCTTCCAGGAAGAAGGCCATCAAGCCCTCGATCGCCAGCGGCGCGCCGAAAATATCGCCCACATAGTGGCTGTAATAACTCCAGTTCATGCCGAACTGGAATTCCATGACGATGCCGGTGGCAACGCCCATGGCAAAGTTAATCCCGAACAAGACGCCCCAGAACTTGGTCATGTCGCGCCAGATGGTGCGCCCCGTCATCACGTAGACCGTTTCCATGATGGCAAGCATCACGGACAGGCCGATGGTCAGCGGAACGAATATGAAGTGGTACAGGGCGGTCAGCCCAAATTGCAGTCTTGATAATGCAACAATATCGAGGTCCATTTGCTTTCCTTGGTGTTTCTATTTCTTAAGTGTAAACTTTTTATTAAGACAAGGCCGTACGTTTATTTCTTCAGTGCACCATCTTTATTGCACCATTTCACTCAGTCGGCCCGCAAAGTCTGCAAGGCCGCTTCAAACTCCACCGTACCGCGCCGCACATCGCCATTGACGCGGCCATGGCGGATGCTGATCAGGCGGTCCGCCAGCGCTGCTTCGCGCCGCAAGTGGGTTGCGATCAGCAAGGTACGCCCCTCGCAACGGCTGGCGAGCCGGGCCAGCACGTCATGCGCCGTAGCCGCATTGAGCGCCTCGGTGGCTTCATCCAGCAGCCACAGCGGCGACTCGTGCAGGAACAGCCGCGCCAGCGCCAGGCGGCGCGACTGCCCGCCCGACAAGCCCAGCCCACCCTCGCCCAGGCGCGTATCCAGGCCGCCCGTCATGGCCTGCACTTCCGCCTCCAGTCCCGCCGCCCGCAGCGCGTCCCACAGCCGGCCGTCGCCGGCCTGCGGGTCTGCCAGGCGCAGGTTGTCACGCACGCTGTCCTGGAACAGCTCGGTACGCTGCGTGAACAAACAGGCGCGCGGCCCGCTGTAGCTGCCGGACAGCACAGCGATTTCACGCGCCGCCACTGCCAGCAAGGTCGATTTGCCGGCGCCGCTGGGGCCGATCAAGGCCACCCGTTCACCGGCCGCCACCGTCAGCGATACGCCATGCACGATGGCAATATCACTGCCGGCGTGGGCGGCGCACACTTGCTCGAAACGCACATCGGACGCCACGCCAGCGCCAGCCGCATCCGGGCTAGCTGGCGCCACGCGCGGCCCCAACCTGCGGATCGCCAGCAACATGCGTCCCGCTTCCAGCGCGCCACGTCGCAAGCCGGCAAACGGCTCGACGGCAGTGAGCGCAATCAACACGCCCAGTGCCGCCACCGGCACCGTGATGGCGGCGCTGTCCACCAGCACAGCCACGGCCAGCAGCACGCCGGCCAGCGTGATCGCACCGGCCACGCCGTAGGCGGCGCCAAAGCCCGTTTCCAGGCGGTTCAGCGCCAGGTCGGCCCGGGCCAGCGCAGCATCAATGCCGGCCAGTACATCGCATTGCGCAGTAATGCGGCCCGCCATCACCAGGTCAGTCTGGCCGGCCACCAGGTCGATGGTGGCGGAACGCAATTGCTCGGTAGAACGTGAACGCACGATGGCGTGGCGCTGGGCGCGGCGCATCAGCAGCACGCTGATACCGCCGCCGCTGACCAGCAGCCAGGCGGCAAAGATAATGCCCATGCCGGAATGCATGAAACCAAGCGCGACGCCGGCCAGCAAGGCCGCGCACAGGGCCGTGAAAGCAGGCACGATCAGGCGCAAATACAGCGATTCGAGCGCATCGATATCGGCCGTCAGGCGAAACAGCAGTTTGGCCGGCTGGCGCAGCAAGCGCTTGCCCGCTTCCGGCAGCGACCAGCCACGGAACAGGTCCACGCGAATGTTCGCCAGCGCGGCAAAAGTGGCGTCGTGCGTGACCAGACGCTCGGCGTAGCGCGAACCGGTGCGGCCGATCGCCAGCAAACGGATGCCGGCCGACGGACCGAACACGTCGAACATCAGCGCCGTCGATGCGTGCAAGCCGGCAATCGAAGTGGCCGTGATAAACCAGCCGGACAAGCCCAGCAAGGCCATGCCGGCGACTACCGTCAGGGCCGCCAGCACGGCGCCGGCGACCAGCTTGCCTGGCTGCGCCAGCAGCAACTGGCGCAGCACGGGATTCATGGGGAAGAACAAGGATTTCATGCGCGCCGTGCCTCCATCATTTCCAGCTCTGGGCCGATGGCGATGCTGCGATGCAAGCGGCTGGCCAGCACGGGATCATGCGTGGCAACGAGCATGGTCTTGCCCTTGGCCAGGGCCAGCAAGGCGTCGGTGACGCGGCTGGCCGTTTCACTGTCGAGGTGAGCGGTCGGTTCATCGACCAGCAGCAAGTCGGCATGCGCTGTCTGCACGGCAACAGTAACGCGGGCCAAGGCCAGGCGCACCGCTTCGCCGCCGGACAAGCCGTGGCCGCCATCGCTGAGCATCACACTTGGCCGCGCCTGGGCCACGGCAGACAAGTCGGCCAGGTGCAGCGCGGCAGTAACATTCGCCACGTCAGCATCGGCGCGGCCCAGGGTCACGTTCTGGCTGACGGAGGCGGCAAACACGTGCGGCCGCTGGCCCATCCAGGCCATGCGCTGGCGCAAGGCGGCCACGCTGGTATCGCTCATCAGCACTCCGCCGATGCGGATTTCGCCGCCATCGGCTGGCAGCAAGCCTGCCAGCAAGGACAGCAAGGTCGTCTTGCCGGCGCCGCTGGCGCCCAGCAGGGCCACGTGTTCGCCGCCACGCACCTGCAGGTCAAACTGGCTAAACAGCGGCGCTTCGCCCAACTGGGCAAACTGCAGCTGGCGGATCTCGATGGAAGGTGGCGCTGAGGGAGCAGCCAGCGCAACAGCCACAGCGGTAGCGCCAGGCAAGGCCAGACCTTCGGCAGCCAGGTCATGCAAGCCGGCCAGGGCCGCCTCGCCTGCCGCCTTGTCATGCCAGACGGCGGCCAGTTCGCGCAGCGGCTCGAAGAAAGCCGGCGCCAGCAAGAGGATGAACATGCCCTGCCCCAGGGTCAACACATGGCCCCAGCTGCCGAAGTGGAATGTGCCCAGCAGTGAAAAACCGATATAGGCCGCCACCATGGCCACGCCCAGCGCAGAAAACAGTTCCAGCACGGCGGAGGACAGAAAGGCGATGCGCAGCACCACCATCGTGCGCCGGCGCAAGGATTGCGCCGTTTCATCCAGACGGCTGGCCGTGGCGTCGACGGCGTCGAGCGCGCGCAAGGTGGCCAGGCCGCGCAGGCGGTCGAGCAGAAAGGCATTCATGCTGCCCATTTCCACCATCTGCGCGCGGCTGGCCGCTTGCGCGCCCAGGCCGACCAGGGCCATGAAAAGCGGGATCAGCGGCGCGGCGATCAGCAGGATCAGCGCGGCCACCCAGGAAAATGGCAGCACTACCGCCAGTATCACCAGCGGCACCAGCATCACTTTCCAGCGCGTGGGTTTGTAGCGCACCAGATACGGCACGATGGCTTCGGCCTGTTCGGCCATCACGCTGGCCGCCTGGCCCGACTGCGCCCGCTGGCGGTCCATCGGCGAACGCTGCGCCAGGGACAGCGCCACTTGCGCGCGCAAAGCCGATAAATGACCACGGGCCGCCGCATACATCACGCGCGCGCCCCACGCTTCCGCCCCCGCACGCAGCAGGCCCAGCAGCAATACGCCCGCGGCCGGCGCCAGCGCGGCTTGCCCGGCAGCGCCCCTCACCATGCTGTCGATGGCCCAGGCCAGCAGGGCCGCCTGCGGCAACCACAGCAAGGCGGCTGCGCCCTGCACCAGGCTGGCAAAACGGGGAAGGTCAAACTGCGGCAAGGAAAGTGGCGTGTTAGACATTAGATACTTCTTGAGTTTTCAGAAATCTCTGTAAATTCGATATTTTGTATAATACTGCGAAACGTGCCATATATCAATTGACCCAGCCTCCACTGCGTGCAAAAATTTCAGTTAATTATGAAAACTCACCATATCAACATGACTCCGCTGATCCTGACCTTCGTCAGCCACTTCGGCGAGATGGGCAGCCGCTGGGGTTTCAACCGGACGGTTGGGCAAGTGTACGCGTTATTGTTTGTTTCTGAGCAACCTTTGCATGCAGACGAAATCGCCGAACACCTGAGTTTTTCGCGCTCCAACGTGAGCATCGGCCTGAAGGAGTTGCAGGGCTGGGGCTTGATACGCCTGACGCGCATTCCTGGCGACCGGCGCGAGTATTTTTCCTCGCTGGGAGATGTGTGGCAAATCTTCCGCGTGGTGGCTGCCGAACGCCGCCGCCGCGAAGTGGCGCCCACCCTCACGGTGCTGCGCGAATCGCTGATGACGCCGGCCACGGAACCCGTGGACCAGTATGCGCAGGAGCGCATGCGTGAAATGTATGAACTGGTCGACCTGGCCAACACCTGGTTCGACGACTTGCAGCGCTTGTCGCCCGAATCGATGGCGCAGCTGATGAAGATGGGCGCCAAGGTGCAAAAGCTGCTGAGCGCCAAGGATCGCCTGTTTGGCAAAAATACCGAAGAAAGTTAGACCCTCACTTCACCCACCCTTCCCGGCCCCCATCGCGCGGGGCGTTTTTATTGGCTCTGTCCTCATTAAATAGGGGAACGCCCGGGAAACGGGCATCAGCCATCAAGCCGCCAACTTGCATGCCGGCATCCGCGTGCACGGCGCGGTCCACGCATAGAACGTCAACGCATATCACAGCCGCCTGCGCGGATGGCTGAGCATTTTTCATGGCGTGGCGACACGTTATCTGCCCAACTACCTGGGCTGGCGCTGGATACTCGATGCCAGGCGCATCCTGTCCGCTGAAACATTATTGAAGGCAACCTTGGGAGAGTTCCCACACCTGACGGTGACATAGCCTTTTTATTCCCATCCGCATGCCGCAGCACCCATGTTGACGCCCTATGCATAGGTGCAGGCAATATTATCAACAAAACCAATAGCATTATTTAAATTGCATTAATTTATATCAAGCCTAAGCTTGCATATACGCACTCCTTATGCGCATGTCGTATGTGCATTCTTTAGCGCAAGGAAGCCGGCGGCAGGTGCATTCCAGCCCAGGCGGGGGCGCACCCTGGAAGAGCGAAGCAACGGTACGATAAAAAAGGGGACTTTCATGAAAAACATACACAGCATTATCCTACGGGCATCCATGCTAGCCGCCGCAAGCCTGCTGGCAGGTGCGGCACAGGCCGCCGTCTGGGTCGACGTGGGACCTGCCAGCGGCTTCAGCATCGACGGCAGCGTCGTTACTTATTCGCCATCGCCAGCGCTGACGGTGAAATACTATAGCGACAACCTGGTGCCGCAGTCGCCGGATGCCATCCAGGGCTATCTCAGCGCCGCCTTCGGCACCATGCTGAGCAGCCCGGCGTCCTTTTGCGACAATCCCACCTCCAGCTGCACTGCCGGCACTTCGGCAGGCTTGAGCGGTGGGGTCAATTCCTTCACCAGCGCGGCAGCCTACGATTATCTGGCCATTCATTTCGGCAAGGGCGAACTGGCATTTCACTGGGCCACGCCGGTCGCTGCCGGTACCACGTTTACGATCGCCGGCTTGCCCAAGGACTTGAGCAACTACCGCGCCTTCGTTTCCGCCGTGCCTGAACCGGAAACCTATGCCATGCTGCTGGCCGGCCTGGGTATGCTGGGCTGGGTGGCGCGCCGGCGCCAGAACAAATAGGCCACGGCCAAACGGGCTGGCGGCGAACGGTCCCGTTGACGGGATGGTCGCACGCACGCCTGCGGCAACAATGCCGGAAACAAGGATCGTGGGGAGAATCGGCAGCAGCCGACGCGGCAAAACCGCAAAGTGTATGCTGGAACTGGTCCGCCCAGAGGGAATCGAACCCCCATTCACGGTTTAGAAGACCGTTGTCCTATCCGTTGAACGATAGGCGGAAAGATGTCTCGTCCATGCAGGCCATCAGCCAAACAGGGACAGAATGAAAAACGGGCTGTCATTTCTGACAGCCCGCTTATATTTTGGTCGGAGTACAAGGATTCGAACCTTGGACCCCCTGGTCCCAAACCAGGTGCGCTACCGGGCTGCGCCACACTCCGAAGACAAGATAATAGCGCTTCCCCACAATTTCGTCAATTGCCATAGACGAATTAGGTGGAAATAACGATAGCGTTCCTGCCTCATCCAACAACGGACTTAACAACGCCGGACAGAAGCGTCGCGAGCGGAAGGTAGAGGTGGCTAAGAAGCGCAACCGTACTGAAGTACGGTGAGCATCGCAGGCTACCTATACCGACGTGCAGCAGCTTATGTCAGGTGTCCTCAAACAGGCACGTGCGCGGCGATCCGTTTCGCCATGCTTTCCGCCTTGTCCTTGTCCTTCGCTTCCACCATCACGCGGACCAGCGGTTCGGTGCCGGAGGCGCGGATCAGCACGCGGCCCGTATCGCCCAGCTCTTGTTCCACCCGGGCTTTTTCCGCCACCATCGCGGCATTTTGTTGCCAGTCAAAACCGGGCGCCACGCGCAGGTTGATCAGGGTTTGCGGGAACAGCACCAGGTCGGCCAGGCATTCCTGCAGGCTCAGGCCGCTGCGCTTGAGCGCCGACAGCACTTGCAGCGACGAGACGATGCCGTCGCCGGTCGTATGCTTGTCCAGGCACAGCAAGTGGCCCGAGCCTTCGCCGCCCAGCAGCCAGCCGCGCTCCTGCATGATTTCCAGCACGTAGCGGTCGCCCACCTTGGCGCGCGCGAAGCCGATGCCTTTTTCCTTGAGCAGCACTTCCAGCGCCATATTCGTCATCAGGGTGCCGACGGCGCCCTCCACCGGACCGCTCGCCAGGCGATCCTTGACCATCAGGTACAGCAACTCGTCGCCGTTATACAAACGGCCGGTGGCGTCGCACATGATCAGGCGGTCCGCATCGCCATCGAGCGCAATGCCCAGGTCGGCGCCATGCTCGACCACGGCGGCCGCCATGGCCTTGGGCGCCGTGGCGCCCACGCCGGCATTGATGTTCAAGCCATCGGGCTTGTTGCCGATGGCGATCACTTCCGCGCCCAGTTCGTGGAACACGTGCGGCGCAATATGGTAAGCGGCGCCATGCGCGCAATCGACGACGATCTTCAAGCCATGCAAGTCCAGCTCGTTCGGGAAAGTACTCTTGCAAAATTCGATGTAACGGCCTTGCGCATCATCGAGGCGCTTGGCGCGGCCCAGCTTGTCGGATGCCACGCAAGCCATGACTTCGTCGAGCGCCAGTTCGATCTCGGTCTCCACGCTGTCGGGCAGCTTGGTGCCCTGGCCCGAGAAAAACTTGATGCCATTGTCGTGAAAAGGATTATGCGACGCGGAAATCACCACGCCCGCCGTCAGGCGCAGCGCGCGCGTCAGGTAGGCGATGGCCGGCGTCGGCATTGGGCCGGCCAGCATCACATCGACGCCGGCGGCCGAAAAGCCTGCCTCCAGCGCCGCTTCCAGCATATAGCCGGAAATGCGCGTGTCCTTGCCGATCAACACAGTCGGACGCACCTTGCCGCCATGCGACTTGGCCAGCACCTTGCCGGCTGCATAGCCGAGACGCATGACAAAATCGGGGGTGATCGGTGCTGTGCCTACCAGGCCACGGATGCCATCGGTACCAAAATATTTACGGCTCATAGATACTCTCTTCTTTTTATAAGTAACAGGACTTCAACATTTAAACTGGCCCGTGCGCCATGCGCCAGACCTTCAGTGCATCGACCGTCTCCGCAACATCATGCACACGTACAATTTCTGCGCCTTGCGCTACAGCAAAAAGCGCGCCGGCCAGGCTGCCCGCCAGGCGCTGCTCCACCGGGCGGTCCGTCACGGCGCCGATCATGGACTTGCGCGACAAGCCCGCCAGCACAGGCAGGCCCAGTTCGCTGCGCAAGTGGTCCGTCGCGCGCAGCAAGGCGTAATTCTGTTCCACCGTCTTGCCGAAACCGAAGCCGGGATCGACGCACAGGCGCTCATGGGCGATGCCTGCCGCCGTCATGGTCTCGACGCGTTCGCGCAGGAAATCGGTGACTTCACGCACCACGTCGTCATAGGCGGGCTGGTCCTGCATGGTGGCGGGCACGCTTTGCATATGCATGATACACAGCGCGCAGTCGCTGTCGCGCACGGCAGCTATGGCGCCGGGCGCGCGGAAACCATTGATATCATTGATCATGTCGGCGCCGGCCAGGATGGCTTCGCGCATGACTTGCGGTTTATACGTGTCGACGGAGAGGGGCTTGCCGCAATCGCGCAAGGCATACAGCACCGGCATCACCCTTTGCAGCTCATCGTGCAGCGGCAATGGCGGCGCGCCGGGCCGGCTCGATTCGCCGCCGATGTCGATGATGTCGACACCGTCGGCGATCATCTGTTCGGCGCGCGACAGGGCAAACTCCAGGCCATGGAACTGCCCGCCGTCGGAAAACGAGTCGGGCGTAATATTCAGGATGCCCATCACCAGCGCCTGCGCGCCCTTCCCGTGCAGCTGGAAGCCGAAGCGGCCAGCTTGAAAATAATGTCGCATATCTAATAGTTCAATAAAAATGTGTCCGGTCATCCGTACGCCAGGGTGCAGATTGTAGCGGTAAAGAAAAAGGGTAAGGATCACTCCTTACCCTTTGTTACTTTAGCTACAGACTACCAGGCTGGAATCAGGCTGGCGCCGTGGCGTTCGGCGAAATGCCGCCGGTGCCGCTGTCGCCCGCATTGCGGCGTGGCGGAATGACTTTGGGCGGGCGTGGCTCCTGGCCAGCCATGATATCGTTGATCTGGTCTGCATCGATGGTTTCCCATTCCAGCAAGGCGCGAGTCATCACTTCCACCTTGTCGCGGTTTTCTTCCAGCAGCTTGCGCGACAGCGCATATTGCGTGTCGAGAATGCTGCGGATTTCAGCGTCGACCTTTTGCTGGGTCGCTTCCGAAATCGTCTTGGTCGCGCCGCCGAAGAAGCCTTCGTTTTCGCTGTCTTCGTAGACCATCACGCCCATGCTGTCGGACATGCCGAAACGCGTGACCATCGAGCGGGCCAGCTTGGTGGCGCGCGAGAAGTCATTCGAAGCGCCGGTCGACATCTGGCCGACGAAAATTTCTTCAGCGATACGGCCACCGAACAGGATGGAAATTTCTTCCAGCATCTTGTCTTTATATGCAGACAAGTTGTCGTGTTCCGGCAACTGCCAGGTCAGGCCCAGGGCCCAGCCGCGCGGCATGATCGTCACTTTATGCACGGGATCGGCTTTCGGCAACAACTTCGCCACCACCGCGTGACCGGACTCATGGTAAGCCGTATTGCGACGTTCTTCCTCGCGGATGATCATCGATTTACGCTCAGGACCCATGTAGATCTTGTCTTTCGCATCTTCGAAGTCCGACATTTCCACCAGGCGCTTGCTGCGGCGCGCGGCGAACAGGGCCGCTTCGTTGACCAGGTTGGCCAGGTCGGCGCCCGAGAAACCAGGCGTGCCGCGGGCCAGGATATCGGCCTTGACATCGGTGCCGATAGGCACTTTGCGCATATGCACGTTCAAGATCTGTTCACGGCCGCGGATATCGGGCAAGCCGACGGAAACCTGGCGGTCGAAACGGCCCGGACGCAGCAGCGCTTTATCGAGCACGTCAGCGCGGTTGGTGGCGGCCACGACGATCACGCCGGAGTTCGCTTCAAAACCGTCCATCTCGACCAGCAACTGGTTCAGGGTTTGTTCGCGCTCATCATTACCACCGCCCGTACCGGCGCCGCGATGACGGCCGACCGCGTCGATCTCATCGATGAAGATGATGCAAGGCGAGTGTTTCTTGGCGTTTTCAAACATGTCGCGCACGCGGGAGGCGCCCACGCCGACGAACATTTCAACGAAGTCCGAACCGGAAATCGAGAAGAATGGCACTTTGGCTTCGCCGGCGATGGCGCGCGCCAGCAGGGTTTTACCCGTGCCTGGAGGACCAACCATCAGCACGCCGCGGGGAATGCGGCCGCCCAGTTTCTGGAATTTGCTCGGATCCTTGAGGAAGTCGACCACTTCGTTGACTTCTTCTTTCGCCTCGTCGCAACCGGCGACGTCGGCAAAGGTCACCGTATTGCTGGCTTCATCCATCATGCGGGCCTTCGACTTGCCGAACGAGAATGCCCCGCCCTTGCCGCCGCCCTGCATCTGACGCATGAAGAAAATCCAGACGCCGATCAACAGCAGCATCGGGAACCAGTTCATGAAAATTTGTTGCAGGAACGATACTTCCTCAGGCGGACGCACATCGAAGTGCACGCCATTGTCGCGCAGGTCGCCGATCAAACCCTTGTCGAGCATGGTCGCGGTGGTGCGGACCTTGGTATCGTCCATCATTTTGGCGGTAATCGCCGAACCCTCGATCACCACATCCTTGACACGCTTGGCTTTGACTTCATCCAGCAAATCGGAATAAGCGATGGACTTGCTGCCGCCCGAGCTGCCGTGGCTGTCGAACTGTTTGAACAGCATGAACAACAGCAGCAAGACGACTACCCAGATGGCAGATTTGGAAAACATGTTATTCACGAAGACTCCTTGGATGCAGTGCGCATCTTTTACTTATAGCAGAAATACGATTTTACTCGCAATAAGCGGGCCGTGCCAAAGCCCGCCGATCCGTGCGCGCAAAACGAAAAACAACGAAACACGCTCACGTCAACAAATGCAGTATAAACAATTTAGGTGCTTGCACCATCATTCACTACGGCACTTCTCGTTCCCATGTGCGGATTCTGCCTTAAATATCAAGAGTGGAATCATCTTCTTCAATGGTATTTTTTACAGGATTCTTGATCCCGCGCCCCATCAGGAAGATTTCCGACGATTTATCACGACTGGCCTTGGGCTTTTTCTGCACCACGACCTTGAATTCTGCGCGGAATTTTTCCACGATCTGACTGAAACCCATGTCTTTAAAGCATTTCACCAGCAACACGCCCGATGGTTTCAGATGCAGTTGCGAAAACTCAATGGCCAGGTCGATCAGGTGTTCCATGCGCGCGGCGTCCGCCGTGGCGATGCCCGACAAATTCGGCGCCATGTCCGACAGCACCAGGTCCACTTTACGTCCTTGCAACACCACTTCCAGCTGGCGCAGCACGCGCGCTTCGCGGAAATCGCCCTGGATGAAGTGGAAATCGGCAATCGGCTCCATTTCCAGCATGTCCAGGCCGATCAGGGTACCATTGACGCCGCCGCCGTCCTTGCCGGCCAGCTTGCGCCGCGTGTACTGGGCCCAGCTGCCAGGCGTGCAGCCGAGGTCGACAATCACCTGCCCTGGCTTGATCAGTTTCTCGTCTTCGTCGATTTCTTTGAGCTTGTAAGCGGCCCGGGCGCGGTAGCCCTCTTTCTGTGCCAACTTCACATAAGGATCATTTATGTGGTCGTGCAACCAGTTTTTGTTTAATTTCTTCTTTGCCATTCGCGTAGAATACTGCTTTTAAGGGAATTACTAAAAATTATTATGCTAAAACTTACACCCGTAGAGCGCAGCGCACTGCGCGCTGAAGCACACGCGCTGAAGCCTATCGTCATCATTGGCGAAGCGGGCTTGACACCTGCTGTCCTCAAAGAGATCGATCTGGGCCTCGATTCACACGGTCTGATTAAAGTCCGCGTGTTCGGCGATGACCGCGAAGCCCGCGTTGGAATGTACGATACGATTTGCGGCAATCTCGGCGCCGCCCCGGTACAACATATTGGCAAGCTGCTGGTACTTTACCGTCCGAAAAAAGAAGTGGTTAAGGAAAAGATCAGCTCCGGCAAAGGCATGCGCGAAGTCACGATCGTCAAAGCCAGCGCCAGCGGCACCAAGCGCCCCAGCGTGACCAAGGTCATGATCAAAGGCAATGAACGGGTCACCGAAGGCGGCTCCATCAAACGCGCAAAAACGCGTCAGAAGAGCGCCAAGAAAAGCGCACTGGGCAGCAAATAAGCTTGCACAGCGACAGCCGCCAGGCTGTTGAAACAAGAAGCGGAGCAAGGATTTATTCCTGCTCCGCTTTTTTTTGGGGTCAGACCCGCCGGGTCTGACCCCAGCATTTAATACTTTACCCCTGCTTCCAGATCAGCACACCAGCCAACAAGCTCTGCACGGCGAAAATCAGGGTCGAGATGCCATGCAGCATGCCAAACCGGCTGCGCATGGCCTCATCCATGACGCCGCCCGGCGCTTGCGCGCGCAGCTCGGCCATCAGGGGCGTGATGCCAACATAGCTGACCAGGGTACACACCAGCATCGACAGCACCAGCGCACCCAGCAGGCGGCGGCGCTCGGGCTCCAGGGCGCCGCCGCCCCATTGCAGCAGCGCCAGCAATATCAGCGCGCACGCGATCGACAGCCACGCTTCGACTCTGAACATGCTGCCAGCGATCGTGCCGGCCAGCATGCGGTCACTGAGGGTGGCAAACAGGGTCGGCGCGACAACAAAGCCGACCGTCCACAGACTGCCCGCCCACAGGGTGGCGACGAGGAAACGTACGCGGCTCAGCATCAGATGTACAGTACTTCCAGGATTTCGTATTCGCGCGGGCCGGACGGCGCCTGCACTTCCACCACGTCGCCGGCATATTTGCCGATCAGGGCGCGGGCGATCGGCGAGGTCACGGAAACCTTGTTCAGTTTCAAATCCGCTTCATCGAGGCCAACAATCTGGTACGTGACTTTCTGGCCCGACTCCAGGTCTTCCAGGTTCACGGTCGAGGCAAATACCACGCGACCTTCCGCGTCGAGCGCGGCCGGGTCGATGATTTGAGCAACGCTCAGCTTGCCTTCCAGTTCGGCGATACGGCCTTCCACGAACGCCTGGCGTTCCTTGGCGGCGTCATATTCGGCGTTTTCCGACAGGTCACCGTGCGAGCGCGCTTCGGCGATCGCATCGATGACGATGCGGCGTTCCTTGGTCTTCAGGTGATGCAACTCTTCTTTCAGAAGTTCGGCGCCGTATTTGGTCAGTGGGACTGTGGTCATGTTATCTCTACTATCTGCCTAAATGTGATCGGTGATCGCTACAACCGATCTAACAAGTGAAAACCACAGAGGCCGCGCGGTGCTTTGCGCGAAACTCTGTGGTTCGTGTGGCTACAGTGTACTGCATTATCTACAGCAACTGCAATCGGATCAACCTAAGGTGCGATGCAAACCTTGCAAATCATACACACGCAGCTCATCGAGGTGACGGATGCCTTCGACGGCCGCTTCCGCGCCGGCGATAGTCGTGTAGGTGGTCACGCGGGCAGCCAGGGCCGAGGTGCGGATGGCCCGCGAATCGACGATGGCGCTGCGCTTTTCTTCCACGGTGTTGATCACCAGCACGATCTCATGGTTTTTCACCATGTCGACCACGTGCGGACGGCCTTCGATCACCTTGTTCACTGGCGTCACCGGAATGCCGGCGGCAGCGATCACGGCAGCCGTACCCTTGGTGGCAACCACGGTGAAACCGGACTCGACCAGGTCGCGCGCCACTTGCACGGCACGCGGCTTGTCCGACGCTTTCACGCTGATGAAGACCTTGCCCGATTTCGGCAGGTTCACGCCGGCGCCCAGTTGCGATTTCACAAACGCTTCGCCGAAAGTCTGGCCCACGCCCATGACTTCACCGGTCGATTTCATTTCCGGTCCCAGGATGGTGTCCACGCCAGGGAACTTGACGAACGGGAACACGGCTTCCTTGACGCTGAAGTACGGCGGCACGACTTCTTTCGTGATGCCTTGCGAGGCCAGCGACTGGCCGACCATGCAACGGGCGGCAATCTTGGCCAGTTGCAAACCGGTGGCTTTCGAGACGAAAGGCACGGTACGCGAAGCGCGCGGGTTCACTTCCAGCACGTAGACGACATCCTTGCCATCCTGTTTCTGGATCGCGAACTGCACGTTCATCAGGCCAACCACGTTCAAGCCCTTGGCCATCAGCGCCGTCTGGCGTTTCAGCTCTTCAATCGTTTCAGCCGCCAGCGAGTACGGTGGCAAGGAGCAAGCAGAGTCGCCCGAGTGCACGCCTGCCTGTTCGATGTGCTCCATCACGCCGCCGATGAACGTCGTTTCGCCGTCGGAGATGCAATCGACGTCGCATTCGATCGCGTCGTTCAGGAAACGGTCCAGCAGCACCGGCGAATCGTGCGATACCTTGACCGCTTCGCGCATATAGCGTTCCAGGTCGCGTTGCTCGTGCACGATTTCCATCGCGCGGCCGCCCAGCACGTAGGAAGGACGCACCACCAGCGGGTAGCCGATTTCCTGCGCCAGCGCCAGCGCTTCCGCTTCGGTGCGCGCGGTGCGGTTAGGCGGCTGACGCAGTTCAAGCTTGTGCAGCATTTGCTGGAAACGCTCGCGGTCTTCGGCGGCGTCGATCATGTCGGGCGAGGTGCCGATGATGGGCACGCCGTTCGCTTCCAGGTCCAGCGCCAGCTTCAGCGGGGTCTGGCCGCCGTACTGCACGATCACGCCCACCGGTTTTTCGATGGCGACGATTTCCAGCACGTCTTCCAGCGTCAAGGATTCAAAGTACAGGCGGTCCGAGGTATCGTAGTCGGTCGACACGGTTTCCGGGTTGCAGTTGACCATGATGGTTTCGTAGCCGTCTTCGCGCATGGCGAGGGCCGCGTGCACGCAGCAATAGTCGAATTCGATACCCTGGCCGATACGGTTCGGGCCACCGCCCAATACCATGATCTTTTTCTTGTCGGTCGGATTCGATTCGCACTCTTCGTCATACGTGGAATACATGTAGGCCGTGTCGGTCGAGAATTCAGCCGCGCAAGTATCGACGCGCTTGTAGACAGGACGGATATTTAATTCATGCCGCTTGGCGCGGATGGCAGAGTCCGATGTCTGCAGCAGGAAACCCAGGCGGCGGTCCGAGAAACCTTTTTGCTTCAACTTGTACAAGGTGTTCTTGTCCAGGTTTTCCAGCTTTTGCGTATCGAGCCACAGCTCCAGATCGACGATTTCCTTGATCTGGATCAGGAACCATGGATCGATCTTGGTCAGCTGATGCACTTCTTCCAGGGTAAAGCCCTGGGCAAACGCATCGCCCACGTACCAGATGCGTTCAGGACCAGGCTCGCCCAGTTCTTCTTCGATCTTTTCGCGGTCCTTGGTTTTTTCGTTCATGCCATCCACGCCCACTTCCAGGCCGCGCAAGGCTTTCTGGAACGATTCCTGGAAGGTACGGCCGATCGCCATCACTTCACCGACCGACTTCATTTGCGTCGTCAGGTGATGGTCGGCGGTCGGGAATTTCTCGAACGTGAAACGGGGAATCTTGGTGACCACGTAATCGATCGATGGCTCGAACGATGCCGGCGTGGCGCCGCCCGTGATTTCATTGCGCAGCTCGTCCAGGGTAAAACCCACGGCCAGCTTGGCAGCGATTTTTGCAATCGGGAAGCCGGTGGCTTTCGACGCCAGCGCCGAGGAACGCGATACGCGCGGGTTCATCTCGATGACGATCATGCGGCCATCGACCGGATTGATCGAGAATTGCACGTTCGAACCACCGGTGTCGACGCCGATCTCGCGCAGCACTGCCAGCGAGGCATTGCGCATGATCTGGTATTCCTTGTCGGTCAGGGTTTGCGCTGGCGCAACCGTGATCGAGTCGCCCGTGTGCACGCCCATCGGGTCCAGGTTTTCAATCGAGCAAATGATGATGCAGTTGTCCGCCTTGTCGCGCACCACTTCCATCTCGTACTCTTTCCAGCCGAGCAAGGATTCTTCGATCAGCAATTCCTTGGTCGGCGAGGCTTCCAGGCCGCGTTTGCAGATCGTTTCGAATTCTTCTTCGTTGTAGGCAATACCGCCGCCGCTGCCGCCCATGGTGAACGAAGGACGGATGATGGTCGGGAAACCCACTTCGCGCTGCACCGCCCACGACTCTTCCATCGAGTGCGCCACGCCGGAACGGGCCGAACCGAGGCCGATCTTGGTCATCGCGTCCTTGAACTTGGAACGGTCTTCGGCCTTGTCGATGGCTTCCGGCGATGCGCCGATCAGCTCGACGTTGTATTTTGCCAGCACGCCATTGTTGAACAGGTCCAGCGCGCAGTTCAGCGCGGTCTGGCCGCCCATCGTCGGCAGGATCGCGTCCGGACGCTCCTTGGCGATGATGCGCTCGACCACCGACCAGGTGATCGGTTCGATGTAGGTGACGTCGGCCATTTCCGGGTCGGTCATGATGGTCGCAGGATTGCTGTTGACCAGGATGACTTTGTAGCCCTCTTCGCGCAGGGCCTTGCACGCTTGCGCGCCGGAATAATCGAATTCGCAGGCCTGGCCGATCACGATCGGGCCAGCGCCAATAATCAGAATACTTTTAATATCTAAACGTTTAGGCATTTTTCTTTTTCTCCTCCGCAGCCATCAGGTTGATGAAGCGGTCAAACAGGTAAGCAACATCCATCGGGCCCGGCGACGCTTCAGGGTGGCCCTGGAAGCAGAAGGCCGGCTTGTCCGTGCGGGCAAAGCCCTGCAGGGAACCGTCGAACAGCGATTCATGGGTAACGCGGCAGTTGGCAGGCAAGGTGGCTGCATCAACGGCGAAACCGTGGTTTTGCGAAGTAATCAAGACCTGTTTGGTTTCCAGGTCTTGCACCGGGTGGTTGGCGCCGTGGTGGCCGAACTTCATCTTCAGCGTTTTTGCGCCGGAAGCGATCGCCATGATCTGGTGACCGAGGCAGATACCGAAAGTCGGAATGCCTTTTTCGATCAGTTCCTTGGTGGCAGCAATCGCGTAATCGCAGGGTTCCGGATCGCCAGGACCATTCGACAGGAAGATGCCGTCCGGATTCAGGGCCAGTGCATCGGCCGCCGTCGCTTGCGCCGGCAGCACGGTGACTTTGCAGCCGCGCGCCGTCAGCATGCGCAAGATATTGCGCTTGACGCCATAGTCGAACGCCACCACGTGGTATTTCACGTTGGCGTCCGCCAGCTGGCCGTAGCCCTGGCCGAGGGTCCACTCGGTTTCGCGGTACTCATACGCATCCTTGACGGACACCACCTTGGCCAGGTCCATGCCGGACAGGCCAGGGAAGGAACGGGCCAGTTCCAGCGCTTGCGCGGTGGATGGCTCATTGCCTTGCGTACCCACCAGGATGGCGCCGCCCTGCGCACCTTTTTCACGCAGGATGCGCGTGAGCTTGCGCGTATCGATGCCGGCGATGGCCACGATATTTTCAGCTTTGAGGTAGTCGGACAGGGAAAGGGTGGAACGGAAATTCGATGCCAGCAATGGCAGATCGCGAATGATGAGGCCAGCGGCGTGTACTTTGGAAGATTCGACGTCTTCCGGATTGACACCCGTATTGCCGATATGCGGATAGGTCAGGGTGACCATCTGGCGGCTATAACTAGGGTCGGTAAGGATTTCCTGATACCCGGTCATGGAGGTGTTGAAAACAACCTCACCCGTGGTATGACCGGCGGCACCGATCGAAAAACCTTTGAAAATCGTTCCATCAGCAAGCGCTAATATGGCTGGAACGGCAGGGCCAGAAAAAAATGGCGGCAAGGGCAACTCCTGATAAAGTTACCGTAGCTGCGCCACGTCAGACCGACCGCCAGGAAACCCGAACGCGTGTGCTCATGGGCTTTTGACGATCATTTTGAATGAGGGGATGGGTAGTCGCTACGGTATATGTGTGATTGGCTAAACCTTTGAATTATAACCAAAAGGAAGCTTTTCCACAAGGAAGAAAATTCAAGGGTGCTGCGATTTTTTTGCAACGCAGCATCCGCTGCTGCTGCCATAAAAAAAGCCGCCCGGCTTTGCGCGGAGCGGCTTTCAAATCAATATCGGTTACTACTTACACCCGTACTTACACTACCGCTGCAATGCCTGCCTTGGCAATTTGCGCATCTTCGGTCGATTTCACGCCCGAGACGCCAACGGCGCCCACGCAATGGCCTTCGACGATGATGGGCACGCCGCCTTCCAGCATGCCTTCGATTTCCGGCGCGCTCAGGAACGATACGCGGCCGCCATTGATCAGTTCTTCATAGATGCGCGATTCGCGGCGGCCCAGGGCAGCCGTCTTGGCTTTTGCCGGCGCAATATGCGAGGAAATCGGCGCCACGC
Organism: Janthinobacterium sp. Mn2066; assembly: GCF_049319705.1. NCBI lineage: Bacteria > Pseudomonadati > Pseudomonadota > Betaproteobacteria > Burkholderiales > Oxalobacteraceae > Janthinobacterium > Janthinobacterium sp. Mn2066. The sequence continues at coordinate 94,257 of NZ_JBMOUF010000014.1, read as the reverse complement.
CATCCAGGCGCTGCAGCCACAGCAGGTGGCCGCCGTCATCGACGATGGCGATCGTGACCGCCCAGTTATGCTTGAGCGCTTCCGCTTCGGCGGCAGCAGCGATTTTCTTTACGTCTTCCAGGGTCAAGACCGGTTTCGATTGCATGAGGCATCCTTATTATGTTGAAGCAAAATTGTAGCTGAAACAGGGACGGTCTTTATAGCGTCCTTCAACTACCCACTATTTACGGTTCGCGCCTGGCCTTCAGCTTTTGCTTGATCTGCGCCATCACGGCAAACGTCGCTTGCTCGCCCGCCAGGATGGCCTGGTTGCGGCTATTGAAATCGTTGCCTTTCATCGTCCCCAGGCTGGGCTGTATCACCACGTCCGCATCCTTCAATTCGAACTGGTTGATGCGCTGGCCCATGATGGCAAACGTCTGCATGATCACTTCCATCGAGCTGATGGCCTTCTGCGCATCTGTTTGCGAGGAAATATTCACGGCAATAATAAAGTCGGCGCCCATGTCGCGCGCCGCTTTCACGGGCACCGGCGCCACCAGCCCGCCATCGACATAAGTGCGGCCCGCAATCACCACCGGCTGGAATACGCCAGGCACGGCCGAGGATGCGCGCACGGCCATGCCGGTATTGCCGCGCTGGAAGAGGATCGGCTGGCCATTTTTCAAATCGGTCGCCACCACGCCAAACGGAATTTTGAGTTTTTCCAGCGGCAAGCCGGCCACTGCCTTGTTGACATAGGCTTGCAGGGCTTCGCCTTTCAGCACGCCAGAGGATTTGCCGAACAGCGGCAAGGCCCAGTCGGAAATGGCTGCCTCATCCATGTCAAACGCCATTTTTTGCAAGGCAAAGCCGGAGTTGCCTGCCGCATACAAGGCGCCCACCACACTGCCCGCGCTGGTGCCCGTGACGATATCGGCATCGATACCCTGCGATTCGAGCGCCTTGATCACGCCGATATGCGCGAACCCGCGCGCCGCCCCACCACCCAGCGCCAGGCCGATCTTGATCTTGCGCGGCGCCACCACTACCGGTTCAGGCGGCGTCAATACGGGAGCAGGTTTCGGAGCGGAAGTTTCGCAGCCAGCCAGGGCAAAGGCGGCCAGGGCAAGCAGGGTCAGGCGTTTAGGATGCATAGTGGAAGGAAAGGCGCCGCAGGCGGCAGTGGCAACAAAGCGCCGATTGTAGCGCAAGCGTGGCGGCCTGGACTGAAGACAATCTTAAAAGTTTCCAAACAACAAATCGTGCGCATGGCCGGGCTGCTAGACTAGCGCCACCTCCCTCCTGTTTTCAGCCATGCCAGAACAATACCGCCATTTTGATAGCCGCGACCTCAGCGCGCCGTTTGCCGAACAACTCATCAACAATCCCGCCGATGGCGCCCTCGCCTGGCTGACAAATATACTGGCCACCCAGTCACCCGCCCTGCGCGCTTCGAATAGTATCTTGCTCGGCTACACAGGCAATCCCGCCGCCATCGACTGGATCGAGAGCAACGTCGGCTCACCGGTGTCCAGCCAGTGGGGCGTGGCGGCGGCCCTGCTGGGCACGCCCTGGCCGCGCATCGCCGGCTGGCTGCAACGCGGCGGCCCGCACCGCCTGATGGCGCTCGATACTTTGCTGGCTTACCGCAAGCCCGCCGTCAATATGTCGCCCCTGGAACAGGTCGCTGCGCCCGTATTGCCGCAAGCACCATCGCGCACCGACTTCGGTGCAGCCCTGAACGCCTGCCTGGCCGTCAACAGCACGCCACGCATCCAGTCCAGCATCGCCGCCCTCGCCCGCCTGGCCGATGACATCCTGCGCGACGAAGCACGCGGCGTGGCGGTGACCGACCTGCCACGCTTATACCTCGATCCCGCCCCATTCCGGGAAGCATCCGCCATCCTGGCGCGCCACAATGCGGTGGTCGACGGCATGCGGGAAAACCTGCAAAACCTGAGCCGCGAATTCAGCCCCAAATCTCCCCTTGGTTGAGACCCGGACGGCAAAGATAAATATCAACCTTTTCACGACAGCTTGATGTGAATCCAAGCCTGTATCTGATCAAGGATGAGAATGGCCCCACGGCAAGGAGAACCTGGACCACCTCTCATCGCACATCGACTGTCAACGCCAACCCAGCCTGGGCAGACAAAGCAAGATACCACCAGGAAACGCTTGACAGCCCGACACAAACTCCCGTACATTAAACACATGTCCTCCTTCAAACTTCCATCTCCTTCCCTGCTGTCGCTATCGCGACTACTACTAGCACGCGCTTAAGTTTGCCGCTTTGCTGCGCCTGGCCACACGCCGGCGTGTTTTAAAAACCCTGGAAGGTTTGATGATGTTTGCACCAATCCCCGCACCACACGCAATGTCCGACGCGAACGCCCCATCTGGCGCCGCTGCCCTGCTGTGCCTGCTAACACTACCGATCGCTTGCCTGGCCTAGTGTCTCGTGGCCGCCCGGCAAGCTTGCGCCACAACCATTGATTTCCCCTATTTTCAGGAGTACCCGATCATGATGTTGCAAAACCCAGCTTCCAAATACCGCGCCTTTCCGCCAGTTAAATTGACCGACCGTCAATGGCCTAACCAGATCATCAGCAAACCGCCTATCTGGATGAGCACCGACTTGCGCGACGGCAATCAGTCCCTGATCGAGCCGATGAGCGCGGAAAAGAAGCTGCGTTTCTTCGAGATGCTGATCGCCATCGGCCTGAAGGAAATCGAAGTGGGTTTCCCATCAGCATCGCAAACGGACTTCGATTTCGTGCGCAAGCTGGTCGATGAAAACCGCATCCCGGACGACGTCACCATCATCGTGCTGACGCAATCGCGTGAAGAGCTGATCCGCCGCACGGTGGAATCGGTGGTCGGCGCCAAGCGCGCCATCGTCCACCTGTACAACTCGGTGGCGCCCGTGTTCCGCAAGGTGGTGTTTGGCATGTCGCGCGAAGAAATCACGCAAATCGCCACCACCGGTACCACCCTGGTCAAACAACTGGTGGCGCAGCACCCGGAAACGGAATGGGGTTTTGAATACACGCCGGAATCGTTCTCGACCACCGAACTCGATTTCTCCAAGCATATCTGCGATGCCGTCAGCGCCATCTGGAAGCCGACTCCGGCCAACAAGATGATCATCAACCTGCCATCGACCGTGGAATGCAGCACGCCGAACGTGTATGCGGACCAGATCGAATGGATGTCGCGCAAGCTGGCGCGCCGCGATTCCATCATCATCAGCGTGCACCCGCATAACGACCGCGGCACGGCTGTTGCCTCGGCTGAACTGGCCGTGATGGCCGGCGCAGACCGCGTGGAAGGCTGTTTGTTCGGCAATGGCGAGCGCACCGGCAACGTCGACCTGGTCACCCTGGCAATGAACCTGTACACGCAAGGCGTGCATCCGGGCCTCGATTTCTCCGACATCGATACCGTGCGCAAGTGCGTGGAAGAATGCAACCAGTTGCCCGTCCATCCACGCCACCCGTATGCGGGCGACCTGGTGTTCACGGCGTTTTCCGGTTCGCACCAGGATGCGATCAAAAAAGGTTTTGCCAAGCAGCAACCGGACACCATCTGGGAAATTCCGTACCTGCCGATCGATCCGGCCGACCTGGGCCGCAGCTACGACGCCGTGATCCGCGTCAACAGCCAGTCCGGCAAGGGCGGCATGTCTTACTTGCTGGAACAGGAATATGGCCTGGTCTTGCCGCGCCGCCTGCAGATCGAGTTTTCGCGCGCCGTGCAAGCGGTGGCGGACGCTACGGGCCGTGAAATCGCCGCCCAGGATATCCATGACATCTTCCAGCGCGAATACCTGGAACAAACCACGCCCTACGCCTACGCGGCGCACCGCATGGTGGAAGACAGCAACAATGAAGAATCGGTACAAATCGATATCAGCCTGCACCATCGCCAGGCGCCGCTGGCCCTGCAAGGCGGCGGCAATGGCCCGATCGATGCTTTCGTCAACGCGCTGGGCCTCGACATCAAGCTGATGGATTACCATGAGCACTCGATCGGCTCCGGCGCCAATGCGCAGGCCGCCTGCTATGTGGAATTGCGCCTGGACAACGGCCCTACCCTGTTCGGCGCCGGCATCGACAGCAATATCGTCACCGCTTCGTTCAAGGCCGTGCTGTCGGCCGTGAACCGCCGCATCAAGCAGACGGAAGTGGAAACGGCTGGCAAGGCGGCTGTGACAGCCTGAAAATAACAGTACCGTCATCATCAAAGGGCAGCCACACGGCTGCCCTTTTTCTTTGTGGCTATATGGCAATGTCACCGCGCCTTCAGAACCCGTAGCGAGCAAGCCCAATATCGGGTTGAATAGCGGAGCCATACATTCGGTATGGCGAGCAACGGATACCCGAGAGTGGGCTGCGCAGTAGGTTTATGAAGGTGTGCTCAGCGAGCCAGTCTGATGCCTGCAAACTGCCAGCGCGCGCCGGCAGGGAAAAAGTTGCGGTAGCTGGCCCGTGCATGGCCGGCCGGCGTGGCGCAGGAAGAACCGCGCAGCACATACTGGTTCAGCATGAATTTGCCGTTGTATTCGCCGAGGGCGCCAGCTGCCGGGCGATAACCGGGATACGGCGCATAGCTGCTGCTGGTCCATTGCCAGCAATGGCCAAACATTTGCTGCAATCCATCAACCGATCCAGCCACGGCCGGGTGCAGCGATCCTGTTTGCACGGCCACATCGTGTGCAGCCAATTCCCACTCCGCTTCCGTCGGCAAACGGGCACCGGCCCAGTGGGCGTAGGCGTCCGCTTCGAACAGCGACAAATGGGTGGCCGGTTGCCGCAGATCAAGCGGCTGCAAGCCATGCAAGGTAAATTCAAGCCAGCGGCCATCTTCCCCCTGCTGCCAGTACAGCGGGCACGTCAGATGCTGGTTGCGCACCCAGTCCCAGCCTTCGGACAACCACAGGCTGGCCGTGCGGTAGCCGCCCGCTTCGATAAAGTCCAGGTAATCGCCATTCGTCACCAGGCAGGACGCGAGCTCGAACGGCGCCACATATTGCCGGTGGCGCGGCAATTCATTGTCGAAGCAAAAGCCGTCGCCTGTATGGCCGATGTCCGTCAGGCCGCCTTCGAAGGCAAGCCATTCGCTTGCCACGCTGCCAGGCTGCGCCACCGCAACAGTCTCAAGATATACAGGAAACAAGGGACTCTGCGCCAGCAGATGCTTGACGTCAGTCAACAGCAATTCCTGGTGCTGCTGCTCATGCTCCAGGCCCAGCACCAGCAGCATGCTCAAGCGTTCACGCTCGCTGCGCGGCAACTCGCTGGCCAGTAGGCGGACGATGCGGGCATCGACATCGTGGCGGTAAGCACGCACCTGCGCCAGGTCAGGGCGCGTCAGCAAGCCTCGCTGCGCGCGCGGATGCTTGTCGCCGACGCCGTTGTAATAGGAGTTGAACAGTACCCGAAAAGCGGGATGGAATGGCGTAAAGTCCGGTTCCAGCGCTTCCAGGATAAAGGTTTCGAAAAACCAGGTGGTATGCGCCAGATGCCATTTGACGGGACTGGCGTCCGGCATCGACTGGGCGCCGCAATCTTCCTCGGACAGCGGCTCGGCCAGCCGCAATGAATGCTGGCGGACTTGCTTGAAATGGTCGCTCAAGATCATTTTTATGTAAATTTTGACATTAATCCGGCATGGCGCGTGCGTGGATGACGGCAAACCACTGCTGCTCATCCATCCAGATACGCGCCGTGCGATAACCGGCTTGCTCCAGCAGGCCCACGAAGCCGGCCCGCGTATATTTATAACTGTCTTCCGTGTGGATGCGTTCCCCTTGTGCAAAGCGCCGCTGGCCGCCCTGCCAATGCACCACTTGCTCGCTGCGCGCTTCCAGGTGCATTTCCACTCGCCCCTCGTCGGCATTGAAAAAGCCGTGATGGCGCCACTGGCGCACATCAAAGTCCGCACCGAGCAACAGATTCAGGTGACGCAACAGGTTCAGATTGAAGGCGGCAGTGACGCCCAGCGCATCATCGTAGGCCGCGTCGAGCACGGCGCTATCCTTGATCAGGTCCACGCCGATCAGCAAGCCGCCATCGCTGTCGGAATTGGCGCGCAAGCGTCGCAGGAACGCGATGGCCTGCTCCGGCGCGAAATTGCCGATCGAGGAACCGGGATAAAAGAACAGGCGCTGTGCATCGCGCACGCTGGCCGGCAGGGCCAGGCTGCTGGAAAAATCCAGACCCAGGCCCGTCATCTCGATATGCGGGAAACGCTGGCGCAAGCTCGCCAACGATTCACTGAGGAAATCATAAGAAATATCGACGGCCACGTATTGCGCCGGATGCAGCAGCGGGAACAGGCTGGCAGCCTTGGCGCAATTGCCCGCGCCCAGGTCGATCAGGGTGCTGCCCGGCCCCACGGCATGGGCGATATCGGCGCCGTGGCGGGCAAAGATGGCTGCCTCCGTACGCGTCGGATAATACTCATCGAGGCCGCAGATGGCTTCGAACAGCTTGGAACCGAGTGCGTCGTACAGGTACTTGGGCGAGGTCCAGGCCTGCGGCGCCAGCAAGCCTTTTGCGACCTCGGCTATCGTGGAGGGAGTCGCACTGGCCTTGCCGCCAGTTGCCGGAATGTCACTGGAACGGATGCCGTGGCGAGGACTGGACGGCTGCTGATGCTGCTGAAGCTGCGTAGGTGGCATGGTCATGGACTCGCATCATGGTGAAGACTTGCATGGGCAAACGAAGGAAAAAACTCGTCGCTACGATTTTTCCATCATAGCGGAATCTGCAAAACCCAGCTGTACGGCAGTTCACTTAAAGGCGGTGACAATTGCGCGCCGGCTGGCCGCGCACGTTAAATTGGTATTGCCAAGCAAAAAGCATAAGCCTGTCGTATACTACACATTGCCGGCCAAACAATCCGCGCGCCATTGCACTCCAGGCCCCCCTCTCCCCCGCGTGCCTGCCCTTACACATAGATAAACACACCATGCTTGAATTGCGCCATCTGTCCAAGTCTTATGCCAACGCGCGTCCCGTGCTGGCCAATCTCTCGTGCCGCTTCGAGGCAGGCGAGTTTATTGCCATCATGGGCGATTCCGGCGTCGGCAAATCGACCCTGCTCAATTTGATTGCGGGCCTCGACACGCCCGACGCAGGCGAAGCGCAGCCTATCCTGGTCGACGGCATCGCCATGTCCAGCCTGGACGACGCGTCCGCCACCCGGTTGCGGCGCTCGCGCATGGGCTTTATCTTCCAGGCTTTCCATGTCTTGCCGCACCTGACCCTGCTGCAAAACGTGGCCTTGCCGCTGCTGCTCAATGGCTTGCCGCAGGAACGCGCCGTCAGCATGCTCGAAGCGGTCGGATTGAAAGGCCGCGGCGGTGATTTTCCACAGCAATTATCGGGCGGCGAAATGCAGCGCGTGGCAATTGCCCGCGCACTGGTGCACAAGCCCGCCCTGGTGCTGGCCGACGAACCCACCGGCAACCTGGACCCGGATACCGCGCACAGCATCCTGCAATTGCTGCGCGCTGAAATCAAGGCCAATGGCAGCTGCGCCATCATGGTGACGCATTCGCTGGCTGCCGCAGAAATGGCCGACCGGACCATGATCTTGACGAAAAGCGGCTTACAGAATGCAACAAATTTCAAGGAAACCATCGCGACATTCAGTTAATTTTAATAACCATGTGTCACACTATTTGTTATCGTAGTATTATGTAAATCACTTGCCTGGTTATCAATGTTGTACGCTGTACCGCCAATGTTGTACGACGTCATGCGCAGATAGCCGTCCTGCAGTGACGAACACTCGCCGGGACCAGCCATGGTCCTGACCCTTGCTAACCGAAAGGAGAAGTAAATGAACGTCCGGCAAAAAAAACTGGAATTGATCGAAGCGATGAACCGGGCCCGCGCGCTCGAGCCATCGAGTTTTGTGCCCAACAAGCTGCTCGATACCCTGATCGAAAAGCTGAACCTGAAAAATGACGCTGAACTGTGCCGCGTACTGGAAGTACAGCCGCCCATCATCAGCAAGATACGGCACGGCAAATTATCGGTCGGTGCGACGATTTTATTGCGCATGCATGAAAAGTCGGAAATCGCCATCCGTGACCTGAAGGAATTATCGGCCACCCCAGTCCATTAACACGTCTTACCGTAGTGTAGCCTTGCCCTGCCAGGCACCCAGGTCCCCGGCGCCATGAACTTTTGCCCTACCATTCGCGCAGTTCGTCCAGCATAAAACGCACGAACACCCTGCCGAAGAAGCCCAGCCCAAAACATGCTGTCCGTTTCTCGCGCACCCTTCCAGCGCTGCATTTTCTCCAGACAGCCAGACGCAGCCGCCAACAGCACGGCCGCAGCCCAGTCACTCAACTATCAGTCCGTCTTCACGCCATAATGGCGCGCATAGCGCTCGTCCAGATTCGCCAGCGGCATCATCATGAACATGTCCGCGCTTTCAAAATCAGGATCCCAGGCCGGTTCGCCGCAAATCCAGGCGCCCGAACGCAGATACCCCTTGATCAGCGGCGGCACTTGCGGCTTGTGCGCCGCTTCCACCTGGTGAATCGGAAATGGCAGGTGCGGCGTGACGCGGTACTCCGACGGCGCCAGGTGTTTTTCCGCCAGCGCCTGGTACACGGCGACCGCATTATGGCCGCCATCGGCCAGGCTGATGCTGGCGCAGCCCACCAGATAATCGCAGCGTTCGCGGCGCATGTATTCGGCCAGGCCGGACCACAGCAGCATGATCACGCTGCCGCCCCGGTACTTGGGATGGATGCAGGCACGTCCCGCTTCGACCATGCGGCCGCGCAGATTGTTGAGGCGGCTCAAGTCAAATTCATTTTCCGAGTACAAGCGGCCGATCTTGGCGGACTTGGCCGCGCTCAGCACGCGGTAAGTACCCACCACTTTCAAGGTGTCGGCGTCGCGCACGATCAGATGATCGCAATGGGCGTCGAACTCATCGCTGTCGAGACCATCGGCATTGGCCAGCGACGTCAGGCCCATGCTTTCAATAAACACCTTGTAACGCAGACGCTGCACTTCGCGCAATTCCTTTGCCGTACTGGCCACGCTCAGCACCAGTTGAACTGGCCGGGCCTTGGCTTCGTTTGACGCGATAATGTTTTGCATGGTTTCATCCTTTATGATCAAGACGGCTCCAGCGTACTTGTCTAATATGTCAGGAAAATGACAGCGCAATGTCATTTCCATGACCTATCTCAAAGCAGCGAGCTGATCAGGCATAATCACCACACTCCCTCCTTTTTGAGACAGGCAGGCACGCCAATGGATGAAAAAGACAGCCCCCACATCAAGCCCTATACCAGGCCTGCCGCCGGCTGGGGCGCCCTGAAACAGGTGGCCATCACCCTGCACCAGGAAAGGGTGGCGCCCGCCAAGCTGAAGGCGCTGCTGTCGCAAAACCAGCCCGACGGCTTCGATTGCCCCGGCTGCGCCTGGCCCGACAGCAACCATCAATCCACCTTTGCCTTTTGCGAAAACGGCGCCAAGGCGGTGGCCGCCGAAGCGACCAGCCGCCGCGCCGGCCCCGCGCTGTTCGCCAGCCAGACCGTGGCGCAACTGATGGCGCAATCGGACTATGCGCTCGAACAATACGGCCGCCTGACCGAGCCGATGGTCTACGACGCCGCCAGCGACCGCTATGTGCCAATAGCCTGGGAAGACGCCTACGCCATGGTGGGCCGCCATCTGCGCGCGCTGCCTGATCCCAACCAGGCGGCCTTTTACACCTCGGGCCGCGCCAGCAATGAAGCGGCCTTCCTGTACCAGCTGATGGCCCGCCTGTATGGCACCAACAATTTTCCCGACTGCTCGAACATGTGCCATGAAGCGACCAGCCGGGGCTTGCCGGCCACGGTCGGCATCGGCAAGGGCACGGTCACCCTGGACGATTTCGCGCTGGCCGACACCATCATCATCTTCGGCCAGAACCCGGCCACCAACCACACGCGCATGCTGGGAGAATTGCGTGAATGCGCACGCCGCGGCGGCACCATCGTTTCCGTCAATCCCCTGCGCGAACGGGGCTTGCAACGCTTCATGGACCCGCAAAGCGCGCTGGAAATGGCGACATTGGGCAGCACGCGCATCGCCGGCCTGTTCGTGCAGCCGACCCTGGGAGGCGACCTGGCCCTGATCAAGGCCGTCGCCAAGCGCGTAGTGGAACGTGACGACGACACCGGAGGCATCATCGACCACGCTTTCGTGCGAGAGCATTGCAGCGGCTTCGAGGCTTTTTGCGCCGACCTGCGCGCCGAAAGCTGGGACTTGCTGGTGGCCGAATCGGGCGTGGTCCGCGAGCAGATCGAAGCCCTGAGCACGATCTTCATCGCCGGCCAGCGCATCATCGCCACCTGGGGCATGGGTTTGACGCAGCACAAACAGAGCGTGGCCGCCATCCGCATGCTGTCGAACCTGATGATGTTGCGCGGCCAGATCGGCAAGCCCGGCGCCGGCCTGTGCCCCGTGCGCGGCCACTCTAATGTGCAGGGCGACCGCACCATGGGCATCGAAGAGCAGCCAACCGCCGCCTTCCTCGACCGCCTGGGCCAGGTGTATGGCTTTACCCCGCCGCGCGAACACGGCCACGACGTGGTGGCGACTATCGAGGCGATGCAGCGCGGCGAGGTCAAGGTATTTATCGCCCTGGGCGGCAACTTCGCCGCCGCCACGCCCGATACGCCGCTCACCTATGCGGCCCTGCGCAAGTGCGAGCTGACGGTGCAGATCGCCACCAAACTCAATCGCAGCCACCTGGTAATCGGCAAGCAAGCGCTGCTGCTGCCGACGCTGGGGCGCACGGAAATCGATCTGCAGCACGGCGTGCCGCAGGGCGTGACCGTGGAAGACTCCATGAGCATGGTGCATATCTCGTTCGGCCGCAATGCACCCGCCTCGCCGCATCTGCGGTCCGAGATCGCCATCGTGGCCGGCATGGCGGCAGCCACCGTGGGCTCAACCCTGGTCGACTGGGCGGCCTATGCGGCCGACTATGCCCGCATCCGCGACGACATCGAAAAAGTGTTTGACGATTTCTACGATTACAACGCCAGGGTATCCAGGCCGGGCGGCTTTCACTTGCGCGTCGCTTCGCGCGAGCGCGAGTGGAAAACCGCCAGCGGCAAAGCCAGCTTCATGGTCGCGCCGATCGCGCTCGACACGCCGCTGCACCGCGCCAGGAAACAGCATGGCCAACGCCTGATGGTGCTGATGTCGACCCGCTCGCACGACCAGTACAACACCACCATCTATGGCATGGACGACCGCTACCGGGGCGTGTACGGCACGCGCCGCGTGGTGTTCGCCAACCAGGCGGACATCGATATGCTGGGACTGGAGGATGGCGCGAAAGTGGACTTGATCGGCGCCTGGGATGATGGCGTGGCGCGCCGTGCTGACGATTTTTTACTGGTCGCCTACGACATCCCGCGCGGCTGCCTGGGCGCCTATTACCCGGAGACGAATGCGCTGGTGCCCTTGGCCAGCACGGCCGATGGCGCGGGCACGCCGACTTCGAAATCGGTGCCGGTACTATTGGAGAGAAGTGCAGCCTAGAGTGTGATATCGGGCGTGTAGTCGACAAAGGCGTCCTGGCGGCAAAAGCCCACCAGCTTCATGCCGGCTTGCTGGGCGATGCTGATCGCCAGCGAACTGGGGGCGGAAATCGTCGCCAAGAGGGGAATCTGCATGCGCGCAGCCTTGCGCGCCAGTTCATAACTGCCACGGCTGGACAGGAACACGAAACCGCGCCGCATGTCGATACCGTTCAATGCCAGGTGGCCGATCAGTTTATCGAGCCCGTTATGGCGGCCGATATCCTCGAAAGCGTACAGGATCGCGCCATCGGGCGCGCACCAGGCGGCTGCATGCACGCCGCCGGTGGCCTGCATCAGCGCCTGGTGTGCGCGCAAGCCGCTGGAGGCATGCGCCAGCGCGGCCGGCAGATCGACCTGGATCGGGGATGGCGGCATGGGCGTTGGCTGCAAGTCCAGCATTTCCAGGCTGTCGATGCCGCACACGCCGCAGCCGCTACGGCCCGTCAGCGCGCGGCGACGGTCTTTCAGGCGCACGAAATCCTCTTGCGCAATCGTCATCGCCACTTCGGCGGAGTCGGGACGCAACAACACTTCGCAGTCGAAAATGGCGGCGGCCGATGGCACGATGCCCTCCGTCAGCGCGAAACCATGGGCAAACGCTTCCAGGTCGCGCGGCGTGGCCATCATGACGGCGTGCGAGATACCGTTGAATACCAGGGCGACGGGGATTTCCTCGGCCACGTGGTCAATGGCGGGAATCGAGACAAGGGAGGCCGCGCCGCCGCGATGGCGGACGATGCTGCGCTCGACGAAGCCGGCGCGTTCGGTTTCTGCTTCTTCAGACATGGCAGGCACAATGGGAGCTATCACAAGCCCCATGGTAAACCAGAATCGGAAAAACGTGGCGGGAGGCGCGCAGCCTCCCTGCCCCGGACATCAATCCTTCTTCGGACGGCCCGTTTTCAGTTGCGGCAGACCGGCCAGCACGTTTTGCAGGGTCGCCAGGTCGATCTGACTGATCAGCGCCACGCCGATACGCAGCAATTCGCTTTTCTTGATCTCGAAGCCAGCCTTCAGGCAAGCCTTCTTGACCTGGCCCAGAACCTCATACTCGGCTTCCGGCATGGTGAAGCTGTCGCGCACCAGTTTCGGCTTGCGGGCTTTTTCCTTGGCGGCGGCGACCGGCTTGGCGACTGGTTTGGCAGCCGGCTTGGCTGCAACCTTGGCGACTGGCTTGGCTGCCGGCTTGACGGCGGCTTTCGCAGCAGGCTTGGCAGCGACTGCTTTTGCGGCCGGTTTTGCAACCACCTTGGCAGCTGGTTTTGCGGCTACTTTGGCGACCGCCTTGGCGGCAGGTTTGGCCGCAGGTTTGGCCACAGGTTTGGCCGCAGGTTTGGCCACAGGTTTGGCCGCGGCCTTGGCAACAGGTTTCACGGCAGCCTTGGCAACGGTGGCTTTGGCGGCCGGTTTGGCAGCAGCCGGCTTGGCCGCGTTGATCGACGCGCTGGTTGGGAAGATCGAGACGGGCGCCGACGCAGGAGCGGCCGTAGGGCTCGATGCAGGCTTGACGGCGGCTTTTTTCACTGGCACAGTTTTAGTCATGGTTTTTCCAATTTAAAGAATATAAACAATATATACTGTTTTTTGAAAATCTGCTTGCAAAACATGAATTGTTACACCATCCGCTAGGCCCTATGCGCTGGCGCGGATGGTGAAATCGACGCCCACTTCATCCCAAAACTCCTGCTCCTTCTCGATCCAGAATGACACCGTCGGGTGGTGCGCCACCCAGCTGCGCTTGATATCGAGCTCGATGCGGCTCTTCATGCGCAAGCGCAGTTCGCTGAAATCCGCCTCGATACGCGCATGCATCAGCAAAATCGACAGGCGCAGCGCCAGCACGGCCTTGGCAAAGTCAGGGTCGGCCAGCACCTCGCCGATCTTGCGCAGATTGCCCTTCTGCGCCAGGATCAAGCGGCTCATGGTTTTCTGCTCACGCGTGGTAAAACCGGGCAAGTCCGCATTCTCGACAATATACGCCGCATGCTTATGGTAACCCGTCTGCGATACGGCCAGCCCCACTTCATGCAGCAGGCTGCCCCAGCGCAGGCATTTGACCAGCGCATCCGAGGTCGGCTTGAGCTGCGCATACATGGCCAGCGCCTGCTCGGCCACCCTGCCCGCGCGGCGCTGGTCGATATGGAATTTCTCCATGCAGCCCTGCACCGACTGTTCGCGGCGGTCGCGCTTGGTCGACCGCAGGTACAGATCCCACATCACGCCCATGCGCAAGCCGGCCTCGATCGGCGTCATGACGGGGATCGCCAGTTCGCGGAACAGGCCGATCAAAATGGCCAGGCCGCCGACGATGGTGCTGGCGCGGTCCGGGCGCAAGCCGGGCATGTCGATCTTGCTGGTATGGCCGATTTCGATGAAGCGGCGCGCCAGCGCGTCGAGGCTGGGGCCGGTCAGCAAGCCATCCCCCAGCTTGTTGCGGGCGATGATGTCGGCAATCGTGCGCATGGTGCCCGACGATCCATACGCCGTCTTCCAGTGCTGCGGGCGATACGGCGGCGCGGCATCCTCGAAATGGCTGCGCGCCGACAGGATGGCCGCTTCGAACGATGGCGCGTCGATGCGTCCGCCGATGAAGAAGGACAGGCTTTGCTTGACCGTGCCCAGGCTGAACGACTCGACCCGCTCCGTATCCTGGCCACGGCCCAGTATCAATTCGGTCGAACCGCCGCCGATGTCCATCACCAGGCGCCGTTCGCCGGGAAGCGCCAGGGCGTTGGCCACGCCCATATAGATCAGGCGCGCCTCTTCCTCGCCGGAGATGATTTCGATCGGATAGCCGATGGCCTCTTCGGCCAAGGGTAAAAAAACCGCGCCATTGCGCGCCACGCGCATGGCCGAAGTGGCCACCACGCGCACGGCGTCGAGCTCATAATCGGCCAGCACGGCGCGAAAACGCCGCAAACACGCCAGCGCCCCCTGCATCGCCGCCTCGGTCAGGTCGCCTTCGGCGTCCAGGCCCGCGGCCAGGCGGATCGGATCGCGCACGCTTTTGAGCACGCGTATCGCCTCGCCATCATGCTTGCCTATGTGTAAACGAAAACTGTTGGACCCCAGGTCCACCGCTGCATACATTCTAGCCTCTTGTCTTGTCGGTGCATTGCCATTGCGATATGCATGCAAGTCAGTGACCGGCATGCAAACCATATAAATCATTTAAACGATTTAAAAATGCTACCACACTACCCCCATCGTATGACAGCAGCATGACAGGACGGTGACAAAACAAGGGCAAACAACAAAGCTTAAGGCACGATGGTCGTGAACAGGTACACGGCAAAAATCACCAGGTGGATGGTGCCCTGCATGACCGTGGTACGGCCCGTGCCCAGCGACAGGGTAGCCACCATCAGTGACAGCAGCAGCAATACGGTGGACTTGATGTCCAGGCCCAGCGTGATCGTCAGGCCAGTTGCCAATGACACCACTACCACCGCAGGGATTGTCAGGCCGATACTGGCCAGGGCCGAGCCCAGCGCCAGGTTCAGGCTTGTCTGCAGGCGGTTTGCGCGCGCCGCGCGCACGGCAGCCAGGCCTTCCGGCAGCAGCACGATGGCGGCGATCACGATGCCGACCAGGGTTTTTGGCGCCCCGATGGCGGCGATGGCCGTTTCCAGCGCAGGCGCCAGCGATTTGGCCAGCAACACCACGGCGCCCAGGCAGACCAGCAGTGCGCCGGCGCTGATCCAGGCGACGGCCGGCGTAGGCGGTTCGGCGTGCACTTCTTCGTCGCCCACGGCTTCCTTGGGCAGGAAGTAATCACGGTGGCGCACCGTTTGCACCAGCACGAAAGTACCGTACAAGACCAGCGAAATGACGGCGATGAAGATCAGCTGGCTGGAATTGTAGAACGGGCCAGCCGCGCTCGAGGTGTAATTGGGCAGCACCAGGGTCAGGATGGCGATCGCCGCCAGGGTCGCCAGCGAAGCGCTCACGCCCAGCAGGCCGAAACTCTGTTCCTTGTGGCGGCCGGCGCCCAGCAGCAGGCAGATGCCGACGATGCCGTTCAGGATGATCATGATGGCGGCAAACACGGTGTCGCGCGCCAGGCCCGTCGTCTCCGGCCCGCCGGCCAGCATCAGCGAGACGATCAGCGCCACCTCGATCAGGGTCACGGCCAGCGCCAGCACCAGGGTGCCATACGGCTCGCCGATACGGTGCGCCACCACTTCCGCGTGATACACGGCGGCCAGCACGCTGCCGATCAAGCCGATCACCAGCAATATCTGGTAGGCGCCGCCGAAGCCGAGACCGGCTCCCAGCAAAAACAGCCAGCCGGCGATCGGTGCGGCCAGGGGCCAGACAGGAAGGGATTTGATACTTTTCATGGGTAAGCCTGACAAGAGTGGACGGAGGAAGTGCGTACGAAAAACGTCTGCAGCCGATCTTAGCTTACTTAGCTTAAATGAAAGTTAGGAGATTCACATGTCCAGTGCGCCGGCCGGCTGCGCTTCCATCACGCGGTTGCGGCCAGCCAGCTTTGCCGCCTGCAGCGCTTCATCGGCGCGCTTGAACAGGCTGACCGTGCTGTCCTCGGCGCGCACGGTCGTCACGCCCAGGCTGGCCGTCAGGCTCAATACGGCGCGCTCCGTCTTCACTGGCAGCGCTGCCACGGCGGCACGGATACGCTCGGCCACCACCAGTGCGTCGGCCAGGTTGGTGCGCGGCAGCTGGACGGCGAATTCGGCGCCACCCAGGCGCCCCATCAGGTCGCTGTCGCGCAATTGCTGGCGGCAGATGTCGGCCACTGTCTTAAGCACGGCGTCGCCGACCGGATGGCCATAACTGTCATTGACGCGCTTGAAGTGATCGATCTTGAACACCACCAGCGCCGTCGGCAGGCCGGGCCGGCGCGCCAGCGCCATCCACGGCGCCAGCGCCTGGTAAAAGCCGCGCCGGTTCGGCACGCCGGTGGCCACGTCGAGCACCTCCAGCCGCGCCAGCTCCTGGCCCAGTTTTTCACGCGACAGCAGCAGATAGCCAAACGCGTTCGTCAGCATCATCAGATAAAGGGTGCTTAAATACAGCGCGCCGAAACCGGCCAGCTGCACCCATTCCCCGTCAAGGCCAGGCGCCAGTACCGACAGCAGGCCGCGCGCCGCGACCAGCAAAGACAGCAACCCCATGCTGACAACCAGGAAGCGGCGCAGCATGCTCGCCTCCCGCCACTTCAGGCACAGCGCGGCCACGCCGGCCAGAAAGAAGCCGGCCACGATCAGCGAAGCGCCCGCGCTGCGCAGCACAGGCGCCACATCGGACAGGCAGGCGGCCGCAAACAGCGCCACGGCCAGACCCAGCACCGGCAGCACGCTGCGGCGCCAGCCACTACGTCCGGCGGCCTGCCACAAGGCGCCCGCATCGAGCGCCATGCCGGCAAACAGCAAACTGTTCGCCAGTAAAATGGCCAGGAAATCGGGCAGCACTCCCCTGAAATACAGCAAACACCAGGCGACCGCCTGGCACTGCTTGGCTACCGCCCAGGTAGAAATGCTGAGCGCCTTCTTGCGTTCGTACTCGAAAAAGAACAGCGCCGCACACAGGCTCAGGTTGCCGAGCGCCAGGGCCAGTACCAGGGTCTGGATATCCATGGGGATTATGTTAGCGCCGTTCAGGCACGCACGCCATCAGATTTCGTGTTCGACATTGGTGCTGCCATCGCCTATCTTGCTGGCCCAGGCCTGCACGAAATACTGCTTTTCCAGCTCGCCGGGCGCTTCATGCCAGAACACGATCAAGGTGCCCTTGTGGTCGTGGATCTGCGCCACTTTTTCGATGAACAGCAGATTGCCCGCCTGATCGGCCAGCGCCGCCGCATAACCATACACGCGGGTCAGCCGCTCGATGCGGTCGGGTTCCGTAAAACTATTCGTGGCCGTAATGATGGGGTGATCCAAAAACATGTCGTCTCCATGGCGCCTGTTACGGCACTGCGTTGCAGCAGGTGGCCAGCCCGCCACCTCTCTGTGCGGAGGATGAAGCGGGTATCAACTGAGTATCAACTGCGCAGTATCAGGCGGGCACCAGGCGGGCACCAACTACGTATCAATTGACTATCAATCGGCTATGCTCACGGGAGCTTATCAGATTTCTCCTGATGCAACAAAACATCGCCCGGAACGCCGCGCAAGCCTGCCGCCGGGAGCTGCCTGCAGGCGGCAGCCCGCGATTCTTTATTGCATATTTGCATATACTTGGCGCAAAATCTGCATGGAGACCAAGGTTTATGACAAACTACCGCCTTCGCGCCCTCCGCAGGCGCCGCTGAACGATGTCCCCCCACGATATTGCCCCTGAAGTGAGATAGGAAAACCCATGTTGCGTGGCCGCCTGCCATTGTCCATTTCCACCGCGGCTGCGCTGACCCTGGCCTGCGGCCTGTGCGCGACAGGCGTGCTGTTTGCCGCCATCAGCCAGCTTGAATACGACAAGATGACCCTGAGCCTGCAACAGCGGGCCGGCGCACGCGTGGCCGTGATTGAACGCGGCATCGATGATGCGGTCGAAGTGCTGACCACCACCAACCAGCTGTTTGCCGCCATCGTGCCGGTCACGCGCGAACAATTCCACCACTTCACCGCGCCGCTGCTGCAGCGCCATCCCTACATCCAGGCCTTCAACTTTCACCGTTACGTGCCGCACGCGCAGCGGGCAGCGTTTGAAGCCGATTTGCGGCGCATCGTGCCCGGCTACGCCATGACGGAAATGCGCGACAACCAGGTGGTGCCAGCAACGACCCACGCCAGCTATCTGGTGGTCGACTACCTGGAACCGATGCAAGGCAATCTCGCCGCCTTCGGCCTGAATGTGCGTCCGGACGGCTTGCTGGCGGACACCCTGGAGCAATCGCTGCATAGCGGCCAGGCCACCGCCACCGGCCTGCTCGCCCTGGCCCAGGGACCGCAGCAGGGCTTCATCATCCTGCGCCCCGTATACCGGCCTGGCATGCCGCGCTACACGCTGGAACAGCGGCGCGCGGCGCTGCTCGGCGATACCGCCGCCGTCATCCGCGGCAAGGAACTGGTCTGGAAGATCCTCGCGCGCGCCGATCTGCTGAGCGACCCGCAACTGGAAGTGAGCGTCTATGCCAGCGCCAGCGCGGACCCGCAGGCATTGATCTTCCAGCATGGCCAGCTGGCAGGCGGCAGCGCAGAAAAAAGCTGGCTAACGCTGCCGCGCTGGCTGCGCTTTGCCTACCATAGCCATTACGACCGCGCCTTCGCGTCCGCCGGCCGGCCCTGGCACGTGCGCGTGGTGGCCCATCCGCGCCCGTTCCTGGAAGACCACCTGGGTTCCCTGCTGGCGCTCATCACGGGCTTGCTGTTCAGCGTGCTGACGGCCGCCTTCGTGCAATCGCTGACGCAGCGCTCGCGCCGCGTGCAAAAGCTGGTCGAGCAGCGCACGGCCGACCTCAAACGCAGCAATGAGCTGCTCAGCGCGGACGTGCGTGCGCGCCAGAACACGGAACGGGCGCTGCAGGAAAGCGAAAAACGCTTTCGCCGCCTGCTGGCCCTCTCATCGGACTGGTACTGGGAGCAGGACGTCAACCTCTGCTTCACGCACATCACCAGCGGTTTCAGCGACAAGTCCAACATGCCGCCGGAACGCTTCATCGGCATGACGCGCTGGCACCACAATGCCGAGATGCGCAATGCGCGCTGGGGCAAACAGCATATCGCCAACCTGGAAGCGCGCCTGCCGTTCTCGAACCTGGAATACTCGATGCACGACCGCGCAGGCCAGCTGCGCTGGTTCAGCATCAATGGCGAACCGCTGTTCAATGAGCTGGGCGAGTTTTGCGGCTACCGGGGCACGGGCTCGGATATCACGGAGCGCAAAATGGCGGAACAGCAGATCCAGCATATCGCCCACCACGATGTGCTGACCGGACTGCCCAACCGCGCCCTGCTGCGCGACCGCCTGACGCAGGCGATGGCGCTGTCGCGCCGCAAGGGGCGCGCGCTATGGGTGCTGCTGATCGACCTGGACCGCTTCAAGTTCGTCAACGACAGCCTGGGCCACAAGGCCGGCGACCTGCTGTTGAAAACCATCGCCGCGCGGCTGCAAACGAGCCTGCGCGACAGCGACACCGTGGCGCGCCTGTCCGGCGATGAATTCGTCGCCATCCTGTCCGAACAGGACGACGAGGCGCTCAGCGGCGCCATCGTGCAGCGCGTAATGGATGCGGTGGCGCAGCCGGTACTGCTCGATGGCAAGGAGTTCTTTGTCACCTGCAGCATCGGCGTGGCCGTCTACGACGGCTCGCAGCACGATGCCCCCGGCGACGTCACGCTCAACGGCGAAACGCAAAACCTGATCGAACAGGCCGACATCGCCATGTACTGCGCCAAGAAGCAGGGACGCAACAACATCAAGTTCTATACTTCCGCCATGAACCAGGCCACCCTGGAGCGGTTGCGCATCGAAACGGCGCTGCGCAATGCGCTGGAGCGGGGCCAGTTCGTGCTGCATTACCAGCCGCAGCTGGACCTGGCCAGCGGCCGCATCGTCGGCGTGGAAGCGCTGCTGCGCTGGCGCCATCCAGACCTGGGCATGGTGGCGCCGCACCGCTTCATCGCGCTGGCCGAAGATACGGGATTGATCGTGCCGATCGGTGCCTGGGTCATGCGCCAGGCGTGTGCGCAGGTGCAGCGCTGGCATGCGGCCGGCCTGGGGCCGCTGCGCCTGGCCGTCAACCTGTCGGCGCGCCAGTTCAATGAACCGAACCTGGTGGCGTCGATTGCCACGGTGCTGGACGAAACGCAGCTGCCGCCCGCCTGCCTGGAGCTGGAATTGACGGAAAGCCTGTTCATGCACGACGTGGCGCTGGCCGTCAGCCAGCTGCACGACATGAAGGCGCTGGGGGTGCAGCTGTCGATCGACGATTTCGGCACCGGCTATTCCAGCTTCGCCTACCTGCGCACCTTCCCTATCGACGTGCTGAAGATCGACCGCAGCTTCATCAACGATGTGGCGCGCGACGCCGACGATGCGGCCATCGTGGTCTCCATCATCGCCCTGGCGCACAACCTGAAACTGCGGGTGGTGGCCGAGGGCGTGGAAACGGCGGAACAGCTGGACTACCTGCGCCGCCACGGCTGCGACGAAGTCCAGGGCTTTTACTTCAGCCAGCCGCTGCCGGCGCAAGAAATGGAGCAGCTGCTGCAGACTGAAACAGCATAGCGCAGGGAAAAGGCAATCAATCCGGCTTGAACCCTGAGCTATCGCTCAACTTAAACTTGAATGGCACCATCATGGCACAGGGCTGGCCCGCGCAGCGGCCCGGCGTATATTTGATCTGCAGGAAGATCGCCGCAACTACCTTGCGAACCTCGTCAGAGGGACTTTTTATGACAGAAACGCTCTGCGCCACGCCTTGTTCATCGACGCTGACATTGGCGCTCACTTTACCGGTCTCGCGCATGTAAGTGATCAAGGTTCCCATGGCGCGGGCCACTTCAGCCTTGCCCTTTAGCGGATAGGGAGGCGCATCGTCGTCCTGCAATATCGTGTATATCTCCCTGACGATCCGTTGCTGCTCTGGCGTCAAATCGGCATACGGTTTTTGCGGTGGCACAATGAAATTGGAAGCGGCCACCTGGGTAATGTTCGAACCGGTTGGCGCATCTGTATGCTTGATACTATAGAACTGCGGCGTCGCCGGCTTTTGCGGCTGTTCCGTCAACTGAAAACTGCCCTTGAATGTCGCTTTGAGCACTTGCCCATTCGGATACAGTATCTCGCCTTCGCCTACTGGCTTGCCTCTCTGCCATTGCCCGCGATAAGCGCCGCCCAGTGCAAAGGTACGGGTGCCGTAGCCTTCCGGCCCATCCTGCCAGCCGCCCTCATAACGGTCGCCATCCACGTCCACAAACCTGGCATCGCCCACGGACGCGCCATGCTCGAACCTGCCCGTCAATTCACCCTTGTCGGCAAACACGATGGTGCCCGCGCCATGCAGCTTGCCGTCGTGATACGTGCCCTCGTACAGGCTGCCGTCCTCCCATTGCGCGATGCCCTCGCCTTCCGGCACGCCCTTGCTCAGATTGCCTTCATAACGTTCCGTTGCCTTGCCATCCTTGCTCCACTGTAAGGCACCGGAACCACTGGCATAACCATCCTTGCAGGCGCCATCCCAGTAGGCTTGCTGGCCGGCGACCCGGGCATGTTCGGCGACGCGGCAATCGGCCTTGCCGGCGTATTGGATGTCGGCGGCACCAGCGCTCGACGCGCACAGCATGGCTATCAGGGTAAAGCGTGTTCTCATGTAAATTTTATAATAATTAAAATTGCAACATGATAACAGGCATTATCCTGGGGAAAATACGTACATTCTCACGCCAGCCCCTGCTGCTTGCTTACAGCTTCTGCTGCAGGAACTCCAGGAAACAGCTGATGCGCTGCGACAGTTGCGTGTTGCGGTAATACACGGCATGAATCTGCTGGCGGTAGCCCGTGTAGAACGGCTGCAGTATGCGCACCAGGCGGCCGGCGGCGATATCGTCCCGGGTCATGAAGTCGGACAGGCAGACGATGCCCTGGTCGTTGAGCGCCAGCTGGCGCAAGGTTTCGCCGCTGGAGGCGGCCAGCGCGGGCACGATCTGCAGGCTGTTGCCCGTTGCGTGGCGCAGCGGCCAGTTATTGCCCAGTTCGTATTGCGCAAACCCCAGCAAGGCGTGGCCGGCCAGCTCTTCCGGCGTGCGCGGTTCGCCATGGCGCGCCAGGTAGGCCGGCGTGGCCAGCACGTGCAGCGGACTGGAGCTCAAGGCGCGTGCATGCAGGGTCGAATCGCTGAGCGCGCCGATGCGGATGGCGATATCGGTACGGTGCTCCAGCAAGTCGGCGATCTGGTCATTGCTGCTCAGTTCCAGGCGGATCTCCGGGTACATGGCGCGAAACTCCGCCACATGGGGCACCACGCAATGGAGCATGAAGGGAGACGCGGCATCGATGCACAGGCGGCCGGCCGGCTTCTGGTGGCGGATGCGGATCGATTCCTCCACCTCTTCCATCGCATCGAGGATGGTGCGCGCCCGCTCCAGGAACAACTGCCCTTCTTCCGTCAATTCCATGCGCCGCGTGGTACGCGTCAAGAGCGACGTGGCCAGCTTGTCTTCCAGCCGCGACAGGGCGCGGCTGACGCCGGAAGTAGTTTGTCCCAGATGCACGGCGGCTGCGCTCAAGGTGCCACTGTCGATGACGGTGACGAAGATTTTCAGGTCGTCCGAATTGATGTCCATTGTTGTCTCTATTTCACATATCGCGCCATTATAATGGAATCATGGCAATAGTGAGACCAGCAGGCAACGTCAGGCAACGTAGAACAAAATGGCGGCAAAATGGCAGCTGCTGCCTGCCAGCACGAACAGATGCCAGATGCCGTGACCATGGCGCAGCTTGTGATCGGTGGCATAAAAAACGATACCACCCGTGTAGCACAGGCCGCCGGCCACCAGCCACAGGAAACCGTTCCACTCCAGCGCCGCCAGCAGCGGCTTGATGCCGATCACCACCAGCCAGCCCATGGCCACATAAATCACCAGCGAGACGATGCGCGCGCCCCTGGCGTACAGGTATTCCTGGACGATGCCGAGCAGCGCCAGGCCCCACACCACGCCGAATAGCGACCAGCCCCACGGCCCGCGCAGGGTCACCAGCATGAAGGGCGTGTAAGTGCCAGCTATCAGCAGATAGATGGCGCAGTGGTCCAGGCGCTGCAGCACGGCCTTGGCCTTGCCGCGCACGCTGTGGTACAGGGTGGAAGTGAGATACAGGGTCAGCAGCATCGCCGCATAGACGCTGCAGCTGACGATTTTCCACGGGTCGCCCGTGCGGGCCGCGGCGACGATCAGGATGATGCCGCCGATAGCGGCCAGCGCCGCGCCGACCGTATGGGAAATGCTGTTGAACCGTTCGCCGTAGTACATCGTGGACCGCCCGCCGCATTGAAAACAGGCTTATCGTACACGGTTGGCGCCATCCAGGGCGGGACAGGCAAGTCGTACCTGTCCCGGCCCTGGCCAGCCAGCGCTATCAGGCGGCTTCAGCCTTCTTGCGCGCTGGACGGCGTGGCGCCGTCTTGCGTGGCGCCTTGGCAGGCTTGTCTTCGGCTACCGGCGCGACTTCCACCGGGGCCGCTTCGATCACGGGCGCGGGTGCGGCTTCGACGACGACTTCGGCTGCCTTCTTGGCCGGTTTCTTCGCTGCTGCTACCTTGCGGGCCGGCGTGCGCGGCTTGGCTTTAGGTTTTGCGACCTCCGCCGCCACTTCGACGACAGGCGCCGCTACTGGCTCGGGCGCGGGCGCCACGACTTCGGCGACCGTTTCAACCACAGCACGCGCCTCGCGGCCAACATCACGCTCACGGCTGGCATCACTATTCTTGCGGCCGCCACGGCCATTGCGGCGCGTACCGCGTTTGGCATTGCCTTCGTCTGCCACGGCAGGCGCTTGCGCCACCTCGGGCACGACGTCAGTCTGCGGCGCTTCCTGATATTGTTCCAGCGCGACGGCCGGCGTTTCCACCTCGGCTGCCGGCACGGCAGGCTGCGGCGCGGCCTCGTTGCGGCGGTGATCATTCTGCTTGCGTCCACCACGGCCATTGCGGCGCGATTCACGGCGGCCGCCTTCCCGCTGATGCTCTTCCGGCGCAGCGACGGCGTCCACTGCCACGGCTGGCTGCTCGGTCTCGGCATTGGCATTGGCATTGGCATCGGCCACCGGCGCTGCTGCAACTGCAGCTGCTACGCCGCTGCTGCGGTAAACATAGGCGCCCGACTTCTCATCGCGGCCGAATTCCAGCAAGCCGCGCGTCTGCGCTTCTTCCAGCAGGTTGCCGAAGGTGCGGAAACCGTAATACGATTCGCTGAAATCGGGTTTGCGGCGCTTGATCGCTTCCTTCAGCATCGAAGCCCAGATCTTGCCGCTGTCGCCGCGTTCGGACACCAGCGCATCGAAGGTGGCGACAGCCATCTCGATTGCCTCGGTCTTGCGCGACTCGTATTTTTCCTTGCGGCGCACTTCTTCGTCCGGCGAGCGCTTGACGGCCGGCGTTTCGCGCGCATCGCGCTTGGCGGCCGTGCGGCGGCTTTCGCGCACAAGGTCATCGTAGAAAATGAATTCGTCGCAGTTGACCACCAGCAGGTCGGAAGTCGACTGCTTGACGCCCACGCCGATCACCTGCTTGGCGTTTTCACGCAATTTGGAAACCAGCGGCGAAAAGTCGGAATCGCCACTGATGATGACGAAGGTGTTGACGTGGGCCTTGGTGTAGCACAGGTCGAGCGCATCGACCACCAGGCGGATGTCGGCCGAATTCTTGCCGGACTGGCGGACATGGGGAATTTCGATCAGTTCGAAGTTCGCTTCATGCATGGTCGACTTGAAGCTTTTATAGCGGTCCCAGTCGCAATACGCCTTCTTGACCACGATACTGCCCTTGAGCAGCAAGCGCTCGAGGATAGGCTTGATATCGAATTTTTCGTAGTTTGCATCGCGTACGCCGAGCGCGACGTTTTCGAAGTCGCAAAACACGGCCATGCTGAGGTTTTCTGGGGATGACGCCATAGGGGTGTATTCTCGCTTGAAATAAGGGCGGATGGGAGGCTGCCAGCCTCCCTTTTCCCCTAGTATATTCGCCCGCTCCCCATTTCGGCGACAACTATCGTGCGGACCCGCTTATTCGGCGCCACCGGCGGCGCTGGCATTGCCGGCATTGAGGCCGCCCGGCCAGACCACGCTGTCGTCGACCAGGTAGAGATGACAAGGCTTGCTGCTGCTTTGCTGGCACGAGGCCAGCGCGCGGTAATCGGGACTTTCGCCTTCCTCGGCCCAGCCCCAGGCGCCCGTTTCCGAGACGGCAAACGCGCGCGGCAGCTGCTTGCCCAGAAAAGCGCGATAAGCGGCGCGGCCCTGGTCGGCCAGGTAGGGCACGGCGCTCACATCATCGAGCAAGGCGAAATGCGTTTCGGGTGGTGGCGGCGGATCGATCACGCCATACACGGTTTGCACCGGCATGCCGATCGACTCCAGGAAGCGCTCGACCCGGGGCAGCCAGACGGCCACGCCATCGCGGCTGCCCAGGGTCAGGTGGGCGTCGCGCTTGAAGGCGCCATAGGCAAACAATTCGGCCTGGCCGCCCGAGCCCGTGTACGAACGATACCAGCGCTGCGCCAGTTGCGGGCCAAAATAAGAGTCGTTGGCGCCATACAGCCACAGGCTGGGCAAGTGGCTGCTCGCGCCGAAGGCGGCATAGGCCTTGGCCAGCGAAGACTGCCAATCGCACGCGGGCTGGTCGACGCGCAGGCCGCCGGCAAAATTGAGTACGCCGCGCACGCCGGGCAAGGGTGCAGCGGCCAGCGCCATCGCCGCCAGGCCGCCGTACGACTGGCCGGCCACCACGATGTGTTCCGGGTCGACCCAGCTCTGGCGCCGCGCATAGGCCAGCGCATCGAGCACATCGCGCGCCTGGGCGAGACCGTTGGCCGTCATGTCGCAGCCATAGTCGCGATAAACGCCCGTGGACAAGGCAAAGCCGCTGCGCATCGGCAGCATGACGGCATAACCGCGCCGCACGAACTCGGTCGCCATATAGATAAAACGCTCGCGCTTTTGCTGCCTTGCCGGCCCCTCCTGCTTGCCATGATTCATCAGCAGCAAGGGAAACGGACCGGGGCCGCTGGGACGAAAAATGGTTGTTTCCAGCATATCGCGCCCGCCGGGACCGGCAGGCACCATGACGATCTGCTCATTAAGCCGCGTGTCGAGCGGCAGCAGCACCGGCAAGCCCTGCGCCAGCGCTGGCGCGCAGAACAGGCACATGCACAGCAGCGCCAGCAAGGGAACATGAGGGCGGAAAATGGCGGACTCCCGGGGATGAACAGATCAATCCGCAGCAGTCTAGGCAACAAAACACCCTTTCTCAATGTCAAAAAGTTACAGCAAACAATTTTTTTGAGAAAGAGAGGAAGCGCCAGGCGATGATGGTATGTTGCCGTGCACCAACCACTTTGGCGGCAAAGCGGAGTACACTCAAGGTACTTTCGAGGAATCGCCATGTCCATTTCCGCTCTCACCACCGGTACTGCCGGGTTGACCGCCAACCAGCGCGCGCTGGATGTGTCCGCCAATAATATTGCCAATGTCAATACGCCCGGCTTCCAGCCGCAAAGCGCAGATTTCCAGGAAAACAGCCCGGCTGGCACCGGCGTGACGCTCTCTGCCGAGGGGCGCAAGCTGGCCGCCGATGAGCAGGCCGGCCGGACGGAAAACCGGCTGGCCGAGAACCGCCCCAGCGGCGTGGGCCTGGCGGCCGAACTGACCGATACCCTGGTCTACAAGTCCGGTTTTAATTTGTCGGCGAATGTCGTCAAGACGGCCGACCAGGCGCTGGGCAGCCTGATCAACGTCAAGACCTGACCCTGGGCGACTAGCAAGACCATAGCCTAGGCCAGCGCCAGATCGAGCGGCGCCATGGCCGGCGCTATCAGCGCCAGCAGGCGCGCAGCAGGAATGCCGTCGCGCGCCTGTACCGACAAGCCATGCAGCAGCGCCGCATAATAATCGCCGAGCGCCTGCACATCGGTCCCTTCCCGTAATTCTCCCGCGCCTTGCGCCTCGCGCAAGCGGTCGATCAGGCTTTGCGTGCGCGCGCGCCGGTGCTGCGCCAGCCAGTCGGCGATGCCGGCATTCTCTGCGCTGGTGTTGGTCGCGGCAGTCACCACCATGCAGCCTTGCGGCTGGCCGCTGCGCGTGTACAGCAGCACCGCGTCTGCCAGCATGCGGGCCACCGCGTCGCGCGCAGGCAGGCTGGCGGCCAGCGCATGCACTGCAAAAGCGCCCTCGCCGGCTTCATACGACGCCACCGCCTCGCGGAACAACTGTTCTTTCGAACCGAACGCCGCATAGATGCGCGCCGAAGCGATGCCCAGCGCCGCCACCAGGTCGGCCATCGACACCCCCTCATATCCACGCGTCCAGAACAAGTCACGTGCTTTTTCCAGCGCCTGGGCGCGGTCAAATTCCCTCGGTCTTCCTGCCATTGTCATCCTCTGCTAGCAAACTGGCGGCCAGTATAACGCCTGGCCACGTGACTGGTTCCAGCTTTTATTTTGCACCG
Organism: Janthinobacterium sp. Mn2066; assembly: GCF_049319705.1. Lineage (NCBI taxonomy): Bacteria > Pseudomonadati > Pseudomonadota > Betaproteobacteria > Burkholderiales > Oxalobacteraceae > Janthinobacterium > Janthinobacterium sp. Mn2066. The sequence continues at coordinate 66,526 of NZ_JBMOUF010000014.1, read as the reverse complement.
TTGCCTTGACCGCACGGGAAATTTCACCTATTCTTTGTCGATCGACAAACAATAGGAGCCGATATGAAAACCATTCAGGGACCCAGCTTGCACCTGGCACAATTTGCCGCCGACACGGCGCCCTTCAACAGCTTGCCGGCAATCGCCGCATGGGCCGCCAGCCTGGGCTTCAAGGCCCTGCAGATTCCCGCCTGGGATGCGCGCCTGTTCGACGTGGCGCAGGCCGCGCACAGCCAGGCGTATTGCGACGAACTGGTGACCATGCTGGCCAGTCACGGCCTGGTCATCAGCGAATTGACCACGCATATCTTCGGCCAGCTGGTGGCGGTGCACCCGGCCTATGACGCGCTGTGCGACAGCTTTGCGCCACCCGCCCTGCAAGGCCAGCCAGCAGCCCGCACGGCCTGGGCCATCGAACAGATCAAGCTGGCGGCCATGGCTTCGAAGCGCCTGGGATTGACGGACATGGGCACTTTTTCAGGCTCCTTCGCCTGGCCGTATCTATTCCCGTTCCCGCAGCGCCCGCCCGGCCTGATCGAAACCGCGTTTGATGAACTGGCGCGCCGCTGGCTGCCCATCCTCGACGTGTGCGAAGAACAGGGCATCAATCTGTGCTACGAAATCCACCCCAGCGAAGACTTGCATGACGGTGTCAGTTTCGAGATGTTTTATGAGCGCACAGGGCGCCACCCGCGCTGCAAGATGCTGTTCGACCCCAGCCACTTCGTGCTGCAGCAGCTGAACTACCTCGATTTCATCGATATCTACAAAGACCATATCCGCATGTTCCATGTGAAGGATGCGGAGTTCAATCCGACTGGGCGGCAAGGCATTTATGGCGGCTACCAGTCCTGGGAAAACCGCGCCGGGCGTTTCCGTTCGCTCGGCGATGGCCAGGTCGACTTCAAGGCGATTTTCTCGAAGATGGCGCAGAACGACTACGCGGGCTGGGCCACGCTGGAATGGGAATGCTGCCTGAAAGACCAGCAGGTGGGCGCGCGCGAAGGCGTGGCCTTCATCAACGCCCACATCATCCCGGTGACAGACAAGATCTTCGACGATTTCGCCGGCGCCCCCGTCAGCGCGCAACAAATCAACACCCTGCTCGGCATTCAACACAATTCATTCAATAAGTAAGGAAGCAGCATGCATCAACATGAAAACCAGATCGTCCACGAATACGTCCGCATCGATGGCCAGCGCCTGCACTGCGCGGTCAGCGGCACGGGCAAACCCGTCTTGCTGATCCCCGGCTGGCCGCAAACCTGGTACGCATGGCGCCATGTGATGGCGGCGCTGGCCAGCAACGGTTATCAGGCGATCTCCATCGATCCGCCGGGCAGCGGCTATTCGGACCGGCCGGCCGGCGGCTACGATACGGGCGCCGTGGCGGCGACCCTGCATCGCGCCATGCTGGCCCTGGGCCACGCGCAATACGATGTGGTGGGCCACGATATCGGCATGTGGGTAGGCTATGCGCTGGCCAGCGATTTTCCGCAAGCCGTGACGAAACTGGCGCTGACGGAAGCCGTGATACCCGGCCTGGCGCCCGCGCCGCCCATCTTTGTCGCCCCCGCCGATAACATCTTTTTGTGGCACTTCATGTTCAACCAGGTGCTTGACCTGCCGGAAATGCTCACGGCCGGCAAGGAGCGCGAATACATCCGTTTCATCTTCGACCGCTGGTCTTACCGGCGCGACAAGGTGGCGGTGGAGGTGTATGCCGAAGCGTATGCCACGCCGGGCGCGCTGCGGGCGGGGTTCGCCTACTACCGCGCGATACCGGAAACCATACGGCAAAATCTGGAGCGGGCCAAACGCCGCCTGGCCATGCCGGTGCTGGCCATCGGCGCCGACCATGCGACCAATGACGCACCACTGCTGACCATGCAGGGCAAGGCCGGCAATCTGGCGGGCGCCATCGTAGCCGAATGCGGCCATTTCATCATGGAAGAGCAGCCGGAAGCGTTTATCGCCCACCTGCTGCCCTTCCTGGCGGGAGAGACGGCATGAGCCTCGATCCACGCATCGCCGCCTATCTGGCACGGACGCAGAATGCGCCGCAACCCGCCTCGCTGGCAGAGCTGCGGGCGGCCACGGACGCTGGCTTGCGCCAGTTGCATGGCCCCCTGGAAGCGGTGGCTTCGGTCAGGGATTACGCCGTGCCTGGCGAGCCTGCGCTGGCCGTGCGCGCCTATGTGCCCGCTGGTGCGGACGCTGCCAGCGCCCTGCCCGCCATGGTGTTCGCGCATGGCGGCGGATGGTGCCTGGGCTCGCTGGACGTGTATGACAATCCTTGCCGCGCGCTGGCCAACGCCACCGGTTATGTCATTTTTTCCGTCGACTACCGGCTGGCGCCCGAACACACCTTCCCCGTGCCCTTGAACGATGTGTACCGCGCGCTGTGCTGGGTGGCCGGCCATGCGGCAGACTTGGGTATCGATGCAAGGCGGCTTGCCGTGGGCGGCGACAGCGCTGGCGGCAATCTGGCGGCGGCAGCGGCACTGATGGCGCGCGACCGAAACGGCCCCGCGCTGGTGCACCAGTTGCTGCTGTATCCGGCGCTCGACTTTGCCTTCGACACGCCGTCATACCAGCGCTACGCCGACGGCTATTCGCTGACGCGCGAGGCCATGCGCTTTTGCTGGGCTAGCTACCTTGCCGATCCGGCCGATGGCAAGCAGCCGTATGCGGCGCCGCTGCGGGCGCCATCCTTGCGCGGCTTGCCGCCTGCAACGGTGCTGGTGTGCGAATACGATCCGCTGCACGACGAAGGCGTGGCTTATGCGCAGCGCCTGCAGCAGGCGGGCGTCGCGGTGCAATGCCTGCGCCTCGATGGCTTGATCCATGCGGCCATCCACATGCTGGGGCTCACGCCCGGCGCGCGCCAGTTGTTTGAGCACGCCGGGACAGCCTTGAGCAGCGCAGTCTAATCGGCCAGCTTGCGCACTGCGATACGGTTCAGCCACTTCACATGGCGCGGCCCCGTGCGGATATCCCTGGCCGAGATCAGCGCGATCTCGCCATCGCTCTCATCGAGCGGCTTGCCGTTTTTTTCAAAGTAGACGACCACGCTGTCGCCTGCGGGCGAGTTGTACAGCTCGCCCCATGAAAATACCACGGTGTAGCCATCGGTGGCACTGGCGACGATGGCCAGCTTTTTTGCGTCATTGTGGCCGGGCGCGTCCAGCACCGCCCGGTCGAGGATATCGCGCAGGCGCACGCCCTTGTAGCTGGTGATGATTTCAGCCTGGTCGCCGTTCTGGCGCGTGACAGCCAGCTCGCCGTCGCTGGCGGGCGCCATCTTGCGCAGATCGGCCACCGTCAGGGTCAACCTCGTCTTTACCACGCCCGCCACCTCAAGCTGGTGGCTCATGCTGTCGCGCGAGGGCGCGGGCGGCCCTGCCTGCACGCTGATGGGTAGCACGCAGGCCATCAGGGCCAACCATCGAATAGTTTTCAACACGCTGCATCCTTTCATTTGCTGCACGGCCCACATGCAAAGTTCGTAATATACGCAGGTAGATAACGATCTTCAAGCAGGCTTTTTGGCGCTCACTATCGTGCGCCGCAGCATTTCGCTCTGCGAACGAATGTTCCACAAAACGATTGACATGCTGTGCCCGCCTAGGCAAACTGGTTTGCAAGGGGGACGCAAATGAACGCCAAAACAAGCCATCACCAGCCAGCAGCAGATCCGGATTTGCTTGTCTTTAGTGACGACGACGAAGCCAAGGACCGGCAATTCGTCAACGCGCTGGCGCGTGGCCTGGAAGTGCTGCGCTGCTTCCGTCCCGGCGAAGTCTTCCTGTCGAATGCAGAGATGGCCAAGCGCACGGCCATCCCCAAGCCCACCATCTCGCGCCTCAGCTACACCCTCACCAAGCTGGGCTACCTGAGCTACTCCGAACACCAGGGCAAATACCAGCTGGGCGCCGGCGTGCTGGCCCTCGGCTACCGCATGCTGTCCAACCTCGATGTGCGCAAGATGGCGCGCCCGCTGATGGAAGAACTGGCCGAACATGCGCAGGCTTCCGTGGCGCTGGGCACGCGCGACCGCCTCAGCATGGTGTACGTGGAAACCTGCCGCAGCAGCGCCAACGTCACCTTGCGCCTCGATGTCGGTTCGCGCATTCCCCTGATGACGACCGCCATGGGCAAGGCCCTGCTGTGCATCCTGCCGCAAGCGGAGCGCGACTACCTGATGGACCATGCGCGCCTGCACGATACGCAGCGCTGGCCACGCATCAAGGCCGGCATCGAACAGGGCTTCAAGGATTACCAGGACCGGGGCTTTTGCATCTCGGCCGGCGAATGGCAAAACGATGTCCACGCGGTGGGCGTGCCCATGCTGGGCTTTGACGGCGAACAGGTGATGGCCTTCAATTGCGGCGGCCCGGCCTTCCTGCTCTCGCGCGACAAGCTGGAAAACGATCTGGGGCCACGCCTGGTGGCCCTCGTCAAAACAGTTGAAACCAATCTGGGACGCGGTTAGACTGCGCGCCCCTCTCCCCTATCTCCAATGAAGGCTTTGAGGACCCGATGATACGCGACGAAGAAACCCTGAATATCCTGCTCGACAGCATAAGCCGCTTCGTGCGCGAAGTACTGGTGCCGAACGAGGCGCTGGTGGCCGAAACCGACACCATCCCGCCGGCCATCGTGGCGCAGATGCGCGAACTGGGCCTGTTCGGCCTGTCCATACCTGAAGAATACGGCGGGCTGGAACTGAGCATGGAGGAAGAAGTGCGCGTGGCGTTTGAAATCGCCCGCACCTCGCCCGCCTTCCGTTCCCTGATCGGCACCAATAACGGCATCGGTTCGCAAGGCATCGTGATCGACGGCACGCCGGAACAAAAACAGTATTACCTGCCCAAACTGGCAGCCGGCGACATCATCGGCTCGTTCGCCCTGACGGAAGCGGGCTCGGGATCGGACGCTGCTTCGCTGCGCACCACCGCCGTGCGCGATGGCGACTTTTATATCCTGAACGGCAGCAAGCGCTACATCACGAATGCGCCCGAAGCCAGCATTTTTACCGTCATGGCGCGCACCGACCCGGCCAAGCGGGGCGCCTCGGCCATTTCCGCCTTCATCGTGGAAAAAGACACGCCTGGCCTTTCACTGGGCAAGATCGATAAAAAGATGGGCCAGCAAGGCGCGCATACCTGCGACGTGATCTTTGAAAACTGCCGCGTACCGGCCGCCAACCTGATCGGCGGCAAGGAAGGCGTGGGGTTTAAAACGGCCATGAAAGTGCTCGACAAGGGCCGCCTGCATATCGCCGCCGTGTGCGTGGGTGCGGCCGAACGCATGCTGTCCGATGCGCTGGCCTACGCGATGGAGCGCCAGCAATTTGGCCAGCCGATCGCCGAATTCCAGCTGATCCAGGCCATGCTGGCCGACAGCAAGGCCGAGATTTATGCGGCGCGCAGCATGGTGCTCGACGCCGCCCGCCGCCGCGACAACAAGGAAGACATTTCGACGGAAGCGTCGTGCTGCAAGCTGTTTGCCTCCGAGATGTGCGGCAGGGTGGCCGACCGCTCGGTGCAAATCCACGGCGGCGCCGGCTATATCAGCGAGTACGCAGCCGAACGCTTCTACCGCGACGTGCGCCTGTTCCGCATCTACGAGGGCACGACGCAGATCCAGCAAATCGTCATTGCCCGCAACATGATCAAGGCAGCGCAAAAGTAATGGAGACCGCGATGGATATCCCTGCCCTGCTGGCCGGCCTGCCGGCGCGCCTGTCGGCCATTCCGGCCCACTGGGCGGCGCGCACGCCCGAGGCGCCAGCCCTGCACGAAGACGGCCGCCACTGGACTTACGCCCAGCTGCAGCACAGCGTGGACAGCGCCGCGCAATTGCTGCACAGCCTGGAGGTGCGGGCCGGCGACCGCCTGATGGTGGTCGGCGAGAACTGCGCGCAGCAGGTGGCGCTGATCTTCGCTGCCGCCAGCATCGATGCGTGGATCGTCAACGTCAATGCGCGGCTGTCGCCACGCGAAATCGACACCATCGCAGAACATGCCAGCGTGCGGCGCGTGCTGTTTTTAAGCGCCAACTCGCCGGAAGCGGCAGCCCATGCAGAGCGGCGCGGGGCAACGCCAACCGGCATCGATGGCATGGGCGCCTTGCTGGCCGGGGAACTGAATACGGCTGCCCTGCCGGAAGCGACCGTCGCCGGCAATGATCAGATTGCCGCACTGATCTACACCACCGGCACCACGGGCCAGTCGAAAGGCGTGATGCTCACGCACCGCAACCTGCTGTTCATCGCCGCCGTCTCCAGCAGCTTGCGCGGCCTGACCCGCAGCGACCGCGCGTATGGCGTGCTGCCCATCTCGCACGTGTACGGCCTCGCCTCCGTCACCCTGGGCACCTTGTATGCGGGCGCCAGCCTGTATCTGGTGCCCCGTTTCACCACCGCCGGCCTGCTGGCGGCGTTAAAAGACGACGGCTTGACCATCGTGCAGGGCGTGCCCGCCATGTATGCCAAGCTGCTGCAGACCCTGGGCGGCGCCGATACGCCGCTGCCGACCCGGCTGCGCTTCGCCTACGCGGGCGGCTCGCCGCTGGCGCCATCGCTCAAGCGCGAGGTGGAAAAGCTGCTGGGCACCGCGCTGCACAATGGCTATGGCATGACGGAGAGCGCACCCACCATCAGCCAGACGCGCCTGGAAGCGCCACGCCACGACGATTCCGTCGGCACGCCGATACCGGGCGTGGCAGTGCGCGTGGTCGATATCGCCGGCAACGACGTGGCGCCAGGCGAGCCAGGCGAACTGTGGATACACGGGCCGAACATCATGGCCGGCTATTACCGCGAACCGGCCATGACGGCGGCCACCATGCGCGAAGGCGGCTGGTTGAATACGGGCGACATGGCGCGCCAGGGTGCGGATGGCGCGCTGTTCATCGTCGGACGCACCAAGGAGCTGATCATCCGTTCCGGCTTCAATGTCTATCCGCTGGAAGTGGAAACGGCGCTGAACGCCCATCCGTCCGTGGTGCAGTCGGCAGTAGTGGGCCGCAGCGTGGCCGATGGCAACGAGGAGGTGATCGCCTATGTGGAGCTGGACCCGCGCCAGCCAGCGACAGTGGGCGCCTTGCACGACTACCTGGCGCAGACGCTGTCGCCGTACAAATGCCCGTCGACCATCATCGTCATGGAGGCGCTGCCGGCGGCGGCCACCGGCAAGATTTTGAAAGGACAGCTGCGGCAGATGGCGCAGTTGCCCTTGCAGCAAGAGACCCGACAATAAAAATATAGCGGGTTGCTTTGCCGGCGCCCATCCTGGCGCCGGCGCATATCACGGGAGGAGACAAGATGAAGCACACACTGACACGCATCACCCTGGCCGCAGTCATTGCCAGCGCATGGCTACCCCAGGCCAGCGCCGAGGAATTCCTGGTCGGCGCCGAAATTCCCCTGACCGGCAACCTGGCGCGCGTCGGCGCCGGCATGCAGGAAGGGATCATGGTCGCTGCCGACGTGTTCAACAAGACTAACGGCAAGCACAAGATCAGGATCGTCACCGTCGACGACGAATCGGCGCCGGCCAAGGCGATTGCAGCCGTGGAAAAGCTGGCCAGCCAGGGCGTAGTCGCCATCACGGGCGGCTACGGCTCGAACAACATCTCGCCCGCCTCCGACACGGCCAACAAACTGGGCCTGGTCTACATCACCTCGGGCGGCGTGGACGACAGCCTGGTGGCCAGCGGGCGCAAGAATTTTTTCCGCATTAATAATACGGCCGGCTACGAAAAAGCCATGCTGGGATTGCTGCAGGATGTGGGCGCCAAATCCGTCTCCATCGTCTATTCCACCAAGGACGCCACCACCGGCCTGGCCAGGGATGTGGAAAAGGCCCTGGCCGCTAGGGGCGTGAAAGTGACCACCCACTCGTTCGACCCGGCCATCACGGACTTCAAGCCCATCATCAACAAGATCAAGCTGCAGGATAAATCCGAAGTGGTCGCCATGGTCGGCTATGAAAACGATTATGTGGGCATCATCCGCGCCGCGCGCGTGCTGAAACCGAAGGTCAAGGCGATGGTCGGCGTCTGGTCGCTGGCCACGCCGAAGATGGCGGCCGACTTCCCCGAGCTGATGCCGAATGTCTTCGGCACGGCGCTGCTGCCCTTCCCTACCGAATTCAAGACGGCCGACGGCAAGGCTTTCAGCGACACCTACCGCCAGTTGTACAAGAAGGAGCCCGACTACCTGGGCCAGTTCGGTTATGTGCAATCGATGCTGCTGTTTGAAGCGATCGCGCGCGCGGCCGACAAGGGCACGATTAAAAAGGGCGGCGTGGCCGAGGAAATGCGCAAGACGGACCGCGAAACCCTGATCGGCCGGGTGCAGTTCGCCGCCAATGGCGACAACCAGAACTTCGTGCACCGCATGGCGCAGCACCAGGACAAGAAAGTGGTGATCGTCTGGCCGAAGGAAAACGCCACCGGCAAACTGATCTATCCGGCCGTGCCCTGGTAAGCCCAAGAACACCTGTCAAAACCTACTGCGCGTCGGTATTTGCGGCCTGCGATGCTCACTGTACCTTCGTACAGTTGCGCTTCTTAGCCACAACTCCCTTCCGCTCGCTACGGTTTTGTCAGGCGTTGTAAGTACACGTGTACGCCCACCTTGGGCGCATTTCGATCAACGGTGGCCCCAGGCTTGGCAAATGCTGTGCCGGGCTGCCTGACGGGATAACGACATGACAGAATTAATCCTGCAAGCCCTGTATTCGGGCCTGCTGCAGGGCGGTTCCTACGCCCTGATCGCGCTTGGCCTGGCGCTGGTGTTCGGCACCATGAAAGTGATCAACCTGGCGCACGGCGAACTGGTGCTGCTGGCCGCCTACATCGCCTACAGCGTGGAGTCCGGCCTGGGCCTGGGGCCGATGTTCGCCATTCCCATCGCGCTGGTGATCGTCAGCCTGGCATCGGTCGGCGTGTACGCCATCGTCAGCCGCATCAAGCAAGACCGCGAAATCAATTCGCTGATCCTCACCTACGGCATCGGCGTCATCCTTACCAACGCCATCCTGCTGATATGGAAGGCCGACATCCGCTCGACGTCGTCGAGCTGGCTGCAGGAAGGCATCGAGATCGGCCCCTTCTTCAGCATGCGCAGCGAAGTCATTTTCTTCGGCGTCAGCCTGGTGCTGATGGCGGCCCTGTGGCGCTGGCTGTCGACCAGCTGGTATGGCCGCGCCGTGCGGGCCGTCTCCAGCAACCGCGACGCGGCCAAGCTGATGGGCATCGATCCGGGCCGCACGGAACTGGTGTCGTTCCTGGTGGCCGGCATCCTGGCCGCGTTTGCGGGCGTGGCCCTGTTCAGCTATGGCGTGATCCAGCCAGCCTATGGCGGCGCGCTGACGGTCAAGGCTTTCATCATCACCGTATTGGCCGGCATCGGCTCGATACCGGGCGTGCTGCTGGCCGCCGTGCTGCTGGGCGTGGCCGAGGCGCTGACCGTCACGCTGGCCAGTTCGGCGCTACAGGAATTGTCGGGCATGGTGCTGTTCCTGCTGGTCCTGTTCATCATGCCGAACGGCTTGTTCGGCGCACAGCGGAGGCGCGGATGAAGCGTTCAACGATCCTTTCCATTATCCTGCTGCTGGCCGCCTACCTCGCCGTGCCGCTGGCCCTGGGCGGCAACCAGTACGTGATGAGCATGGTGGTGGCGGCCCTGATCATCGGCGGCGTGGCGCTGTCGTGGGCCCTGCTGGGCAACCTGGGCGGCATGGTCAGCTTCGGCCATGCGGCGTTCTTTGGCGTGGGCGCTTACGTGTCAGCCTTGCTAAGCGTGAAACTGGGCCTGCCCGTGTTTGCCGCGATGCTGCTGGGCGGCGTGGGCGCCGCGGTGGCCGCCATCATCATGCTGCCCGTGCTGCGCCTGCGCGGACCGTATTTTGCGCTGGCCATTTTGGCTTACGCCCATATCTTCCGCATCCTGGCCACCGAATGGAGCGCCGTCACGGGCGGCGCCGGTGGCGTGAACAATATCCCTGCCCTGCCCACCGTCTTCGGCTTCGACCTGGCCAGCAAGACGGGCGCCTACCTGGTGGTGCTGACATTGGTCGTGGCGTGCGCGTTTGCCTACAGCCGCATACGCTCCAGCCATTACGGCATCGCCCTGCGCGCCATGCACGACAGCGAAGACGCGACCCGCGTGGTGGGCGTCAACAGTACCTTATTAAAGGGCATGATGCTGCTGGTGTCGGCTTTCATGGCGGGCCTGTTCGGCGCCTTCAACGCCCACTACATCAACTTCCTGGAGCCCGATTACGCCTTCAGCAGCCTGTGGGTGACCTTGCCCATCGTGGCGGCCATCTTTGGCGGCTACCGCACCATTCTCGGCCCGGTGCTGGGCGCGGTGGTGGTGTACCTGGTCGATCAATTGATCTTCAAGTCGCTGATTCCCACCGGCCACCAGCTGGTGCTGGGAGTATTGCTGGTGGCGATGATCGTGTTCAGTCCGAACGGCTTGCTGCCGCTGCTGCGCAAACTGTTGAAGCGCACAGGGAAGGAGAAAACACATGCTTGAACTCGATAATGTCTCGGTGCGCTTCGGCGGCCTGACGGCGGTGGACCGCGTCACCCTGAACGTGGGCAGCCACGACGTGATCGGCCTGGTGGGCGCCAATGGCGCCGGCAAGACCACCCTGTTCAACGCGATTTCCGGCCTGGTGCGCCCCACCGGCGGCGCCATCCGCTTCGAGGGGCGCAACATCATGGCCACGCCCATGTACCAGCGCGCGCGCCTGGGGCTAGGCCGCACCTTCCAGATCCCGCAGCCGATGCATGAATTGACGGTGCGCGAAAACCTGGTCGTGGCGCAGCGTTTCGGCACGGGCAAGGTCGACATGCGCAAGATCGATGAAATACTGGACTTCACCAGCCTGGCCGGCAAGGCCGGACGCGATGCGGCCAGCGAACTGGCGCTGACAGAGTTAAAAGCGCTGGAAGTGGCGAAGGCGCTGGCCACGAATCCAAAACTGCTGCTGCTCGATGAAGTGCTGGCCGGCCTGGAAACGAATGGCAAGCGCCGCTTCATGGGCATGCTGAAAGACTTGCATGCGCAGTTCGGCGTGGGCATCGTGATGATCGAGCATGACATCGACACCATCAGCAATCTGTGCCAGCGCGTGGCGGTGCTCAATTTTGGCCAGTTGATCGCCGATGGCGCGCCGGACACCGTCTTCCGCGATCCGGCCGTCATCCAGAGCTATACGGGAGCAGCCCATGCTTAAAATAGAGAATCTGCGCGCCGGCTACGGCGCCATCAACGTGCTGTGGGATCTCTCGCTGAACATCGAAAAGGGCAAGCTCACTACCATCATCGGCCCGAATGGCGCCGGCAAGACGACCCTGCTGCGCGCCATCATGGGCTTGCTGCCAGCTGGCGCGGGGCGGATCGTCCTCGATGGCCAGGTTCTCAATGGCACGCCCACCTGGAAGATGGGCGACACGGGCGTGACCATGATCCCCGAGGGGCGCATGGTTTTCCGCGACATGAGCGTGGAAGAAAACCTGATCATGGGCGCTTTCCCGAAGGAGCACCGCAGGCACATGCCGCGCCGCCTGGAAGAAGCCTGGGCCATGTTCCCCCGCCTGCACGAGCGGCGGCGCCAGCTGGCCGGCTCGCTGTCGGGCGGCGAAGCGCAGATGCTGGCCATGGCGCGCGGCTTGATGTCCGATCCATCGCTGTTGATCATCGACGAGCCGTCGCTGGGCCTGGCGCCGCTGGTGGTCAACGAGCTGTTCGAGATCCTCGCACGGCTGAAGGATGGCGCGCGCACCATCATCCTGGTCGAACAGAATACGGCGCGCGCCGTGGGCGTGGCCGACCATGTCTACCTGATGCAAAGTGGTAAGGTGGCGCTCTCGCAGCCAGCGTCCGAGGTGGACCTGGAACATCTGCATGCGCTGTATTTTGCCAGGTAATCCATGTACAACACCTTAGCCCGCCATGTCGCCAGCCAGGCTTATCACTTTTTTTGAACTGGACTGAAGCACAGCCCAGGGCTTAAGACTGCACTATTCTTCGCGGTGGCAGCAGACGCACAGCTTGTTGCCATCACTATCGCGGAAATAGGCGCCATAATAATTGGCGTGGTAATGCGGCCGCAGTCCTGGCGGGCCTTCACAGACCGCGCCCTGCGCCAGCACGGCGGCGTAGCAGCGGTCCACTTGCGCGCGGCTGCCGGCCAGGAAGGCAACCATCTGTCCATTGCCGGGCGCTGCCGGCAGACCGTCGTAGGGGGCGCTCAATACGAACAACGGTTGCGGCGCGTCCTTCGCCATCCAGCCCGCGATCGGCTTGGCCGGATGGTGGAATTTCTCGGTCAACTCCAGTTCGTGCATCAGCGCCGTATAAAGAAGGTAAGCGCGTGGAAAATCGTTGGTGCCGATAAAAATATGAGACAGCATATGCTTCCTTCATGAGGGGTGTCGGTGCGCGGAAAAATGCGCCGCCTGATTATAATGGCGCAACTCATTTTAACGCGCCCCCATGCCAGACTTCAGCCACATCCAGCTGTACCCGCTCGCCAGCGCCGACATCCATGCATTGCTGGCTTTCGAGCTTGAGAACCGTGCTTATTTTGAAACCTGGGTCGCCGCCCGCACGCCCTCGTATTACAGCCTGGACGCCATCGCCGCCATCATCGAGCAGGCCCAGCGCGAACGCCAGCAAGATATCTCGCACCAATACCTGGCGAAACTGGACGGGCAGATCGTCGGGCGCGTCAACCTGACGGCCGTCACGCGCCCCTACTTCAACAAGGCCCAGCTGGGCTACCGCGTCGGCGAGAAATTTGGCGGGCGCGGCTTCGCCACGCGCATCGTGGCGCTGTTGCTGGAAGAAGCGTTTGGCAAGCTGGACCTGTGGCGGCTGGAAACGACGATACAACCACAAAACCTGGGTTCCATCGCCGTCATGCAGCGCAATGGATTCAATCAATATGGCCGGGCAGAAAAAGCCATGCTTTTCCAGCAAGAATGGTCGGACTTGCTGTACTTCGAACGACGCAATGAAAAACGCGATATCTGATTAAAACCGAGGGTTTTCCTGGCATAAACGCTCTTTTTCATTCAGGGCGCGCGACTTTATGCCAGCGCAAGGCAGCAGACGATTGGACTGATACCGTCAAGCTTAGTGCGTATTCAAATTTTTTGAATCTTTTACAGCTTGCAGAGTCCAATATTAAACTGCGCAACCGCCTGTTTGAACATGTGCTGCTGATGCTTGCACTGGCCATCGTGATTTTTGCCGCCGCCATCGTGCTAGCATGGATGACGCAATGGGTGGAAGCGCACGACTTACCTGTTTACCTGGCACAGGGCATGCATCTGATCGGCATGGTGCTGTTTTTTCTCGACGGCTGCTTCGTCATCGCTGCCAGCAGCATCCTTGCCGCCCGGCTGTACCGTATGTTGTCCAAGGAGGACTTATGAACGAAGATATACATGTACTTCGGCAACTTTTCACCCTCAGGCATCCACGGCGCTTCTGGTGGGGTTTGCTCGCCGTCGCCATCTTCTCGGCGATACTGCTGGGGCCTTGGCTAGCGGGTACGCCGTGGCTGGTCGCCCTTCCCTTGGTCGCGGGCGGCTTGCTGGTAGCACTGGGCGAGCTGTGGGAAGAACTGGGCGGTAGGCAATTATCCAGGCGAGTCAACAAGAAAGACGACACGCAATCACCGTGCCGGCGCCGCTAAAAAAACATGTTGACGCTGGCATGCAACACATGCCAGTGCTTCCGTATTCCGGTGCCGCTTTTACGTCGACTGTTTAAGACAGGCTTCAGTCTCACGCTGCATTGTTGCTATTGCGCGAATAAGCAGTCATACGACGCGCATTCCCAACGATCACGGGCACAGGCCCAGAGCGAGACACGATGAAACCATGGATGCGGGCCAACAAGGGCTTTTTAATGTTTTTACTGCTGTTCGGCGTATTCCGCACGGCCGTGGCGGACTGGAACCCCATCCCTTCCGGCTCCATGCGGCCGAACTTGCTGGAAGGCGACGTGGTGTTCGTCAACCGCCTCGCGTTCAACTTGAAAGTACCGCTGACCAATATCGTGCTGCAACGCCTCGGTGAACCGGAACGGGGCGACATCGTCACCTTCTTTTCGCCCAAGGATGGCACGCGGCTGATCAAGCGCGTCATTGCCCTGCCTGGCGATACCCTGGAAATGCGCGATGAACGCTTGACCATCAATGGCCAGCCCGCCCAGTACACCACGCTCGATAGCGTGCCGGAAACCGTCGACCACGTCGGTCAGTTGACGGCGCAGCACATCAGTGAAAGCAGTACTGGCAACAGCGGCAACGATGGCCATGCGCATCGCATCCAGGTCCTGGCGCAACTGCCGGCCCTGCGCAGCTTTGGCCCCGTCACCGTGCCGGCCGATCATTACCTGATGCTGGGCGATAACCGCGACAATAGCGCCGATTCGCGCTACTTCGGCTTCGTTCCACGCGAACTACTGATCGGCAAGGCCGAACGCATCCTCGTCTCGGCCAATATCCAGGACCATTGGCAACCACGCTTGCAACGCTTCGGCATGAAGCTGGAATAGCCTTCCGGGCAAGACCAGCAGACACCGGCGCCATGCTTCGGTTAGTATGGCGCATCATGCAAACTTCTTCCCTTTTCAGCCAACAGCCCGCTAGGGAGCAACAGGCGGCCGAACAGGTGGCACGATTCCTGTTGCGCCACCCGGACGTGCTGCTGCTGACGGGGGCCGGCATCAGCACGGCGTCCGGCATTCCCGATTACCGCGACGCCGATGGCGTGCGGCGCGGCAATGCTCCCGTGCAGGGGCCCGAGTTTCGCCGCCAGGAAGCCGTGCGCCGCCGCTACTGGGCGCGCAGCATGGTGGGTTGGCCACTATTGTCGCGGGCGCTGCCCAATGCGGGCCACCTGGCCCTGGCCCAGCTGGCGCAGCAAGGCCACGTCGGTAGCCTGATTACACAAAACGTGGATGGCTTGCACCAGCAGGCGGGCAGCGAAGGCGTGACCGAATTGCACGGCAGCATACATGGCGTGGTCTGCCTGGCTTGCCATGCCAGTTATACGCGCCGCTTGATCCAGGATATGCTGGAACAAGGCAACCCGCACATGGCGGGCGCGATCGCCACGCCGGCGCCCGATGGCGACGCCCTGCTGGAACCGTCGCAACTGGCCGCGTTCCAGGTTCCGCACTGCCCGCAATGCGGCGGCGTGCTGAAACCGGACGTGGTGTTTTTCGGCGATGGCGTGCCGCAGGCATGTGCGGCCGAAGCCCAGCGCAAGATGGAGCAAGCCAGCGCACTGCTGGTGATCGGCTCGTCCGTGATGGTGTATTCGAGCTTTCGCCTGTGCCGGCTGGCGGCCGAAACGGGCAAGCCCGTGGCCGCCATCAACCTGGGCAAGACACGCGCCGATCATTTGCTGGCCTTTAAAACTGAAGCGCCGGCGCAAGCCATCCTGCCTGCCGTCGCGGCCTTGCTGAACGCATGACAACGCTGCCGCGCAGGCAAGTCCCCGCCATCACGGCGATCATGCTGGTGCATGGATTGGTGCTGTGGCAATTGGCCAGCCAGCGCAGCGTGCCACCGCCATTCGCCCCGCAAGCTGTGACGACCTTGCGTTTTTACCCGACATCGGTGGCGGCAAAGACCCAGGCTACCCCAGCCGTGTTGAGCATCGAAACCAGACTTCAGCGTCCGGCACGGCCTGTGCCGCAAGCCATTTCGCCACCAGCAGCTATCGCCGATACCCCGCCAGATGCGGCACCAGCCCCTGCCGCCGGCGCACTCGATCTCGATGCACTGAAACGCCAGGCCAGGGATGCCGCGCGCGACAGCAAGCCTGTCAGCCTGGACGCGCCGCAACTGACGAGCAATGACAAGGCGGCTTTCGCCATCGCCCGCGCCGCCCGCCCCAAATGCGATAACGATTACAAGCCGCAGATCGGCAACGTCAGGTTCGAGGGCCTGGCGAAAATCCCGTTCCTGCTCAAGGGCGCCGCCGGCGACAGCGGCTGCAAGTGGTAAAAAGTGCTAGGCGACAGGCACGAATGGCGCCCGCAGCAAGGCCCCCTGCCCGCCCGTGATATTGCGCGCGCTATTGGCGGTCGCCTCGAATGGCGCACCGAGGGCGATGGCGCTGGCGGTGTCCAGCCGCTGCAGCTGTTCTGGCGTCAGGTTCAATTGCACAGCACCCAGGGTGGCGTCGAGCTGGACCCGCGTACGCGAACCGAGGATCGGCACCAGCGCCGTCGACGAGCGCGCCGCCCTGGCCAATAGCCAGGCGATGGCGATTTCACCGGGCGCAACGCCCAGTTCGGCAGCGATGGCCAGCACGGCATCGAGGATGGCCGTTTCACGCGCGCTTTTTTCGGTATGCACCAGCACCCCGCCCAGGCCCGTCAGGCGGCCCTCCTTGCTGTCGCGATATTTGCCGGTCAACAGTCCGCCACCCAGTGGCGACCACAGGGCCGCGCCCAGGCCCAGCGCCTCGGCCATCGGCAGCAGTTCCCGGTCGGCGCTGCGCTCGACCAGGCTGTATTCGGTCTGGAGGGCGATCAATGGAGCCCAGCCGCGCAACTCGGCCAGCAGCTCGGCGCGGGCGATGCGCCAGGCGGGAAAGTTCGACAGGCCCGCGTACAGGATTTTTCCGGAACGCACCAGGTCGTCAAACGCGCGCATGATTTCATCGATGGGCGTCACGCCATCGCTGAAATGCGCCCAGTACAGGTCGATGCGGTCCGTCTTCAAGCGTTTCAGGCTCGCTTCGACGGACTGGATCATGTTCTTGCGGCTATTGCCGGTGCGGGACAGGCCGCCATTGGGCGCGCCACCCAGCGTGTATTTACTGGCCAGCACAAAATGATCGCGCTCGGCGGCAATGAACTCGCCCACCAGCTGTTCCGACTGGCCCACCTGATAGGTGTCGGCCGTGTCGATGAAATTACCGCCCGCCGCCACATAGCCGTCAAACACGGCCTTGGCCTCTGCGCGCTCCGAGCCATAGCCCCAGCCCGTGCCGAAATTGCCCGTGCCCAAAGCCAGTTGCGAAACGCGCAGGCCCGTGCGGCGGCCGAATGTACTGTATTGCATGATTGATCTCCGGTGGTTAGATGATACACAATAGATGACAGTCATCATGTTTGTAGCATACAGGATTTTTACAATAAATGTCGATCATAATTTATGATGCCGGCATGCTGCGCGATGCCACTCTGGCTATACTGTGGGATTAACAAGGAGAATTCATGCTGGAACTGTTGAGTGAGCACGCCTGCTTTGGCGGCGTACAACGTTTTTACCGCCACGACGCGCAAGCGATCGGCTTGCCGATGCGTTTTTCCGTGTTTATTCCGGCTGGCGCACATGCTGCCGATGCCGCTCAGAAACACCCTGCCCTGTTTTACCTGGCCGGCCTGACCTGCACCGAAGAAACCTTCATGATCAAGGGCGGCGCCCAGCGCGTGGCGGCCGAAGAAGGCCTGATCCTGATCGCGCCCGACACCAGCCCCCGTGGCGCCAATATCGCCGGTGACAGCGATGCCTGGGATTTTGGCGTGGGCGCCGGCTTTTATGTCGATGCCACCGAAGCGCCATGGAGCAGCCACTACCGCATGTATAGCTATATCCTGGAATTGCGCAACTTGCTGGTGCAGGAACTGGGCATCGATCCGCAGCGCACCGGCATTTTTGGCCACTCGATGGGCGGCCATGGCGCGCTGGTACTGGCCTTGCGCAATCCGCAACTGTTCCGTTCCGTGTCGGCCTTCGCGCCGATCGCCGCGCCATCGCAGTGTCCATGGGGCAAGAAGGCATTCACGGGCTATCTGGGCGCCGACGAAAGCAGCTGGCAGCACTACGACGCCAGCGCGCTGGTGCGCAGCCAGCAAGGCAAGCCAGCGTTGTTTCCCCAGGGCATATTGATCGACCAGGGCCTGGCCGACAAATTCCTGCCCGAGCAGCTATTGCCCGAAGTATTCGAAGCAGCCTGCCACGATGCCGGCCAGCCCTTGCAACTGCGCCGCCATGCCGGCTACGACCATGGCTATTACTTTATCGCCAGTTTCATGAAAGAGCACCTGCGCTTCCATGCCCGCAATCTGCGCTGACCCTGGTCACACTACTGCACCGTACTGGCATGCCCATTGAAATGATGGGTGTACCAGTCGGTGGCCAGCAAGGCGGCCTGGTGGCGGGCGTCCAGGCCCCCCGGTGCGGCGATCTGTTCCAGTTGCTTGTCGCAGTGCAAGGTGGCAAACGCCATGCGGTTCAAGCCCAGCACATCGGGGTCGTGGCCGCCCACCATCAGCAGCGAGGGCACGCGCACATTTTCCAGCGTGGTCTTGCCTGCCATGCCCATCTGCCCATCGCAGACGGCCAGCGCGGCGACCTGGCTGCCGCTCCATGCCGCCAGCTGCATCACCACGGCGGCACTGACGCCGTCGCCGTACAAGCCGCACGGTAAATGTCGCGTGGAAACGTCCACCTGTAGCCAGCGCAAGGCTTTTTCCAGCTGGCGCGCCAGCAACACGATGTCGCTATGGACAAAGTAGGCATGGCCGTTGCTGCCGCCTGCTGGCGCCACATCGCCCTGGTCGAAGCGCAGGGTCGCGATGCCTGCGCGCAAGAAATCCTGCGAAGTGGCCTGGGTGCTGGCGTTCAGGTAATCGCCGCCGCTACCGGCGCTGGCGCCATGGGCAAACAGCACGATGCCGACCGCCCGTTCAGGTATGACGAGGACGCCATCGAGTTGCAGTTCATCCGCCGTGATGCTGACAAATTGTTCTTGCATGTCTGCCTCCACAATCGAGCTGGTTAGGCCGAACCGGGCACAGTATCAAACTACGCCATGCGATGCCAGGCGGCAGCCTTGAGTGTACCAGCCTGCGCCCGCTCGCGCATGGCATGCCGCCAACAGTGTGATCAAGCTGATCACACGGCGCCATGCCGGTCCAGCGCCTTCAAGACCGCTTCGGGCCGTATCGGCAAATGCCGCACGCGCGCCGCCACGGCGGCAAAGATCGCATTGCCGATGGCGGGCGCGACCACCGTGACGGGTGGCTCGCCCAGGCCCGTCGGCGGGTAGCAGCTGCTGACAAATTCGATGTCCAGTTCCGGCACGTCGGCCATGCGCAAGGGCAAGTAGGAATTCAGGTTGCCATCCTTCACTGCGCCGTTGACGAAGGCCGTGCCTTCATGCAGCGCCATGCTCAGGCCCAGCAAGGCGCCGCCTTCCGCCTGCGCCAGCGCGCCATCGGGATCGATAATCAAGCCCGCATCGATCACCAGGGTCAGCTTTTCGACTTGCACCATGCACGTCTTGCGGTCCACCCTGAGCCTGGCCACGCACGCCGTCCAGGTCGGCATATCGCGTTCCTGGCCAGCCGTGGCGGCGATGCCCAGGCCCGTGTCCGCAGGCATGGCCGCGCCCCAGCCGGCTTTTTCCGCCGCGCGCCGCAACACGTGGGCCAGGCGCTCGGCGCCACCGGCATTACGCCCCGTGCCCTGCAATAGCGACAAACGAAAATCGAGCGGATCAGCCTTGGCCGCCTGCGCCGCCTCGTCCATGAAGCTTTCCACCGCCCAGCTGGTCCAGCCCGGCCCTGTGGCACGCAGCCAGCCGGGCCGGAAACTGCTATTGGCCAGGTCGTTGGAAATGGTCCGCACGCGCTGCGCCCCCACCGTGTACCAGTGGTCGGCGCCGGCAATGGCGGATGGGTCATAGGGGTGGCCCTGCTGGTCCTTGACCAGCCAGGCGGGACACATTCCCTGCGCGGGCCAGCCGGCGCTGGCTTCATGCTGCATGGCAATCACCTTGCCCGCGCCATCGAAAGCCAGACGCAGATGCTGCAAGGATGGCGAACGGGGCGAGTCAACCTGGCTATCGTCGGCGCGCGTGCAGATCATCTTGACGGGGCGGCCCAGCGCCTGCGCCGCCAGTGCGGCCGGCACACAATAATCGCCATTCAGGCGGCGCCCCAGGTTACCACCCAGCAAATAAGCGTGCAAAACAATCCGGTTTTCCGGCACCTTCAATGCCTGCGCCAGCACGGGCAGGATCAGCGATGGCGCCTGGTTTCCCGCATGCACATGCCATACCCCCTCGATTTGCTGCACCAGCGCATTGACCGGTTCCAGCTCAAAATGCAGCACGGTGCTGGTGGTGTAATGGCGCTCCAGGGTCGACGCCGCGCTTTTGAATGCCTGCTCCACACCCTCGTCATCGACCACCCGCGCGCCCAGGCTGGCATCGTGGAGTTGCTTGGTGGCATAGGCGATAATGTCTTGCTCCGACACATGCGCCGCCGCGCCAGCGCGCCATTTCACCTGCACCAGCTCGGCCGCGCGGCTGGCCGCCGCATAGGAGTCGGCGTACACCATGACCCAGCCAGGCACCGTGTTGCTGGGATCATTCAGGGCGGCAGCGCCGATATAGCCCTTGATTTTACGGGCCGCCGTGTCGTCGATGGACACCACCCGGGCGCCGTGGCGCGTGGGCGGTATCTTCGGCCGTGCATACACCAAACCCTCGACCTGGGCATCGATGCCGTAGATGGCCGAGCCATCCGTTTTCGCGGGAATGTCGAGCGCCGGCACGCCCTGCCCGACCAGGCTGCGCTGCGCCGGCGTTTTCAAAGTGATGGCCTGCAGTTGCGCCGGCGTGTAGTGGCGGGCCAGCTTGCCACGGCGCACGATCTCGCCATACGACACGGCGCGCCCATGCCCATGCACCATGCCCCGTTTGGCCGTGCACGCGGCAACAGGGACACGCAGCAGCCTGGCGCCCTCCTCGATCAGCGCGATGCGGCCGGCCGCGCCGGCACGGCTGAGCGGCTCGAAATCTTGCCACACAGAACGGCTGCCCGCCGTCACCATCGGGCCCCACTGCGGATCGCTATCGACGTAATGCAGGCGCACCTGGTCCCAATCGGCTTCCAGCTCTTCGGCAACGATGCGCGCCAGCGCCGTGCCGATATGCTGGCCCACTTCCGCCCTGGCGATATTCACGGTGACGACGCCGTCGTGATCGAGATGGAACCAGATGCCGGGATCGAACGGCGGTGCAGCATCTTGCTTTGACATGGCCGGCGCCAGCCTGCTATCTGCCAGGGAACTGTCGGCACGCAAGAAGGCCAGCGTAAAACCAGCGCTGCTAGCCGCGATCAGGAAACCGCGCCGGCCCGGCGAAACAGGCTTGGCATCATGCATGGGGCGGCGCCTCCTGCATGCTGGCGGCGGCCAGCTTGATCGCCTTGCGGATGCGCACATACGCCATGCAACGGCACAGGTTGCCGCTCATCACGGCATCGATATTGGCATCGGTGGGCTGCGGATAGTCGCGCAGCAAGGTAGCCGCCTGCATGATCTGGCCCGACTGGCAATAACCGCACTGGGGCGCCTGCGTGGCAATCCACGCTTGCTGCAAGGGATGTTTGCCATCGGGCGACAAGCCTTCGATGGTAGTGATGGCGCACGCTTCGACGGACGAAATCGGCGTGATGCACGCGCGCACGGCGCGCCCATCCACGTGCACGGTGCAGGCGCCGCACAGGCCGATGCCGCAGCCAAACTTGGTGCCAGTCAATTTGACGATATCGCGCAATACCCACAGCAAGGGCGTTTGCGGATCGGTATCGATGCTATGGGACTGGCCATTGACGGTCATCTGATGCATGTTGGTGTTTCCCATTCAATGACTGCTGGCGCGCAGGCGCGCCACGGCCGCTTCCAGTTCCGGCCACGCGGGCTGGTGGCTGCGGCTGCGGCGCAGATAAGCGGCCAGCTGGGCGATGTCGGCGTCCGACAGCGCCTGTGCAAAACCGGGCATCAATCCTGCCTGATGTGATCCGTGCAAGATCACCTGGATCAGATTGGCGGGGTCGGGTGCGCTGACGGCGCTGTTCAGGCTCAGTTCGGGGCGCAGCGCCACGGGGCGGCCATCGCTGTTCGAGTGGCATGCGGCACAGGCCGCCACATACAGGCTGGCGCCACGGTCATTGTCGACCAGGCTGACTTTTTGCGAGTGTGCAATTCCCTCTTTCACGACGCTCTCCACGTCCACCTTGCTGCGGGCCGCACCGGACACGTCGGCAAAGTACACGGCCAATGCGCGGATATCGCTATCGGGGGCCCCTTGCAAACCCTGCACCACCTGGGCCATGGGCCCGGCCGCCACGCCGTGCAAGGCAGTGGCGCCCGTGCGCAAGAAGGCGTACAGCTCGTCCGCCGTCCACGGTAGCGGCGCCGTATTGGCGCTGGTCAAGGCGGGGGCATACCAGTGTGCTACAGGGCGCCCCAGGTAAGCGGAGCTGGCGATCTCGGCGCCCAGCGCATTGCGCGGCGTGTGGCAGCTGGCGCAATGGGCCAGCCCTTCGGCCAGGTAGCGGCCCCGGTTCCAGTCCAACCCCTGCGCAGGATTCGTCTGAAAAGGGGCAGGCTTGAAGTACAGCAACTTCCAGCCTGCCTGCAAGGCCCGCAAATTCAGCGGAAATGCCAGGCTATTGGCTTGTGGCGCTGCATACACGGGCGGGCGTGTCATGAAATAAGCATACAGGGCCGTCAAGTCGGCCTCGTTGACGAGCGAAAAGTGTGCGTACGGAAATACCGGATACAAGTGTTCGCCATCGCGGCGCACGCCTTCGCGCATGGCCCGCTGGAACGCCGCCAGCGACCAGCGGCCGATGCCGGTCTGCGTATCGGGCGTCAGATTGCCGGCGTAAATCGTGCCGAACGGCGTTGTGATGCCGCGCCCGCCCGCATAATCGGCGCCGCCCTTGGCCGTGTGGCAGGCGGCGCAATTGCCGATGCCGGCCAGGATCCGCCCCTGTTCGACCACCTGTCCTGAAAAAGCATCGGCTGACGGCGGGTTGACGGGCGCCAGGGCGGGACGCCAGTACCAGGCGGCCACGAGACCCGCCGCAACAAGCAACAAGGCCAGCATCAGCAGCAGGCCGGTGACAATCTTCTTTATCAAACGACAATTCCATTCAAAAACTGGCTGGCCGCGCGAGGCGATGCCCGCGATGCGGCCTGACGGTGGCATGCCGCCATCTTAACCGATTGCGACTTGTTGCATGTCCGCAAAGACAAGCCTGCCGATGGCCTCTCCACGGCAGGCTTCCACGGCTGGCGGGCCCGGCGCTTTATAATCGTCTTTTTAGCAAGCCTGGTCCTCTCTTTCACATGCATACCGTTACCGTTATTCTCGTCCTGGTCCTGACCGTCGTCCTGTGCGGCTTCGTCGCCCGCACGCGCTGGGTCAGGCTGCCGCTGCCGCTGGTGCAAATCGCCGGCGGCACCGGACTGGCCCTGTTCGGCATGCAATTGCCGCTCGATCCCGAAATTTTCTTTTTGCTGTTCATTCCGCCGCTGCTGTTCCTCGATGGCTGGCGCATCCCCAAGGGGGCGTTTTTCAGCGATGCGCGCTCGATCCTGATGCTGGCCATCGGCCTGGTGCTGTTTACCGTGCTGGGCATGGGTTTTTTCATCGACTGGCTGATTCCCAGCGTGCCGCTGGCCGTGGCCTTCGCGCTGGGCGCCATCCTGTCGCCGACCGACCCGGTGGCCGTCTCGGCGATTGCCGCCGGCAATCCGATCCCGCCGCGCCTGATGCATATCCTGGAAGGCGAATCCCTGCTCAATGACGCGTCCGGCCTGGTCTGCTTTACCTTTGCCGTGGCCGCCATGATGACGGGCGGCTTTTCCATCGGCGCCGCCTCGCTGAGCTTTGTCCGCGAAGCGGGCGGCGGCATCCTGATCGGCCTGGCCATTTCCTGGGGCGTGGGCCTGGCCAACAAATGGCTGGTCAGCAAGGTCGGCGAAGAACCGGGCCTGCAAATCCTGATCAGCATTTTGATTCCGTTCGCCGCCTACCTGGGCGCCGAACAAATCCATGGTTCGGGCATCCTGGCGGCCGCCACGGCCGGTGTTTCCATGCATTACGCCGACCTGATCGGCCGGCCACTGGCCGCCACGCGCACCCAGCGCAAGGCGGTCTGGGATACGGTACAACTGGTCTTGAATGGCGTCATCTTCGTCATGCTGGGGGCACAGTTGCCAGCCAGCATAGGCAGCCTGCAGGCGGCTTCGATCGAAGTGGGCGCCGGCAGCGCCTGGAAACTGCCCTTGTACGTGGTGGCGATCACCGTGGGCCTGACCTTCATGCGCTTCCTGTGGGTCTTCATTTCCATGAAACTGACCTTGTTCAAGCAAAACAAGAAAGACAGACTGGCCGGCAAGCAACAAGGCAAGGACGACAAGCAACTGGTGCGTCCCGGCCTGCGCCTGCTGCTGGTGGCCTCGTTTGCGGGCGTGCGCGGCGCGCTGACACTGGCCGGCATTTTGACCTTGCCCCTGTTCTTGCCCGATGGCACGCGCTTCCCCGCGCGCGACCTGGTCATTTTCCTGGCGATGGGCGTGATCCTGCTCTCGCTGGTGCTGGCCAGCATCACCCTGCCCCTGCTGACCAAGGGCCTGGTATTCGCACCGCCGGCCCGGCGTTCCAGCGAAGAGCGCAATGCGCGCTCGGCCGCCGCTGAAGCAGCCATCGCGCGGCTGGAAAAAGTCTGTGCGGGTATCAAGACGGAAGGCAAGCAGCAAGTCGTCACGGAAGCGGCGAATCGCCTGATCGAAGCCTACCGGCGGCGCCTCGCGTATGGTGAAAGCAGCAATGACGAAGCGGCCCGCATGCAGGAACTGGCCAGGACAGAGCGGGCGCTGCGCCTGGAAGCGCTGACGGCCGAACGCGACGAACTGTTCCGCCGCCGCATCTCGGGGGAGCTGGACGACGCCATCCATTTGCGCCTGCTGCGTGAAATCGATTTGCTGGAAGCAACACTGGAAGAGTAAGTCGCCATGCAAGCCACAAGGTTAATGTTTATAATGATGCAAGCATCACGACAAAATTAATTCATTTCCATCCCACGTTGCTTGCCGCCCGAGCTACTTACCCAGACACATCGCCGTGCCTTTCCTCTTCCGTTCCTGGCGCCGCTTGCCGCTATTGCTCGGCTGCCTGTTGCTGGCCTGTGCCACCGCCGGCACCGATGCCGCATGGGCACAAGGCGCAGCGCAAGGTGCCATGCCAGGAACTCCCGCCAGCGCCGAAGCGAGGCGCCCGGCCGATGTTGCCCAGATATTGTTCGGCATTATCAGCTATGTGCGCTGGCCGCTGGCACGGCCGGAAGTGCGCGTCTGCATGGTAGGCGCCGTGCGCCAGGAGAATGCCATTATCGATACACCTGCGTCCGCCATGGGGCAGCGCGTCCGGCTCAAGATCCAGACCGCCGTCGGCGCCGCCACCGAATGCGATGTGGTTTATATGGGCAGCTTGCCCGACGTTGAACGTGAGCAATTGCTGGCACAAATCATCGGCAAACCCATCCTGTCGGTCAGCGAACCGGGGACGGCCTGCCTGGTCGGCACCATGTTTTGCCTGCGCCTGGTGGAAACGCAGCTGGGCTTTGACGTCAACCTCGACGCCATCGCCCGCAGCGGCTTGCGCGTGCATCCGAACGCGCTGCAAATCGCCCGCCGCAAGGGCCCCTCGCCATGACCATCACCAACAACAAGAAACCCCGGCCCACGCTCGACAGCGTGCTGCGGCGCGCCCATCTGAGCATCTCGCTGATCGCCGTGCTGGCCGCCGGCCTGACCCTGACGGCCGTGGCGCTGCTGGCCCTGCGCGTGTACTCGGACCAGAACTTGCGCCTGGTGGCGCGCTCGATGAGCTATACGGTGGAAGCGGCCGTGGTGTTTGGCGACCCCATCGCGGCCAAGGAAGCGCTGGCCCTGATCGGCGTCAATGAAGACATTGACCAGGCCTGGGTCAAGGATAAGGAAGGCAAGATCCTGGCCCGCTGGGAACGCGGTGAACATGGCACGCGCTACTACATCGAACGGGCCCTGACGGGCTGGATGCTGCCCGTGTCGCTGGCGTTTCCCATCACCCATGACGAACAGGCGATCGGCAGCATCGAACTGGTGCCGCACAGCCGCAGCCTGCTGCCCTTCCTGCTCACCGGCCTGTCCTGCCTGCTGGGCTGCCTGGTACTGAGCCTGGCCGTGGCGGTGCGTATGTCGCGCCGCATGGAAATCGACATCACGGCGCCGCTGCGCAACCTGGCCGAGACGGCCCATCGCGTGCGGCGCGAGCGCTCGTTCGAATTGCGCGTGCCCAGCGCCAATATTGCCGAACTCAACCAGATCAATGACGACTTTAACGCGCTGCTCGACGAGCTGGAAGCATGGCAAAGCCATCTGCAAAAAGAAAACGCCTCGCTGTCGCACCGCGCCAACCACGACAGCCTGACAGGCTTGTCGAACCGCTCCTTCATGGAAGCCGAGCTCGAGCGCGCCATCAGCGAAGCGCGCGTCAGCAATGGCAAAGTGGCCGTGCTGTTTCTCGACAGCGACCGCTTCAAGTACATCAATGACACCTATGGCCATGCTGCAGGCGACCGGGTGCTGGTAACCATCGCCGCGCGCATCAAGCAGCAGTTGCGTGAAGGCGACCTGGTGGCGCGGCTGGGCGGCGATGAATTCGCCATCCTGCTCAAGCCTTTGCGCCACAGCAGCGACGCCATGCACATTGCCGACAACATCATCGCCGGCATGGCGCAAGCCATCGACCTGCCGACGGGCAACAGTATCGTCACGTCGCTGACCATCGGCGTCGCCGTCTTCCCCGATCACGCCATCGACTCTGCCTCGCTGGTGGGCGCGGCCGACGAAGCAATGTACCGGGCCAAGCAGGCACAGCGCGGCACGCGCGAAGTGGCCCGCCTTCCCTACAACGAAATTTAACCGTGACCAAAGGAGTTTCACCATGCAATTGATCGTCAAGCGCCTGCGCCTTGGATTCCTGGGCCTGCTCATGCTGGGCCTGCTGGCGGCCTGCCAAAGCACGCCAGCCGTAAAATCGCCGTTCAATGCTGCGCAGATCGCCACCTTGAAGGAGCAAGGCTTTTATCAGACGGACGAAGGCTGGGAGCTGAGCTTTACCGACAAGCTGCTGTTCGACTTCGCCGCCTCCAGCCTGACCAGCGCCAGCCGCAGCGGCATCCAGAAAATCAGCGCTGCCTTGCTCAAGGTCAACATCACGCACTTGCGCGTGGAAGGCCACACGGATAGCGAAGGAGCTGAAGCGCTCAATAACAAGCTGTCGCTGGCGCGTGCCAACGTGGTGGCCGACGCGATGATCTCGGCAGGCATTCCACGCAATAACATGGTCGTGCGCGGCCTGGGCATGAGCAAACCGGTGGCATCGAACGCCAGCAAGGCGGGCCAGGCGGAAAACCGCCGCGTTACCGTCATCGTCACCTCGCCATGAGCGCAACAGAGCCTCGCTGGGTAGTGATGGGCGTATCCGGCTGCGGCAAGAGCTTCATCGGCAGCCTGCTGGCCAGCCGGCTGAAAGTAGACTATGTGGAAGGCGACGAACTGCATCCGCCGGAAAACGTGGCCAAAATGGCGGCCGGCGTGCCGCTGACCGATGCCGACCGGGCCGGCTGGCTGGCCGCCTTGCGCGACCGCATCGCGCGTGCTCGCGCGCAAGGCATAGGCCTGGTCGTCTCGTGCTCCGCCCTGAAACGCGCCTACCGCGACCTCTTGCGCGAGGGTGACCCTGGCCTGCGCTTCGCCCATCTCGACGGTCCGCGCGAGATACTGCTGCAGCGCATGCAGGAGCGGCAGCATTTCATGCCGGCCAGCCTGCTGGACAGCCAGTTGCAGACTTTGCAGCCGCTGCAGGCGGACGAGGCCGGCCTCGTGCTCGATTTCCGCCAGGCGCCTGATGAGCTCGTGAAACAACTGCTGCGAACGGCGTGAGGCCCGTCCTGGCGGCTGGACAGCCCGTGGTCCGCTGTGTAGACTGGCATGCAATTTCATGAGGAGTCGTATGAGCACACCAAGAACGGGCCCCGAATTCTGGGAACGGGCCGACCAGATCATCGCCGTGGCCAATCAGCAATGCGAGCACAACACGGGGAATGAAGTAGCCACCTCGCTGCTGTATGCCGCCGCCCGCTTCAACGCGTTCCTGATCGCCAGCAAGACCAATGACCCGGTCAAGATGCAGCAGGAAAAAGACGATGCCGTCGCCTTTTTCACCGAGCAATACAAGCGCATGCTAAACGATAACTTCAACGACTATATCGCCAACTTCGCCAAATATACCGATCCGGCAGCCGCTCCCAAGGGTTAATCCCCCGCCCAAGGACACCGGCGCCTGCCGTCAGGCGTCGTCCTTGCCCGCCAGGTAATTATTCTTGACGCGCACATAGTGCTCGGCCGAATAACGCAGGTAGGCGATCTCGGCTTCCGTCAGGGCGCGTACTTTCACGGCCGGCCGGCCCACGTATAAATGGCCGCTTTCCAGCACCTTGCCCGGCGAGACCAGGCTGCCGGCGCCCAGCATCACGTTTTTCTCCACCACCACATCATCCATCACGATGCTGCCCATGCCGATCAGGCATTCGTCGCCGATGGTGCAGCCGTGCAAGATCACGGAATGGCCGATGGTCACGTATTTGCCGATCGTCAAGGGCGAACCCTCGGGCTTGGACGCGCTCTTGTGCGACACGTGGCCCATGGAAAAGTCTTGCACATTGCTGCCCTCGCCGATGACGATGCGGTTGACGTCGCCGCGCAGCACGCTGTTGCACCAGATCGAGCAATCGTCGGCGATCTGTACATCGCCGATCACTTGCGCCGTACCGTGCAGGTAGACGCGCTCGCCCACCACGGGACGGGTATTCAGGTAAGAACTCAGAGGCATGGTTTTCTCGCTTCAGACTAAAATAAAACCCACAGTATTACACCCAGCCGGCCGCCAGCGCAAAGATCGCCAGGCCATGCGCCAGCGCCGCACCCAGCAAGCCGGCACGACGATATACCAGTCCCGCCACCACGCCTTCGATCACGGTAAACACCAGGATGGGCGCGCCCACCTGCGTGACGGTAGTGGCCAGGAAAGCGTGGCACAGGCCGAACAGCAGGCCCGACACCAGCGCCGCGCGCACGGCCGGCATGTGTTCCTGTAACTGCTGCTGCAGCAAACCGCGAAACAGCAGTTCTTCATAACAGTTGGCGGCCAATGAAAACACCAGCAACAGCGGCAACAAAGAGGTGCCGACGGGTGGCAAGGATGGCACGCCGGCCAGCGCTTTCAACATCATGGCCAACACCGCCACCAGCGCTGCGCCGGCCAGGCCCCAGGCGGCAGAGCTGGCGCAGCCCTTCCCTGCCCAACGGATGCCGGCACGCATCTCTTTTTCCAGGCTGCAAATTCCAGCCATCAGCCCCAGCGACAGGGCGCCCAAGGCCAGCAAGATCATGGGCGGCGCCGTAAAGCGCAAGCCGCCGGCCGCCACCTGCCAGTAACCATGGACTGTCATCGCATCGCGCGCCAGCACAAAGAAGAGGATGTGCACCAGCACCCGCAACAGCGGCAACTGGCGCGGCACGGCCAGCAGCAAGGCAGCGCAGACGAGAAACGCGGGCGTAATGGCCAGCAGATATTGCATCAGGGACTGCAGTTCAGGCATCATCAAAAGGGAAATGCATGTAAAAGTGCCAATGGACACGACGGCAGCAATTGTATGCGGAGGTAAAACAAATAGGCGAAAAAAATCCGGCTGCGTGAGCCGGATTCCATCACAGCGAGAATTGCTTAGAAGCGGTAACCCACGCCCACGCCGATCAGCCATGGATCCACCTTGACTTCGCTGGCCTTGGCGCCCGAGATAAATACATCGCTGCGGATCTGCACTTTCTTGACGTCGAAGTTCAGCGACCAGTTCTTGTCGAACTTGTAGTCAGCGCCCGCTTGCAAGGAAAGGCCCCAGCTGTCGTGCTCCAGGCGGCCGGCGCCGTCCAGCAGATTGACGCCCGACATGGTGGTGTAGTTCACGCCCGCCCCCACGTAAGGGCTGAACTGTTTTTCCGGCGTGAAATGGTATTGCAGGGACAAGGTAGGCGGCAAGTGTTTGAAGGTGCCGATCTTGTTGCCGTCGAGCGTGACGTCATGTTTTTGCGGATAGGTCAGGATCAGCTCGGCAGCGATATTAGGGGTAAAGAAATACGAGATATCGATTTCAGGAATCGTCTTGCTGCTGACATGCAAGCGGTCGGATGCGCCCACGCCGCCGATCGGAGCAGACTTGTCGGCCGGATCGATATGCACGGCGCGGACGCGGACCAGCCACGGGCTTTCCTCGGCCATTGCATTGCCGGCGTAAGCGCCGAGGACGGCCAGGACGAGTGCTGCTGCAGTTGCGGACTTGTTCATTTCATTCTCTCTGTCGTTAAGTAACGCTGTGCAGTCTAAAAGTGCAGTGCAGCAAAAACTTTGATCCACATCAAATAGCGCCCGATGACGATCACAGAGGGATTTTTTCCTTTACCTAAGTCAAAAAGCGGCTCAATGCACACCGGCAAACAGGCTGGCCAGCCAATCGGCAAACACGCGCACCCGGGACGACAGTTGCCGGTGATGCGGGTACATCACGGAAACGGGAATGGGATCGGGACGCAAGGCAGGCAAGACCTCGCACAGTTCGCCAATAGCAATCGATTTCTCCAGGTGATAACGGGGCGCCTGTATCAGTCCCATGCCCGCGCGGCAGCAGGCGTGATATGCATCGGCATTATTGACCGAGACGGTGCCCGGCAATTCCAGGCTATGCAGCTGGCCATCAGCCTTGAATTCGAAGGGCCACAGCTTGCCGGTGTGGGCGGAAAAGAAATTGACGGCGCGGTGGCCCTGCAAGTCGTCCAGCGTCTGCGGCATGCCGTGCGCAGCCAGGTAGGCGGGACTGGCGCAGGTCACTTGCTCCAGCAGCGCCACCCGGCGCGCCACCATGGACGAGTCCGTCAACACCCCCACCCGCAAGACACAATCGACGCCTTCGCGCACCAGATCGACCAGGCGGTCGCCCATGCCGATTTCCAGCTCGATCAGCGGATAGCGGGCGCAAAACTGGTCCAGCACGGGCATCACGAAATGCATGCCCAGGGTGCTATGCATATCGATGCGCAACTTCCCGGCCGGCTGCTGCACGGCCGCCGAAAACACATTTTCCGTCTCTTCCAGGTCCGCCAGCAGGCGCACGCAGCGCTGGTAATACGCTTCGCCATCGAGCGTGGCCGTCACCTGGCGCGTGGTCCGGTGCAGCAGCCGCACGCGCAGCCGCGCTTCCAGTTGCTTGATCGCATGCGTCACCGTCGCCTTGGGAAAACCCAGATCATGGGCCGCCTGCGTAAAACTGTTCAGTTCCACAATGCGCGTAAATATCCGCATCGCATCAAATCGGTCCATATCTATCCCATTGTTTGTCGTTACTGCACAGTGTAGCGATATCACTTATGCCTTTCCAGTTATGGCAACAAATTTACGCCACACAGAACAAATGAGAATGGTAATGATTATCATTTGCGATATAATATATTGCCAAGCATAGGCGATCATAAAAGGAACTGGAGATATGGATATATTGAGGGAACTGCGGGATTCAGGCTTGAAAGTCACCATCCCCCGCTTGCGGATCTTGCAGCTGTTTCAGGAAGGGTCGATCAAGCATCTGAGTGCGGACGATGTCTATAAGCTCTTGCTGGCCGAAAAAATCGACGTGGGCCTGGCCACCATCTACCGCGTGCTGATGCAGTTTGCCGAAGCGGGCATTTTGTTCCGCCGCCACTTTGAATCGGGCCACGCCGTGTTTGAACTCAATGAAGGCCAGCACCACGACCATCTGGTGTGCACGGGCTGTGGCAAGGTCGATGAATTCGTCGATGAAAGCATCGAGCTGCGCCAAAATGAAATCGCCGCCGAGCGCGGTTTCGTGCTGCACGAACATGCGTTGTCGCTGTACGGCACCTGCGCCGACTGCACGGCAAAGAAAATTCCTCCACGCAAGGTCTGACCACGTTTGAAGAACAGACAGATGCACAATCCGGCAAGCCCAGTCTTGCCAAGCATCCATCTTTCATGCGTTTTTGACACACTCTACAGCGGCTGGTAATCAAGCTGTCACATTCAGCGGCTACCATGGTGATATTGCCTTTTTGCCAGTCGCATTGCAGTAGCGGCAACAGGGCACCGACCGTCATGTAAAGGTAGCCGCCTGTGGAGTTCAACGCCTCTCGTCTGCATCTTCCCCGTTATCGCTCTTCCGTGGCGGCCGACCTGTGCATCGCCACCGAGTCGGTGCAGGCCGACGCCAGCAATTTCGACGTGCTGGAACTGTTCACGGAACGGCGCGACATGATGAGCTTGCCCGTGACGGAACAGCAGCGGCCGATCGGCTTGATCAGCCGCAATATCTTCATGTCGCAGATGTCCAAGCCCTTCTATCACGAGGTGTATGGCAAGAAGAGCTGCATCGCCTTCATGGACAAGGAACCGCTGATCGTCGACGCCGCCATGAGCATCGAAGACCTCACCTTCCGTGCCGTGGAAGCGGGCGAAAAGGCGCTGGCCGATGGCTTCATCATCACCGAAGACGGCGCGCTGGCCGGCGTGGGTTTTGGTTTGCAGCTGATGAACGTGGTGGCCACCATGCAGGCCGAGAAAAACCGCCAGATCATGCACAGCATCGATTACGCCAGCGTAATCCAGCGCGCCCTGCTGCGCACATCAAGCGCTGAGCTGTCCGCCACCCTGCCCGACGCCCACCTGGAATGGCAGCCGCGCGACGTGGTCGGCGGCGATTTCTATTTTTTCGAGCGCCATGCAGGCGGCTGGTTTGCCGCCATCGCCGACTGCACCGGGCATGGCGTGCCGGGCGCCTTCATGACCCTGATCGCTTCCTCTGCGCTGAACCAGGCCCTGCGCGAACTGGGGCCGCATGACCCGGCCGCCCTGATCGGCGCCGTCAGCCGCGCCATCAAGACCCTGCTGGGGCAGGATGGCAGCGCCACCGGGTCGAACGACGGCATGGATTGCGCCTTTTTATGCTATGACACGGCCAGCGCCAGCCTGCGTTTCGCGGGGGCGAAACTGACGCTGTACCAGGTCATGCCTGGCGACGGAGCTGACGATGCGGTGCGCGCCATCGACGGCGCGCGCATGGGCGTCGGTTATGTCGACACGCCGGCCGGCTATTGCTGGCACAACGAGACGCTCGACACGCCGCAGGGCAGCCTGCTGTTCATCACCACCGATGGCTTGCTCGACCAGATCGGCGGCAGCCGCGACATCGCCTATGGCAAGCGGCGCATGCGCGAGCAACTGCTGGCCCGCCGCGCTGCCCCTGCCAGCGAGGTGGCGGCGGCGCTGCTGCACGACATCGCCGCCTGGCAAGGCGCGCAGCCGCGCCGCGACGACCTGACCTTTTTCTGTTTTCGCCTATAGGCCGCCTGTAGCCCGTCTTCAGGCCTTTCATCCACATCACGCCGGTTACCGGCCAGCCAGGAGCACTGACGTGCTGTACGAAGAATTCAACGAGTTTTGGGATGTGGCGCGCAAGCGCAATATCATCTTTTTTTACGTGGGCTACTTTTCGCAGCACGTGGTCAGCGCGATTTCCGAAACCATCAAGGCCCGGCTCGATACGGCCGGTGCGGCCGGTCCCACGCGGCGGCGGATTTTTTCTTCCTTTATCGAGATGTCGCAAAACATCATGCACTACTCGTCGGACAGCCTGACGCCCGATGCGCAGCTGGACCAGCAGATGCGGCGCGGTTCGTTTTGCATCGGCACCAGCGGCGACAGTTTTTTCCTGTTGTGCGCCAATCCCGTCTCGACCGACAACGTGGCAAAAATCCGCACGCGCCTCGAACCGCTGCACACCATGACCATGGAAGATATCCGCCTGGCCTACAAGCGCGCCCTGCGCGAAGATACCCCAACCGACAGCAAGGGCGCCGGCCTGGGTTTCCTGACCATGGCGCGCGACGCCAGCGAACCGCTGGAATTCGAATTCGCCCAGGACGCGCAGGAACCGGGCAGCACCATCTTCTGCATCAAAGCCATCATTTGAAAGAGCCGACTCAGGAAAGCATATGCAATTACCGTCACCACTGTTCATCACCGCGACCCCGAGTTCGCCCGAAATCGATTTCCGCTTCGAGCAGCACACCCTGTCGATCAAGGGCGAGTCCTATCCGGAAAACGCCGCCGCCTTCTATGGCCCGCTGATCGCCGCCGTGCGCAGCTACCTGGAAAGCTGCCGCGAGGCGGAAATCAGCGTCAATGTCTCGCTGGCCTATTTCAACAGCTCCAGCACCAAGATGCTGTTCACCCTATTCGATATCCTGAACCAGGCGGCCATCGACGGCAACCACGTGCGCCTGAACTGGTACCACGACGAAGACGACGACACCATCCTGGAATTCGGCCAGGAATTGCAGCTCGACTTCACGGCGCTCGATTTCTGCGACCATCCCGTGCGCAGCAGCTAAGGCATGGGAACACCGATGTCCGAGGCCAGCCTGGAACCCGACCTGTTCACCGTGGAAGCGGCGGCGCTGGCGGCCGCCCGCAGCATGCATGCCGATGTGAGCGCGCCCGGCGCGGAACAGCGGCGCGTGCTCGGCGAGCTGATACTCCACTATGAGCGCCTGATGCGTGAAACGCGCCGGCTGATACGCCGCAGCGACCGCGCCGAGCGCGACATGAATCAGCTGAACCGGCAATTGCAGGAGCTGGCCGGCCAGCTGGAATACCGCGCCACGCACGATCCGCTGACGGGCGCCCTGAACCGCGGTGCCGTGATCGAACATGCGCAAAGCCGATTGGCCCTGGGCGACATGGCCCTGATCGTGCTCGACATCGACCTGTTCAAGCAAGTCAACGACGATTTCGGCCATCCGGCCGGCGATGGCGTGATCCAGGCCGTGGTCGATTGCCTGAAACATTTGCTGGGCGAGCAAACGGCCATCGGCCGGGTCGGCGGAGAAGAATTTTCCGTGGTCTGGCCGACCACTTCGCGCGACGACGCCGTGAAGGTGGCGCAACAGATATGCGACACCATCGCCCGCCACCGCCATGCAGCGCCCATCTCGCGCGCCATCACGGCCAGCGTGGGACTGAGCTGGAACCGTGCCGGCACCGCGTTCGAGACGGCCTACAGCCACGCCGACCAGGCGCTGTATCAGGCCAAGCGCGAAGGACGCAACTGCGTGCGCCTGTGGCTGGGAAACTGATCGTCAGTATGCGCTATCATGGCGCGCCATGCTGCCATCGCGGCGCATGGCTTGCACGGCGCGTTGCATGGCGGCCAGCTGCGCCTCGGGCACGCGCTTGTTACAGGCCAGATAAGTCTGCACCCGGTTGAACGTCAGCAGCGGCACTACCCGCGCCTCCCAATCCTTGCCGGCGAACGGCTTGCTGCCGACCGCCTTGCCGACCGCCCACAGGTCGATGCGTCCCAGCAGCAGCTTTTGCGGATTGAGCCAGTCCTGCGTCACGGGCGCCACCTCGAAGCCGCGCTGGCGCAAGTAGTCTTCGCGCGCATCGCCCAGCACCGTGCCTATCGTCAAGCCGCGCGCATCATCGAGCGTGCGCAGCACCAGGCGCCGGCCTGCCAGTCCGTATAAAACCCATTCGGCTTCGTTGAGGGGGCCGATCCAGTGGAACAGCGCTTCGCGCTCCTGCGTACGGGTGGTGGAAAACACGCAGGTATCGGCGTCGCGCAGCGCCTGCGCATACGCGCGCTTCCATGGCAGCAGCGTCATGCTGTAAGTAATGCTGGCGCGCGCCATGATATCGCGCACCTTGGCCGTTTCGCGGCCCACGATCTGGTCGCCGTCCATCATGCTCGATGGCGCCAGATGCTGTTCGCCGACGATGCGCAGCCCGGCCGCCGCAGCCGCATTCGCCATCAGCAGCAGCGCCGCCACCAGCCATGCCCTTCGTCCCTGCTTCATGCTCGCCTTCTCGTGCCTGTCGCGTCACCGTGCCAGACCGCCAGACACCGCGCCCAGCCTGCTTCTGCCACCTGCCAGATGGTAGCATCCGATTCAGTTTTGCCGTTAAGAAATGTTGCTTCTAAGGTCATTATTTGATCGCAGCGTGGCGGCGGGCCAACGTTGCCAGCGATCGAAGAGCGGCGTGAAGAAATGATTGGCGGAAAACAGTAGGAGTCGAACCTACGGGAGAACGTCTGACGCCCTCCACCGGGTTTGAAGCCCGGCCACATCACCGGATGAGTGTGCTTTCCGCGGTGCCTGAGCTAGATATTGATGGGGCTGCTGCCATACGACCACTGCGCATGCGGCCGCAATAAATGCCCATTGCCAACACGGCGAGTATAACCGACCCGGTCAAAAAACTCCAAAACCTGAATCGCCCGCTTGCGGCCCAGGCCGCTGGCGTCGCGGAACACGGCTGCGCCCACGGCGCCGGAGCCGGATTCCAGCCTCTCGTCCAGTGCTGCTTTTTCGGCCAGCTCACGCGCCAGTTGCGCCAGTTCCGCCAGCGCCGCCGGATGATAAAACAGGTCGTGCACCACCTGGCTGATCTGGCCTGCCTTGGCAAGCTTGCGCAAGAGCCGGCGCGTTTCGTCTTCGGTCTGGCCGAATTCGCGCGCCAGGTCGCGCGTCCATGGCGGGTCGAAACGTCCCTGCTCCAGCGCCGCCAGCATGGGTTCCGCCACTTGCACTTCCTGCGGCGTCAAGGCCACACTGTGGCCGGGCAGGTGCAGGCTGGCGCCGCGCGACAGCACCTCGCCACCAGCCAGCAGCGCATCGACCAGGCCAGTCCACAGCGCGTCTTCCATCTCGCTGTCGACGATGCGCTTCAGGCGCCACAGTTCCGGCCCCGCCTCGTCGGGCGCACGCGCATGGAAGTTTTCCAGCGCCAGCAGCACGCGCTGGCGCAGCGCATCCCAGGCGTCAGGCGCCAGCAGCACGGCGTCGCCGCCGCGCAAGGCGATGCGCCGCGTATCATCCGGCAGCGCGATGGCGGACGCCGGCAGCAGCGACAGGCGCACCAGCAGCGACTCGCGCAACCCCAGCGGGCTTTGCGCCAGCAAGGCCGCGTAATCGCCCTGCGCAATAAAGGCCGCCAGCGCATCGAGCCAGGCCAGGCGCGCTGGGCTGCGCCGCTTGCGCGCGGGGCCGAACGGATCGAGCACAACGCCGCCGCCCACCGTTTGCGTCGCTTGCGCATTGCGCACCACGAAACGGTCGCCGGGCACCGCATGCATGGGCGCGTCGAACACCAGCTGCACCCTGCCCGTTTCCCCCGGCGACAGGCTGTCGCCAGTGAGCGGCACGGCGCGTGCCAGCTGGTGCGCCGCGCCCAGGTGCACATGCAGCGGCGACCAGGCTTTCAGTTGCAGGCCCGCATCGGGCAGCAGGGTCAGTTCCACGTCGATGCGTTCCGAACACAAGGCCAGCTCGGGCGCGACGATCCAGTTGCCCCGTTCGATGCGTTCGCGGGCGATGCCGGCCAGGTTCAAGGCCAGGCGCTGGCCCGCCACGCCGGCATCGGCGGCACGGTTTTGCGCATGGATGCTGCGCACCCGCGCCTGCGCGCCACCCGGCGCCAGCTGCAGGGTATCGCCAACTTTCGCCATGCCGGCCAGCGCCGTGCCCGTGATGATGGTGCCCTGCCCCGACAGGGTAAACACCCGGTCCACGCCCAGGCGGAACAAGCGCCGTTCATCGCGCTGCGGCAGGCTGCGCGACACTTGCGTCAAATGCACCAGCAAGGCGGCCACGCCGGGGTCGCCCTCCATGCTGGCGGCGGTCGGGAAAATCGGGCTGCCGGCCAGCGGCGTGCCGTCGAGCAGCGCTTCGATATCGGCTTCCACCTGCGCCACGCGGGCGCCGTCGGCGCGGTCGATCTTGGTCAGCGCCACCGCGCCCCGCGTCACGCCCAGCAGCTGCAGAATGGCCAGGTGTTCCAGCGTCTGCGGCATGATGCCGTCATCGGCCGCCACCACCAGCAGGGCGAAGTCGATGCCGGTCACGCCGGAGGCCATGGTGCGGATGAATTTTTCGTGGCCGGGCACGTCGATCACGCCCAGCACCGTGCCGTCTGGCAGCGGCAGATAGGCGTAACCGAGTTCGATGGAAATGCCGCGCGCCTGTTCTTCCTTCAGGCGGTCCGTATGCACGCCCGTCAGTGCGCGCGTGAGCGTGGTCTTGCCATGGTCGATATGGCCTGCGGTGCCGACGATCATGGATGCAGCTGCCCGAGCTGCTGCACGAAGGCAGGCATGTGCGCCGCTTCCAGGCAGCGCAAATCGAGCCATAACGTATCCTGGCTGATGCGCCCGATGACCGGTTGCGGCAAGGAGCGCAAGCGCTGTTCCAGCACGCCCAATGGATTGCTCAGGCGCGAGCCGGGCGCGCTGCGTATCGCCAGGCCGCAGCTGGGCAGCTGATCGACGGGCAAGGCGCCGCTGCCGATCTGGCTCAGCATGGATTCCACGCTGACGACATAATTTGTACCCAAAGCCTGCTGCAGCAGCGGCGCGATTTCCTGCGCCTGGCTGCGCATGGCGGCGGCGGGACGCGTCAGCAAGCGCAGAGTCGTCAGGCGTTCGGTCAGCAAGTCCGGTGCACGGTAC
Source organism: Janthinobacterium sp. Mn2066 (assembly GCF_049319705.1). Taxonomy (NCBI): domain Bacteria; kingdom Pseudomonadati; phylum Pseudomonadota; class Betaproteobacteria; order Burkholderiales; family Oxalobacteraceae; genus Janthinobacterium; species Janthinobacterium sp. Mn2066. The sequence continues at coordinate 27,981 of NZ_JBMOUF010000014.1, read as the reverse complement.
AGCTGCAGCACCGGTTCCAGGGCGGCCAGGGTCAGCTTGCCGACCCTTAATGCGCGTTTTAATGGATTGCGCTTGATCTTCGCGATCAGGTCGGCACGGCCGACGATCACGCCGCACTGCGGGCCGCCCAGCAGCTTGTCGCCGCTGAAGGTCACCAGGTCGGCGCCGGCGGCGATGGTTTCACGCACCGTGGTTTCATGCGGCAAGCCGAACTGCGCCAGGTCGACCAGGGTGCCGCTGCCCAGGTCCACGGCGGTAGGAATCGCATGCTGCGCCCCCAGCGGCACCAGGGCATCGAGTTCCACGCTCTTGGTAAAGCCGGTAATCGCGTAATTGCTGCAATGGACCTTCATCAGCAAGGCCGTCTGCTCGCTGATGCCGTTGGCGTAATCGGCCAGGTGGGTGCGGTTGGTGCTGCCCACTTCGCGCAAGGTGGCGCCGGCGCGCGTCATCACGTCGGGAATGCGGAAGGCGCCGCCGATTTCCACCAGCTCGCCGCGCGAGACGATCACCTCTTTACCCTGCGCCAGGGTGTTGAGCATCAGCAGCACGGCGGCCGCATTGTTGTTGACCACGGTGGCCGCTTCGGCGCCCGTCAATTCGCGCAGCAGTTCCTCGACCAGGTCGTCGCGGTCGCCGCGCTTGCCCGTTTCCAGGTCGAATTCCAGATTCATCGGCCATTGCAGCGCCTGCACCACCGCCTGCACGGCGCTATCCGGCAGCAAGGCGCGGCCCAGGTTGGTATGCAGCACCGTGCCCGTCAGGTTGAACACGGGCTTCAAATGCGAGCGAGACTGTGCTTGCAGCCGTGCGCCTGCCTCGGCCACGATGGACGCCAAAGTGGCAGCCTCTTCCATCGCCGCGCCTGCCAGCATGGCTGCACGCAGTTCGGCCAGCAGCGCCCGTGCACACGCCAGGGTTTGCACGCGGCCATAGTCGGCGATCAGGGCCTGGCACGCCGCATGACCGAGGATGCGGTCGACCGACGGCAGGCGCACGGTTTGTTCGCTCATTACTGCGCGCCTCCCTTGCCCAGCCACAGCAGCGGATTGCCGCTGGCGCGCTGGTAGCCCGCTTCGCCCACCAGCAGGTCCAGCATCAGGCTGGCCAGGTCGTCGGCCAGCGGTTCGACCTGGTAATCATGTTCCTGGTTGAAGACTTTGCGATAAGTATGGCAATCGTCGCAGGTTTCCGCGCGCGCCACTTTTTTCGGATCGTTGGCCTTGTTCGGCAATTTATCGTCCTTGGCCGTCACCGGGTCGAACGGCGCCGCATCGGCCGCATCCAGTCCCTGGTAGGCGATCTTGCCATTCTGTTCGCAGGTCGAACACTTGACGCGCACCATATGCCATTCGCTTTCGCAGATGCCGCAATGCAGGTAGCGGTAGCCTTGCGCCTGGCCGCCGATGCGGATCACGCTGGCGACCGGGTGCGAACCGCAGACGGGGCACAAGGACCCTGTTTCCAGGTCGGGCACGCGGGTGGCGCGCAACTGGCTGGCCGACACCGACCACAGAATCTGCAGGGCGGCGGCGACGAATGGCGCATGCATGGGATTGAGGTTGTCGCCATTTTCATCGAGCACGGCGTCGGCGCAGGCTTCCAGCGCATCGCCGTCCAGCGCGCGCAGCTGCGCCAGCACTTGCGTCAAGCCGCCAGCCAGGGCTGGCTGGCGCGCGGCCGTCGCGGCCAGTTCGTCCAGCAGGCTGTTAAAAATCGTGCGCCACACGGGCGGACGGGCGCCGCTGACAGGCAGCACCGGCATGCGGTGCTGTATCGCGCGGCCCAGCACTTCGGCGTCTGCCACGGGCACGGCGTCCGGCGCCAGGCCCGCCACCACGGCGGCCTGGGCATCGGCCAGCGCCGCCATCAGCAGCAGATAACCCTGCATGCCCGCATCGACGGGGATGCCCTTGATATTGCCCTGCGCCAATTCACGCAAGCGCACGGCGCGCGCCGTAAACAGGCTGTTCGGCTGCGGCAGCAGCAGGCGCGGAATCGCGTTGTGGTCCAGGCCTTCGATTTCGCCTGGCTGGAGTATGCGTTGTACCACGGAATTTTCCCATCCAAAAAGCCGGAACCGTCCGGCAAGCCCATCCAGCGGATGCGGCTGTGTTTCATCAAAAAGTATTCTAAACGATAAAGAGAAAGGGGCCAGTCCCTGCTGGACCGGCCCCACTCTTAAAGCTGGTCAATCAAAGTATCAGTCCTTTGAATGCCTCACCACATCTTCAAACCACCGTGGATGGTGCTTGCGCGCCCAGCCGTAGGTGACGGTGCCGCGCACCATGGCGCCGATCGAGCCCTTGACCCACAGGGCCGCGTAGATGTGCACGATGATGGCGCAGATGATGCCGAACGCGCACACGGCGTGCAGCACGGCGGCCGCGCGCACGATGTCGATCGGGAAATAGAACGCAAAATACGCGCGCCAGATCACGATGCCCGAGACCAGCAAACCCAGCATGCACAACAGCAGTGTGTAGAACAGCAGCTTCTGGCCGGCATTGTACTTGCCGATCTTGGGCAGCTTTTCTTCACGGTTGTTGAGCACGTCGTCCATCTGTTTCAGCCATTGCGTGTCGCCCTCTTCGAACTTGTTGTGGTGCCAGAAGCGCACCACCAGGATCGCGAACGAGACAAACATCACCAGGCCGGCAAACGGATGCAGGATGCGCGTCCATTGGCCGCCGCCGAACAGGTTGGCCAGCCACGCCATCGACGGATGGAACATGGACAGGCCGGACAAGGCCAGCATGACGAAAGAAATGGCGGTCACCCAGTGATTCGAACGCTCATTGGGGTTGTAGCGCTGGATCAAAGGATGGCCATCCTTGTCGCGCAGCTTGCTATCGTGCGTTTCATTATGGCTCATGATGCTCCTCCTCCCGGATACGCTGGGCCTCTTCCAAGGCTTCGTGTTCTTCATCCTTGCTCACTTCGTTCGGACCGACACGCGTGTAATGGAACAGGCCAGCCAGGGCCGTGACGGCCATGCCGGCCACCGCGAGCGGCTTGGACCAGCCCTTCCAGAAGCCCACCATCGGACTGATGCGCGGGCGTTCCGGCAGGTTCGAGTACAGCTTCGGCTTGTCGGCATGGTGCAGCACGTACATCACGTGCGTGCCGCCCACGCCCAGCGGATCGTACAGACCCGCGTTCTCGAAGCCGCGCGACTTCAGGTCTTCGATGCGCTCTTCCGCATGCACCTTCATGTCTTCCTTGGTGCCGAAGACGATGGCGCCGGTCGGGCAGGTTTTTACGCAGGCCGGTTCCTGGCCCACGGCCACACGGTCCGAACAGAGCGTGCACTTGTAGGCGCGGTCGTCCTTTTTCGAAATGCGGGGCACGTCGAAAGGACAGCCGGCCACGCAGTAGCCGCAACCGATGCAGTTTTCCTGGTGGAAATCCACGATGCCATTCGTGTATTGCACGATGGCGCCCGGCGACGGACAGGCCTTCAGGCAGCCCGGATCGTCGCAGTGCATGCAGCCATCCTTGCGGATCAGCCACTCGAGATTGCCCTGTTCGTTTTCGTGTTCGGCAAAACGCATCACCGTCCACGATTGCGGCGTCAGGTCGGTCGGGTTGTTGTAGGTGCCGTGGTTTTCACCCACCTCATCGCGCAGGTCGTTCCACTCCATGCACGCCGTCTGGCATGCCTTGCAGCCGATGCATTTCGACACATCGATCAGCTTGGCAACGGTGCCGGTCACGGGGCTGCGCGCCTGCGGCGGCGTGACCGTGGTGGCGGACAAGCGCCGGATATCTAAGGATTGCAAAGACATTATCGATCTCCCATCATGCTTTTTCCACCTTCACGAGGAAGGACTTGAATTCCGGCGTTTGCGAATTCGCATCCCCCACGCCCGGCGTCAGGGTATTAATCAGATACCCCGGCTTGGCCACGCCCGTAAAGCCCCAGTGCAGCGGCAGGCCCACGGTATGCACCGGCTTGCCCTCGATCATCAAGGCCTTGATGCGCTTGGTGACCACCGCCTTGGCGATGATATGGCCGCGCTTGGAACTGACGCGCACTTCGCCGCCCGCCACCACGCCGATGCTCTTGGCCAGCTCTTCGCCGATTTCAACGAATTGCTGCGGCTGGATGATGGAGTTCAGCCTGGCATGCTTGGTCCAGAAGTGGAAATGCTCGGTCAGGCGATAGCTGGTCGCCACATGCGGGTACTCCTCATGCGTGCCGAACATCTTGCGGTCATCGTCGAACACGCGGGCGCCCGGATTGCTGGTCGCGCGCGGGTTTTTCGGATGCATGGGGTTGTAGCCCAGGGGGTTTTCGAACGGCTCGTAATGCTCGGGGAACGGCCCTTCGGCCATCGCGCCGCGCGCAAAGAAGCGCGCCACGCCTTCACCCAGCATGATGAACGGACCCATGCCATTTTCCGGCGGTTCGTCGACCTTGAAGTCGGGCACGTCGGCGCCGGTCCAGTTCGTGCCATTCCAGGCGATGAGTTTACGGGTCGGATCGAACGGCTTGCCTTTCACATCGCAGGAAGCACGGTTGTACAGCACGCGGCGGTTGGCCGGCCATGCCCAGGCCCAGCCCAGGGTCTGGCCGATGCCGGTCGGGTCGCTATTGTCGCGGCGTCCCATCTGGTTGCCCGCCTGCGTCCAGCAGCCGGCGAAAATCCAGCAACCGCTGGTGGTGGTGCCATCGTCGCGCAATTGCGCAAACGACGCCAGCTGTTCACCTTTTTTCACCAGCAGCTTGGTGGCGTCCTTCGGATCGTACAGGTCGACCAGCGCCTTGCCGTTGAATTCCCGTGCAATCTCTTCCGGCTGCGGGCTATGCGGCTGCGCATAGTTCCACGTCAGGTTGACGATCGGATCGGGGAACTTGCCGCCCTCTTTCTGGTACAGGGTGCGCATGCGCAGGAACAGGCCCGACATGATTTCCAGGTCGCTGCGCGCCTGACCCGGCGGTTCCGACGCTTGCCAGTGCCATTGCAAGACGCGCGAGGAACTCACCAGCGAACCGCGCTCTTCGGCGAAGCAGCTGGTCGGCAGGCGGAACACTTCCGTCATGATCTTGCTCGGATCGACTTCGTGGTATTGCCCGTGCGGCTTCCAGAATTCGCCTGTTTCCACCGCCAGCGGATCCATCACCACCAGGAATTTCAGCTTGGACAGCGCTTCCGTGACCTTCTGCTTGTTCGGCGCGGACGCGATGACGTTGAAGCCCTGGCAGATATAGCCGGTCATCTTGCCTTGGTGCATCAGCTCGATGGCTTGCATCAAGTCATACGGCTTGTCGAGCTTGGGCAGGTAGTCGTAGGCGAAATTATTGTCCCCCGTGGCGAAATCGCCCCACCACGTCTTCATGAAGCTGACGTGGAACTTGCGGTAATTACTCCAGTAGCTGAGCTGGTTCGGACGCAGCGGCTTGGTGGCGCGCGCGGCGATAAAGGCGTCGAAATCCTGTTCGCCCTCGTTCGGCAGGGTCATATAACCCGGCAACAGGTTCGACATCAGGCCCAGGTCGGTCAGGCCCTGGATATTCGAGTGCCCGCGCAAGGCGTTCATGCCGCCGCCGGCGATCCCCATATTGCCCAGCAACAGTTGCACCATGGCGCCCGTGCGGATGGTCTGTGCGCCTGTCGAGTGGTGCGTCCAGCCCAGTGCGTACAGGATGGTGCCGGCGCGTCCCGGCACGGCGGTCGAAGCCAGCGCCTCTGCCACCTTGTGGAACTTGTCGGCCGACACGCCGCACGTGCGCTCGACCATCTCGGTCGTGTAGCGCGAGTAGTGCTTCTTCATCATCTGGTAGACGCAGCGCGGGTGCTCCAGGGTCGGGTCGACCTTGGCGTAACCATCGGCGCCGATTTCGTAATCCCAGGTGGCCTTGTCGGTGTACTTGCCTTTTTCCTTGTCGAAACCAGAGAACAGGCCGTCTTCGAACGCATAGTCTTCGCGCACGATGAATGGCATGTCCGTGTAGTTACGCACGTATTCATGCTGGATCTTGTCGTTCGTCAGCAGATAATTGATGATCGCGCCGAGGAAAACGATGTCCGTCCCGGTACGCGTGGCGCAGTAGTAGTCTGCCACGGATGCGGTACGGGTAAAACGCGGATCGACAACGATCAGCTTGGCCTTGTTATGCGCCTTCGCTTCCGTTACCCATTTGAATCCGCAAGGATGTGCTTCTGCTGCATTGCCGCCCATGACCAAAATCACATCGGCATTCTTGATATCGACCCAATGATTCGTCATCGCGCCACGGCCAAACGTCGGGGCAAGACCTGCCACCGTCGGTCCGTGTCATACACGCGCCTGATTATCAAAGGTCAGCATCCCCATGCTGCGCACTGTCTTGTGGGTCAGGTAACCGACCTCGTTGCTGCCGGCGGACGCGGCCAGCATGCCGGTGGAGAGCCAGCGGTTGACGGTCTTGCCGTCGGCATTCTTTTCGATCAGGTTGGCGTCCCGGTCATCCTTCATCAGGCGCGCGATCTTGTCGAGCGCCACGTCCCAGGAAATCGGTTGCCATTCCGTGCCGCCCGGTGCGCGGTATTCCGGCACTTTGAGACGGTTCGGGCTGTGGATGAAGTCGATCAGGCTGGCGCCTTTCGGGCACAGGGTGCCGCGATTGACGGGGTGGTCGGCATCGCCTTCCACGTGGATGATGCTGGAAACGGCGTTTTTCGCGCCATCGCCCAGTCCATACAGCAGGACGCCGCATCCTACCGAACAGTAAGGACAGGTATTGCGAGTCTCGGTGGTGCGAGACAGCTTGTATTGCCGAACTTCCGCCAGCGCCTGGCCCGGTGCAAAACCGAGCATGGCGAGGCTGGAACCAGCAATGGTTGCGCCAGTGACCCTGAGGAACTGGCGCCTGGACATCTGAACCATATCAGGCCTCCATGATGTAAGAATAAATAAAAGTCATACGGCGCCAGGCAAGCGTTATCACCAAAAGCAATAACGGTTACTGCGCCATATCACAGTATTTTACTCCTCAACCACACTCAAGGCTGAATTCACCTGATGTTATTGCAATTAGTCAATGTTTATTTTTCATTATGGCGCACTGGCGTATCCCGCCGCGGCGGCCAGCAAGCGCGTCAATTGCGCGGCCGGCATCGCCTGGGCCAGGCGCGCCGCCTGGCCAGACCAGAGCAGGCTGAAGTCGCCGCTGCCTTGCGCCTCGGCCTTTTGCTTGAGCAACAATGACGCGCCACCGGCCAGCGGGAACGCGGGCGCCAGCGGCGACATGGGCCCCACTTCGCGCAGCAGGCGGTTGGCGATGCCGCGCGCGGGCCGGCCCGTAAACACATTGCTCAAACGCGTCTGTCCATCGCTGGTCACTTCCAGCGCGGCGCGGTAGGCCGGTGAAATACGCGATTCCGGACACAGCAGATAGGCCGTACCCACTTGCACGGCCTCGGCGCCCAGCGCCAGCGCAGCCCGCACGCCGCGCCCGTCGGCGATGCCGCCGCTGGCAATCACGGGCAAGGTGACGGCATCGACGATTTGCGGCACCAGCGCCATGGTACCGACTTGTCCATCGATATCCTCCGTCAAAAACATGCCGCGATGGCCGCCCGCCTCCCAGCCCTGGGCGATGATGGCGTCGCAGCCATGCTGCTCCAGCCAGACGGCTTCCGCCACCGTGGTGGCCGACGACAGCACCACGGCGCCCGTCGCCTTGACCCGCGCCAGTAATTCAGGCGATGGCAGGCCAAAGTGAAAGCTGACCACGCCGGGCCGGGATTCTTCCACCACGCGGCACATTTCATCGCCAAACGGATGGCGTACTGATGACGGAATCGGCAAGGCCGGATCGATGCCCAGCTCGTCATAATACGGTTGCAGACGGGCGCGCCAGGCCATTTCGCGGGCCATGTCCACGGCGGGCTGCCGATGGCAGAAAAAATTCAGGTTGACGGGGCGATCGGTCAGGCTGCGGATCAGCGCCATTTCCGCACGGATCTGCTGCGCGTCGAGCGCAGGACAGGCCAGCGAGCCGAGTCCGCCCGCCTGCGCCACGGCGGCCACCATGTCGCCCAGCGCGGCAGCAACCATCGGCGCCTGGATGACGGGAAGCTCAATGCCAAGCAATTCGGTGATACGGTTCGCCATGGCGACAGTCTTTCATGAAATGGTAGACCGCCATTAAACACCATCCACGGCATTTTGTTATTAAAAAGGCCCGGCTCCTTGCGGATGCCGGGCCCTGCTGTTGCCCCCAGACGCCGGGGCAATGATTACATGCTGTAGCGCACCGTCAGCGCCACGCTGCGCGGCGCGCCTGGCAAGCTCAGGTTCGGGCTGCTGCCGTGGCCGGAAACGATGTAGCGCGTGTCGGTGATGTTGTTCACGTTCAGCTGCACTTCATATTTGGCGGTGCGGTAAGCGGCCATCACGTCGGCCGTCATATAGCCAGGCAGGATCACCGTGTTGCCCGGATTGGCAAAGCGGCTGCCGACGGCATTGGCGCCGCCGCCCACCGTAAAGCCGGCGCCCAGGTCCTTGGTCAGCCACAGGTTGCCGCTGTTGCGGGCCGTCAAGGTGGCGCGCTTGCCCTTGAATGGCACCGAACTGGCAGTGGTCGTGCCAGGCAGGTTGACGCTCTTGTCGACGGCGATCGAATCGGTGATCACGGCATCCAGGTAGGCATAGCCGGCCGTCATCTTCCAGCCGCCGCTCAAGTCGGCATTGAAGGTCAGCTCCAGGCCATCGGTGCGCTGCTTGCCGACCGGCACGATCAAGTTGGTCAGCGGATCGGTGGTCTTGATATTGTCGCGTTCCAGGCGGAACAACGACACGGTAGCGCTGGCGCGGCCGCCCCACAAGTCATACTTGGCGCCCACTTCCGTGTTGCGCGTGGTTTCCGGCGCCAGGTCGGCATTGTTGGCCGCCAGCGCCAGGGTTTCGCCGCTAGGCTGGAACGAGCGGCTCCACGACGCGTAATATGACTGGGTAGCGCCCGGCTGCCAGACCAGGCCGGCGCGCGGGCTGACGGCGGAATCGGTGCGCGACAGGTCGGCGGTGGTCACGCCAGCCGCATTGGCCAGGCGCGACTGCTGCTTGAAGCTGTCGTAGCGCAAGCCGGCCAGCGCTTTCCACTCGGCATTAAGGGTCAGCGCATCCTGCACGTAGCCGGCGGCCGTGTCGTAGGTGCCGAAGGTATCGCTGCGCGGGCCCAGGGCCGTGCGGTCGACTGTCGGCAAGACGGGATTGAAGATCGATACATTGGTCGCCACGGTGGTAGCGGCCCAGCTGTTGGCGTTCTTGTTCTGCTTGCCGAATTCCACGCCGTACAGCACTTCGTGGGCGATGTCGCCCGTGACCAGCTTTTGCGTCAGTTCGGTCTGGTTGAACCAGCCGTGCTCGTCGCGATTGAGCTTGGCGTGGCCCAGGTTCATCAAGCCTTTGACTTCGTTGACGTTGCCCGAGATATTCGTGTTGTTGCGGTCCAGGTGGTAGTCGTAATAGCGGAAGGCATTGCGCAAGGACAAGGTATCGCTGAAGCGGTGCGTCAGGGTGGCGGCGGTGGAGACCACGCGCGACTGGCTGAAGTCCGCATCGCGCGCATTGGCCGCGCCGTAATAGGTGCCCGGATCGACGTCGACCGGACGGCCCTGGTAGGACGGAATGCCGAAGTCCGTCAGGCGGCGGTCTTCCAGGTAATCGGCTTGCAGCAACAGTTTGGTGTCGCTGGAGAAACGCACCAGGGCCGATGGCGCCAGCGCCGTGCGGTTCAGCAACTGCTGGTTGCGGTAGCTGTCGGACAATTCGCGCGCGCCCGTCAAGCGCCAGTCCACGCTTTCGCCCGTGCGGCCCACGTCGATTTCACCGCGGCGCCCTGCCGTATTGGTCAGGCTCACGGCCACGTCGGTGATATCGACGCCAGGCTTCTTGGTGATGCGGTTGACCAGGCCGCCCGAGGAACCGCGGCCGTACAGCACGGCGGCCGGGCCCTTGATCACTTCCAGGCGCTCCACGTTCGACAGGTCGCGGAAATACAGGGCGTCGTCGCGGAAGCCGTCGACAAACTGGTCGCCGATGGCCGTGAAGCCACGGATGAAGACCTGGTCGCGCTGGCCATCGCCGGTGGACAGGCCCACGCCCGGGATATTCTTCATCACATCCTGGATCGACAAGGCGTGCTGGTCGCGGATGATGGCGGCCGGCACCACGTTGATCGTTTGCGGCACGTCGCGCATGGCCATCTCCGTCTTGGTGCCGCTGCTGGAGGTGGGCGCCACGTAGCCATCCTTGTCCTTGGTGGCCGTGACGGTCACGGCAGGCAAGCTGTCTTGCGCAGAGGCGATACCCGGCAAGACCGCAGAAAAAGACAGGGCGCCCAGTACGGCGAGGGAAATGAGGGAGAGTGCAGGCTGCTGACGCGACGACATACCGTTCCTTGATAGTGAAATAATAATGCGAATGATTCTCATTAGATTTTACCAGCAAGGTTTCCACTGTACTAAGCGCTAGTTACTATCACCATGCAACTTGATGTAAAAATACAACACAGGGAAAATGGTACTAAAAAATCATTTTTTATTTCCCTCAGATACTATTTCCTTAAGTAAATGTTATACTGATAGCCATCGGGAGCGTACCGATAGCGGCACGCCTCCCCTGCACCAAACCCATCGCCACAGCTTGCCGGCCCGGCAGCTTGTAGCCCCGATCTTGCGCACTTCACCGTGCCTGCCCGTCCCGCGACGCGGCGATCTTGATTATTAAACTGTTAGGAAATTCATGAAGAACCTGAAAATCGGCAGCCGCCTTGGTGTCGGCTTTGGCGCTGTCTTGCTATTGCTGGCGGCCCTGACCGCCACCGCCTTGATACGCATGCAAGAATCCAGTGACCTGGTCGACCGCCTCGTCAACGTCAGCCTGAAAAACCAGCGCATGGTGGCCGAGTGGACCAAGATTATCGAAGTCAATATCGTGCGCGGTTCGGCCGCCTTCCATATGAGCGATCCGGTCGAGGAAAAACTGCTCGATGAGCAGTTAAAGGCAGCGGCGGCCAACGCCAGCCAGTTGCAGGAAAAGATAGGCGCTTCCGTGCGCAATCCGGAAGTACTGGCACAATTCGAGGTGGTGCGCAAGGCGCGCGCGGCCTACCTCGCATCGCGCGCACAGGCGCAGCAAGCCAAGGCCGATGGCAACCTGGAGTCGGCCAAGCATATTTTCGATACTGAAACCATGCCGTTCAGCGTGACCTATCTGCAGCAGGTCAACTTGTTCTCCGCGGCCCAGATCAAGGCGGCCGACGGCGTCGCCGGCAGCGTGCTCGACGCCTACAGCAGCACGCGCACCCTGCTGCTGGAACTGGGCGTGCTGGCCCTGGCGCTCGGCGTCGGCTTTGCCTGGAGCATCACCCGCTCGATCACCGGCCCCATCCGCACCGCCGTGACAGTGGCGGAAACGGTGGCCGCAGGCGACCTCAGCAGCAATATCACGGTCGACCGCAGCGACGAAACGGGCCAGCTGATGCATGCCCTGAAGACCATGAATGACAGCCTGGTGTCCATCGTGGGCGAAGTGCGCAGCGGCACGGACACCATCGCCACCGCGTCGGCGGAAATCGCCGCCGGCAACCAGGATTTATCGTCGCGTACCGAGCAGCAAGCCAGCTCGCTGGAAGAAACCGCGTCGTCGATGGAAGAACTGACCTCGACCGTCAAGCAGAATACCGACCATGCGCGCCAGGCCAACCGCCTGGCCAGCGAAGCGGCCGACATCGCCAGCCGCGGCGGCGCCGTGGTGGCCGACGTGGTCGCTACCATGGGCGACATCAATACGTCGTCGAAAAAGATCGTCGACATCATCGCCGTGATCGACGGCATTGCCTTCCAGACCAATATCCTGGCCTTGAACGCAGCCGTGGAAGCGGCCCGTGCCGGTGAGCAGGGACGCGGCTTTGCCGTGGTCGCCACCGAAGTGCGCAACCTGGCGCAGCGTTCGGCAGCGGCAGCAAAAGAGATCAAGGGCTTGATCGATGATTCCGTGCAAAAAGTCGACGCCGGCACGCACCTGGTCGACAAGGCAGGCAAGACGATGGAAGAAATCGTGCAAAGCATCGGTTTCGTCACCTCCATCATGAGCGAGATCAGCAATGCCAGCGAAGAACAAAGCGCAGGCATCGAGCAAGTCAACCAGGCCATCACCGAAATGGACCAGGTTACCCAGCAGAACGCCGCCCTGGTGGAAGAAGCCTCGGCCGCTGCCGAAGCGATGCAGGACCAGGCCAGCGAACTGGCGCGCGTTGTCAGCGTGTTCCGCCTGAGCGAGGCGGCAGGCAGCGCCAGCCGCCTCCAGCACACGCCGGCCGTGCGGCAGGCGGCACCGGCAACGGTTGCCGCCCCGGCGCGTAAGACCCCGGCGCCGGCGCCGCTGTTATCGCCACAAACGCCCAGCGCCAAAGTGTTGAACAAGGTAAGCAACAGCGCCGATGGCGAGTGGGAAGAGTTTTAAGCTGCTTGCATCAAGACCCTGACGCATGCTGCAACATCCCCGCCACCAGGGCGTCGAACGCCACCTTGCAGCGGGGACTGTTGCGCAAGTCTTCATGCATGGTGATCCAGGTATCAAGCTGCATGGAAAACTGCTCAGGCAAGATGCGCAGCAAGGCTGGCGCGCGCTGCGCCAGCGGCGCCTGGCAGATGCCGATACCGGCGCCACTGCGTATCAGGGCCAGCTGCGCCAGGTCGCTGTCGGCCCGCAATGAAAATAATTCCCGCTTGAACCACGACACGGTCTTGGACGCGCTGCGGACATACGCCGTCACCTGGTCGTAGCCGATCACCGCATGCCGGGCCAGCGCCGCCATGCTGTCCGGCACACCATGCTGCGCCACATACCGCTCGCTGGCAAACAAGCCCAGTTCGATGCGGCCCACATGGCGCGCAATCAGCTGCTCCTGCTGCGGCGCCGTCATGCGCACGGCAATGTCCGCTTCCCGCTGCAACAGGTCCTGCACTTTGTTGCTGAGTGTCAGTTCCACCTTCAGGTCAGGATGACGTTCGCGCAAGGCGGCGATGATGTCCGGCAGCACTTCCACCCCCACCACCTCGCTGGCCGTGATGCGCACCACGCCGCGCACGCCATCGCCCTGGCTGGCCGCCGAGCGCTCGAGCGCCGCCGCCGTGCTGGCCATGGCCTCGGCATGCCCGCGCAAGGCCAGCGCCGCCTCGGTCGGCAGCAAGCCCGCCTGCGAGCGCGTAAATAACACCAGCTTGAGGGATTTTTCCAGCGCCGTGACATGCCGGCCTACGGTGGGCTGCGTGATGCCCAGGGCCCGCGCCGCGCCCGACAGCGAACCCTCGGTCAGCACGCCAAGAAAAGTATGGTACAGCTCCCAGGGAATAGTCGAGTTCATACAATAATGTATAGCTCCCCTGCCCTGCCAGTCAAATACAGATTGCTTGCCATAGCGAAAACAATGCTCTGGTTCGATTTTTGCTTAGGTTCAAGGTATATATCACCAGCAAGCAAGTAAACCATGCCGTCCAGACCACCCCTGTCCAAGCCCCTGCACAAGCTGCGCATCGTGGTGGTCAATACCATCAGCGCTGCCGGCCATGAGATGGATGCCGCCTTGCAAGCCCAGGCGCAGCGCGGCGCAGCCTTGCGCATCGGCTTGCTGGAAGCGGGCTACGACATCGTTGCTTCCTTGCCAGCCGATATCTACCTGCCGGAACGCATCGCGCAGCTGCAGCCCGACATGATCATCATCGACGCCGAATCGGATGCGCGCGATGTGCTGGAACACATCGTCATCGCCACCCGCGACGAGCGCCGCCCCATCGTGCTGTTTACCGAAGACGCGACCACCTCCAGCATGGATGCGGCGATGGCGGCCGGGGTGTCTGCCTACATCGTGGCCGGCCTGCAGAGCGAGCGCATCCAGCCGGTGCTGAACGTGGCGCTGGCGCGCTTCAGGCAAGAGCAAAAGCTGCTGGCGGAATTGTCGGATACCAAACACAAGCTGGCCGAACGCAAGGTGATCGAACGGGCCAAGGGTTTGCTGATGAGTCACCACCAGCTATCGGAAGAGCAGGCGTACCAAAAGCTGCGCAGCATGGCGATGAACAAGAAATTGAAGCTGGCGGAAATTGCCCAGCGAATACTGGACGTGGAAGATTTGCTCGGCAATTAAGCATCCAGACAGTGCAATGCACCGAAATGGTGCGCAATTAAATCAGGAGTGGTATGGCGGACAATATGAGCGCCTGGGTAGCAGGATCGGCCAGGCCGGAAAAACAAGTGCTCAGGATAGGCTTCCTGCCGCTCAGCGATTGCGGCTCGCTGGTGATGGCGTCGCTGCTGGGTTTTGATGAACAGTTTGGCATCAAGATCGAACTGAGCAAGGAAGCATCCTGGGCCAGCGTGCGCGACAAGCTGGGCACTGGCGAGCTTGACGCCGCGCACGTGCTGTACGGCCTTGTGTATGGCGTGCAGACGGGCATCGGCGGCCAGGCCCGCGAGATGGCGGTGCTGATGAATCTCAACCACAATGGCCAGGCGGTTACCCTGTCGAGCGCCCTGGCACAGCAGGGCGCCGTCGACGGGACCTCGCTGGCCCGCTTGATCCGCAGTGCGCCGCGCCCCTACACTTTTGCCCATACTTTTCCGACCGGCACGCACGCCATGTATCTGCATTACTGGCTGGCCGCGCACGGCATCGATCCGCTGCGCGAGGTGCGCATGGTCACCGTGCCGCCGCCGCAAATGGCCGACAACCTGCGCGCCGGGCGAATGGACGGTTATTGCGTGGGCGAACCGTGGGGCATGCAGGCCGTCCAGGACAAGATCGGCGTCACGGCGGCCGCCACGCAAGCAATCTGGCCCGACCATCCGGGCAAGGTGCTGGGCACGACGGCCGATTTTGCCGACAAGTATCCAAACACTTGCCGCGCCCTCATCGCCGCCGTGCTGGAAGCGGGCCGCTGGCTGGACGCTTCTGTTGAAAATAAACAAACCATGCTGGACACCATCAGCCAGCCGCACTATGTAAGAACCAGCCAGGTGTGGCAAGACCAGCATGGCTTGCAGTTCTATAACAGCGGCGCCGTCAACTTTCCCTATTTGTCGGATGGCATGTGGTTCATGACCCAGCACCGGCGCTGGGGCTTGCTGAAGGACGATCCCGACTACCTGGCCGTGGCCAGCAAGGTCAACCGCATAGCCCTGTACCGCCAGGCGGCGGACATGACGGCCACGCCGCTGCCGCCCGGCGTGCTGCGCAGCTCCACCCTGATCGATGGGGTGGTATGGGATGGCAGCGAACCCGAGCGCTACGCCGCCTCGTTCGCCATCCACAAATAAAGGAATCCATCATGCAACAAGGAAACGTGACACTGGTGGGCGCCGGTCCGGGCGATCCGGAATTGCTGACACTCAAAGCCGTCAAGGCGCTGCAGCAGGCGGACGTGGTCTTGATCGACGACCTGGTCAACCCGGCCATCCTGGCCCACGCGCCAGCCAGCGCCCGCGTGATCGAAGTAGGCAAGCGCGGCGGCTGCAAATCGACGCCGCAGGATTTCATCGAACGCCTGATGGTGGCCGAAGCCCAGGCCGGCCAGCGCGTCGTGCGCCTCAAGGGAGGCGACCCGTATCTGTTCGGCCGCGGCGGCGAAGAACGCGCCCACCTGATGGCGCAAGGCGTAGCGGTCGACGTCATCCCCGGCATCAGCAGCGGCCTGGCAGCACCCGCCAGCATCGGCGTGCCACTCACCCACCGCCGCTGGAGCCAGGGCGCCATCTTCGTCACGGGCCACGGCAAGGATGCCGCCTCCGAACCAAACTGGGCCGCCCTGGCGCAAAGCCGGCTGACCCTGGTCATCTACATGGGCGTAGCCCGCTGCGCACAGATCCAGGCTGGCTTACTGGCCGGCGGCATGGCGCCTGGCACCCCGGTCGCCGTGGTGCAATCAGCCAGCCGCAGCGACCAGCGCCAGCTGCTGACCACCGTGGGCGAACTGCCAGCGGCCCTGCTGGCCAGCGGGCTGGGCAGCCCCAGCATTATCGTGATTGGCGATGTGGTGCGGTGTGCGGATCAGTGGGAGGCTGAGGACTCCGACTCACTTATGCGCTACGGTCTGTGAACTTGTACTCACTATCGATGTCAAAACAAAGTAGCTTTCCTTGAAAGTACTGTTTCGCGAGTAATCTGACAGACAAATGCCGTAAGAAAAAATGAAATGTCACCCACAGGAGACATTTTGCTGCCTGATCTCATCAATGTTTCAGTCAGTTTTAGCGGGCAGATTACTCTTCACGCTGCTGGAGATATCTTACCCATCATATTGAATGGTCATGATATAACGGCCAGATTATGGCAACTGGCAGGAGCTTTTGATGGTTCAAAATTATCGGTAAAGATAAGCTCAAGCAGTACTATTTGGGGGGAAACAGAAGCGGTTGTACTGAGCGTTGAACACCCATACCTGAAGCGGCCGATGATACGGGAAATTTTGCTGATACCACAAGGTGGCTTGCTTTTATCCGTGATGCATAACGTTGAGTTTTATCTGAAGCAACCTTTTCGTGGTCAGGGAATCGGTGCTTTTTCCCTTGCAACGGAGGCAATTGCGGCATGGCAATTGGGGTTCACGAAAATCATGGCAAACGCGGCCAACCATCCAGATGTTGGCTGGATAGTGTGGCCAAAACTAGGGTACGATGCAATTATTGAGCCCGATATTTTGACAAGAATGAAAGCTGATCTTGATATCCGGGGTATCGACTATCACGCCGTGCAGCTACGTATTTCGGACTTGTGGGACAGTGGCCACTATGATTTATGGGAAAAGCATGGGTGCGGGTGTATTATGGAATTTGACGTATCCAGTGTGGACAGTTGGTCTATGCAGCGTATCGCCGAAGCCATAGAACATAAGGAATTGTGATGGCAACGATAAAGTATGGCAAAGGTAAGAACTTGAAGCCAACAACGCCGAAAGCGTTACTGGCAACACTCGTTGCGAACGCCGACACTGGTCGAGTTGAAATGCCTGACATCGCTGGTAGCCATAAAGATTCCAAGCTGCCTACATCTGCAACAATCGGTTTTGCTCAAACTAGCAGAAAAACAGCCTTGCTACCACTCAAAGAAGTCGCTCCTTTGAGCAAAATTGATGTAGTGCACGAGGCAAACGTGATCACCCGAGAAACAAGGCAAGTCCAAGTTACGATCAAGGCTCCCGACGTGCTCCGCTTCTTCTCAAACAGGACAAAGAAGCTTGTTTCTTATTAAGATTCATGTTCGACCGGTTTGCCTTGCAAACAAAAAAACTTCTATAGACGGCTGTGTGAGTTTATTCAAAACAGCTGCGCAGTCTTGATTCCCCCTTACTAACAGTCCGAAAAGCTCAATAGATAGATACAACACATGCGGCCCTGCTGCTGGCCGCACCACAATCGCGCATCCCCGCACCATCATCTGGCCTTTTTTCACGTCAATACCCTGCTCCACCGCACGCAGCCCCTGGCAGGCCGCGCAACCAGGCTGGCACGGCATTTGCTAGGAAGTAGATACGGATCAATGGCGATCCCCTGAACACAATGAGTGTCGGTCCAACGGCGGACTGGCAAGGACAACGGCGTCCGCCCGGCCTGGTTTTTTAACCTTGCCTGGCGGACGCTTTTTTGTTTTTAACGGGATACGAAAAATGGCCAGCAAAGCAAACAGCATCAATCTTTTTTCCCTGGGCACGCCGCAAATGCGGGCCTTCCACCTGACGTGGATGGCGTTCTTTGTCTGTTTCTTCGCGTGGTTCGCCTGCGCGCCGCTGATGCCGGTGATCAAGGGCGAGTTCCATCTGTCGATGGGGCAGATCGCCAATATCAATATCGCCGCCGTCGCCATCACGATCCTGGTGCGGCTACTGGTGGGGCCGCTGTGCGACCGCTACGGTCCGCGCAAGACTTATACGGGGCTGTTGCTGCTCGGTGCGATCCCCGTGCTGGGCGTGGCCCTGTCGCAAAGTTATGAAAGCTTTTTGATCTTCCGCCTCGGCATCGGTGCGGTGGGCGCCAGCTTTGTGATCACGCAATATCACACGTCCGTCATGTTCGCGCCGAATGTGGTGGGCACGGCCAACGCCACCTCGGCCGGCTGGGGCAATGCGGGCGCCGGTGCGGCGCAGGCGCTGATGCCCTTGCTGCTCGGTGCACTGGTGATGCTGGGCGTGACGGAAGCCATGGGCTGGCGCGTGGCCTTGCTGGTGCCGGGCCTGCTGATGCTGGTGATGGCGGCTTTGTACTGGCGCTATACGCAAGATACGCCGGATGGCAATTACGATCAGTTGCGCGCCGATGGCGTAGCGATTGACGGCGGCAAGAAAGGCGGCTGGGCCAGCTTCAAGGCGGCCAGCATGAATTACCGCGTCTGGCTGCTGTTCGTGACCTATGGCGCCTGTTTCGGCATTGAACTGTTTATCCATGGCGTGGCCGCCGTGTATTACGTCGACCACTTTGGCCTGTCGCTCAAGTCCGCCGGTTTTGCGGCCGGCAGCTTCGGCTTGCTGGCCCTGTTTGCCCGCGCCCTGGGTGGCTGGCTGTCGGACAAGCTGGCCTTGCGCGGCAACCTGAACAGCCGCGTCACCTTGCTGTTCATGCTGATGATAGGCGAAGGCCTGGGCTTGCTGTGGTTTGCCCACGCGGGCGCCGTGACGTTTGCCGTGATCGCCATGCTGGGCTTTGGCCTGTTCACCCATATGGCGTGCGGCGCGACCTATGCGCTGGTGCCGTTTATCGACCGCAAGGCTTTGGGCGGCGTGACGGGCATTATCGGCGCCGGCGGCAATGTGGGCGCGGTGCTGGCCGGCTTTTTGAT
This sequence comes from Janthinobacterium sp. Mn2066, assembly GCF_049319705.1. Lineage (NCBI taxonomy): Bacteria > Pseudomonadati > Pseudomonadota > Betaproteobacteria > Burkholderiales > Oxalobacteraceae > Janthinobacterium > Janthinobacterium sp. Mn2066. The sequence goes on along the minus strand of NZ_JBMOUF010000014.1, from coordinate 9,161 downwards.
GAAAGGCACCGGTGACGTGCAGCAAACCTTGAGCATCCTCGGTGCGCTGGTGCTGGTGTCGGCTGTCTGTGCGATTGCCGTGCGTTTCAGCAATGCTGCCGACCAGGCCGCCATGGCTGCCGCCTGAAAGGTATCGCCATGAAAATCATCGTCATCGGCCATGGCATGGTCGGCCATAAATTCCTCGAGCAGCTGGCCGGCAGTGGCACGCCGCAGGAAGTGACCGTGCTGTGCGAAGAGCCGCGCCCCGCCTACGACCGCGTGCATCTGTCGGAGTTTTTCTCCGGCAAGTCGGCAGAAGATCTGTCGCTGGTGCCCCCCGGCTTTTTCGAGCGCGGCAATGTATTACTGAAACTCAATGCCCGCGCCAGCGCCATCGATCTGGCAAGCAAGACGGTGACGGTCAGCAGCGGTGAAGTGCTGCCTTATGACAAGCTGGTGATCGCCACCGGCTCCACGCCCTTCGTGCCGCCCCTGCCGGGCAAGGACCGCCACGATTGTTTTGTCTACCGCACCATCGAAGACCTGGAAGCGATGCTGGAATGCGGTCAGCGTTCAAAGACGGGCGTGGTGATCGGCGGCGGTTTGCTGGGACTGGAATGCGCGAAGGCCTTGCGCGACATGCAGCTGGCCACGCACGTGGTGGAATTTGCGCCACGACTGATGGCCGTGCAAGTCGATGAAGGCGGCGCGCGCGTGCTGCGCCGCAAGATCGAAGACCTGGGCGTGACCGTGCATACGCAAAAAAACACCCTGGCGATCACCGATGGCGAGCAAGGCACGCACCGGATGGAGTTCGCCGATGGCACGCATCTCGATGCCGACATGATCGTGTTTTCCGCCGGCATCCGCCCCCGTGACGAACTGGCGCGGACCTGCGGCCTGGAAGTGGGCCCGCGCGGCGGCATCGCCATCGATGACAGTTGCCTGACGTCTGATCCGGACGTGTATGCGATCGGCGAATGCGCCTTGTGGGGCGGCCAGACTTTTGGCCTGGTGGCGCCCGGTTATGACATGGCGCGCATTGCCGCCCGCCATCTGCTGGGCGAGCAAGGAAGCTTCACGGGCGCCGACATGAGCACGAAATTAAAGCTGATGGGCGTGGACGTGGCCAGCCTCGGTGATCCGCACGGGGCCACCGCCGGCAGCCGCTCGTATCAATTTACCGATGAGCGCAAGCAGATCTACAAAAAAATCGTCGTCTCCGACTGCGGCAAATATTTGCTGGGCGGCGTGATGGTGGGCGACGCCAGCGAATACGGCAGCCTGCTGCAAATGATGCTCAACAAGATAGAGTTGCCCGAGTCGCCGGAATTCCTGATCCTGCCCCAGTCCGATGGCCAGGCCAAGCCCGGCCTGGGCGTGGACGCCCTGCCCGATACGGCGCAAATCTGCTCGTGCAACGATGTCTCGAAAGGCACCTTGTGCGCGGCGGTGGCCGATGGCAACACGTCCATCGGCGCCCTGAAAAGCTGCACCAAGGCAGGCACGGCTTGCGGCGGCTGCGTGCCGCTGGTGACGCAGATCATGAAGGCGGAAATGAAAAAGCTGGGCATGGATGTCAACAACCATGTCTGCGAACACTTCGCCTATTCCCGCCAGGAATTGTTTCATCTGGTACGCGTCGGCAAGATCCGCAGCTTCGAAGACTTGCTGGCGCAACATGGCAAGGGTCTCGGTTGCGACGTGTGCAAACCGATGGCGGCCAATATCCTCGCCTCGTGCTGGAACGATTTTGTGCTCAAGAAAGAGCATGCCAGCTTGCAGGACACCAACGACTATTTCCTGGGCAATATCCAGAAAGACGGCACGTATTCCGTGGTGCCCCGCATGCCGGGCGGCGAAGTGACGGCCGATGGCTTGATTGCCGTGGGCCAGGTGGCCAAGAAATACGGCCTGTACACCAAGATCACGGGCGGCCAGCGGGTCGACCTGTTTGGCGCAAGAGTCGAGCAATTGCCGCTGATCTGGGAAGAACTGATCGCCGCCGGCTTTGAATCCGGCCATGCCTACGGTAAATCCTTGCGCACCGTCAAATCATGCGTCGGTTCCACCTGGTGCCGCTATGGCGTGGCCGACAGCGTCGGCTTTGCGATCGAATTGGAAAACCGCTACAAGGGCTTGCGCACGCCGCACAAGATCAAGTTTGGCGTTTCGGGCTGCACGCGCGAATGCGCGGAGGCGCAAGGCAAGGATATCGGCCTGATCGCCACCGAAAAAGGCTGGAACCTGTATGTCTGCGGCAATGGCGGCATGAAGCCGCGCCACGCGGAATTGCTGGCGGCCGACCTCGACAACGCCACCCTGGTGCGCTATGTCGACCGTTTCCTGATGTTTTATATCCGCACCGCCGACCGTTTGCAACGCACCAGCGTGTGGCGCGACAACCTTGAAGGCGGCCTCGATTACCTGAAAGCGGTGGTGATCGACGACAAGCTGGGTATTGCGCAAGAGCTGGAAGCGGACATGCAGCAGGTGGTCGACACCTATGCCTGCGAGTGGCAAGCCGCCGTCAGCGACCCGGCCACGCGCCAGCGCTTCCGCCATTTCGTCAATAGCGATGCACCGGACAACAACGTGGTCTTCATGGAAGAGCGGGGCCAGATCCGCCCTGCCACGCTGGAAGAACGCAAGCATATTCCCATCATCGCCAGGTCGGCATAAGGAACCATCATGCACAGGGATTTAATCGACCGTAACTGGACTGCCATCTGCCAGCTGGACGCCATCGTGCCCAACACAGGCGTGTGCGCCCTGGTCCATGGCGAGCAGGTAGCCGTGTTTCGCCTCGGTGACGAACGTGTGTATGCGATCGACAATTACGATGGCAATGCAGGCGCCTCGGTGCTGTCGCGCGGCTTGCTCGGCAGCATGGGCGAGCGCATCGTGGTCGCTTCACCGATCTATAAACAGCATTTCGACCTGGCAACGGGCGAGTGCCTGGAAGCGCCCGAGCATTCGGTGGCCACCTGGCCGGTCAAGGTGGAAAATGGACTGGTCTGGATAAGCGCATGACAGACGCTAAGGCAAAGCCATCGCTGGTGGTGATCGGCAACGGCATGGCCGGCATGCGCACGGTGGAAGAATTGCTGAAGCTGGCGCCGGACCTGTACGACATCACGGTGTTTGGCGCCGAGCCGCATGGCAATTACAACCGCATCCTGCTCTCTCCCGTGCTGGCCGGCGAAAAGAAGATGGATGACATCATGCTCAACACCCGCGAGTGGTATGGGCAACACGGCATCACCCTGCAGGCGGGCGACCCGGTGGTGCATATCGACCGCATGCGGCGTGTGGTGCACGCCGCCTCCGGCCTGGCCGTGCATTACGACCGGCTGCTGCTGGCCACCGGTTCCAAGCCTTTCATGCTGCCCGTGCCGGGCCATACCTTGCCGGGCGTAATCGGTTTTCGCGATATTCAGGATGTAGCAACGATGCTGCAGGCAGCAAGAAACCACCGTCACGCGGTGGTGATCGGAGGCGGCTTGCTGGGACTGGAAGCGGCGAATGGCTTGTTGCGCCAGGGCATGGATGTGACCGTGGTGCACGTCAGCGATACCTTGATGAACCAGCAGCTCGACAAGCCCGCCTCGGCCCTGTTGAAGCAGGCGCTGGAAGTAAAGGGATTGCGCTTTCTGCTCAATGCCCACACGACGGAAATCCTTGGCACGGATCGCGTCACGGCCGTGCGCTTCAAGGACGGTTCTGAAATTCCGGCCGACCTGGTGGTGATGGCGGCCGGCGTGCGGCCCAATATTGCGCTGGCGCAGGAATCGGGCTTGTTTTGCGAGCGCGCCATCGTGGTCGACGATACCTTGCAAAGCTACGATCCGCGCGTGTATGCAGTCGGTGAATGCGTGCAGCACCGCAACGCCACCTTTGGCCTGGTGGCGCCCATCTGGGAACAGGCGAAAGTGTGCGCCGCCCACCTGGCGGGCACAGGACACCGCCGCTACGTGCAGCAAGCCAGCCCCACCAAGCTGAAGGTGACGGGGATCAACCTGTATTCGGTCGGCAACTTTATCGGCGGCCCCGACAGCGAAGACCTGGTCTTGCGCGATCCGCGCCGCGGCATCTACAAGCGCCTGGTAGTGGAAAATAACCGCCTGGCCGGCGCCGTGCTATATGGTGACGTGGCCGACGGTCCCTGGTATTTCGACCTGATACAGCAGCGCAGCGATATTTCCACCATGCGCCAGCGCTTGCTGTTCGGCAAAGCCGCGTCCATCTAGGTCCAGGAAACCATCGTGCATCTTTCCCCTCCCCCCTTTTCCGTGCGCACCACTTGCCCATATTGCGGCGTGGGTTGCGGCGTGTCCGCCACGCCCCTGCCCGATGGCGCCATCCAGATCGCGGGCGACAGTAGCCACCCGGCCAACTTCGGCAAGCTGTGCGTCAAGGGTTCGGCCCTCGGTGACACTGTCTCGCTCGATGGCCGCTTGCTGTACCCGCAAGTGCGCGGCCCGGAAGGTTTACAGCAAGTCAGCTGGGATGATGCGCTGCAGAAAGTAGCCGATGGCTGGTCCCGCACGATTGCCGAACATGGCCCGGACTCGGTCGCCTTGTATGTTTCCGGGCAACTGCTGACGGAAGACTATTACATCGCCAACAAGCTGATGAAGGGCTATGTGGGCAGCGCCAACATCGACACCAATTCGCGCCTGTGCATGTCGTCGGCCGTAGCGGGCCACAAACGGGCCTTTGGCGAAGACCTGGTGCCAGGCTGCTACGAAGACCTGGACCTGGCCGACATGGTGGTGCTGGTCGGCTCCAACACGGCCTGGTGCCACCCGATCCTGTTCCAGCGCATCGCCAAGGCAAAGGAAGCGCGGCCGGAGCTGAAACTGGTGGTGATCGACCCGCGCCGCACCGCCACCTGCGAACTGGCCGATGTGCATTTGCCCGTCAAACCGGGCACCGACGTGTGGCTGTTCAATGGCTTGCTGTGCTACCTGGCCTTGCATGGTTTTGTGGATGAGACATTTGTTGCTGAACATACCAATGGCCTGGTTGACGCTTTGACGGCGGCCAGGGTCGATTGCGCCGACCCGGCTGCAGTGGCCAGAATCTGCCGCATCGATGAGCGCGACTTGCTGGCTTTTTACCAGTCCTTTGCCGCCACCGGCAAGGTCGTGACGGCTTTTTCGCAAGGCGTGAACCAGTCGTCGGCCGGCACCGACAAGGTCAATAGCATCATCAATTGCCATTTGCTCTGCGGGCGCATCGGCCAGCCTGGCATGGGACCGTTTTCGCTGACAGGCCAGCCGAACGCCATGGGCGGGCGCGAAGTGGGCGGCCTGGCCAATATGCTGGCAGCGCACATGGAGCTCGACAATCCGGCCCACCAGGACACGGTGCAAACTTTCTGGAATTCACCGAACATTGCCAGCAAGCCTGGACTAAAAGCGGTGGACCTGTTCCGCGCCATCGAAGACGGCAAGATCAAGGCCGTGTGGATTATCGCCACCAACCCCATGGTCAGCATGCCGGACGCTGGCCAGGTGCAGCGGGCGCTGGAGCAATGCCCGCTGGTGGTGGTGTCCGATATCAGCCAGCATACCGACACCAATGCCTTTGCTCATATTCTGCTGCCAGCGCTGGGCTGGGGTGAAAAAGATGGCACGGTGACCAATTCGGAGCGCCGCATTTCGCGCCAGCGCGCCTTTTTGCCGGCGCCGGGCCAGGCGCGGGCCGACTGGCAAGTGCTGTGCCAGGTGGCGCAGCGTTTGGGCTATGACGGTTTTGATTTCGATAGCCCGCAGAAGATTTTCGACGAACATGCGCGCCTGAGCGCTTACCGCAACGACGGTGCGACGGCGCGCTGCTTTACCCTGACGGGCCTGGAAGGCTTAAGCGCGCAGCAATACGACCAGCTCGATCCCGTGCAATGGCCGCTGGGTCAGGCGCGGCTGTTTGGTGATGGCCGCTTTGCCCATGCCGATGGGCGCGCGCGGTTTATTGCCACCGTGCCACGCGCGCCCGTCAACGCCGTCAGCGAGGATTATCCGCTGGTCTTGAATACGGGCCGGGTGCGCGACCAGTGGCATACAATGACGCGCACGGGCAAGTCGGCGCGGCTGGCCGATCACGTGCCCGAATCGTTTGTCGATATCCACCCGCAAGACGCCTTGCTGTACAGCGTGCGCGAGGGCGACCTGGCGCGGGTGTCCACGCCCTGGGGCGCGATGGTGGCGCGGGTGCAGCATGGCGGCGGCATCGCGCGCGGCACGATTTTCGTGCCCATCCACTGGAATGGCCAGACGGCGTCCGATGCACGGGTGGGGCCGCTGGTCAACCCGGTTGTCGATCCTGTTTCGGGCGAGCCGGAATTCAAGCATACGCCGGCGCGGGTCGAGCAATTCCGCGTCAACTGGCATGGTTTTGTCTTGAGCCGGCGCGAGCTGGAGCTGGAAAAAGTGGCCCACTGGACGCGTATCCAGGGCAAGGATTTTGCCCGTTATGAACTGGCTGGCAGGAATACCATCACCGACTATACGCACTGGGCGCGGCGCTTGCTGCAAGTCGATGACGAACAGGCGGACTGGCTGGAATACGAAGACCGCAGCGCCGGCCTGTACCGCGCCGTGCACCTGGTCGACGACCGTATCGATCAATGCGTATTTTTATCGCCGCGCCCCGACCTGCCGTCGCGCGCCTGGCTGGCCAGCCTGTTTGCCCACGAACAGCTGCCACCGGCAGACCGGGTGGGCTTGCTGCTGGGCCAGCCGATCGACAAAGGCGCCGATACGGGTCCCACCGTATGCTCGTGCTTTGGCGTGGGCCGCAACACGATTTGCGAGACCATCCGCAGCCAGCAGCTCGATAGCGTGGCCCAAGTGACGGCTTGCCTGAAGGCGGGCGGCAATTGCGGCTCCTGCGTGCCGGAAATCAAAAAACTGCTGGTGGAAACGCGGGCAGAACAAACCGCTTGATCAGGCCAGCTGTGCTTGCGTTTGCTCAATCAATTGCGCCAGTTCACGCGGCACGGGGCCGGACAAAAACGCCAGCGCCGAGGCGTCGGGATCAATCGCCGCCTCGGCCGGCAAGCCATGCTCGAAACCGCCCACCATGTAGCGGCAGAAATGCGGCGACTCGGGGCGCGTTTCCAGATACCAGCAGCCGGCATATTGCTGCACGAAATACTCGCCGATAAAATAGCCGAGCATGGTTTTCACCCATTGCCAGCTTTCATCGCGGATCACGATGGTGCGCATGGCGGCATCGATATACGGCAGGTATTCGGCCGCATTGGTCAGCACTTCATGCGCGGGCTGGATGCCCAGGCGTTCGACGAAGTTGACCAGCGCCGAGCCCAGTTCGTCGTAATAAGCGTCAAACTCCGCCTGGCTAACCTGTATGCGCTGTTCCTGTTCCTTGCTGAGCATTCAACTCTCCCTGTTTGTCTGAAAATAAAGCCTGGACGGCAGCAGCAGCGACACCGGCGCGCTGCAGCAGCTGTTGATTGCGCGCCGACAGGTTTTTCACCTGCAACTGCTTGCCCGCCTTGCCGTAACGCTCGTACAAGCTTTCCAGCGCGGCAATCGCCGAGTGATCGGCCATGTGCAAGTGGCGGCAATCGATAATCACGCACTGCGGGTCATCAGCATGGTTAAACAGTTCCTGGAATTGTACGGTCGAGGCAAAAAACAGGGTGCCATGCGGTACATACACGCGTTGGCCCGGTGTGCTGTCATCGGTCTCGGTGCGCATCTCGCGCGCATGTTGCCATGCAAAATTCAAGGCGGCAATCACGATACCGCACAGCACCGCCGTTGCCAGGTCCGTCAGCACGGTGATCACCGTGACGGCAACGATCACCAGTGCATCGTGCAGCGGCACCTTGCCCAGCACGCGCAAGGAACCCCAGGCAAAGGTTTGCTGCGCGACAACGAACATCACGCCGACCAAAGCAGCCAGCGGGATGCGTTCGATCAAGGGCGACAAAAACAGGATGAACAGCAGGATCATGACGCCTGCGGTCAGGCCCGACAAACGCGTACGACCGCCAGAGGTCAGGTTGATCATGGTTTGCCCGATCATGGCGCAACCCCCCATGCCGCCCAGCAAGCCCGACGCCACGTTGGCGGCGCCCAGCGCCAGGCATTCGCGGTTGGCCTGCCCCCGCGTTTCCGTGATCTCGTCGGTCAGATTAAAAGTGAGCAAGGTTTCCAGCAAGCCCACCATGGCCATCAAGGCTGCATACGGCAAGATGATGTGCAAGGTGTCGCTGCTGAATGGCACGCTGGGGAAATGCAGGCTGGGCAAGCCACCCGCGATATGCGCCAGGTCGCCCAGGGTGCGCGTGGGCAAATGCAGCAGATAACTCAACAAGCCCACGCCGAGGATGGCGGCCAGCGCCGGCGGCACGGCGCGCGTGATGCGTGGCAAGCCATACACGATGGCCATGGTCAAGGCGACCAGTGCGCCCATCACGAACAGCGCATTGCCCTGCAGCCAATGCTCGCCTTGCCGAAAATGTTCCAGCTGGGCCATGGCAATCACGATCGCCAGGCCATTCACAAACCCCAGCATCACCGGATGCGGCACCATGCGGATCAGCTTACCCAGGCGCAATAGCCCAAACAGCGCCATCAGGATGCCGCTCAGCACCACGGTCGCCAGCAGGTATTGCACGCCGTGCCGGGCCACCAGCGCCACGATGACGACCGCCATGGAACCGGCAGCACCGGAAATCATGCCGGGGCGCCCGCCAAAAACGGCCGTCAGCGCGCAAATGATGCAGGCGCCATACAGCCCCATCAAGGGGTTGAGCTGAGCTACCAGCGCAAACGCGATGCATTCGGGCACCAGCGCAAACGAGGTGGTCAGGCCGGCCAGGAAGTTGCTGCGCAGATTCGCAAACCACTGCGCTTGAAAGCTGCTATGGATCATGGTGGAGTATTCGTTCATGCAGGCTGGGTGGCGTAACAACATAAAAAAATAGCCCACGCGAAGTGGGCTATTTTTTTCATCTGGAGGCGAGGACGGGAATCGAACCCGTCTAAACGGCTTTGCAGGCCGCTGCATAACCTCTTTGCTACCTCGCCAGAGGACTTGCTTGGATGTACTGTCATGCACATCTTGAAACTGGAGCGGGAGAAGAGTCTCGAACTCTCGACCTCAACCTTGGCAAGGTTGCGCTCTACCAACTGAGCTACTCC
>NZ_JBMOUF010000013.1:0-174429 GCF_049319705.1 Janthinobacterium sp. Mn2066 | reverse complement strand
TTATCGACTGTTAATTGTTAAAGAACTCAATTCGGTTACTGCTTTCGCGCTATCGACAAAGCGTTGTGTTTGTCAGCCGCGAAGAAGGAAGAGTATGAAGCGTTTAGATCGTTTCGTCAACCTTCTTTTTTCTCTGCTTCACTCTGCATTTGCATGCGTCGTTCAGCGAGGGGGCGAATTATAGCCAAGGCCCGCTCGCCCCGCAAGGGCTATTTATGGATACCGTCCAGCCAGCCCCACTTCACTTCAGCGTGCGTTTTATGCAGCCTGTCGCATCCCCATGGCGCCCCGCCCCAACTTGCGGCAGAGTGGCAACATCAGATTCTGACGTAGAACAACGATAGCGCAAAAAACAATGGGCATTCAGTTAAACTTGCCCGCTGCGTCGATTAACTCTTGCACCTGAAAGCGTCTCCATGTTTCCGATTTCCAGCCCGCCACAATTATTGAAAGCCATCCTCGCCTGGCTGCAGCGGGCATTCGACGCGACCACGACCTGGGTCACCCAATTATCCTGGTGGAAGTTTTTCCTATTTGCCGCCCTGGCCCTGATTGCCGGCTCCATCCTGCAAGATGAGTTGTTCTCGTCTGGCACAGATGAAGAAGTGGTGATCAAGTCGAACAAGCGCGCCAGCAAGGGCAGCAGCGATACGAATATCCTGATCGACGATACGGGCATCCACTTCAATCCACGCAGCAGCAAGAACCGCCGCAGCAGCAGCGCCAGCGAGACACCCGATACAGCAGACACGCCAGACAAGGACGACAACACGGCTGAGGGCGAACCAAGGACGGAGCCGCCGGCACCGCCCAAGCCCCCCGCCCCGCCTGCCAAACCGAATTATCCGGTGACCACCAATGCTTCCGGCGAAGAAGTACATATTGAATTGCCGCCGCAAATCGGCGAGGAACTGTCGAACGCCATTGAGGAAGCCGTGGACGATGCGGCTGAACAAAAGGTGTCGCGTTATCACAAGCAGGCGTCCACCTGGTTCAAGAGCTTTGTGTCCTTGCTGGTACTGGCGCTGTTCGCGATGAAAGCCTTGGTTGGCGGCAAGAAACGGGCGGAAGCGGAAACGGTGACGGCCAATGAAGCGGCAGAACGCGCCTCCATGCAGCGCCAGCTCAGCGAAGCGAAGATGCAGATGATGCAGGCACAAGTCGAGCCGCATTTCCTGTTCAACACCCTCGCCTCGGTCGAACACCTGATCCAGACCGACCCGCCGCGCGCCGCCAAGATGCAGCGCAGCCTGATCCAGTACCTGCGGGCAGTCTTGCCGCAAATGCGGGACAACGCCTTGATCACCAACCTGGGCCGTGAAGCAGACATGGTGCAAGCCTATCTGAACTTGCTCAAGATGCGCATGGAAGAACGCCTGACAGTTGACTTCCAGATACCCGACGGTTTGCGCAGCGCCGCCTTCCCGCCGATGATGCTGCAATCGATGGTGGAAAACGCCATCAAGCATGGCCTGGAAGTCAAACCCGAAGGCGGCACCCTGCGCATCGTGGCCGAAGTGGCCCACAGCAAGCTGCGCGTCACCGTCACCGACGATGGACTCGGCTTTGGCGTTGTCCCCAGCGATGGCACGGGCCTGGGTTTGCCCACCATCCGCGAACGTTTAAAACTGTTGCACGGCGACCAAGGCAGCCTGACCATCACGCCCAATCAACCGAGCGGCGTGTGCGCCGTGATCGAAGTGCCCTATCAACTGTCCAAATAAACAACTGTCCAAATAAGATCACAGAAAATCACGGGGCAGTTGATAAAAACGCTAATCCATTGAATAATCAATTTTCACGAGACACATAAAAACGACTATGCCTACCGCTATTATTGCCGACGACGAAAGACTGATGCGCGACCAGCTGCGTTTGCGCCTGGGCGAAGCCTGGCCCGAACTGGAAATCATCGGCGAAGCCAAGAATGGCGACGAAGCGATCGAGCTGGTCGATCAACTCAAGCCGGACTTTACCTTTCTCGATATCCGCATGCCGGGCAAGACGGGCATGGAGGCGGCGCAGGTAATCGGCAGCAAGAGTCACATCGTCTTCGTCACGGCCTACGATAACCATGCGGTCGAAGCCTTCGAGCGTGGCGCCGTCGACTATGTGCTCAAACCGCCCGAGCACGAACGGCTGGCGGTCACGGTCGAACGATTGAAGACCCATTTGAACAAGCCCGCGCTCGACGTCAACAGCAGCGTGACGGCCATGCTGTCGCAACTTGCGGAAAAAATCACGGCCAAACCCACTTATCTGCAGTGGATACAGGCGAGTATCGGCCAGGATTTGCGCATGATCCCGGTGGAAGAAATCCTGTTCTTCCGCTCGGACGAAAAATATACCTGCGTGCAAACGGCCAAGTACGAGGCGCTGATACGCAAGCCGGTACGCGACCTGGCCGAAGAACTCGATCCCTCGCTGTTCTGGCAAATCCACCGCGCCACGCTGGTCAATGTCAATGCCATCGAAGGTGTCACGCGCGATATCCGCGGACGCCATTTGGTGCTGATCAAAGGCAAGACCGACAAGCTGGAAGTGAGCCGCAGCTTCCTGCACCTGTTCAAGCAAATGTAAAACGCCTTCCCTTCCGCCGCCCGGCGCCCACCGGCGCGGCGCTCCCTGCGCCACATCAAACCGCTTTCCGGGAACTGGCCTAGAGTCGAGTCATTGATTTATTGCGTCATTGATTCGTCGCCAGGAGCAGCCTATGCCGACCCAAGGCAACGCCGGACTGTCACGCTTTTTGCCCTTCGGGCTGGCGGCTTCGCTGGCCGCCATGCTGTATCTGCGCTACCAGGCGCCATCGGCCAGACAGGGCAAAGCACGGCGGGCAGCGCTGATCGACAACATCAGCGCTGCCATCATCAACATCGACAGCCAGCAAATCATCCTGCATGCCAACCGCGCCGCGGCCAGCCTGTTCGGCAGCACGCCAGGGGCCATGAACGGCATGCCGCTGGGACACTACATTCTGCGCGACTTGCGCAACCTGGGCCGCCACGGTGGCGAAGGACCATTCAGCGACATCCGACAGGAATTGCGCCTGGCTGGCCGGCGCGCCACCGATTACACCCTGACCGGCAGACGCGGCGATGGCACCCTGTTTCCGCTGGAAGGCGCGCTATCGGGCATGCAGGAAGGCGAACTGGGCTTGTACACCATCCTCGTGCGCGACATCAGCGCGCGCAAGCAGGTGCATGAGCAGTTGGCCCGCTCCTTTTCGCAATTGCGTGATTTATCAAACGCCCTGCAAACCATCCGTGAAGAAGAGCGCCGGCATATTGCACGCGAGCTGCATGACGACCTGGGGCAACTGCTGGCCACCTTGCGCGTCGACCTGACGTTGGTGCAACAACATGCCGACATGACGCCTGCCCTGCAAAAACTGCTGCTCGGCATGGATGGCTTGCTGGTGACGGCCATCAGTTCATTGCGCCGCATCGCCGGCAACCTGCGGCCACGCGCGCTCGATGAAGGGGGACTCTATTTTGCCCTGCAAAAACTGCGCCAGGATTTTTTACTGCGCCAGACGGTCCACTTCGACTTGCTGGCCGACGAAGCCGAGCTGGTGCTCGATGATATCCGCAGCACGGCCGTCTACCGCATCGTGCAAGAGGCACTGACCAACATCGCGCGCCATGCCGAAGCCAGCCATATCACCATCGCGCTGCACCGCATCGACTCCAGCCTGTCGATTACGATACAGGATGACGGCAAGGGCATTGCCGACCAGGATATGGAAAAAGCAGCGTCGCTGGGCTTGCTGGGCATGCGCGAAAGAGTCTGGGGCTTGAACGGCACCATCCAGATCGGCGCCGACAGCGAATTGCCGGGCACGCGCATCGATATCTTGCTGCCAGTCTATACAGAAGCGGTGGCAGTGGAATAACTGAAGCATCGCCCACAAGCAAAAGGCGCTCCGAAGAGCGCCTTTGCCTGAGGTATCAGATACCGGTAAAACTTAGAACTTGTGCGTCATGCCCAGCTGGTAGACCGATTTTTCGCTGAACTGATCGCGGCCGGCGTAGCCATACACGGCGGTACGCTTCGACAGCGGGTAATCGTAGCCCAGGCCGTAGGCCTTGGCCGTTTCCTTGCCGCTCACGCTGCTGCTGTCTTGCTTTTGTTTTACATAGCTGGCCTTGATCGCGCCGCCGCCGATGTCGTAAGCCAGGCCCAGCAAGAAGTTCTTGAAGGTGCCGGTAGCGGCCACGTCGGTGTCAGCTTTCGAGTAATCGAAGGTGACTTTGGCTGGACCGAATTTGTAGCCGCCACCAACGATCCACAGCTTGGGTTCAGGGATCGCGTTAGCCGCCGACTGCACTTTCTTTTGGTAGCCGGCGTGTGCGCTGGCTGGGCCTTCATCAAACGTGACCAGCGCGCTGAAACCGGAATCCGCATCCTTGATTTCGCTGGCAACATATTGGCCGCTGATGACGAAGCCGCTGAACGATGGGCTGTTGTAGGTGACGGCATTGCTGACGCGCGATACGCCAACCACCGATGCGCTCGGCACAGCCTGGGCGCCATTCGGCGACTGGCCGCCGCGCATGACTGGCTCATTGATCTTGCCGATCACGCCGTAGGTGTTGAATGGATCGACACGCGCCAGGGTGCCGTCGATCAAGTCCTTGGTACGGCCCAGGTACACAGTACCGAAGTTGCCGGTCAGGCCTACCCATGCCTGGCGGTCGAACAAGGTGTTGGTGGTCGCCTGGGCGCCGGTGTCAGCCTTGAATTCGTTTTCCAGATTAAAGATGGCTTTCAAGCCGTTGCCCAGATCTTCCGTGCCTTTGAAACCAATGCGCGAAGCCTGGTTTTCACGTTCCAGCAATGCACCGCCCGTGGTTTTGGCGATACCGAGGTCGACTACGCCGTAGACGGTCACATTCGATTGCGCCTGTGCGGAAGTGGCGAAGGCGCCGATGATCAGTGCTGCCAGAGTAATTTTTTTCACTTGAGATTCTCTATATTAAGTTGGACAAGATTTGTTGCTGCTTGGATACCGAACCGAATCATGCCTAGCAAATGCTTCAACAATATGACAACGACAAGTTGTTGTTTTCTTACACACTTATTTTCACAACTTCTTTACACAACTTGTATAACAACTTCATAAAAGAAACAGACGAAAAAAAACCGCCCGTGGGCGGTCTGGTGCTACGGGACTGGCCAGCCTTATTTCAGGCGGCAGCTCAGCAGCCAGTAATACTCGAGACGCTTCATGCGGATTTCGCGGGCCGCATTGGCAAACTTCTTGCGCAGGTGGCTGTCCGAAGGGAAATTCTTCAGCACTTCATAACGCTCGCCGGCATCCGTCGTGCGGAACTGGTGGGTATTGCCTTCCAGGTCAGTACGCGCGATCACCGTGCTGCTGCCATCGACATAGGAATTGTCGATCAGCACCAGCAAGATATCCTTGCCCAGCTTGCTGCGCAATTGCTTCAGATACTTGTCCTGCTCCTCGCGCTTGACATGCGACCACCAGAAACCGGCGAACACGGCGGTGAATTTGCCCACCAGGTCGTCAGGCAAATTGAAGGCGTCCAGCTTGGAGAAGCTTACGTTGTCCGGCAAGCCGCGTGCCTGGACCAGCGCCAGCATTTCATCATTGATATCGGTGGCCAGCACGGCATCGGCCGTCTCGGCAATCACTTCCGTCCAGTAGCCGGTGCCGCACGCCAGTTCCAGCACGGTGTGGCCTTCCAGGGCGTCGGCGACCTTGTCGCGCAGCACTTCCAGGTCTTCCTGGCGTTCGGGCTTGTCATAGACGCGCTCGTACTGCTGCGCGATGGTGGCGTAATACTGGGCAAGCTGATCGGTAATCATGTTTCTTCTCTTAAATATAGTCCTGGCCAGGCAAAACACCCGGCCTTGTCAGGCGTTGTTATAGTTCGTAATGTTCTTTATCGCCGCTCATCGCCTGTTCTATCAGTTTGCGGTTCAGGGTCGGGGTCAGCAGCTCGATAAAGGTGTAGATATAGCTGCGCAAATAAGCGCCCTGCTTGACGGCCACGCGCGACACATTCATGCCGAACAGGTGGCCCACAGGAATCGCGCGCAAGCCTTTGTCACGCTCGGCATCAAACGCCATACCCGCTATGATACCAATCCCCATGCCCAACTCGACATAAGTCTTGATCACGTCGGCATCGATGGCTTCGAGCAAGACGTCCGGTTTCAAGCCGCGCAGCACGAAAGCATGGTCGATCTTGTTGCGTCCGGCAAACGCGCTGTCATAGGTAATCAGCGGGTAGGCAGCGATTTCTTCCAGGGTCACGGACTTTGATTTCAGCAGCGCATGTTCGGCCGGCACCACCACCACGTGTTCCCACTGGTAACACGGCAAGGTGATCAAGCCATCGATGGCGGCGATCGATTCGGTGGCGATCGCCAGGTCGGCCTGGTCGCGCTGCACCATCTCGGCAATCTGGCGCGGGTTGCCTTGCAGCAATGACAACCGCACCTTGGGAAACTTGAGCATGAAGGCTTGCACCACCTTGGGCAAGGTGTAGCGCGCCTGCGTGTGCGTAGTGGCAATCGTGAAGCTGCCGCTGTCCTGCGCTGCATATTCCTTGCCGATGCGCTTCATGCTATCGATTTCCTGCATCACCAGCTCGACCGATTCCAGCACCAGGCGGCCCGGCTCCGTCAAACCACGGATGCGTTTGCCGTGGCGCGTGAAGATATCCACGCCCAGCTCTTCTTCCAGCTCGATAATGGCTTTCGACACGCCCGGTTGCGACGTAAACAAAGCCTTGGCGGCATCGGTCAGGTTGTAATTCTGCCGGACCGCTTCGCGCACGAAGCGCAGTTGATGGAGGTTCATTGCTGGTTTTGCCCTAGATTGCGGTGATAGACCGGGATTTCCGCCCTACCCATGATTTTACGTTCATGCATATACCCATATCGCATATAAGCAAATGCGTACTTAGTAGTTTGGATTAAACACTAAGTTTATTACTATTGTCGGTACTTTGGGGGTACAAGCATGACTTTGTCTTATATAGTCTCCGGTTTTACCGTTGGATTCCTGCCGGAACCACCGTTGATTGCCTGGAGCACGACAGCGTGCCGGCATCCCCATGCTTTATCGATGGCCACGACCTTGAACAGCATCGCCGTGGCGCTACTCTGAAGCTACTCGATGCGAGAGTGTGAGAGCGCAGTAAAAAATAGCGACAGTAAAAAATATAACCCAGGCAATCTTCCAGCACCCCGGCTTTTAGGACTCGATATGTACCACTACGATCAGTATGACCACCTCATCGTCAAAGAACGCATCGCGCAATACCGCGACCAGGTTGCACGCCGTATCGCCAATGAACTGACGGAAGAGGAATTCATTCCGCTGCGCCTGCAAAACGGCCTGTACATGCAGCGCCACGCCTACATGCTGCGCATCGCCGTGCCGTACGGCTTGCTGTCGTCCAAGCAGATGCGCATGTTTGCCCATATCGCGCGCAAATACGACCGTGGTTATGGCCACTTCACCACGCGCCAGAATATCCAGTTCAACTGGATCGAGCTGGAACAGACGCCCGATATCCTGACCGACCTGGCCTCGGTGGAAATGCACGCGATCCAGACCTCGGGTAACTGTATCCGTAATACAACATCCGATCCGTTTGCCGGCGTCGCGGCCGATGAAATCATCGATCCGCGCCCGTATGCGGAAGTGCTGCGCCAGTGGAGTACTTTCCATCCCGAGTTTATCGCCCTGCCCCGCAAATTCAAGGTCGCCATCAATGGCGCCGAAGAAGACCGCGCCGCCATCGCCGTGCATGACATCGGCTTGACGGCCGTGCGCAATGACGCCGGCGAAGTGGGCTTCAAGGTGATGGCCGGCGGCGGCATGGGCCGCACGCCTATCCTGGGCAGCGTGGTGCGCGAGTTCCTGCCGTGGCAGCACTTGCTGACCTATGTGCAGGCCATCATGCGCGTGTACAACCTGCACGGCCGCCGCGACAACAAATACAAGGCACGCATCAAGATCTTGCTCAAGGCCATCGGCGTGGAAGAATTCACGCGCCAGGTGGAAGCAGAGTGGGCCGACCTGAAGGATGGTGCGGAAACCCTGACGGTCGAGGAAATGCAGCGCGTGGCCGACTTCTTCCAGCCACCGGCGTACGCCACCCTGCCGGACCTCGATTACGCAGGCGAACACGCCGACAACAAGGCGTACACCAACTGGCTGGTCCGCAACGTCAAGCCGCACCAGCGCCCCGGCTACGTGGCGGTAGTACTGTCGCTGAAGAAAACCGGCGTGCCGCCCGGCGATGCAACGGCCGAGCAGATCGACTTCGTGGCCGATTTGTCCGATCGCTACAGCTTTGGCGAATTGCGCGTCACGCACGAACAAAACCTGGTGCTGGCCGACGTGGAACAGTCGAAACTGTTCACATTGTGGCAGGAAGCCAAGGCGCACGGCCTGGCCACGCCGAATATCGGCTTGCTGACCGACATGATCTGCTGCCCCGGCGGCGATTTCTGCTCGCTGGCCAATGCCAAGTCGCTGCCGATCGCGGCCGCGATTGCGGAACGTTTCGACAGCATCGACTTCCAGCACGACATCGGTGAAATCGAACTGAATATTTCCGGCTGCATCAATGCCTGCGGCCACCACCACGTGGGCAGCATCGGCATCCTCGGCGTCGACAAGGATGGCAGCGAATGGTATCAAGTGTCGATCGGCGGCGCGCAGGGCAACCACGCCGCCATCGGCAAGATCATCGGACCATCGTTCTCCGCCTTGCAAATGCCGGAAGTCATCGCGCGCCTGCTGCACGTCTACGTGCGCGACCGCTACGAAGACGAACGTTTCGTCGACACGGCCCAGCGCCTGGGCCTGGCGCCGTTCAAGGAACACGTATATGCAACGCCGATCACCGTCGGCAACCTGGTGGGGGAAGACGAATATGTTTGAAGTACGCGAAGAAATCATCAAGAACGCCGCCGTGGTGGCCAATGACTGGGGCTTGCTGCGCCTGGACGAGGGCGACACGCCGGAAACGGTGGTCGTGCCAGCCGGCAAGGCCATCGTGCCCCTGAGCGTATGGAAAGCGCAGCGCGACACCTTGGCTGCGCGCCTGCCCGAGATCGGCGTGTGGCTGGCCAGCGACGAGCGGCCCGAAGAACTGGCGGCCGATGTACAGCAATTGCCAGTAATCGCCATCGACTTCCCGAAATTCACCGATGGCCGCGGTTATTCGATCGCGTTCAATTTGCGCGCCCGCCTTGCCTACACGGGCGAATTGCGCGCCATCGGCGACGTGCTGCGCGACCAGCTGTTTTCCATGCACAGGGTCGGTTTCGACGCGTATGCCACGCGCCCGGACCGCAGCATCCATGACGCCCTGAAAGGCTTGTCCGTGTTTTCGGAAACCTACCAGGCGTCGTGGGACCAGAAGTCGCCGCTGTTCCGCCGCCACCACCGTGAAGGCCAGAATCCTGACCTTGACAACGCGGCAGGTATTTAAGGCTACATCATGAGTGATCTTGCTACTTTAATCGACGCTACCCAGCAAACGCTGACACGCATCGCTGCCGAGTTCTCGCCAGCCGTGTTTGCGTCCAGCCTGGCAGCCGAAGACATGGTGCTGACCGACATGATCCTGAAAGCAAAGCTGCCTATCGGCATCTTTTCTCTGGAAACGGGCCGGCTGCACCAGCAAACCCTGGCCGTGCTGGACAAGGTAAAACAGCATTACGAGCATGATATCGTGCTGTACCGCCCGCAAGCCGAGGCCGTGGCCAGCTACGTGGAACAGCACGGCTTGAACGCGTTTTACAACAGCGTCGAGATGCGCCGCGAATGCTGCCGCATCCGCAAGGTCGAGCCGCTGGGACGGGCTTTGGCCGGCAACAAGGCCTGGGTCACGGGCCAGCGCCGGGCCCAGTCGACCACGCGCGCCGAACTGCACGTGCAGGAAGAGGATGCGGCGCACGCCATGACGAAATTCAATCCGCTGGCCGACTGGTCGGAAGAAGACGTGTGGGCGTATATCCGCGCCAACGACGTGCCGTACAACGCGCTGCACGACCAGGGTTATCCATCGATCGGCTGCGAACCATGCACGCGCGCCATCGAACCGGGCGAAGATGTACGCGCCGGACGCTGGTGGTGGGAAAACCCCGATTCCAAGGAATGCGGCTTGCACATGGTGGACGGCAAGTTGATACGCATCAAATCCGTGACAGCCTGAACAGACATAAGCAGCAGAACCAGAAAGCATCCAATATGAGCAATATTTTGAACCAGCGTCACCTCGACAGCCTTGAATCGGAAGCCATCCACATCTTGCGCGAAGTGGCGGCCGAATCGGCCAACCCCGCCCTGCTGTTCTCGGGCGGCAAGGATTCCGTCGTCCTGCTGCGTTTGGCCGAGAAGGCCTTCCGTCCAGGCAAGTTCCCCTTTCCCCTGGTGCATATCGACACGGGCCACAATTTCCCGGAAGTGATTACCTTCCGCGATAAAAAAGTGGCGCAGCTGGGCGAACGCCTGATCGTCGGCTCGGTCGAAGAGTCGATCAAACGGGGCACGGTGCGCCTGCGCAACCCGGCCACCGATTCACGCAACGCCGCGCAAGCGGTGACCTTGCTGGAAACCATCGCCGAACACGGCTTTGACGCCTGCATCGGCGGCGCCCGCCGCGATGAAGAAAAAGCCCGCGCCAAGGAACGCATTTTTTCCTTCCGCGACGAATTCGGCGCCTGGGACCCGAAAGCCCAGCGCCCGGAACTGTGGGACTTGTATAACACCCGCGTCCACCCCGGTGAAAACATGCGCGTCTTCCCCATTTCGAATTGGACCGAACTGGACGTGTGGCAATACATCGCCCGCGAGCAACTGGAATTGCCGCCGATCTATTTCGCCCACGAACGCCAGGTGATCCCGCGCAACGGTTTATTGGTGCCGCTGACCGAGCTGACACCGCCGCGCGATGGCGAAACGGTGGAAACGCAGGTCGTGCGCTTCCGCACCGTCGGCGATATTTCGTGCACCTGCCCCGTCTCGTCGGATGCGGCGACAGTCGACGCCATCATTGCCGAAACGGCAATCACGCAAATCACGGAACGGGGCGCCACCCGCATGGACGACCAGACCTCCGAAGCCTCGATGGAAAAACGCAAGAAAGCAGGGTATTTCTAATGAACGCAGCAGTCCTGAACACCACCTCTACCGACAGCCTGGAGCGCGGCATGCTGCGCTTTATCACGGCCGGTTCCGTCGATGACGGCAAGAGCACCCTGATCGGCCGTTTGCTGTTCGACAGCAAGGGCATCTTCGCCGACCAGCTCGACGCCATGTCGCGCTCCAAGCACAAGCGCACGGTGGGCGACACGGTCGACCTGTCGCTGCTGACGGATGGCCTGGAAGCGGAACGCGAACAAGGCATCACCATCGACGTGGCCTACCGCTACTTCGCCACGCCGAAACGCAAATTCATCATCGCCGACACGCCGGGCCATGAACAGTACACGCGCAATATGGTCACCGGCGCTTCCACCGCCGACGCGGTGATCATCCTGATCGACGTGTCGAAAGTCAAACTGGGCGACGACGGCAGCGTGGAATTGCTGATCCAGACCAAGCGCCATTCGACGATTGCCCATTTGCTGCAGATCGAGCACGTGGTGGTTGCCGTCAACAAGATGGACCTGGTTGACTACGATCAAACGGTGTACGACCGCATCGTGGCTGCCTACCGTGCATTTGCCCAGTCGCTGGGCCTGAAAGACATCACGCCGATTCCGCTGTCGGCCCTGACCGGCGACAACGTGGTCGAGCGCGGCGACAAGCTGGGCTGGTACACGGGGCCGACCCTGATCGAGCTGCTGGAGTCCTTGTCCGTCTACGATGAATCGCACGACGCGCCCTTCCGCTTCCCGGTGCAGCTGGTGGCGCGCCACAACGGCCATGAAGCGAACGACTTCCGCGGCTACATGGGCCGCATCGAGGCGGGCAAGGTCAGCGTGGGCGACACGCTGGTGGTCCAGCCTTCGGGCCAGAACGCCACCGTCAAGGACATCGTCACCCTGGATGGCTCGCTGCCCTCGGCCGTGGTGGGCCAGTCGGTGACCTTGCTGCTGAACGAATACCTGGACATTTCACGCGGCGACCTGCTGGCCAGCAGCGACCGCCCGGCAACCCTGCTGAAACAGGTGGTGGCCGACGTGTGCTGGCTGTCCGAAGACGGGCTGGACCTGCGCCGCAAATACTGGATCAAGCACGGCACGAAACAGACGGCGGCCAAGGTCACTCTGATCGACTCCATCCTCGACATCAACACGCAGCAGCGCCACCCGGCAGACGGCTTGAAACTGAACGACATCGCGCGCATCAGCTTGAACGTGCAGCAGCCGCTGGCGGCCGACGCCTACGCCGATATCCGCGCCACGGGCGCGTTTATCCTGATCGATGAAGTCACCCACCAAACCGTCGCGGCCGGCATGGTTAGGCTCGGCTAAGGAAGACAACACCATGAACAGCTCCCCATCTTCACTCCCTGGCAAAGTCTATCTGATCGGTGCCGGCCCCGGCGCGCAAGACCTGATGACACTGCGCGGCGCGCGCCTGCTGGCGCAGGCCGACGTGGTGCTGCACGATGCACTGGTCACCGAAGAGATGCTGGAGCTGTGCCCGCAGGCGCAGAAAATCCTGGTCGGCAAGCGCTGCGGCCAGTTGTCGACGGCGCAGGCGTTCATCAACAAGCAGCTGGTCGACAACGCCCGCAAGCACGCCATCGTGGTGCGCCTGAAAGGCGGCGACCCGATGCTGTTCGGCCGCGCCGATGAAGAATTGCGCGCACTCGAAGAAGCCGGCATTGAAGTGGAAGTGGTACCCGGCATTACCACCGCGCTGGCCGCCGCCGCCGCCACCTTGCAGCCGCTGACCAAGCGTGGCGTTTCGCGCAGCGTGGCCTTTTTTACGTCCAGCACGGCGCCGGACCAGCCGGAGCAAGCGGCGATCCCCGACTGCGACACCCTGGTGCAATACATGGGCGGGCGCGAAGCGATCGCCACGGCGCAGCGCCTGCTGGCCCAGGGCCGGCCTGCCGATACGCCGGTGGTCGTCATCGAAAACTGCAGCCGCCCCGAACAGCGCATTACCCGCATGGCGCTGGGCGGGCTGGCGCAAGGCCTGGGCGCCACGCAAGGTCCGGTGCTGGTGATGCTGGGTCAAGCGATGGCCACGCGGGCCACGCAAAGCGTGGACCTGCCCAAGCTGGCCTTGCGCGCCTAGGCTGATTCCAGTTCGAACGAGGAAGGCTGCGGCAGCAGCTGCTGCAAGGTAGCTGCCACGCGTAACAATCTCGGATCATCGTCTTCCGCCTCGTCGCAGGTATCGTTGATGCAGAAAAAAGGCAGTTGACCGAAGCGCCGCAACAATTGACCCAACGCCTCAGGGGCATCGTCGGCGCCGCTGGCGACATGCAGCGGGTCGAGCACCTGCTGGCGCGCATGGCCCATATACACCATCCAGCGCGGCACCAGGTCCGGCAGCAAGGCCGGATTTTGCCAGGAGCGGAACGTACTCTGGCGCACATTGATGAACAGTTCCGGCGCCAGCGCTTCCAGCTCGTGCAGGACGCTTTTCAGCATGGGCCGCGGCGCATGCGCATACAGGCAAGGCGCGTGCACATAACCGGCATACTTTGCCGACAGCCAGTGCCGCGACAAGGTGGCGCAATTGACGGGCGCCGCCACATCGGGGCGCAAATCATCAAACGATGGTGCAGTTTCGCCTTCGACAAACACATTCACGCCTGCCGCTTCCCCGCCAAACCACAGCGCGGGCTCGAACGGCGCCCCCAGGAACACATCGTCATTGAAATACAGGAACTGCTCGGACAGGCCGGGGATATGGTGCAGGTACGATTCGATATGGCCGGAATCGAATACAGGCAGCGCGGCGGCCGGCATCAGGCTGGCGTGATCAATCACGCTCAAGCGCGTCGAGGCACGCAACCAGGCCGGCACCTGGCGGTCCGTCACCAGATAGATATGGCCGTGGCCGGGGAAGAATTGCTCCAGCGCCCGCAGGTTGTAGCGCAGCTCGCCATTGTCGCGGTAGCGGCCCGCCACATTGCCATGCAGGGCCAGCGTGCCCGCATGTGCTTCGCTCCACGCCGCATACGCCTGCTGCCGGCGCGTCTGCCAGGCCGGGTCGGCGCCATCGACCCACAGATACACGATATCGATCGCGCTCAAGCGTCGCTGGGTGAACCGGGAGCGGCCACGCAGTAGTCGGCGATGGCGGCCAGCACCTGGGCATTCTCGCCCACGGCCTCGACCACCTTCAGGCGCAGGCGTGGATGAGCGTGGCGCAATTGTTCGGCCAGCAGCGGCAGATCGCGCAGCACATGGCCGCCCTGCCCCAGGAAGACGGGCACCACGGTGACGTCCAGCGTGCCCTCGCCGGGCAAGTCCGCCAGCAGCGACTGCACCAGTTCGGGCAGGCGCGGCGTCATCAGTTCAAGGAAGGCCAGGTGCACGTTTGTGTCGGGCAAACGCGCTTGCGTCAAGTCGCGCAGGCGCTCGAAGGGCGCGGCCCAGGAAGCGGCGCGCGCGCCATGCGCGAACAGGACCAGCGCCTGCTGTTCGTTAGGCTGAGTACCCATCAATGCCGCTCCACCCACCATAGTGCCCCCAGCGCCAGCAGCAGATACAGGGCGCTCGGCGCCACGGCCGTCAAAAAGGCCGGCCAGGTACTGAGCAAGCCCAGATGCGAGAACAGGGTGTTGACCAGCATGAAGCTCACGCCGATCATGATGCCGATGAAGATCTTCAGGCTGATGCCGCCGCTGCGCGTATGCATGTAGGCGAACGGCAGCGCCAGCGCCATCAGCACGAAAATGGCCAGCGGATCGATCAGTTTTTTCCAGAAGGCGATGCGGAAACGCTCCGTTTCCTGCTTGTTCTCGGCCAGGTGGCGCGTGTACACGGCCAGTTCGCTGGCCGACATGCGGTCGGGATCGGAGGACGACACGGTCAGGATCTTCGGCGTCACTTCCGACACCATGTCCTTGCTGGCGCTTTTCACGGTTTTCACCAGGCTGGTTTCCTGGCCATAGTAATTTTCCAGCCGGGGCTCATAGCCAGGCTTGACGGTGGCGCTATTCGAGAACGATGTTTCCGTCACATCCAGCAGCCGCCAGACATTCTGTCCCTGGTAAGTGGCGCTGGCGGCGATGATCAGGCTGCGCAAGCGCATGCTGGCATCGAACTCGTACAGCTTGACGTTTTTCAGCTGGCCATCCGGGCGCGCCTCGCCCACGTTGAAGAAGCGCGAGCCGGTGACGGTGCCCGTCAGGCCGTCGCTCTTGACCATGTCCTTGGTCCACAGGCCGGAACGGAACTCGCTCGATACAGCCGCCCCGCTGGACGCGAGCTTGAGCCGTTCGGCCAGCGGCTCCGTGCGCGGCGTGATCAACTCGCCAAAGATGAAGGTCACGACGACGAAGACGACGCCGATGCGGAACAGGAAACCGGCCGCCATGGCGGTCGACATGCTCGACGCGCGCATGATGGTGAATTCGGAACTGGCGGCAAACTGCGCCATCGTATAGATGGTGCCGATCAGCGCCGCAATCGGCATCACCTCGTACACGTGGCCCGGCACCAGCACCAGCACATACAGAAACGCGTACTGGATGCTATAACCGTTCTTGCCCACCTTGGGCAGCTCGCCCGTCAGGTCAATAAAGGCCTGCAGCGCCAGAAAGGCCAGCAGGACGAAGAACACCGCCTGAAATATCGAGACGGCGAAATAGCGCTGTAAAATCTTCATTTCGGATCCGCTTTTTTACATGGGTTGCCACTGCGGCGAGCACGCTTGAAGGACGCCAGCAGCACCAGCGGATGGTAGCGGTGATTCACATTCAGGCGCCAGGCGAACAGGGCCACCACGGCCAGTGCCGCCAGCAGGTGCAAGGGCCACCATGCCACGCCAAAGCCCACGCGCCCCTGTTTCACGCTGGCCTCGGCCACCTTGATCAGGTTACTGTAGGTGAAAAAGATCAGCAGCGCCACGATCAGGTTGGCCGAGCTGCCGGCGCGCGGATTGACGAAGCCCAGCGGGATGGCCAGCAGGATCAGCATCAGGGCAATCAGCGGCGCGCTGACCCGCCATAGCAATTCGGCCATGGTGAAGGGGTTCGGATCGCGCACCAGCGCCATGGTGCTCATGGCGCGCACGCCCAGGTCGGCGCCCAGGTCCTGCTGCTTGCTTTCGATGCGCATGATGTACTGCTCGAATTCCATGGTCTGGAAATCGGGCTGGGTCGGCGTGCCCTGGTAGCGGCGGCCATTCTTGAGCACCAGGAAGCGCTCGCCCTTGGCATCGGTATTGATCACGCCTTCCCTGGCGACCACCACCACGGCGCTGCCCTTGTCATCGACGGTATTGACGAAAACATTGTGCACCAGGTTTTTCTCGCCGCTGGCGCCTTCAACGAAAAAGATACGGTTGCTGCCGGCCGATTCGCGGAACTGGCCCGGCGTGACTTTTTGCAAATCTTCGCGTTTTTCAAAGCGCGTGACGTATTCATCGCTTTTTTTCTGCGCCCATGGCGTGGCGTACAGGCTCAGGACGGCGGTCAGCAGCACCAGCGGCAGGCCGAAGCTGAGCACGGGCCGTATCCAGCGCCGCAGGCTCAGGCCCGAGGCAAACCACACCACCATTTCCGATTCGCGGTAGCTGCGCGTGACGACCATCAGCACCGCGATGAAACCGGTGAGGATGAGGATCGTGGGCAGCTGCATCAGCGCGGAAAAGACGATCAGGGACAGCACGTCGGAGGAGGCGATCTTGCCGCCGGCGGCCTTGCCGAGTATGCCGATCAGCATCCAGGTGAGCAGGATGCTGAATAAAACAGTGAAGGTGGCCCCGGCGGCACTAGCCAATTCACGTCGAAGGGCGCGTTGAAAGATCATTCGGAGTTTATAATTCGGGTCAGTTAGTTGAGTAACACGTTACTAGTAAATGAAAACGGAGAACAAAATGGACTTTAGCATAAAAGCATTCGATACCAAGAGCACCCTGGGCGCTGCCAAAAGCGGATGCATCGCGGTTGCGGTATTCGAAAACAAAAAACTGTCGCCAGCGGCAAAATCGCTGGACAGCAAGGGTGCCATTACGGCTGCGCTGAAGTCCGGCGACATTAGCGGCAAGCCTGGCAGCACGTTGCTGCTGCGCGGCGTGGAAGGTGTCACCGCCGACCGCGTCCTGCTGGTCGGCATGGGCAGCGATGAATCCGTCAGCGAGAAAAGCTTCGCCACCGGCGTGCAGGCCACCTTGAAGGCATTCGGCTCGCTGGGCGCTGCGGACGCCATTATCGCATTACCGCTGCAGGAAGTGAAAGAGCGCGACGTGAATTGGGCGATCCGTTGCGTAGTGCAAGCCGCACACGATAGCGAATATCGCAACGATACGCAAAAGAGCAAGAAAGACCCGGCGCCAGCAGGCGTGCGCAAGATCGTCCTGTCGGCCCCAGCCACCGCTGCCACGCGCGGCGCCCTGGCGCAAGCGATTGCCATTTCCAACGGTTCGGACCTGACCCGCTCCCTGGGCGACCTGCCGGCCAACATCGCCAACCCGACCTACCTGGCCAACACGGCCAAGCAGTTGGCCAAGGATTACAAGTTCGAAGTCGAAGTACTGGACCGCAAACAGCTGGAAGCGCTGAAAATGGGCAGCTTCCTGTCGGTTACCAACGGCAGCGAACAGCCGCCGAAGTTCATCGTCCTGAAACACATGGGCGGCAAGGCCAAGGATGCACCAGTAGTACTGGTTGGCAAAGGCATCACGTTCGACACGGGCGGCATCTCGCTCAAGGCCGGTCCTGGCATGGATGAGATGAAATACGATATGTGCGGCGCCGCGTCGGTACTGGGCACCTTCCGCGCCATCGGCGAAATGAACCTGAAACTGAACGTGATCGGCGTGATCGCCGCCTGCGAAAACATGCCATCGGGCCGCGCCACCAAACCGGGCGACATCGTCACCTCGATGAATGGCCTGACCATCGAAATCCTGAACACGGATGCCGAAGGCCGCCTGGTGCTGTGCGATGCACTGACCTACGCCGAACGTTTCAAGCCGGCAGCCGTGGTCGATATCGCCACCCTGACGGGCGCCTGCGTGATCGCGCTGGGCCACCACAACAGCGGCCTGTTTACACGCAGCGATGCCGCGCATGACGCACTGGCCAACGAACTGCTGGCAGCCGGCAAACAAGCGAGCGACACCGCATGGCGCATGCCGATCGAAGAGGCTTACAACGAGCAGCTGAAATCGAACTTCGCCGACCTGGCCAATATCGGCACGCCAGGCGGCGGTTCGGTGACGGCAGCGGCCTTCCTGGAAAACTTCACCAGGAAGTACACCTGGGCGCATCTGGATATCGCCGGCACGGCCTGGAAATCGGGCGCAGCCAAAGGCGCAACGGGCCGTCCAGTACCATTGCTCACCACCTTCCTGATCAACCGCGTATAAACTGTTGATTCAGAAAAAAAGCCGCCATGACAAATAATCATGGCGGCTTTTTTACGTGTGCGGGATGTATTTAGTAGACCACCGGATCGGGCACCGGTGACGGCGTCACCCTGGGCTGGACCACCGGTTGCGGCGTTGCTTCCAGCGGCGCGGCGACTGGCCTGGCGGCGACAGGAGCGACGGGGGCCGGTGGTGGCGCCAGGCGCGCGGGGTCCTGCATGACGATGGTCAGCACGGACGGGTAATCGAAGCCGGCGCCCGTATTGCGGTCGACAAAATAGCCGACGCCCAGGGTCAGGATCACATTGCCCCATACGCTGCCATTGAGCTTGGGGTCGATGGTGTTATCGGTGGCGATGGCCGGCGAGCCGGTTTTCCGGCAATCGACCTTGAGCGGAGCCTGGCTCTTGCGGATGGTGATGCGGCCGGGCGTGGTAACAAACCACTTGCCCACGTCATTACTGATGATGCAACCGGCGCCAACCAGTTCGCGGTTATCCTGGATGGTTTGCACCAGCACCATCTGGTCCGTGTTGCCGGTCAGGGTGGCGCAGCCGCCCAGCACCGACAGCAATCCAACAGTGGCAATAGCGGTTCGATGGCGCATGGAGGATCAGCGTACGGGGATAGGCTGGTCAGCCGGCACGGCGACGGCGGTGACACTGTTTTTCGGGCTGCCATCGACCAGGCGGTCTGAATACACGAGGTAGACCAGCGCATTGCGCCTGGCGTCCACCATGCGCACCACGCGCACGTGCTTGAAAAAGAGCGAGGCGCGTTCGCTGAAGACTTCTTCCTGCTGCGGCAGCTTGCCCTTGAATTGCAGCGGCCCCACCTGGCGGCAGGCGACGGCCGCATCGGCCTTGTCTTCAGCCAGGCCGACGGCGCCCTTGATGCCGCCCGTCTTGGCGCGCGACAGATAGCAGCTGACGCCGCCCACCCGGGGGTCGTCGTACGCTTCCACCACGATCTTGTGGTCAGGGCCGATCAGCTTGAATACCGTATCGACGGAACCGATCGTTTCAGCCTGCACCGTGGCGCAGGCCAAACCGAGCAGCAAGGCACTGGCCAGCAAAGGTGTTTTCATGAAGTCCGCCGAGTCAGGCATCCGTTGACAGTTCAGTTGATGGGAGCAAAACGCTGTACCATGACGCCCTCGACCTCGATCAGCTGAAAGAACACGTCTTTCGGCCGGGTCCAGATCGAGCCGTCAGCGGCGCGGTAGACGATCATGGGCGTCAAGTCCGATTCCAGCGTGGCTTCGCACACCAGTTCGTAAATGCCGCCCTTGTAATGCCGATAACGCATGGCCGTCCCCTCAAGCTGTGGAATCTTCGCTCTTGTCGTCGGTCAGCGCCTTTTGCTTCATTTTCAGGCCCTGGATCACTTTCAAAATGCTTTCCATGCCGGCAGCGCCATCGGCGCCGCTGAAAGCCTCAAGTACTTCATTGAGCACCTTGTTGCGCACGGCCGCCTCATCGGACGAAATTTCCAGTGCACGCTGCGCCTGGGCTTTGGCCGCTTTTTCAGCCGCACTGACACGCGGCTTGCTAGCCGTCTTGCCATGCGTCAAAGCAGCCTGCCAGATCACCCAGCGGCGCTGGGTTTCAAAAATCAGGTACTCTTCCGGCTTGTCTTCTCTTCGCCGCACAATGTGGCCGTCACGCTGCGCCCACGCTTCAAATGCAGTTCGCATTTTCTTCCTTTGCAAATGCTACGCGCAAGTCTCACTATTAAAACTGCAATATTTCCAAATAGTACCATTTATTGATGCTGCAAAATAGTATCCGAGATGTAGTACTGCAATTTGCATAACAAGTCTGGCGGCGCCTACGGGCGGATTCTGCGATTCGCCCGCGGCGCAGTGGTCATGTAATTCGGAATAGCAATTACAACTGATTCCTACTTGTTTAGTTATAAGCTGCAACAAATCTGTGTGACACAGTTGTTACATTGCGCCATTTTAGTAGTTTTTATCGCGATTTAGCGAGAAACTTTAAGCTTTATCGCATGAAAAAGCGACAGGCGGCGCACCAATCGAAGTACTTATGCCAAATCAAACATAGGGCTTGATCAATCATACACAAAAACATAATATTTATGCGCTACGATTGGCTAAAAATAAATACTTTTTCTATATTAATTTTACCCTAGGGCAAATAAACTTGCACATATTTTCAGTACGAAACAGTGGCCAGGATAAAACAAGCGCCAGGCTGGCAGGACGCTAGTGACACGCATGCGGTAAGATTCGCGCCTATCGTCAGCCCATCAAACAAGGATTTACCCCATGAAACTCGCCACCTGGAACGTCAACTCGCTGAAAGTACGCCTGCCACAAGTGCTGCAGTGGCTGGCCGACAACCCGGTCGACATACTGTGCCTGCAAGAGACCAAACTGACGGATGACAAATTTCCCGTCGCCGAGATCGAAGCGGCTGGCTACCAGGTCGTCTTCAGCGGCCAGAAAACCTATAACGGCGTGGCGATCCTGTCGAAACTGCCGATCACCGACGTGGTGAAAAACAATCCGCTGTATGAAGATGCGCAGCAGCGCATCCTGGCGGCCACCATCGATGGCGTGCGCGTGGTGTGCGCGTATGTACCGAATGGCCAGAGCGTGGACTCCGACAAGTATGAATACAAGCTGGGCTGGCTGGCGTCCCTGCACGACTGGCTGGCCGAAGAAGCGCGCCAGCATCCGCAGCTGGCCGTGGTGGGCGACTACAATATCGCGCCCGAAGACCGCGACGTGCACGATCCGGTCGCCTGGGCCGGCCAGGTCCTGGTATCAGGCAAGGAACGCGCCGCCCTGCAGCGCCTGCTCGACATCGGCCTGGCCGACGCCTTCCGCCTGTTCGAGCAAGCCGACAAATCGTTCAGCTGGTGGGATTACCGCCAACTGGGCTTCCGCCTGAACAAGGGCCTGCGCATCGACCATATTTTGCTGTCGCCCGCCCTGGTATCGCGCTGCAGCGCCTGCATCATCGACAGGGTGCCGCGCAAGTGGGAGCAGCCTTCGGATCATGCTCCCGTGGTAGCCACCATCGATTAAGTTAATCGCCGCTCCAGTAGCGCCTGCACATTCGCTGCAGGCACTGGCGCGGAAAATAAATAGCCCTGCGCATAACGGCAACCGCTGGCCTGCAGCAAGGCGAACTGCTCTTCCGTTTCCACGCCTTCGGCCACGGCCGACAATTGCAGGCTGTCGGCCAGCGCGATGATGGCCGAGACGATGGCGCGGTCTTCCGCGCTCTGTCCCAGGTCCTTGATGAAAGCGCGGTCGATCTTGACCTTCTTGACGGGGAAGCGCTTCAGATACGCCAGGCTGGAATAGCCGGTTCCAAAGTCGTCGATCGACAGGCGCAAGCCCATCGCATTGATCTGCCGCAGGATGTCGAGCGTATGTTCGCCATGCTGCATCAGCGCCGTTTCCGTGATTTCAAACTCCAGCAAAGCCGGATCGATGCCGCTCTCGCGCAGGATGGTGGCAATCGACGCCACCAGCCCCTTGTGCATGAACTGGCGCGGCGACAGATTGACCGCCAGCGGCACCGGCAGCAAGCCCTGCGCCTGCCAGGCCATGCTTTGTTCGCAGGCGCGCCGCATCACCCATTCGCCAACCGGCACGATCAGGCCGTTTTCCTCCATGATGGGAATAAAGCGGTCCGGCAGCACCAGGCCGTGGCCCGGGCGGCGCCAGCGCAGCAGCACTTCCATGCCATGCAGGCTGCGCGTGGCGATATCGATCACGGGCTGGTACACCAGCTCGAACTGGTCTTGCGCCAGCGCCGTGCGCAAGCTGCTTTCCAGGTCAAAATGCAGGGCCGCCGCCTGGTTCATCGCATGCGTGAAAAACTGGTAGTTATTGCGGCCATTGCCCTTGGCGTGATACATGGCCGCGTCGGCATGGCGCATCAGTGCATCGACATCGCCGCCATCGTCCGGATACAGGCAGATGCCGATCGATGGCGTGATATGCAGCACATGGCCGTCGAGCGGAAACGCGGGCATCAGCGATTCGATGATTTTCTCGGCCACGCGCGCCGCTTCATCCGCGCCACGGATGCCGGGCACCAGCACCACGAATTCATCGCCGCCCAGGCGCGCCACCGTATCGCTGGCGCGCACCGCGCGGCACAGCCGGCTGGCCACTTCCTTGAGCAGGCTGTCGCCCGTCATGTGGCCCAGCGAATCGTTGATGGTCTTGAAGCGATCCAGGTCGATGAACATCACGGCCAGCTTGCGCGCCGAGCGCTGCGACGCCAGGATGGCGCGTTCCAGCCGGTCCGTCAGCAGGGCCCGGTTCGGCAAGCCCGTCAGGCTGTCGTGATACGCCATGTGGTGCACGCGCGCCTCGGCCTGGCGCCGCTCGATGATTTCATCCTGCAGCTGGGTGTTGGCGCCGGCCAGTTCGGCCGTGCGTTCGAACACGCGCAACTCCAGTTCATCGCGCGCGCGGCGCACGGCATCGGCCGCCTCGCGGCGCGCCGTCACGTCGTCGACCATCCATACCGACCGGCCATGCACCTGCGCCAGGTCAAACGGCCGGCCCGATAGCCGCGCCCAGAAGCGGCTGCCATCCTTGCGCACCAGCTGGTATTCGGCCATGTGCACGCGGCCCGCCTCGAAATCGCGCGCCGTCTCGCCGCGCGCCGCCTTCCACGAAGCCAGGTCCGGATACAGCGCCTGCACGGAGAGGCGGTTGACTTCGCCCGGCGCATAGCCGAACAGCTCTTCCATCTTGCTGTTGCAGCGCAGGTTGTAGCCGCCCTCCACCACCGCGATGCCCAGCACGGCGCTGTCGAGGATGGCCTGGTTTTCCAGCAGCGCATTGCGCAAGGACTCTTCGGCGCGCTTGGCTTCCGTGCGGTCCTCGATGATCCAGATGGTGCCGGCGCCAGGATCGTCCGGATTGACCACGTAGGCGATCAGTTGCGCCCACAGGGTGGTGCCGTCGCTGCGCTGCATCTCCACTTCGGTCTGGAACGGCTTGCCCACCGACAGGAAGGGAAACGCGGCCGCCCCCAGCATGTCGTAGGAATTCTGCGATACATACAGGGCGCGGCCGGGCATGCCCAGCGCCTCGTCGCCACGGTAGCGGAACATCTCGGCAAAACCCGTGTTGTAGCGCGTGATCAGGCGCTGCTTGGTAAACAGGATGCTGACCGAGGCATTGGTCATGATGGCCGCCACTTCCATCTGCGTCTGGCGGCTGACGCTGACATCCTCGAGTATCCAGATGGCGCCCTCTTCGCTTTGTTCCTGGTCGACGGCATTGGCGCGGATGCGGCACCAGAACAGGCTGCCGTCGCGGCGGCGGAACTGCGCCTCTTCCTGCTCATATGGCAATCCCTGGCCCAGCCGCGGCGCCGCCTGCAGGCCAAACTGGGCATAGGCCTCCGGCGAGGGAAACAGCTCGGCCGCCGCGCGGCCCGTCAGTTCCTGCTGCGTGTAGCCGAACATCTCGGCAAAGCGGGGATTGCAGCGCAGGATCAGGCGCGAGCGCGAAAACAGGATGCCGACCGAGGCATTGTCCAGGATCGCCTGCTGCTCCAGCATGGCGTGGCGCAGCTGGTCCTCGTCGCGGCGGTGTTCGCTGATATCTTCGAGTATCCACACCGTGCCATCGTCAGGATGCAGGGGATCGACGGCGCGGCCATGCAGGCGGCTCCAGAACAAGCTGCCATCCTGGCGCTGCAACTCCAGTTCGGTGCGGAAGGATTTGCCTTTCGATAGCAGCGGCGTGGCCGCCCTGCCCAGTTCCTGGTAGTGCTGCGCCGAGCGGTACAGCGCCACGCTCGGTAGCCGCGTCAGCTGGTGGCGCGCATAACCGAGCATGTCGGCCGCGCGGATATTGCACTCCTCGATGACGCCGGCACGGGTAAACAGGATACCGACGGCCGCGCTTTCCAGAATGGCCTGCTGCTCCAGCAAAGTCTTGCGCAGCGCCTGCTGGTCCAGCTGGCGCACGCTGATATCGGCAAACACCAGGGTCGCGCCCCTGCTGCCGTCAGGGAGCAGCAAAGGCTTGCTCCAGATTTGCACCGCGACGCCACCTTGCAGATTGCTTTCCCAGTGGCGCTCACGCCCTGCCGGGCCCAGTGCGCCACGCAGCATGCTGCTGCTCGACGTCCGGTAAGTATCGCTGAAACAGTCGGCCAGCTGGCGCCCAACCACCTCCATGCCCAACAGCGCGTGCAATGCGCTATTGGCCGCCAGCACCAGGCCACCCGCATCGCAAGCACAGGCGGGCAAGGCAATTAGCTGCAAGGCATCGTCTAGGGTATTGAAGGAAGTCGGCACGCGGTTCATGGTCAGCCATACAGTTTATACACCTGGGCAACACGGTGCTGACAGATCATAGCCCAGTTTCTGTGCATTTCTCCAACTTCCATCGCTAGAGGAGATGCTCTATGCCCGGAAGCAAATCGTTTAGAATAAAGCCATGCGCCGCTCCCCTCTTCCACCGCTCGACCACCGCGACAAGCCCGTCATCTGGACCGTGTCCGTGTCGCGCCTGTTCGACCTGTTCCGCGACATCACCTTGGAATACGACGAGCTGGCCGAGATCGAACCGATCAACCTGGGCTTCGACGATGCAGTGCGCCACATCCGCGAGCGCATGGCCACCGAGCGCTGCGACGCCGTGATTGCCGCCGGCTCGAATGGCGCCTACCTG
This sequence comes from Janthinobacterium sp. Mn2066, assembly GCF_049319705.1. NCBI lineage: Bacteria > Pseudomonadati > Pseudomonadota > Betaproteobacteria > Burkholderiales > Oxalobacteraceae > Janthinobacterium > Janthinobacterium sp. Mn2066. Next base: position 149,242 of record NZ_JBMOUF010000013.1, on the reverse strand, counting down.
AAAGGCCGGCTGTCGGTGCCTGTCATCATCGCCAAGGCCAGCGGCTACGACGTGATGCAGGCGCTGGCGCGGGCGCGCCGCATCACGCCGCACATCGGCGTCGTCACCTACCAGGACACCATGCCGGAACTGGGCGAATTTGCCGCCACCTTCGGTTTTGAGCTGGCCCAGCGCACCTACGCCACCGAAGAAGATGCGCGCGCCCAGATCAATGAACTGAAGGCGGCCGGCGTGAAAGCCATCGTCGGTGCAGGCCTGGTGACGGACCTGGCCGAAGAGGCAGGCCTGGGCGCCGTCTTCGTGTATTCGGCCGCCTCGATACGGCGCGCTTTCGATGATGCGCTGGAAATGGCGCGCCTGACCCAGCTCGAATCGAACCGCGGGCGCCGCACTAGCGTGGCCGACACCCTGCGCGCCAAGCATGGCCTGCACGACCTGCGCGGCGAATCGGAAGTCATGGAAGCGCTGCGCCAATCGGTGGTGCTGTTCGGCCGCTCGCCGGCGACAGTGCTGATCCAGGGCGAAACGGGCACCGGCAAGGAACTGGTGGCGCAGGCGATCCACCGCGAAAGCCCGCGCAGCCTGGGCGCCAACCGGCCTTTCCTGGCGATCAACTGCGGCGCCATCGCCGAGTCCTTGCTGGAATCGGAACTGTTCGGCCACGAAGACGGGGCGTTTACGGGCGCGCGGCGCGGCGGCCATGCCGGCCTGTTCGAAGCGGCCAACCACGGCAGCCTGTTCCTCGATGAAATCGGCGAAATGCCGCTGGCCCTGCAAACGCGCTTGCTGCGCGTGCTCGAAGAGCGCGAAGTGGTGCGCGTGGGCGGCACGCGACCGATCGCCATCAATGTGCGCATCATCAGCGCCACCCATTGCGACCTGGAGCAGCGCATCCGCGAAGGCCGCTTCCGCGCCGACCTGTTCTACCGCCTGGCCGTGCTGCGTTTGCACTTGCCCGCCCTGCGCGAACGGGCCAGCGACATCGTCGGCCTGCTCGAGTGGTCGCTGAAAAACGCACTGGCCGCGCTGGGCGCCCGCCCGCATCCCAACCTGCACGCGGAAATTACCGCCTGCGCGCCGCTGCTGCGCCGCTACGGCTGGCCTGGCAATGTGCGCGAACTGCGCAACCTGGCCGAACGCCTGGCGCTATTCCTGGCGGCCGAACCGCTGCAGGCGCTGACACCAGGCTTCATGCTGGCGGTAGCGCCTGAGCTGGCCAGCGCGGCGCCGCAGATTCCCGCTGCCGCTCCGGCACCGCCGCCGCAGGAAAGCGCAGCAGAGGTACTGGCCCGCTTCGGCGGACGCCACGACGCTGCCGCGCAATATATGGGCGTGAGCCGCACCACCTTCTGGCGCCGGCTGCGCGCCGGCTGAAATCCATGGACGACAGGGAGATCCTGCACGGCTTGTGGCAACACTGCACCCAGGGCGGCCCAGCGGCCAACAGCCGGCAGGCAGCCCGGGCGCTGTATGCGCGTGGCATTACACTGGAAGATACCCTGCAATTGCTGTTTCACGCGCAGCCGGCCGAAGACGATTTTCTCAGCTGGATAGCGGCGCGTACCCGCCCTATGCCGGCCGAAGCGCTGCTGCCGCATGCAGACGTGCTGACCGGCGCCGAGCTGCGCTTCTGGGAAGAAAATGGCTACCTGGTGCTGCGCCATGCCGTGCCGCAGGCGCAGTGCCTGGCCGCCCAGGCGGCTATCTGGGACTTTCTGGACGCCCGCCCGGACGATCCGGCATCGTGGTACAAGGCGCACCCTGGCAAGCGGGGACTGATGCTGCAGTTTTCCGATCACCCGGCACTGGCAGCGAACCGGCACAGTGTCCGCATCCGCCGCGCGTACCAGCAGCTGTATGGCAAGCAAGCCATCTACGCCTCGGTCGACAAGACCAGCTTCAATCCACCGGAAAACGACGGCTACCGCTTCATGGGCAGCCCGCTGCACTGGGACACCAGCCTGCAGCAGCCGATCCCGTTCAAGCTGCAAGGCATGCTGTACCTGTCCGACTGCCCGGCCGGGCATGGCGCCTTCCACTGCGTGCCCGGCTTCCATCGCCGCATCGGCGGCTGGCTGGCCAGCGTGCCGCCCGGCCAGGCGCCGCGCGAATGGGCCATCGACCATCTGCATCCCGTGCCTGTCGAAGGCCAGGCCGGCGACTTCATCATCTGGCACCAGGCGCTGCCCCATTGCGCCAGCGCCAACCGCGGCGCCTTTCCCCGCATGGTGCAATACCTGACTTATCTGCCGGAAGATGGCGAAGACCAGGCCTTCTGGATCTGATCGGCAATTCAAGGCTATCACCAGCCTGTAGCACCAAAAAAAAACGCCCGGAAAATATCCCGGGCGTCTGGATCAAAGATGCACCTGTTTTACTTCAAGGCCGGGATCACTTGCGGCTGGAAGCGCGGCAGTGGCTGGTCCTTGAGTTTTTTCGCCAGCAGGTCCAGCGCCACGTCCAGCTGGCGGTCGCCGCCATTGAAGGTGTCGTGCGGCGGATTTTCCACCACCACGTCAGGCACCACGCCCACGCCTTCGATCAGCCATTGTCCATCGACGCCGAACTGGCCATTTTCGGCCACGCGCGCCATGCCGTTGTCGCTCAAACGCGTATTGTCGCTGAGCCACACGCCCGCGCCTGCCGTGCGCTGGCCCACCAGCGGCGCCAGGCCCAGGGCCTTGATGCCGGCAGCGAAAGTCTCGCCATCGGAATAGGTCAGCTCATCGACCAGCACCACCAGATGGCCGCGGAAGCTGTTCTGCATGTTCGGCGATGGCTGCACGCCAGGCGGCGCCCAGTATGCCCATGCCTTGCGCAGCAGTTTTTCGATGACCCAGCTATCGATATTGCCGCCGTTATTGCGGCGCACATCGATGATCAGGCCATCGCGGTTGATATTGGCGTAAAAGTCGCGCGCAAACGAAGCGATGTCGCCGGCCCCCATGGCGCGCAGATGCAGGTAGCCGATGCGCCCTTGCGAGACCTTGGCCACCTGTTCGGCGCGGCTCAGTTCCCAGTCGCCATAACGCAGCGCCGTCTGTTTTCCCATGTTCACCGGCGTGACGATCACGGCGCGTGGCGCGGCATTGCCCCGCTTCACCTGCAGCAGCACCTGCTTGTCGGCCTGGTTCAGCAGCAAATCGCTGATGTCGCGCGCGGCCAGCACGTCCTTGCCATTGACGGCCGTGATCACGTCGCCTTCCTTGACGTCCACTTCGGGACGGGCCAGCGGCGCGCGTTCGGATGGCAGTTCCGGCTCGCTGCGGTAGATATGCTCGACCTTGTAGCCGGCCGCCGTTTTTACCAGTACCGCCCCCAGGCCCGCCGGTGAACCTTCCTGTTCCGTGCGGCGCAATTCGCCAGGGCGGATCTGCGAATGCAGGGCCCCCACTTCGGCCACCATCATGCCCAGCACGTCATTGAGTTCGGCACGGTCCGTCACGCGGTCCACCAGCGGCGCATACTTGAGGCGCGCAGCGTTCCAGTCCACGCCGCGCATCTTGGCGTCGAACAGGAAGTCACGGTGCAAGCGCCAGGCGTCGTTGAACATCTGCTTCCATTCCAGGCGCGGATTGGAAATGAAGGTCCAGTCGTCGATCTTGACCTTGGCTTTCGACAGGTCGCCCGGCAGCTTGGCGCCCGCGTCGATCACCAGCATGTCGCCTGGGCCATTCGGCGCCGCCGTGCGATAGTACAAATGCTTCTTGTCGCGCGCCAGGTCGAAATCGCGCACTCCGGCCACCAGCAGTTCCGGCTTGGAACCGGCATTGCCGATTGCCAGGGTCTTCAGGCTGGACTTGTTTTCGCCCATCTCGCGGTCGAGGAAATACAGCCGCTTGTCATCGACGTCCAGGCCATTGTAATTACCGGCCGGCAGCGGCACTTCGTACAGGCGGTCGGCCAGGCCCGCATACACGATGTCGGGCAAGGCCTTGGGATCCTTCTTCGCAGCCGTCTTGCCGCCGGCTTTTTCCAGCGCCTTTTCGGCAGCCTGCTCGGCGGCCTTTTCATCGTCCGTCTCGGCCGGTTTCACGCCAGGGCGGCTCAGCTCATCGTCAGGCTGGAACGGGAAACGGTTACCCGGCTGCAGCGCCAGCGCATACAGGCCCGTGCGCTTGTCAAATACGGGACCCATATTGCGGTCGCCCCATGGCGAGCCATTGGACAACTTGAAATTGCGGTCAGACAGGAAATACAGCCAGCGGCCGTCAGGCGAGAACACGGGCGAACCCGACATATAACGATCGCTGGTGACGAAATGCAATTGTTTGGAGGCCAGGTTGTACAGGCCGATCTGCTCGCGCTGCTGATCGCTGGCCGGGCGCACCAGGGCCAGGTTGCGGCTGTCGGGCGACCATAACACTTCATCGTGCTTGTCCACGCCGGCCTTGCCCGCGTCATCGATCAGCAGATTGGCCTTGCTGGCCAGGTCCAGCAGCCAGAAGCGGCCCTTTTTGTCCGTGTGCGCCAGCCAGCGGCCGTCCGGCGATGGATACAGTTTCCAGCGGTGGTTGTCGCCCTGCGTGGTCAGGCGCTCGCCCGGCCCGGAGCCATCGGCTGCATACTTCCAGATTTCGTTTTCGCCGGTCGTATCGACGATCGCGAACACGGATTTGTCATCGCTGGAAAACACCGCGTCACGCGCCCGCGCGCCTTCCGGAATGGCGATATCGACCCTGCGCTGGCTGCCCGTGCCGGCGATGCTGACACGGCCGCGCGCCGTGACGATGATGCGCTCATCCTTGCCAGACAGCTGCACGCTGCTCAGGGTATCGAGCGGCGAGCGGATCTGGCGCGCGCGCTGCTGGTCGAAGTCCGACACCAGGCTGATGGCCAGCGGCGATGACGTGGCGGCAGGCGCTGCCAAATCCACTACATGCAGGTCGGCGCCCAGCTGGTAGACGATCTTGCCATCGCCCAGCGACGCATTGCGCACGTCCCAGTCCTTGTAGCTGGTCAGCGCGCGGCGGTCGGAACCGTCGGGCAGCATGCTCCACAGATTGTCGCCGCCGCCCGCATCGCTGATGTAGTACACGCGGCCCTGCCACCACATGGGGCGTTTGTTATTGCCTGCTCGCACAGCCGCATCGGTGATCATGGGTACGGCTTCCGTCTTGCCGTCGAGGTCATAGCGCCACAGCTGGGCGTGGGCGCCGCCACGGTAGTTGCGCACATTGTCATTGGTTGCCGCCAGGCCAAAACGCGTGAAATACAAGGTCTTGCCGGCATCATCGAGCACAGCGTCATTGGCGTCGGCCACGGGGAACACGCGCCGCGTCTGTTTTACGGGATCGATGGCGGCCACCACGCGCCGCGAGGCGGGACCGTCCGTGTTTTGCGTACTGACCAGCACTTCGCCCTGCGCCGTCCAGCCCAGTACCACCACGCCGCCATTATCAAAGGAAATACGGCGCGGCAAACCGCCGGCCAGCGGCATCACGTACGCTTCCTGCGCGCCTTCATACGACGCGGAAAACGCCACCCACAGGCCGTCGCGCGAAATGGCCGCGTTGGTTTCATAGCCGGGATGCGTGGTCAGGCGCTCGGCCTGGCCGCCGCGCACGCTGGTTTTCCACAGGTCGCCCTCGGCCGTGAAGACCACGGTGTCGCCACGGATGGCGGGAAAGCGGAAATAGGCGTTGGAGGCGGTAGCAGCAGCAGCAATATTGGTGGCAGCAGCCGTGGCAGGAGCCGTGGCAGCAGCAGCGGCCAGGGCTTGCGTGGCGGCCGTGCCCAGCAAGCCGGCGGACAATAACAGTAAGGCAAGCGTACGGGAAATTTTCATGGGAGCGATCGTCAATCTTTTTATGAAATAGCGGTCATGGAAACAAAACGACGTGGGACAGGGCCGACATCGGAGCATGATTCTTGCATAGCTTGCGCAATTGCAATACTAATTTTCGGCGAGGTGCATAAATGCAACACAGTTGCGAAATTAGCGAAACACGCAAAAAAACCCGCGCCACTTGCGTGGGCGGGTTTTTATGACAACGATTTCTATCTTGCGCTTATTCTACTTCCACCGTTTCCGGGGCAGCCGTCGGCGCCGCATCAGGCGGTTCCGGGAACTCCAGCAAGACCTGGTCCTTGTCGTTCAGGTCGACCGTGACCTTGCCACCGGACACCAGGCGGCCGAACAGCAGTTCGTCGGCCAGCGCCTTGCGGATCATGTCCTGGATCAAACGTGCCATCGGACGCGCCCCCATGAGCGGATCGAAACCTTTCTTGCCGAGGAAGGCACGCAGCTTTTCCGTGAAGATGGCTTCGACCTTTTTCTCGTGCAACTGCTCTTCCAGCTGCATCAGGAACTTGTCGACCACGCGCAGGATGATTTCCTGGTCCAGCGCGCGGAAGCTGATGGTCGCATCGATACGGTTGCGGAACTCCGGCGTAAACATGCGCTTGATGTCGGCCATCTCGTCGCCCGCCTGTTTCGAGGTGGTGAAACCGATGGAGGCCTTTTGCAGGCTTTCCGCACCCGCATTGGTGGTCATGATGATGATCACGTTGCGGAAATCGGCTTTGCGGCCATTGTTGTCCGTCAAGGTGCCATGGTCCATCACTTGCAGCAGGATATTGAAAATGTCCGGATGGGCTTTTTCAATTTCATCGAGCAGCAGCACCGCATGCGGTTTCTTGGTGATCGCTTCGGTCAGCAGGCCGCCCTGGTCGAAACCGACGTAGCCCGGCGGCGCGCCGATCAGGCGGCTGACGGCATGGCGTTCCATGTATTCCGACATGTCGAAACGGATCAGCTCGATACCGAGGATGAAGGCCAGCTGTTTCGCCACTTCGGTCTTGCCGACGCCGGTCGGACCGGAGAACAGGAAGGAGCCGATCGGCTTGTCCGTCTTGCCCAGGCCGGCGCGCGCCATCTTGATGGCCGAGGCCAGCGCTTCGATGGCCGGGTCCTGGCCGAACACCACGTTGCGCAAATCGCGGTCGATGGTTTGCAGCTTGCTGCGGTCGTCCTGGTTGACGGTTTGCGGCGGAATACGGGCGATCTTGGCGATGATGTCCTCGATCTCCGTCTTGCCGATGGTTTTCTTTTGCTTCGACTTCGGCAAGATGCGCTGTGCCGCACCCGCTTCATCGATCACGTCGATCGCCTTGTCGGGCAAATGGCGGTCGTTGATGAAGCGCGCCGCCAGTTCGGCTGCCGTCGACAGGGCCGAGGCCGAGTATTTCACGCCATGGTGTTCTTCGAAGCGCGATTTCAGGCCGCGCAGGATCTGCACGGTCTGCTCGACGGTCGGTTCGTTGACGTCGACCTTCTGGAAGCGGCGCGACAAGGCATGGTCTTTTTCGAACACGCCACGGAATTCCGTGTAGGTGGTCGCACCGATGCATTTCAGCTGGCCATTCGCCAGAGCCGGTTTCAGCAGGTTCGATGCATCCAGGGTACCGCCCGAGGCCGAACCGGCGCCGATGATGGTGTGGATTTCGTCGATGAACAGGATGCCGTTCGGATTGTCTTTCAGCTGCTTCAGCACGGCCTTCAGGCGCTGTTCGAAATCGCCGCGGTATTTGGTACCGGCCAGCAAGGCGCCCATGTCCAGCGAATACACGACGGCATTCTGCAGGATTTCCGGCACGTCGCTTTGCGTGATACGGTAGGCCAGGCCTTCGGCGATGGCCGTCTTGCCCACGCCGGCCTCGCCGACCAGCAGCGGATTGTTCTTGCGGCGGCGGCACAGGATCTGGATCACGCGGTCGACTTCGTCTTCACGGCCGATCAGCGGATCGATCTTGCCTTCGGCGGCGGCCTTGTTCAGGTTTTGCGTGAACTGGTCGAGCGGGCTTTCTTTCGGCTGGCCATCGACAGGCGCTTCTTCCACGCCGTCCGAGGCTTTCGCGCTTTCGGTCGACTGGTCCTTGCGCACGCCGTGCGAAATGAAATTGACCACGTCCAGGCGCGTCACGCCCTGCTGGTGCAGGTAGTAAACAGCGTGCGAATCTTTTTCGCCGAAGATGGCCACCAGCACATTGGCGCCGGTGACTTCCTTCTTGCCGTTCGAAGCGGACTGGACATGCATGATGGCGCGCTGGATCACGCGCTGGAAACCAAGCGTCGGCTGGGTGTCGACTTCGCCCGTGCCAGGCACGGTCGGCGTGTTATCGCCGATGAAATTGGTGAGGGTCTTGCGCAGGTCATCAATATTGACCGCGCAGGCACGCAATACCTCAGCAGCGGAGGGATTATCCAGCAGTGCCAGCAGTAGATGCTCAACCGTAATGAATTCGTGCCGTGCCTGCCGAGCTTCGACAAACGCCATGTGCAAACTTACTTCTAATTCCTGCGCAATCATACTTCCTCCATCACGCACTGCAGGGGATGCCCCGCCTTGCGCGCATGCGTTAAAACGAACTCCACTTTGGTACACGCTATATCTTTAGAGAACACGCCGCACACTCCTTTGCCGTAGCGATGAACACTGAGCATGATTTGCGTCGCCGTTTCACGGTCCTTGTTGAAATACTCCTGAATGATGGCCACCACGAATTCCATCGGGGTGTAATCGTCATTGAGCAAGGCCACCTGGTAGAGCGGCGGCGGCTTGAGGACTTGCCGCTCCAGCAGGGTTTCTGTGTCGTGCTTGGTTGCCATACGCTTATTCTAATGCTTTCACAGTGGTTGTCATGCGCAATATCTGCGCGTTTCCAATTGTTTTCAATCTTACGCGTTTTCTCAATACTGCGCAGATGGCGATACTGCTGCCAAAATCAAGAGTTGCTTTTTTATCGCATGTGGAGATTTTGGCAATATCAATGGAAAAGCGCTTGACTTCATTATTTATTCCGCCAACAATGCTGTATCGACTGTTGCAGTAATGTACAGCTTGATAAGAAGTGAGACGTCGAGGAGGGGGCAAGAAGCTTCTTGCTTTTATGGCTCGTGTGATTTGTTTTAATTTTGAAAGTTCTTTTTATGGCAACAGGTACAGTTAAGTGGTTCAATGATTCCAAAGGTTTTGGCTTCATCACCCCAGATGACGGCGGCGAAGATTTGTTTGCTCACTTCTCCGCAATCAACATGAACGGTTTCAAGACCCTCAAAGAAGGTCAAAAAGTTCAATTCGAAGTCACGCAAGGCCCTAAAGGCAAGCAAGCTTCCAACATCCAGGCAGGTTAAGCAAGTCCAGCCCTCAGATGTGTAAAAAACCCCGTTTCTGCGAATCGGGGTTTTTTTTCGCCTGCAGGGCGCGTGCGCCCTGCCCTCGCCGTCACATCTGCGCGATCATGGTCTCGCCAAAGCCCGAGCACGACACTTGCGTCGCGCCTTCCATCTGGCGCGCAAAATCGTAGGTGACGCGCTTGATGGCGATCGATTTCTGCATCGCCGCAATCACCAGTCCGGCCGCCTCCACCCAGCCCAGGTGGCGCAGCATCATTTCCGCCGACAGGATCAGCGAGCCGGGATTCACATAATCCTTGCCCGCATACTTGGGCGAAGTACCGTGGGTCGCTTCGAACATGGCCACCGAATCGGACAGATTGGCGCCCGGCGCGATACCGATGCCGCCCACTTGCGCGGCCAGCGCGTCCGACATGTAGTCGCCATTCAGGTTCAGGGTGGCGATCACGCTGTATTCAGCCGGGCGCAACAGGATCTGCTGCAGGAAAGCATCGGCAATCGAATCCTTGATCACAATATCGCGGCCCGTCTTCGGATTCCTGAACTTGCACCATGGACCGCCGTCGATCAATTGCGCGCCGAATTCCTTTTGCGCCAGCGCATACGCCCAATCGCGGAAGCCGCCTTCCGTGTACTTCATGATGTTGCCCTTGTGGACGATCGTCACGGATGGCTTGTCATGATCGATCGCGTACTGGATCGCCTTGCGCACCAGGCGTTCGGTGCCTTCGATCGACACCGGCTTGATGCCGATGCCCGAGGTTTCCGGGAAGCGGATGCTGGTAACGCCCATTTCCCTGACCAGGAAGTCGATCAGCTTCTTGGCGCCTTCGGACCCTTGCTGGTATTCGATGCCGGCATAGATGTCTTCCGAATTTTCACGGAAGATGACCATGTCCGTCTTTTCCGGCTCTTTCAACGGCGAAGGCACGCCCTTGAAATAACGCACCGGGCGCAGGCACACATACAGGTCCAGCTTCTGGCGCAGCGACACGTTCAGCGAACGGATGCCGCCACCGACCGGCGTCGTCAATGGCCCCTTGATCGACACGACATATTCTTTCAGCGCAGCCAGGGTTTCTTCCGGCAGCCACACATCGGAGCCGTATACCTGGGTCGATTTTTCACCTGCAAAAATTTCCATCCAGTGGATCTTGCGCTGGCCCTCATAGGCCTTGGCGACGGCCGCATCGATCACCTTGATCATCACGGGGGTGACATCGATGCCCGTGCCATCGCCCTGGATATAAGGAATAATGGGATTATCGGGAACATTGAGCGAAAAATCGGCGTTGACGGTGATTTTTTGGCCGTCAGCAGGTACAGTGATATGTTGATACATCGTAATCTCCGAAGTGGGAAGCACTCTGCAATGGCAGAGTTGTAAAACCATTAGCGTACATGACAGCAATAACGCACTTTAGCAGGGATAGCACACCCAGGTCATGCGCAGCGCAATTCCGACCCACTCAGCATAGAATTTCATCAGCACCGAACCACCTACTTTCACCATGCCACTCATTTTATTTAACAAACCGTTCCAGGTCCTGTGCCAGTTTTCCCCGCAAGAAGGCAAGGCGACCCTGGCCGACCACCTGTCGATACCCGGCATTTATCCGGCCGGCCGGCTCGATGCCGACAGCGAAGGCTTGCTGCTGCTGACCGACGACGGCCGCCTGCAGCACGACATCAGCCACCCCGACCGCAAGGAGGCAAAAACCTATCTGGTGCAAGTCGATGGCGTACCCGATGCGGCCAGCCTGGCGCGCCTGCAGGCGCCGCTGGACCTGGGCGATTTCATCACCAAGCCTTGCCATGCCGTGCGCATCGCCGAACCGGAATGGCTGTGGCCGCGCCATCCTCCTATCCGCACACGCGCCGAACAGCCTACGTCCTGGCTGGCGATCACGCTCAAGGAAGGCAAGAACCGCCAGGTGCGGCGCATGACGGCCGCCGTCGGCCTGCCCACCCTGCGCCTGGTGCGCAGCGCGATCGGCCCGTTTTCCCTGGCCAGCCACCCGCTGATGCCGGGCGAATGGTGTGAAGTACCGGCCCAGGCCATCGGCAAATAAGCACCGCCAGCGCAAGGGAAAGCGGCCCATGCCGGTCAGGATGGCAGGCGGCATGGCAGGCATCTGCTTAGTAAAAAATTATTTACCAACAAGCACTATTTATTTCTAGATAATACGTTAAAATCATCGTCACCCTCATGACCACAAAGGAATGACGATGTCGAAAGTTACACTCAGCCTGGTATTTTCCCTGCTTGCCAGTACCGCCTTCGCACAATCGGGCGCACGCGTGGCTGCCTCCGCCGGCACCGATGCGGCGCGCCCCCAGCCAGCCGCCGCCACGGTTGATGCATCGGCCGGCACGGATGCACCGCGCGCGCAAAGCCCCGCTTCCGCATCGCTCAAGGCTTCCGCCGGCACCGACGCCGCACGTCCGGCTGCCGCTTCCGTGAATGCGTCGGCCGGCACCGATGCGCCACGCGCCAAGCGCCCAGCCGCTGCAACCGTCGACGCCTCGGCCGGTACCGACGCCGCGCGCCCGAAACGTCCTGCCGCTGCCTCGTTTGACGCTTCCGCCGGCACCGACGCTGCACGCCCGGCCGCCGCTTCCGTGAATGCTTCGGCCGGCACGGATGCGCCACGCGCCAAGCGTCCAGCCGCCGCAACCGTCGACGCCTCGGCCGGTACCGACGCCGCGCGTCCGAAACGTCCTGCCGCTGCCTCGTTTGATGCTTCCGCCGGCACCGATGCTGCGCGCCCGGCTGCCGCTACGGTTGACGCCTCGGCCGGCACCGATGCGCCAAAACGCCTGATTCCACAGGCACGCAAAAACAAGCAGCAGCCTGACGCCGCCAAACCGGCAAATTAAGGCTGGCTTGCTGCGGCCGCCGGCGCTTGTTCCAGGCCGGCGTGCTGCAGCAATATTGCAACAAATTCATGCCGCACGCCCTGCCTGGCGACACCCGCAACAGCATGCGCTTGACGCACCGCGCGCCAGCATGGCTTAATCGCCGCTTCTCTTGCTACCACGCATCAGCGCATCCGCTCCCCATGAAAAATCCCTACCTCCGTTTCAGTCTGGCGATTGCATTGGCGGCCTGCGCCAGCGGCGCCATGGCGCAGTCATTGAAAACCACACAGTTGTCGGCCGGCATGCACCTGATCCAGGCGGAAGTGGCCGCCACCGACGACCAGCGCGAACTGGGCCTGATGTACCGCGAAAAACTGGCCGCCAATGCGGGCATGCTGTTCGTCTTCGGGGCACCTGCCACGCAGTGCATGTGGATGAAAAATACGCCGCTGCCGCTGTCGGTCGCCTTCATCGACGCCACCGGCAAGATCGTCAATATCGAAGACATGCAGCCGCACACGCTCGACAGCCATTGTTCGACCAAGGGCGTGCCGGTGCGCTATGCGCTGGAGATGAACCTGGGCTGGTTCAGGCAAAAGAATATCAAGCCGGGCATCACGATAGGCAATCTGCCGCCATTGCGATAAACCTGTAGCCGGGATGCGCCGCAAGCCGGCGATTTTCCCTATCAAAAATCAATGCAGAAACGCGAAAAAACCCGCCAGAACGAATCTGCGGGTTTTTGCTTTTTACCAGTGCCAGCGGACTGGCACAGGCAAGGCCGCCTTGGCGGCTTGCCTGCCGGCTAATATTAAGCGGACAGTGCTTTCAAAGCAGCTGCCAGACGGCTCTTATGGCGAGCTGCCTTGTTTTTGTGGATGATCTTCTTGTCAGCGATACGGTCGATGGTCGACACGGATGCCTGGAAGATTGCAGCAGCAGCTGCCTTGTCACCGCCTTGGATCGCTTTGCGAGCAGCTTTGATAGCCGTGCGCAAGGTCGAACGTTGGGACGAATTGTGTGCGTTTTGCTTAACTGCTTGACGAGCGCGTTTGCGCGCTTGTGCGGTATTTGCCATGGAATTTCCTAAAACAGGGTCAAAGTGCGTTTGCAAACATTAGTGTTTGCCAACCGGTGCGTTCTGTGCGTCTGCCGAACCATGTGTGCCAAACCAGTGCCTGTCAAACATTAGTGTCTGCGTAACAGAATTCTGTACAGCCTTCGATTATAGCGATAATTTGCAGCAGAGGCAATTCAAAAAACCGACTATCGTCGCCAAAACAGCCAAAAACGGGGCTGGCAAGGGCGAATCATGGGGCAATCACAGTTGATTGTTACAGTATTTTAACCGCTGGCACAGGCTGCGCCCAGCTATAATCTGCCCCCATGAACTTGCTTAAAACCCTCGCTGCCATCTCCAGCATGACCATGCTGTCCCGTGTAACCGGTTTATTGCGCGAGAGCCTGTTCGCGCGCGCTTTCGGCGCCGGCGCCTACACGGACGCCTTCATTGTTGCCTTCCGGATTCCCAACCTGCTGCGGCGTTTGTTCGCCGAAGGGGCATTTTCGCAAGCTTTCGTCCCCATCTTGTCTGAATACAAGAGCCAATATGGCCAGGAAGCCAGCAAAAAGCTGGCCGACCACGTGGGCAATACCCTGGTCTGGGCCACCATGATCGTCTCGCTGATCGGCATCCTGGCTGCGCCCTGGTTTGTCTATGCGATCGCTACCGGCCTCAATAAAGACCCGGGCGCCTTCGATGCGGCCGTCTGGATGACGCGCCTGATGTTCCCGTATATCGCCTGCATGTCCTTCGTGGCGCTGGCCGGCGGCATCCTCAATACCTGGCGCGAGTTCAAGATTCCTGCGTTCACCCCGGTCCTGCTGAATGTCGCCTTCATTGCCGCCTCGCTGTTCCTGGCGCCCTTCCTGAAACAGCCGGTCTATGCCATGGCGATTGCCGTGTTTGTCGGCGGCCTGCTGCAGGTGGCCGTGCAGATTCCTGCACTGGTGCGTATCGGCATGCTGCCGCGCTTGTCGATCAACCCCGCCATGGGCTTGTCCGACGGCGGCGTGCGCCGCGTGCTGAAAAAGATGGGACCGGCCGTGTTCGCCGTCTCGGCCGCGCAGATCAGCCTGATGATCAATACCAGTATCGCCTCGCGCCTGGCCGAAGGCAGTATTTCCTGGCTGTCGTATGCCGACCGCCTGATGGAGTTTCCTAGCGCCATGCTGGGCGTGGCCCTGGGCACCATCTTGCTGCCCAGCCTGTCGAAAGCAAATGCCGATGGCGACAAGACCGAATACTCGGCCCTGCTGGACTGGGGCCTGCGCCTGACCTTCTTGCTGGCCCTGCCGGCGGCAGTCGGCATGGCCACCCTGGCCACGCCCCTGATCGCCACCCTGTTCCACTACGGCAAATTCACGGCCGAGTCAGTGACCATGTCGACCGAACCCCTGATCGCCTACAGCCTGGGCCTGATCGGCATCATCCTGGTGAAAACCCTGGCGCCCGCCTTTTATGCGCGCCAGGATATCCGTACCCCCGTGAAAATCGCCATCGGCGTGCTGGTCGCCACGCAGCTGATGAACATGCTGTTCGTGCCCCACCTGGCCGTCGCCGGCCTGGCCCTGTCGATCGGCCTGGGCGCCTGCCTGAACGCCTGCTTCCTGTACTGGGGTTTGCGCAAGCGCGGCATCTACCAGCCTGAAGCGGGCTGGGGCAAGTTTTTCCTGCGCTTGCTGCCCGCCCTGGCCATCATGGGCGGCGTGGCGGCCCTGGGCGCATCGCGTATCGACTGGATTGCCATGCAGCACCACCCGCTGCTGCGCATAGGCGCCCTGGCGCTGCTGGTCGCCGTCTGCGGCGCCGCTTATTTCGGCACTTTATTACTCGTCGGATTCCGTTTCCGCGACTTCAAGCGCAACGCCTGATACCCGCTAGCACAATAAGAAAAACCCGCACCAGGCGGGTTTTTCAACATCTGGGCAGCAGCGTTTTTCAGGCTGCTTTCACCGCATTGCGGCGGCGTGCCACGAAGCCCAGCAGGCCCAGGCCGCCCAGCAACATGCCATAGGTTGCCGGTTCCGGTACGGCGCTGACCGTATAGGTGCCGGAATAACCCGCGCCCGCAAAAGCGGTACCGACCAGGTCGAGTACGAATGGCCCCGTGCCGGAAAACTCCACGCCGAAGAATTGCAGCTTTCCGAAGGCAAAGGATTGTCCTTTCACCCCGTTCAGGTTGGACAGCAGGTCGTTGAAGGCCAGGTTTTGACCGCTGACGGTCAGGCCGATGTCATATTTGCCAGCCCCCAGGTTACCCAGGGTGATCAAGTCACGGCCGCCAGACAGGATGCCGTCACCCACCACCGCGTCGAAACTATGGGTGTTGCCATCAGCGATCACATTGATCGTCTGATCGCCAGCATAAGCACTGAACGAAGCCACAGCCAGCACGCCTGCAGCGATAAATTTCAATTGCATAGTTTATCCCTTTAAAAATATGGCTGCCCCGTGCATGCCACCGATAGTACTGTTACTAAAAGTACTGATGAGGATGGTAGCATAAAATCACTGAATTACTTATAAATATTTTATCTTAATTTCTTTTATTACAATTATTTTCAGCGCGAAATAGTTGCAAGCATCGAGTACTTTCTATTCGAAAATAGTTCGGATGGCGTGCTTGTTTCTTTTGAATTAAGAAGGCGTGGGTTCCGGCACATCCGCATCGTCAGCGGGATGTACGGGTTCCAGCGGCGCAGGCAAGGCCGGAGGGACTGCTGGTGGCGAGGTGGCAGGCAGACCGGTGGGTGCCGGGACGGGGAGTGGTGCAGGAAGCTGGACTGTGCCTGGCGGCGCAAGCAATTCATCACTTCCCATGAATTGCCATTCCGACAAATGCAGCTTGCCTTCGAAGCCCGCAAAACGCGTTTCAAAGTGACCAACTTTTAACGGCGCCGCGCGCGACAGGCTATACACGCCGATGATGCCATTGCCGCCAGGCTGGTACAGCAAGCCCCATTCGGCACGGCCGGTGATCGGGTCGACAAACAGCTTGCGCAGGTGGCGGCGCACTTGCGGATAACGGGGATCGCGCAGCAGCGCGGCCAGGCTGGTCGGCTGTGGCAGCTGGCCCGCCGGCGTGGCCTTGGCATAGCTGCGCAGCGCATCGGAAAACTGCGCGCCGATATCGAGCAGCTCCTGCTCGGCCGCCTGGCGCTGCAACAGCGAGCCCATCTTCAGGCCAGCCGCCCCCACCAGGCCCAGGATGGCGACCAGGATGATCAATCCCAGGTAAGTAAAGCCGCGCTGGCGGCCGATGGGGCGCATGCGCGCTACCAGTCGGCGAACGGCGTGCCGCTGCGGTCCTTGCCCGGCGCGCCGCTCTTCACGTCATACACCTGGCCCGGCGTATCGTCGGGCGGCGCCACGATGGTCCAGCTGGCATCGCTATCCGTGATGGGATCGATGGGCATGGCGCGCAGGTATTTCTTGGTCACCAGTTGCTCCAGCGAATCGGGATAGCGCCCTGTATCGCTATGGTACTGGTCGATGGTGGTGCGCAGATTGCGCAAGTTATCCATCAACACGGTTTCCTTCGCCTTGTCGAAACTGGGGAAATAGCGCGGCACGGCCAAGGTCAGCAGCAAGGCGATAATGCCCAGCACCACCAGCAGTTCGATCAGGGTAAAACCGCCACGGCGGTGTATCAAAGTCGGCTTCATGTTCACCATTTGCGATAAGGCACGTCATTCAAGCCGATCTTGGCGGAAGTCGAATAGACGTCATATACATCGTCGCCTTCGCGCGGATCGTCGGCTTCGCTGGCATAGCTGCGCTTGCCCCAGGTTTGCGCATCGCTCAGGCTCGCGTCGGGATTGAATGGATCGCGTGGCACGCGGCGCAGGAAAAACATCTTGCTGTGTTTCGGACTGCGCAAGTCCGGCACGCCTTCGACCAGCACTTCCAGCTTTTTCGGATAACCGTTACCGTCGACCGCCTTGACCATGCGGCCATCGTCGTACGCTTTTTTATAGGCGTCGATGGCCTGCCGGATCTCACGCAAGGAGCGGCGCAGCTCCTGTTCCTGGCGCCGCTGCACCGTCACTTGCGTGACGGGCAACACCAGGGTGCCCAGCACGCCCAGGATGGCCAGGGTCACCAGCAGTTCGATCAAGGTGAAGCCGGCACGCAACTTCATTTTGACGGCGGCTGCAGCATTTGCACCGGGACCGGCTGGCTCGGCGACAAGGGCACGCCCAGCGGTACTGGCTGGCTCGGCTGGCTGGCCGGCAAGGCTGCCGGCGCCGGCGTCTGCTCGGGCGGCGTGCCGGCCTGCGGCGCCGGGGCGCTTGCCGAGCCACCCGGCGTGATTTCCGGCGTAGCGATGCTTTGCGGCATGGCGACTGGCGGCGGCGCCATCGGCGATTGCGGCGGCGCTGGCGGCAAGCTGCCGCCGCTGGCGCCAGCGCGCCCGCTGACGATCACATTGCCGCCACCGGCGGCCGCGCTCGGCATCGCCACGTTGCCCTTGACGCTGAGGTCGGGACGGCGCCGGAAGCTGCCCTCGGTGCCGGCCGAAAATTCGGAATCCTGCGCTTCGGGCCGCTGTACCTTGCGGATCAGGTGCGGCGTGATCGACAGCACGATCTCGGTTTTATTGTCATCGCTCTTGTCGGTGCCAAACAGGCGGTCCAGCACGGGAAACTCGCCGATGCCGGGCACCTTGTTGCTGCCGCTACGCTCTTCGCTGCTCAGCAAGCCGGCCAGCACCTGGTTTTCGCCATCCTTCAACTGCAGCAGGGTCGACGCCTGGCGCGTGCCGATCTGGTACACCTTGGAGCCCGAGTTGGTCACGGTCTGCGGCCCCAGGTTGCTTACTTCCAGCGCCACGCGGATCGCCACGTCGCCATTGAGGTAAATCGTCGGCTCCACGTTCAGGGTCAGGCCGACTTCGATATAGCTGACCGATTCCGACGTCAGGCTGCTGAAGCCGGGCGAAATGGTCGAGGTAATCACCGGTACCTTGTCGCCGATGACGACCTTGGCCTTTTCCTTGTTGCGCACGCGGATGCGCGGATTGGCCAGCAGATTGACGTCGGCATCGACCTTGCCGGCATTGATGGTGGTCGCCGCCAGGCCTGTCACGCCGATGGTGCCCTTGTTGATATGCTTGAGATCATCGAGCGTCAGGTTGTTGCCGTTAAACGTGCTCAGTGGCGTCAGGCCCACCGACTGCGGCCAGTTGATGCCGAGGTTGAGCGTGCGGTTGCGCTGCACTTCCAGCACTTCGACTTCCAGCATCACTTCGGCTTCCGGCACGTCTTGCAGGTTGACGATGCGCTCGGCCAGCTTGATCGCTTCCGGCGTGTCGCGCATGATCACCAGGTTGAGCTTTTCATCGACCACGATATCGCGCGTCTTCAAGATGGTGCGCAAGGTATTGGCCACCGTCTTGGCGTCGGCGTTGGACAGGAAGAAGGTCTTCACCATCACTTCCTGGTATTCCTTCAGCTTGGCCGCCACGTTCGGATAAATCAGCACCGTGTTGGCGTCCATCACCTGCTGTTCCAGCTGGTTGGTCATCAAGAGATAATAAATCGCCGACTCGACCGTGCTGTTCTTCAGGAAGATCGAGGTCCGGTTATCGGCCTTGACATCCTTGTCGAACACGAAATTGAGGCCGGAGCGGCGCGCGATCACTTCAAACACCTGCTTCAGCGGCGCGTCGCGGAACTCGATCGAGATCGGCTGCTTGTACGAACGCGCCAGGCCCGATTCGATCAGCGGCGGCGCGGTCTTGTCGTTCAAGTCGTGCAGCATGGCACGCGCCTTGTCGTTGTTCGGGTTTTCGGTCAGGATCGCGTTCAGGCGCTGGCGCGCAGGTTCATATTGCCTGGCTGCAATCGCAGTGCTGGCTTCGGCCAGCATCTTGGCTTGCCGCAGGTTGATGTCGATCAAACGCAAGCCGGCCAGCGCGCGTTCGTTTTGCGCATCCAGCGCCAGCACCTGGCGGTAGGTCTCGCGCGCCTGCTCGATCTTGCCGGCCGCCGCTTCGTCATCGGCCTGCTGCACATAACGCCGGCTGTTGCTATCGCGCACATTGAGGTAAGTGCTGCGGTACTTGGCATTCCTGGGGTCCGCCGCGATCGCATCCTGGAACTTTTTCAGCCCCGCCTCGATCTGGTTTTTTTCGATCAGATCGTTGCCGTCGCGGTAAGCGATCGGGCCTGCGCAGCCGGACAAAAACATGGCGGCGGCCGCGGCCAGCGCCAGCTTCCTGTACGGCAGGCTGTCGCCGGCGGTCTGTAATGGACTAAGCATCAGTCGAGTGCTCCAATGTTGATCTGTTGAACCTGGTTCAAAGGTAAATACGTCATCGTCATCGATGGCGGGGCGATTTTTTCCACCCGGTAACTGCCATCGATAATCGTGTGTTCGCGCACCACATAGGTCTTGTCGGCACCGCGCGACAGGAAGACTTCCCACACGCCGCCGCCGACCGCCTTGCCGATATAGGTGAACGGCATCGCGGGCGCCACCGGCACCGGTGGCGGAGGCGGCGGGCCGGACGGCTGCAGGCTGGCCTTCGGCGGCGGCGGATTCCAGTTCTGGCTCAGGAACACCGCATCGCCGCCATCGAACACGGCCTCGCCGGCTTCGCCGACCAGTTCGGCGCGCGGACGCAGCGCCAGGATCGCCACTTCCTTGTCTCCTGGCTTGCCCGGCCTGGCCACGGCTGCGGCATCGTCACGCGGCGCGGCCGGCTTGCGCTCGACCGCCTCGGACACTTCGGAGCCGGCCTGGCGGTCGCCGAACAAGAGCAGCGCGGCAGCGCCCACCAGGGCCAGGCCCATGATCACATGCTGGCGCTTCATGGCTGCTCCCTAGTCGCCTGCGGCAGACCGTCCTTCAGATAAAACGTCAGCCGCACACGCGCTTCCAGGCTGGTCTCGGCAATCTGTTCACGCCGGAAAGCCAGTTCATCGAGCGAGGCGAACGGCACCGCGCGCAGCGCCTGCAAGCCAAACGACCACAGCGCCTGGTACGAGCCCTTGACCGGCAACACCACCTGATAGGTGCTGACCCGGCTGGCCTTGTCGTAGGCCGACTTGTATTCGCCCTGCGACAGGCTCAGGCCGTTCTTGGCAGCCAGGTCGAACAAGGTCTTGACCTGCTGTTCGGCATAGCGCTTTTCGCCCAGCGTGTCGTAGAACAGGGCCAGGTTCTGCTCGGCGCTGGCCGGCGCCGGCGCGGCAGCCAGCACCGGCGGCGCGCTGGGCAGCGGAACGACCATATGCTGCAAGGCGGCGCGCTGCTGGAATACCCAGCCCCAGCCGCATGCACCCAGCACGCACAGCAGCACCGCGCCAGCGATCAACGGGGCTTGCCCGCCACGCAGCAGCATCAGCCGCAGCGGCAACAGCGCTTGCTGGAGATCCAGTTGCTGCAACGGCTTCATGGCGCACTCCAGCCGGCTTCGACCTGGAAGCGTATCGGCCGGTTCGGATCGAGCTGGCTGATTTCATGGCGCACCAGCTGCACCCCGTTGAATAATTCCTGCTGCTTTAATTGCTCGATATAGGCAATCATGTCATCGCTGTTCTTCGCTTCCGCGGTAATTTTCAACACCCGCTTGCGCGCATCGGGCTCCAGCGCCAGCAAGGCCACCGTCGGTGGCGTGGCGGCGGCGACCGCCTCCTGCAAGTCGCGCCATGGCAAATTCAATTGCAGCACCGCCGCATTGATGAACGCCGCCTGCGCCTCGGGAATCTGTACGGCGCTTTTCGCCGGCAGCTTCGGTTGCGACGCGATCGCCTGGCGCTGGGCGGCGCGCTCGATGGCGGCAAGGCGCTGCTGGCGCGCTTCGAACACGTGATAGCCGGCCAGCGCGGCGCCGCCGCACAGCAGCAGGCCCAGCACGGCGCCGGCCCACACGGCCGGGTGCGTATGGAATACCGTGCGGCGCCAGCCACGCGGCGCAAAATCAATATGCAAACGGCTCATGCAATGCTCCCTGCCCGCGCCAGCCGGGCGCTGGGCGGCCAGTCGCCACCGGCCATGGCCGGCTCCAGCCAGGCCAGCGGCAAGTCGCCGGCGGTGGCCGACGGCTTGCTCCACAAGACTGGCGCCTGGCCGGACAACATCAGTTTCGACGGCGTCGCCAGGTCCAGCAGCAGTGCTTCGCGGCGCAGGGCCTGGTTCAGCCAGTCATGCCCGGCGCCGGCCGGCACCGGCAAGGGCCGCAGCGCGCGCAATACGCCTGCCTCGACGGCGGCGACGGTCAGCACGCCGTCATGCAGCAAGCCGAACCAGGCGCCCTTGGCCA
Source organism: Janthinobacterium sp. Mn2066 (assembly GCF_049319705.1). Lineage (NCBI taxonomy): Bacteria > Pseudomonadati > Pseudomonadota > Betaproteobacteria > Burkholderiales > Oxalobacteraceae > Janthinobacterium > Janthinobacterium sp. Mn2066. The sequence continues at coordinate 127,909 of NZ_JBMOUF010000013.1, read as the reverse complement.
GCGCCCCTTGCCAGCGGTTCCAGGCGGCGGCGAAATGCGGCACGATGGCGACGATATGCAATTTATGGGCGGCAGCGGCCCGTTCGAGCTGGAATAGCAAGCTGCGCGGCATGGCGCCGAAAAACGGCGCGCCGGCAGCCCATCCCGTACTGATGCTCCAGGCGGCCGGGCTTTCACCGTACAGCACCTGGAAGCGCATCGCGGCAGCAGCCGCCAGGTCTTGCGGCCGGCTCGCGCCCGTCGGCAGCGCCACCTGCCACAGGCGCAGCAAGTCGTCGTCCAGCACGAAGCTGACCGGCCAGCCGGCATGGCCGGCGCAAGCGGCGCTGCGCAGCACCGTATCGATCGCCTGGCCGATGGCCGCATGGATATCCTCGGCGTCCGCCGCCACGGCCTGCTCGGCCAGGCGGCTCAGCTTGTCACCGGACCAGCGGCTGCTGCGCAGCACGGCGACAGCCGATCGCGACACGCCGATCCGCAATGCCTGTCCCCACTTTCTACGCATGCAAAGTCACCCGTTTGATTTCAGTAATGGTGGTGGCGCCGCGCCTGACCAGCTCCAGCGCGGCCAGGCGCAGGCTGCGCGTGCCGTTCTGGTAGGCGGCGGCCTTGATCTGGCGGATCGGCCGCTTATCGACGATCAGTTCGCGGATTTCATCGTTCAAGGTCAATATCTCGGCAATCGAGCGGCGCCCCTTGTAGCCGGTGCCGCGGCAATCGCCGCAGCCCTTGCCCTGCATGAACTGGTAATCGATGACGTCGGCCCGGGACAGGCCCACGCTGGCCAGTTCCTGCTCGTCGGGCGTGTATTCGGTGGCGCAATGGGGGCAGTTGGTGCGGATCAGGCGCTGCGCCCAGATGCCGTTCAAGGCCGAGACAAATGCGTACGGATCGATGCCCATGTGCGTAAAACGGCCGAATACGTCGAACACGTTATTGGCGTGCACGGTGGTCAGGACCAGATGGCCCGTCAGCGCCGACTGCACGGCGATTTCCGCCGTTTCGCGGTCGCGGATTTCGCCGACCATGATCTTGTCGGGGTCATGGCGCAGAATCGAGCGCAAGCCCTTGGCGAAGGTCAGGCCCTTCTTTTCATTGACGGGGATTTGCAGGATGCCGGGCAGCTGGTATTCGACCGGGTCTTCGATGGTGATGATTTTTTCGCGTCCGTTATGGATTTCCGTCAGCGCCGCGTACAGGGTGGTGGTCTTGCCGGAACCGGTCGGCCCCGTCACCAGCAGCATGCCGTAGGCTTCCTGCGCCAGGGTGCGCAAGGTCGCCAGCGAGGGGGCGTCGAAACCCAGCGCTTCCAGGGTCAGCGAACCGTAGGCTTCGATCATGGCGCGCTTGTCGAGAATCCGGATCACCGCGTCTTCGCCGTGGATGCTGGGCATGATCGAGACGCGCAAGTCGATTTCGCGGCCGCCCGCCTCGACCCGGAAGCTGCCGTCCTGCGGCACGCGCCGTTCGGCGATATCGAGTTCGGCCAATACCTTGATGCGCGAAATGATGTGCTCCGCCACTTCGATGCCGTTGACCGAGGTGGCGTGGTCGAGCACGCCGTCGACGCGGTATTTGACGGCCAGGCCGCCGGCCGTGCTTTCCAGGTGGATGTCCGAGGCGCCCGCTTTCAAGGCGTCGTACAAGGTCGAGTTGACCAGCTTGACGGCCGGGCTGCCCGCTTCCGACACCGAGGCGAACGACAGCACGGCGGCCGTCTTGCCGTCGCGCCGGGCATCGCCTGCGGCGCCCGGCAGCAGGCTGTCGACGGCGCGCGCCGATTCTTCCTGCTTCGACAGGTAGGCGCCGATATCGGCCTGCAGCGCCAGCCGCAATTGCAGCGGTGATTGCGCGGAATGCGGCGAACTGCGCGCACGCGCGCCCAGCCAGGTTTGCAGGTCGAGGTCGAACGGGTCGGCGATCACGCCGATCACCTGCCCGTCCGCGCTGCGCAACAGCACCGCGTGGCGCGGCAAGGCCTGCGACAGCGGCAGCAAGTCGAAGGCCGGCGTCAAGGCCAGCATGTCGGCCGTTTCCAGCACGGCCAGGCCGAACGGCTGCGCCAGCGCCTGCACCACCAGGCGCGGCTCGATGCCGGTCAGCCCTTCGAGCTCCTCCACCAGCGAACGTTTCGAGATGGCGCGCAAGGCCCGCGCACGTCCCAGCAGCGCAGCATCGATGGTTGCGATGGCGGGCGCCGCACTGGCCAAGGGAACAGCATTCATGAAATATCTCCGGCCAGATCGAAAATCGGCATGTACAACAACACCACGATGGCGCCGACCACCAGGCCGATGGCGGCCATCAGCAGCGGCTCGAAGGTGCGCGTGAAGCGCTCGATCCAGCGACTGATCTCGCCATCGTAAAAGGCCGCCGACTGGCTCAGCATCGGTCCCATGTCGCCGGTGCGTTCGCCGACGCGCAGCATGCGCAGCGAAATCGGCGTGGTCAGGTGGTTGACTTCAAACGAGGTCGACAGCGGCAAGCCCGCTTCGATGCTCAGGCGCGCCGCCTGCAGCGCGCTGCGCATGCCAGGCGAGACCATGTCTTGCACCGTGGCAATCGCCTGCACGATGGTGATGCCGCCTTCGGACAGCATGCCGAGGGTCAGGTACAGGCGCGACAATTCATAGATGCGCACCCGCTCGCCGATGCCCGGCACCTTGGCCACCAGGCGGATCGCGCCGCCATTGGCCGTGATGCGCCGCACCAGCAAGGTGCCCAGCGCGATCACCGCGGCAATCCCGCCGAGCAGCATGGTGGTGTGGTTGCTGGCGAACTGGCCCCAGCTCAGCAGCAATTGCGACATCCATGGCAGGCTGCGGCCGGCGCCCTGGTACACCTCGGCAAAACGCGGCACCACATAGGTAATCAGGAAAGTGCTGACGCCGCCGCCGACCAGCAGCAGGATCACCGGATAAATCGCGGCGCTGACGATCTTGGCGCGCACCAGGTCGATGCGCTGCTGGTAGTCGATGTAGCGCGACAGGGCGCGCGGCAAGTCGCTGGTGCCTTCGGCCGCGCGCACGATGCCGATGTACAGCGGCGGAAACAGATCGGCCTGGTCGGCCAGCACGGCCGAAAAGCGCTTGCCTTCGCGTAAGCCTTCGAGCAGGCGGCCGAGTGCGCCACGGGTGCCCGGATTGGCTTCTTTTTCCAGCAGCGCTTCCAGCCCCTCGACGATGCCGAGACCGGCCGTCAGCAGGGCCAGCAATTCCTGGCTGAACAGGACCAGCGACAGGCTCTTGCCCTGGCGCCGCCTGACGGCATTGAAGGGCGTGCCGCGCAAGGGGGCGATGGCGCTGACGAACAGGCCGCGCGCCTCGACCTGCTGGCGGGCGTCGGCTTCATCGCGGCCATCGATGATCAGACTGGAGACGGTCATGTCGGCAGACAAGACCCGAACATCGAACTGCATGGCGCTGGAATCTTATTGTGAAGTGATGTCGGCGTCTTCACCGCTGCCGCCGGGCTGGCCATCCTTGCCCAGGGAAATGATCTCGTACTCGCCCTTGGTGCCTGGCGCGCGGTACTGGTAGGGGTGGCCCCAGGGATCGAGCGGCACGGCCTTTTTCAGGTACGGGCCATTCCACTTGGTGCCGGCGGCCGGCGGCGCGGCCAGCAAGGCGGCCAGTCCTTCTTCCGTGTTGGGATAGCGGCCCACGTCCAGGCGATAGGTATCGAGCGATTTTTCAAACGCCTCGATTTGCGCCTTGGCCACGGTCACTTCGGACTTGCCCAGTTGCGCAAAATACTTGGGACCGACATACGCGGCCAGCAAACCAATAATCACGATAACGACCAGCAATTCCAGCAAGGTAAAGCCTGCTTGAACCGCCTTTTTATTGCTTTTATCGCATGATAAACCATGGCCTGCCTGCTTCAATGGCTGGCTGTGTACTGCCTGACTGTGTACTGCGTGCATCCGCGGCGCTCCTCAATTGATCGCTGCCCCCCTGCGCCATGATGACGCAATAAAGTGGCCCCATTCGTCAGCCTACCATGTGCGAATGGTTGAGACAATGTTTTATTTTTTCCTGAGTGCAACTTATTTCCATGGAAACTAATTTGAAATAGCTCTCGGCTACGCCAGCATGAATGCAAAAATACCATTTCATTAAAGGCATGACTTATTTTCAATTCAAAACTGAGTGACTATTGGTTAATACTTGATAGTAAAAAGAAAATTTAATTCTGTTGTTTTTTGTAACTTACAAATAAAAAATACAACAATATTTGCAAATTTAATTTCCTCTTTTGCTATATTAAAAGCCAACCTTATGCAGGCCAGATTTCAACGGCGACATACGGCGAGATCCACATAAGCATATTAAAAAAATTTCATCAAAATACACAAGGGAAGAGCTCATGAGTCAATTTATGTACGGTAATGCGCAACAACTATCCATCCCATCTCGTTTTCCGCTGAAGAAATTGCTCGGTGGCGCCCTGCTCGGTGCGGCGCTGGCCGCCTCGCCTGTCGCCATGGCCGACGTACTCACCTTCAACAATCTGGACAATCAATTCGTCGGCCACGGTGATTCCTTTGACTTCGCCAACTTTTCGCTGACCGGCATTTCGAATGTCCCTGGCGCCAGCCCTGGCGACCTGGTCGGCGCGATCTTCAGTGGCAGCGACCCCGCCTCTTGCGGCCAGGCTTGTCCCACCAACAATCCGAATAACTACTACGCCGCCCTCAACGACGGCATCGTCTACCTCGATCCCCTGAAAGCGGGCGGCACGGTCAGCCTGCAAGGCTTCGACGCCAGCTTCATCGGCTACGCACAGGGCGCCAGCTATCCGGCGATTGCCGGCCTGCTGCGCGTGCAAGGCTTCTATGCCGACGGTTCTTCTCTGTATGAAACCTATCAACTGGGCGGCCCCGTGGGCGGCAGCTTCCAGTTCCAGCATTTCGACACCAGCGCCGGCTTTTCCAGCCAGCGCTTCGAATCGCTGGCCTTCTTCGGTTTCACTTGCAACACCAGCGGCAATTGCAACGCGTTCAATAGCAACAAGGGCCAGTTTGCACTCGACAACATCATCGCCTCGGTACCGGAACCATCGACCTACGCCATGATGCTGCTGGGCCTGGCCGGCATCGGTTTCGTGGCGCGCCGCCGCAAACAAGCCTGATTCCCTCTCCCTGTTGATCCCGATACTGCTACCAGGAAACCCATACATGACATTCCGTCCCGTTTTGCGTCCCATTTCGCTTGCCGTCCTGAGCCTGTTTGCCAGCCTGAGCATCCACGCCCACGCCGACGATCTGCGCCGCCCCTACATCGTGCAACTGACCGATAAACCAGTCGCTTCCTATGCCGGCGCGGTGCCGGGCCTGAGCGCTACCCAGCCGGCCGCCGGCAGCCGCCTCGACCTGGCCAGCGCCGAAGTGCAGCTGTACACCGACTACCTCGAACAGAAACAGGCGCGCGTGCAAGCCATCGTGGCCGCGGCACCCGTGCAATACCAGTACAAGATCGTGCTCAACGGCTTTTCCGCCCTGCTGACCGACGCCGAAGTGCGCCAGTTGCAAGCGAGCGGCGATGTCGCCAGCATCGAACCGGACGAGCCACGCCAGCTGCAAACCAACTACACGCCGATCTTCCTGGGCCTGGACCAGCCGGGCGGCCTGTGGAACCAGCTGGGCGGCAAGCAGCATGCCGGCGAAGACATCATCATCGGCGTCGTCGATGGCGGCGTCTGGCCGGAAAACCTGTCGTATGCAGACCGCGCCGACGCCAACGGCAAGCCCACCTTCGATGCGTCCGCCAGCCTGGCCTATGGCCCGGCGCCCGCCAACTGGCGCGGCACCTGCCAGACCGGCGAAGGTTTTACGGAAGCCCATTGCAACAATAAACTGATCGGTGCGCAGTACTTCAACGCCGTGCGCCTGACCGAGACAGACAAGATCGCCCACTGGAGCGAATTCACCTCGCCGCGCGACTCGATCGGCGATCCGAATGGCGAAGGCGGCCACGGCACGCATACCTCGTCCACCGCCGGCGGCAATAGCGGCGTGCCTGTCACGGTCAGCGGTTCGCCGCTGGGCGAGATTTCCGGCATTGCGCCGCGCGCCCGCCTGTCGGTCTACAAAGTGTGCTGGTCCTACAACCTGGCGACCCAGGCGACCGGCGCCAAGAACAGCTGCTGGGGTGGCGACAGCGTGGCGGCGATCGAAAAGGCCGTCAAGGATGGCGTTCACGTGATCAATTACTCGATCAGTGGCGGCACCGTCATCAACGACCCGGTCGAACAAGCCTTCCTGCACGCCTCGAACGCCGGCGTGTTCGTGGCTGCATCGGCCGGCAACTCGGGCCCCGCCAATACGGTCGCCCACATCAGCCCATGGCTGGCCACCGTGGCGGCCTCGACGCACAACCGCGCCAATCAGGCCACCGTGACCCTGGCCAATGGCGCCAAGTACACGGGCGCATCGCTGAACTGGAATCCGCTGCCTGCCACCGCCCTGATCCGCGCGCAGGATGCGGGCCTGCCTGGCGCCGATCCGCAAAAACTGGCCCTGTGCTACCGCGCCGGCGACAACGGCGGCGTGGCCCTGCTGGACCCGGCCAAGGTTGCCGGCAAGGTCGTCAGCTGCCTGCGCGGCACCACGGCGCGCACCGACAAGGGCGTGGCCGTGCTGGAAGCCGGCGGCGCCGGCATGGTGCTGGTCGATACGGGCATCGGCCTGGTGTCCGATCCGCACGTCTTGCCAGCCGTCCACGTGAGCGCTGCCGATGGCGCGCTGATCAATGCACAGGCACAAACGGGCGCCTCGACGGCGGCCATCTCGCGTTTCGTGACCAATGGCAATGGCCCAGCAGCACCGGTGGTGGCCGACTTCTCGTCCCGCGGCCCGAACCTGTTCGATGTCAACGTGCTCAAGCCTGACGTCAGCGCGCCTGGCGTCGATATTCTGGCCGGCGGCACGCCAGCCCTGACCCGCGTCCAGCGCGACGCCGTGCAAGATGGCAGCCTGGTGCCGCAGCAAGCGTACATCTTCCTGCAAGGCACCTCGATGGCCAGCCCGCACGTAGCCGGCCTGGCCGCGCTGCTGCGCCAGCAGCATCCGACCTGGACGCCTGCCGCCATCAAGTCGGCCCTGATGACCACCGGCAGCAGCACCCTGCCCGATGTGCAGGCAGGTGATGCACGCGGCATCTTGCCATGGGGCCAGGGCGCCGGCCATGTGACGCCAAACAAGGCGACCGATCCAGGCCTGGTGTATGACGCCGACCTGTCCGACTACAAGAAATACATGTGCGGCGCGGGCATGGCGGCGGAATGCGCCACCGGCAGCATCGCTGGCTACAACCTGAACTTGCCATCGATCACCATCGGCAATGTGCTCGGCACGCAAACCGTCACCCGCCGCGTGACCAACGTGGGCAGCAGCAGCGCCACCTACAACGCCAGCGCCTCGATCACGGGTTATACCGTCGCGGTTGCGCCTAGCAGCCTGAGCCTGGCTCCAGGCGAAACCAAATCGTTCACCGTGACCCTGACGCGCACCACGGCGCCAGACAATGTGTGGCAATACGGCGCACTGGTGTGGAGCGATGGCGTGCACTCGGTGCGCAGCCCTGTGACGGCGCGCTCGGGACGCTCGGTGCAATCGCCGGCGCTGGTGCAGGCGAACACCGTCAGCGGCTTGCGTTCGCTCACCCTGTCGACCGGCTTTGCCGGCAAGGTTGGCGCGACGACGGGCGGCTTGAAGGAAGTCGTCCGCACGGCGCAAACCGTGGGCCAGTCGGTGCCAGGCAGCGTGGAAACGCTGGCGCAAATGAATACGGCATGCCGTACGGGCGCCGCTGGCACCCGCCTGCTCAGCGTGCCGATTCCTGCCAATACCGTGGTCGCCCGCTTTGAAACGTTTGACCGCGATACGACGGAAGGCGCAGGCAACGATCTTGACCTGTTGCTGTTGAACAGCGCCGGTACCACCGTCGCCGCCTCGGCCAATACCGGCTCGAACGAGTCCATCACCTTGAGCACGCCAGCAGCCGGCAACTACCGCCTGTGCGTGATCGGCTATTCGGTGGCCAATGGCGTGTCGACCGGCTTCGGCCTGTCGTCGGCGGTCGTCACGACAGCCGACAAGGGCGGCAACCTGAAAGCCACCCTGCCGAGCAAAGTGTATGTGGGCGGCAGCGCCACGGCCGGCATCAGCTGGTCTGCGCTGGACAGCGGCAAACGCTACCTGGGCGGCGTAGTCTTCCTTGACGGCAGCAACGCAGCTGCAGCCACCACCGTGCTGTCGGTAGAAACCAACAGCCCGCTGCCACTGGCGGCGCCTGCCCTGCGCGAAGTGAAAGTCGATAGCGCGCTGTAACGCAGTCTCGCTACTGGCACAAAACGCGCCCTGCGGGGCGCGTTTTTTTTGGCTATGTCACCGTCAGATGTGGGAATTCTCGCAAGCTTGACCAGTCGGGCCTCCGCTTTGCAGACAGGTTCCCCTATTTAACGAGGACAGAGCCTTTTTTATGCGTACGACACCCGTGCAAGGTCTATGATGCCTGGCCAGCCTTCAATACAGGGGAGTATTTCCATGCAGATAGCATCAGAGGAAAGACGGGCCTATATCGTGCAGCTGACCGATCCGCCGCTGGTGTCTTATACAGTGCAGGGACGGCATCTGGAGACGGATAGCGAGGCGGCGCGCCGTTATGTGGGTTATCTGGAAGAAAAGCAGCGCGCCGTGCTGGCGCTGATTGGCAAGGCGCCCGTGCAGTACCACTACACGGTGACCTTGAACGGCTTTGCCGCCATGCTGACGCAAGCCGAAGTAGCCTGCTTGAAAGCGGCGCCAGGCGTGATGCAGGTGTCGCCGGACACCGTTGAACAGCTCAACGGGCCGGCGTTAAAGAACAATCAACAATAGTCGGCAAGTACTCAGGCGGTCGGCAGCGTACGGCGGCGCAGGGCAAAGCCGATCAGCGCCAGGCCACCCGTGAGCATCATCCATTCCGACGCTTCCGGCACGGCCGAGATCGACGCGATGCTGGCATAGGTGCTGGCAGCGATCGATGCGGGCAAGGCGCCGTTGCGCGGCATCAAATCGAACTGCAGCAAGTTGCCATTCGGATTGCCCAGGTAGGCCGAGGCCGACTGGTCCAGCAAGCCCAGGCTGAAGGTGGTGCCCGCATTGCCGCTGGTGCCCAGGAATTCGCCGCCAAACACGATATCGAAGGCAAACTTGCCGCCCAGGGTCACGTTCTGGAACCAGTCGTTATAACCGCCGCCATTGCCGAACACCAGGGTGCCTGGCGCGCTGCCACTGACATTGCCGTCTTTGCTGTCGAGCGCGCCAAAAGCACCCGAGAACTGGCTCAGCGTGGCGGTGGCGCCAGGCGCCGGGCTATTGCCAGCAAGAAAGGTAAAGTCCAGGAAACCCGCGCCAGAGAACTGGCTGGTATCGATTTCCACGTGGTAGTGCAGCGGATCGGCCGAGGGCGCTGCCAGGGCAGCACTGCTGCCGGCGGCCAGCAGGGCAGCCAGGACGGCGCGGCGCAGGGTCAGGTTGAAGTTGATTGCAAACATGGCAGTTTCCTTAGAATTTACCGGCGAAAATGCCGGCGTTATAGCTGATCGTCACTTTCGACGGATTGGTGAAACTGAGGGCAAACGACGCTGTCGCGCCTGGCGCCAGGCTGGCGGCATTGACGCTGACATACGGCGCGCCTGCGCGGCTGCCGCTGGCGTTGTCGAGGCTGACGCCGGCAGGCAAGCCGCCGAAGACCACCTGGAATGGGCCGTTGATGGCGCTTGCCCCCGTATTGGTGAAGCTGACGGTGCCCGTGTACTTTTGCGTGATGCGGTTGTAGGCAAAGCCCGAGCTGGACACTGCAACGGCGCCGCTGATGTCGCGGTAGGATGGCTGCAAGTCCAGGCTGATGACGACCGGGTCATGGTCCGAAGCGCGGTACGGCGAGGCGTCGTACAAGTCTTGCGGCTTGCTCGCATCGATGTTGTAGTCGATCACTTCCGGCTCGTCGGCATTCAGGTGCCACTCCGCCACGCCAGCCACTTGCGGGCTCAGGCTGGCGCTGGCCAGTGCATGGTCCAGGTAGCCGCTCAAGCCGCCGAACACATACGAGTACGGCATGCCGGCAGGCCGCACGAAACGCTCGAGCTCATTGACGAAGCCGGCGCCCGTGATGACCTGGATCGGATCTTCCGCGCCATAGGAATTCAAGTCGCCGATGATCAGCACGTCGGCGTCGCCGGCGGCTGCGGCCACTTGCGGCACGAAGCTGTTCACCAGGCGCTGCGCCTGCTGCACGCGGGTGGCGTTCCAGCAACTCTGGCTGTCGTTGCTATCGGCATCCGGGCCGCTGCCGGACGGGCAGCTGCCTTTCGACTTCAGGTGATTGACGATCAGCGAGAATTTCTCGCCATTGGCGGCACGGAAGGTTTGCGCCATCGGTGGACGGTTGTTGATGGCGGCCGCATCGGACAGCGCGCCGCCTACCAGGCCCAGCTTGGCCGGTTTGTAGATCATCGCCACGCGGATCGCGTCGGTGCCGGTGGCGGCCGGCTTGGGCACCACCGCGTAGCTGACGCCGCCGATAGACGCGTTCAGCTGGTCGACCAGGTAGCTGACAGCCGTTTCGCCATTGTTCTGGATTTCCATCAAGCCCACTACGTCGGCATCGATGGCTTTCAGCTCGGCCACGATCTTGTCGCGCTGGCGGATGAATTCGGCCAGGTTGTCGGCGCCACGGCAATTGCTCCTGGTGGTCGAGGAACCCACGGTGCAGCCCTGCCCCGTTTGTCCAAACACCGTATTGCCATTGGTAAAGGTCGTGAAGAAATTGAGCACGTTGGCGCTGGCCACCTTGACGTTGCCCGCTGGCAAGTCAGGCGCGCCGGTACGCGGGTTGTCGCGCGAGAATTGCGGCGTCACGGTCGGCTGCAGTTTATACGCTGCGCCACCGCCGCCGATGGCGCCGAAGTCGACCACGCCCGTCAGGTCGGCCACCGTGTCGCCGCTGCGCACGGTATTGTCTTCGCCGATGTAGGGGATGGTGGTGGGCGCCACGAAAATACCGTCGTCAAGCACGATCAGGTTGCTGGCATTGGCGGCCGCCAGCGCCAGCGCTTCGGCCGACCCGGCCGGATAGCGGTTGGTCGGTATTTCGCGCCGGCCGGCCGACAAGCTCAGTTCGCCACGCGCGCCCAGGTAGGCGTTTTGCGAGACGGTCAATGGCTGCGTGAATCGCACCAGCATGCCTTCCACCTGGCCCAGATTATCGTTGGGTAATGTCACATTGGTCGGCACGATGCTGTGGCCGCTGCTTCGCGTGATGATGGAAGTCACGTCCTTCAATTCCGTGTACGAATTTTTCGCGCCCGATGGCGTGTATTCGAACACCGTACCCGTCACGCGCACCAGGTCGCCCGGCTGTACAGGCGCGACCGTGCTGCCCGTGTAGACGAAGATGCCGTCCGAGGTGGTCGGGTCGCCATCGCCGGCCGGGTCTTGGATAAAGAAGCCTGTGCCCACTTTCAGGGTCACCACGCCTTCCGTGGTCTGCACGGAATTGGCATACGGGCTGGTTGCGCCCGGACCTTGTATTTGCGGGATCGTGTGGCTGACGGCAGCGACACCCTGCACGGCCACGTTCACCTGGCAGGTCGCCGTTTGCTGCTGGTCATTGCTGAACTTGACGACCACCGGGTAATTACCCGCCGGCACGCCAGCAGCCACCAGCAGGTTCACGCTGGCGCTCTCGCCCGCCACGCCGGCGGCACTGAACTGGCCCAGGCTGATGCCGGCCACGGCCGGGGACGCCAGCACGGCGGCATTGACCACGCCATCGACGTCGGAAGCGCGCAGCACGGCGTTGCCGCCACTGCCCAGCGCCAGCGACAGGCTGGCCGGGCAGCTGGTGACGATCGGGTGCAGCACGGGACCACCGCACACGCGGCGCTCGGTAGCCGTATTGCGCGGCGCGACACTGCCGGTGGCAAAGTCCAGGCTATTGTCATCGGTATCGACGCAACCGCCATTGGCGCGCAGGATCGCCAGCGTGTTCGACGGGGCCGGCGCGACGGCGCCCTCAAAGCCATTGGCCGTGCCGAAACCGACCAGGTCCACCACTTGCGCACCGCTCGGGTTGGCGCTGGTCTGCGCCGTCTTGCTATTGCTCAATAAGACCTTGCCCGCCGTGCCGGACATGGCGATGTTGCCCGTGGCATCAGGCGCCGGCAAGTCCTGCGTACCGCCTGCCCCCTGGGCCTGCTGCACCAGCAGATATTGTCCGGGCTGCAGATTGATGGCTGGCAAGGCTGTCACAGCCCAGCTCGATCCAGCGGCCGACGCATATTGCACGCTCCAGTTCGTCAAGTTGACGGGGCTGGCGCTGCGGTTGAAGATTTCAATGAAGTCATTACGGTACAAGGCTCCCGTGTTGCCGCCACCGCCATATACCTGGCTGATGACGATATCGGAAGCCGCCAGCGCAGGCAGGCTCAACGAGGCGAGCAAGCCTGCCATGACGGTCAGGCGCCATGGCGCGCGGCAGGGCAGTCCAGGCAATGCCGGATAGCCCGGATTAAAACTATTTTTCATAAAGAATTCCTGATGGCAATTAAGATTTCCGTCCTACCATGAATGGCAGAAGGCACTAAAAATCTGACAACAAAATTGAATAATTAACTAGTCTTTTTGTTATTGACGCAATCATAATTATCAACCATGACAACTTGATGACAAAAATTAATTGGTATGCATGCCCCCGCTAGATGCAGGACTGACAAGTTGGTCTTATGCACACTATTTTGTTGTATAAAAGTACGCTTTTATTTCCTGTGAGGCAATGAAAATAAGTTATTGCATGTTACTTCCAGTGCAAGCATGCTAGTATTAGTGTCGGTATCAATAAAACATCTGCCATCAAGAAGCAGGAACAGATCGCACGAGCGGCCGCACAAGCAATAACAACTGGTGAACAGCAGAGACAGGGAAGATTGATCATGAGAAAAAATAACCACCGTTCAACCCCAACCTTCTTGCTTGCAGCCCTGCTGTCGCCACTGCTGCTGTCCCCGCTGGCCGCGCAAGCGAACAGCTACACTGGCTACTATGTCAATCCGCAGGCCGTGCCGCCTGCCAAAAAGCCCAATTGCTCACAATCGATGCAAGATGACAAAGGCAAGGCGCAGAACCAGGCCACCTCGGGCGTCAGCCTGGAAGGCGTGTCCAGCCCTTGCAGCCTGTCCAATGGCGATATCAATTACGATGAATTCAAGAATGATGGCGTGGGTCCGGGCACGGTGAGCAGTCTCGGCGACGATGCCGCCTATCACCGCAGCCTGGCCAGCGACGACGGCCACACGGGCGTGAAACGGCTGCCGTCGGATGCGCTGAATTTCCCCAGCGTGGCGAGCCGTCCGCTGGCGTCCGGCAATGGTCCCGCCTTCAGTGCGGGCACGGACAGTTTTAATGCGACCTCGACGATACAGCCGTTCCAGCCGGCGGCAGCGGTAGGCTGGCGGCCTGGCAATGTGGGCGGCACCGAACGCCTGGCGGCTTCCAGCTTCAGCAGCCCTGGCGGCTTTGGCAGCGGCTCCGGCGACCCGGGCCTGTTCGGCACCAATCCGCCTGTTTCGGGTGGTACCGGTACACCAGACACCCCAGGCACCGACTTGCCGGCGATCCCGCCCGTCGTCGGGCCACCGGTAGTCACCCCGCCCATCGTGACACCGGTCGATCCGAATATCCCGGCCATCCCGGAAGCATCGACCTGGGCCATGCTGCTGGCCGGCCTGGGGCTGGTCAGCCTGGCGCTCAAGCGCCGCCGCCACTAAGCCTTAGCGGCGGTATGGCGTGCTCAGCGGTTCGCCGATAAAGACGCCTTGCGCGGGCCAGGCCACGCTCTTCCAGTACGCTTCGATGGCCGTGTCGCCCAATAGATAGCGCTGCAGCAGCACTGCCGGCTGTGGAAATTTCTGCCAGTAATTGCACGGTTCGCTGACGCTGCCATAACTGGCCGTGGCGCCCGCCTCCAGCCAGCGCAGGCTGCTCATCTGCGCCGTTCCCAGCAAGTCGCCGCCATACGAAGTCAAATGATCGGCCAGCGCGCCTGGCGCAAATTTCAGGGTCTCGAGCTTGTTGACCCGCGCCATGCCCGTCTGGTACACCATGATGTCCGCTGCGCCCTCGAGTTCATCGGCACGCAGGCGCTTGATGGTCAATTTCTTCGACGGCAGCCGCCCGGCTGGCGGAAAGAATGGCGCGCGGCTATTGCGCGCCGTTTCACTGGTCATCAGATAATAGGCATTGGCTTCCTGCACCCGGAAACCGGCACTGACGCCGCGGTCGATCAACTCCTTCGCCTGGGCCACGGATTCGGTGGGCAGCAGCATGCTGAGGCGCATCTTGTAATCGCCGTACGGCAAGCCGCGCGCGGCATTGAAATAGCTGCTGGGCTGGCCGGCGCCACAGGTGCGTGTACACAGGCCGGCATCGAAGCCCACGGTAAACGCCGAGGTGATGGAATTGCACTCGACGGCGTACGGCGCCGTCCAGACCATCAGCACGGCCTGGATTTCCGGCTTGAGCTGGCTGTCGATCTGTTTTTTCAGGATGGCGAACTCGTCGGCACTGAGCTTGCGTGGACGATTCGGAATGCGCACATGGACAATATTAGCGGCCGGAATATTGCGCGCCTGCCGGTAATACTCGGCAACGGCCACGCTGTTCGGTTCATCATCGTTGACCACCAGCGCCAGTTGCCCGGAGGTCAGCGCGGGCGGGATGGCGGGTGCGGCAAACTGGGCCAGCGCGTGGCCGGGCGCCAGGGTAGCGGCGAACAGCAGGGGAAAGAGCACGTAGTTCAAAGCGTATGAAAAAGCCGGTGAGGATGACGGGCAAGCGGCTGCTTGCAACAAGGCTAATTTAACCCGAAATCCCCTGCCCACCAAGCAATATTCCCCAAGCCTCAATTTCTATGACGCAAAAAAAACGGATGCCGCAGCATCCGTTTTTCCTGTTCACTGCCGGTATCAGGCGGCCTTGACGGCCAGCTTGCGGCGGCGCGCCACAAAACCCACCAGGCCCAGGCCGGCCAGCAGCATGGCGTAGGTTTCCGGCTCCGGCACGGCGGACAGGTTGATGGTGCCCGAATAGCTGGCGGCGGCGTTGGTCAATACCGTGCCGCTGACGCTCAAGGTGTAAACGCCCACCGCAAGCTTGTCGAGCAACAGATTCCACTCGTCGATCTGGCCCGACTGCACGCGCGTACCGTTGAAAACATTACCGAAGGAATCAGTCAGCTTGAAACCCGTCAGCTCCAGCAAGTCGATGCTCGGCTTGGTGGAAATCGAGGTGGTGATGCCGCTGAAGCTGCTCAAGGCATCGATGCTGAAGGTGTAGTTGTCCGTAAACGTACCACTGGCATTGTTTTTACCAAAGACACTGAAGAAACCGCCCGACCCATCGGTCAGTTCGATGACACTGGTCTTTTTGCTGATATCAGCAGCGAGCGCAGCGTTCGACACCAGCGCCGCACCGGCAAACACGCAGGCCATGGCAGCGGCCCGGAAGGCCTGTTTCGTTGTAGCGAACGCCGATACACCATTAATCTTGTTTTTCATTGATGACCTTGAGGGCTGGCAGATGCCGAAGCACCCGCGCGTTGATAAAAATTCCATAACGAAATAATATCACAAAAACTCTCAAGGCATTACATTAAACACAATAAATAGTTACTTAATGGAAACTTATTGAGATGATTTTTCATACCAACAGTTTACGCCTATAGATAACACAAGCTGTTTCCATCAATACTATTTCCCATCAGCATATTTCTCCTTCAGATGCCGATGGGAGCGTCCTTATACCCGCTTGTAGACGTCTTCGTAGCGCACGATATCGTCTTCTCCCAGGTAACTGCCCGACTGTACCTCGATCAGGTGCAGCGGCAGGCGGCCGGGGTTTTCCAGGCGATGCGTCATGCCGATAGGAATGTAGGTCGACTGGTTTTCCGACAGCAGCTTGACTTCATCGCCGCACGTCACCTGCGCCGTGCCGCTGACGACGATCCAGTGTTCGGCGCGGTGATGGTGCATCTGCAGGGACAATTTCCCGCCAGGATTGACGGTGATGCGCTTGACCTGGAAGCGGTCGCCCAGGTCGATGCCTTCATAGCAGCCCCATGGACGGTACACCTTGGTGTGCTGCAAGTGCTCGGTACGGCCCGTTTCCTGCAGATGTCCCACCACCTGCTTGACCCGCTGCACCTGGTCCTTGTGCGCCACCAGCACGGCGTCGGCCGTTTCTACCACCACCACGTCATCGAGGCCGATCACGGCCACGATGCGGCTTTCGGCGCGCACCAGCGAATTGCTGACATTGTCCAGATAGACGTCGCCGCGCACGGCGTTGCCGGCCGGATCGCGCGGCAAGACTTCGCGCAGGGCGGACCAGGAACCCACGTCGCTCCAGCCGATATCGGCCGGCACCACCACCGCGCGGCTGGTGTGCTCCATCACGGCGTAATCGATGGAGTCGGCCGGACAGGCGGCGAAGGCCGCTTCGTTCAGGCGGCAAAAGTCCAGGTCGCGGTAGGCCAGGCGCACGGCTGTTTCCGTGGCGTCGGCCATGGCGGGCTGGAATTGCTTCAATTCATGCAGATAGCTGGCGGCGCTGAACAGGAACATGCCGCTGTTCCAGAAGTAGTCGCCGCTGGCCAGGAAACCGGCTGCCGTTTGTGCATCGGGTTTTTCCACGAAGCGCTCGACCTGGTAGCAGGCGTCGCTGCCGGCGATGGCCGCGCCGCGCCAGATGTAGCCATAGCCCGTTTCCGGCGCCGTGGGCACGATGCCGAAGGTGGCCAGCGCGCCTTCCGAGGCGGGCTGCAGCGCGCGTTCGATTGCCGCATGGAAAGCTGCGCGGTCTTCGATCACATGATCGGCCGGCAGCACCAGCATGATGGCTTCCGGATCGATCGCCTGCAGGTACCAGGCGGCGGCGGCCACCGCCGGCGCCGTATTGCGGCCCACCGATTCGAGCATGATGGCCAGCGGTTCGAGCGCGATGTCGCGCATCTGCTCGGCCACCAGGAAACGGTGCTCTTCGCCGCAGACCAGCAGCGGCGCCATCATTTCCGGCCAGTCCGCCAGGCGCAGCGCCGTTTCCTGCAGCATGGTCTTGCTCGATACCAGCGGCAACAGCTGTTTGGGCAGCGCCGCGCGCGACAAGGGCCAGAGACGGCTGCCGGCGCCGCCAGACAGGATAACGGGATAAATCTTCATGGTGGACATCCTTTATTTATTTCGCTAATGCAAGTTCAACGGGGTTGCGGCGCTTGCTGCGGCGGTCGCGCGCATTCGACCATTCATCGGTCTGGCATTCGGACACATGCTTCATCTCGCCGTTACGGTCGACGCTGTACTCCTTGAAGACGATGACTTCTTCCAGGGTAATCTTCGGCAGCACGCGCGTATATTCGAACAGCACGCTGCGCACCACCTGTGCGCCGGAACAGATGTGGCTGCCATGACCGATCCAGGTGGGGCCGATGATGGTGGCGCCCGCCTCGATCTTGCAGCCCGAGCCGATATACACGGGCCCTTCAATCAGCGTGCCCTCCCAGTCGATGCGCGTATTCAGGCCGACCCAGATCCCGTCTTTCAACTGTACACCAGGCACGTCCATGTGGGCTACCTCGCCCATCATGACGCTTTGCGATACTTCCCAATAATCCTTGATATTGCCGATATCGATCCAGTTGAAGGCGCGCGATTGGGCGTAGAAGGGCAAGCCCTTTTCCACCAGCAAGGGGAACAGGTCGGCGCCGATGTCGAAGACGGCATCCTTCGGTATCAGGTCCAGCACGGCGGGCTCGAAAATATAAATGCCGGTGCTGACATGGTTGGACAGGGCCGCTTCCTGGCTGGGCTTTTCCTGGAAAGCCTGGATACGGCCCTCCTTGTCGCTGACCACCACGCCATAGCTCGATACCTTGTCCCACGGCACCTCGCGCGTGATCACGCTGGCCAGCGCGCCCTTGCGGCGATGCTCGAACAGGGCCGACTGGATGTCCAGGTTGATCACCGCGTCGCCGCACAGCACGATCGTGGTGTCGTCAAAAAAGCCGCCGAACTCCTGGATCTTCTTCATGCCGCCGGCCGAACCTATCGGCTGCGGCACCACCACGCTGTCATCGGTCGTATAGCCTTCAAAGGAATAGCCGATCTGCACCCCATATTGATGGCCATCGCCGAAATACTCTTCGATCTTTTCATGCAGGTAACTGACATTGACCATGATGTCGCGCACGCCATACTTGGCCAGGTGCTCGATCAGGTAAGCCATCACCGGCTTGCCCAGGATGGGGATCATGGGCTTGGGTAAGTCATAGGTGAGCGGACGCACACGCGTGCCCTTGCCTGCGGCCAAAATCATTGCTTTCATATCACGCTCCCATATTGAATGAACACCGAACCCTGCTGTGCAATGCAGAGGCAATAGAATATCACCAAATTAGCAACACTATTACTGTTTTCATATTTTTTTGGCGCACCGCAGCATCCCTGCCCGTGCGCCCCTCCCCGGCCTGGTCAGCGGTATTTAAAACACGCGCGCAGGAATACCAGGATGTCCCAGCTATAGCGGCGCAGCAGGCGGCGCGGCTCTTGCAGCAGGCGGAAAAACCATTCCATATGGATGCGCTGCACAAAAGCAGGCGCGCGCCGCTTGCCGCCGGACCAGAAGTCGAACAGCGCGCCCACGCCGACCAGTACATTGGCCGTCAAGCCATCCTGGTGCTCGAGTATCCAGCGCTCCTGCAGCGGATTGCCCATCGCCACCAGCACCACCTGGGCGCCCGTTGCATTGATTTGCTGTACCAGGTCGTGCGCGCCGCGGATGCCCGCATGGCCATCGCAACTCCCGACCACCTCCTGCCCCAGTACCGTGCGCACATAGGCCACTGCCTTGGCCAATACCTCGGGCTGCGCACCGAGCATGAAGACGCGCAGCGGCTGCGGGCTTTGCCGGAACAGGAAAGGCGTGAAATCGGTGCCATTCAGATTGGCGGCGAAGCGGCGCCCGTGGAACAGTTTGGCGGCGATATCCATGCCGATGCCATCGTTGACGATCACGCAGCGGCGCACATGATCAGGCTCGAGCACGAAGCGGTTCTTCACGATAAAGTTGGTATTGGCAAAAAATAGCGCCGTCTTTTCGCCGCGCGCGATCACGCCCAGCAAATGCTGGGCCAGCCACTCGCTTGTCGTGCTGAGCACGGGAAACTGGCTGATACGGATAATCTCTGGTGCTTCCATGGTGCTTGTGGGCCTTTTTCAATCCGCGGCGGCGCCGCGGTGCTTCAATTGACGTAAATTCTTCAGCAGCGACAGGGGATCAAAATTTCCCTCCGTGCCGCGCCGTAGCCGCCCCAGCACGATCATCGGCAGCAAATAGGCGACGGCGCCCGCCAGCAAGGCCAGCACCAGCAAGGTCACGGCGCCGCCCTGCCACCAGCGCGCCATGCCATACAAGGCCAGCAGCAAGGCCGCACTGCCGGCCAGCACCGGTTGCAGCGCGATGACAAAGCGCATCACAGGCAAGTCCATGACTTTCAGCGCCAGGTGTTGCGACCACGGCAGCATCAGCACATACGCGGCGGCAAACGATAAACTCATGGCCAGCAAGCCGTAGTGGCTGAAACAGGCCGCCAGCAGCACGGCCAGGCTCAGCTGCAGGATGCCCAGCAGCGGCGGCCAGCGGCTATGTCCCAGCGCAAACAGCACATAATTGTTCAGTTCCGACACGGAAGACAGGCAATACAGCAGGGCCAGGGCGGCGATGGTGCTGCAGGCCGGCAACCATTTCTGTCCAAACACGGTCACCACCAGCGGCTCGGCCAGCGCGGCCTGGAACAGCAGCATCGGCAGCATCAGGAACAGCATCATGGCCAGCAATTGCAGATACGCCTGGCGCAACTGCTCCGGCTTGCCGATGGCGGCCGCGAACACGGGCAAGGACACGCGCAGCAGCGAGGCCGTGATCACCAGATACACGGCCGAGGTCAAGCGCTTGGCCAGGTTGTACAGGCCGGTGGCATATGGCCCCAAAAAGAGACTCACCAGCAAGGAGTCGCCATTGCTGTTGGCAAACGACAGCACGCCCGACACGCTGACCTGGCGCACGTCATGCCAGTAGCGGCCTGGCCGCGCGTGCCAGGCCAGGCTGGGCAGCCAGCCGCTTTGCAGCACCACCAGCAGCAGCGCCAGCCCGGACGCCATCACCTGCTGCACCACCAGCGACATGGCGCCCCAGCCACGGTAGGCCAGCGCGATACCGACGATTCCGCCCAGCATCACGGACAAGGTGGAACGGATGGCCAGCTGCTTGAATTTCATTTGCCGCACCAGCCGCGCCTCGTACGAGCGCACCATGCCGAAAAACAGGATCGACAAACTCATGCCTTGCAGCACGGGCGCCAGCGATGGCGCCTGGAACAGCGATGAAACCAGTCCGGCACTGAGGAACATGCAGGCACACAGCAGCAGGCCGGCCGCCGTGCAGCGCCAGAACAGGGCGGAATACGCGTTGTCGTCGGGATCTTGGGCGCGGATCACGGGCATCGCCAGTGCATCGAGCACCACCAGGCGCGAAAACAGGATGAACAGGTGGGCGATGGTCAGCAAGCCGAATTCAGCCGGATTGAGCAGCCGCGCCAGGATGGCAAAGATGATGAAGGACAAGCCTTGCTGGGCCAGGTTGTCGAGCACGGCCCAGAACGAGCCCGAGGCCATGCCGCCGTTTTTTTGATTGCTCATGCTGCTACCCCGCTCACCGGCGCGCCTTGTAGCCGGCCACGGTGGCCGTCACGAAATCGCTGATGCGCGCAGCGATGGAGCCGATATCGAAGCGGTGCGAATGCTGTAGCGCATTTTCCGCCAGGCGCATGCGCGCCGGTTCGTCCGGTTCCAGCACGTCGCGCAGCAAGGTGATCAATTCATCGTGCTGGCCCGAGGCAAAGGTGTAGCCGTTTTCGTTTTCACGGATGCTTTCAGCGATCCCGCCCGAGCGCGCGCAAATCACCGGCACGCCATACGCCAGCGCCTCGACCACGATGCGGCCAAACGGCTCTTTCCACTTCGACGGCACTACCAGCACGTCGAACAGCGGATAGACATCATCGGGCTTGACCCAGCCCATGAATTCCACGTCGGCATCACCGAATTTCTCGCGCAGGCTGGCCACATAGGCTTCGTCTTCGCCGGTGCCGCCGATCAGGAAACGCACATTGCTGCTAGGGCCCATCAGCCGCGCCGCGTCCGCCAGCACATCGACACCCTTGTGCGGCGCCAGCACGCCCATGTAACCGACCACCAGCTTGCCGTCGCGCGCCTTTGGCACCCGGCCTGCAATGGGGAATACGGGACCGGGAATCACGGCCGAGGTGGCTTGCTTGAAATAACCGAGTTGCAGATGCTGGTCGACCACGAAACGGGTTTCGCCAAACACCCCGTCGACCAGTTGCGACAGCGGTTTCTTGCCGACCGACAAAACCTTGCAACTGCCGCACTGGCCCGCGCAATTGCTGCCGTTCTTGAACAGGCCGCCGCGCCAGCAGGCCAGGAAATAACTCTGGATCACATGCACCACTGGCACCTTGTGCATGCGCGCCAGCAACCAGGTCGCCACATTGGTGTTTTCTATGCTGACCGTCATCACCACGTCCGGCTGGAACGCCTTGAGGTGCGGACGCAAGCGCCAGTACGCGCGCGGATTGAAGTTTTCCAGCACGTGCCACACCATCTTCAGCGCCGCAGAGCGTTTGGTAAAGAAGTAATCCCAGTACACGTTCGGCGAGCGCATGATATGCACTTCCACGCCCTTGTACTGTTCCACGCCGGCAGCGTCGCCCACGGTGACGACACGCACGTCATGTCCCTGGGACAGCAGGCCGCTGGCGATCATGAACGATCCTTCCGGCCCGCCCCCTTTGCCGCGCGGGGGAAAGGCGGCACATACAAGCAAAATTTTCAAGTCAGCGCTCGATCAGTAAAGAGAATTAAGAATAAGAATGAGAATGGAAAATGGCTGGCCCGGCCTCAGCCAGCGGCCGCCTTGTGCTTGACGCCCAGGTGCATGAACATGCGCTCGATCAGCCTGCCGTACTTCTTGCTGAGCGCTTTCACGGCCAAGGTGCAATAGCGCTCGACCGTATAAAAGTACAAGGTCGCCAGTGCAATGATCAGCGCGAAGGTGAGCGCGATCACGACCGGATGGGTGATGTCGTCGGGATACATTTTCTTGACCCAGTACAGCACCGGCATGTGCAGCAGGTACAGCGAAAAGCTCAGGCTCCCCATCAGCCTGAGCAAGGGATTGCCGAACAGCAAGCGCGCACTGAGCGAGTCGAAGGAAAACACGAAAACAAAGAACGACACCAGCATCGCCATCACCAGGGTGCTCAGGTTTTCATGGATCATGCGCGCGCTGATCTGGATAAAACCGCATTCGACGGCCAGGAAAATCAGCAGCAAGGCCACATGGATGACATTGATCAACTCAGGATAGCGAAACTGGCTATGCATCTTCTTGCGCACCACCCCGGCCAGCGCGCCGAACGCAAAGTAATGCAGGTTGGAGCCGACAAAAGTGCCCGGCAAACTGCGGCGCATCATGATCAGGAGCACGACCACGAAAACGATGAAGATCAGCGGCAAGGCATTCTTGTTCGAGACATAGTGGGCCGTGGCGCTCCACAGCACCAGGAACAGGACATAGAACTGCACTTGCGGGCCGATCGTCCAAAAGACCGATTCATTGCCAATAAACAATAGATGGCGCAGCAGGTTATGCGTACTGATCTGGTACACGAAATGCGGGTCGAAAAAAGTGAAAATGATGAAGGACGCCAGGATCGTAAACAGATACGCGGGGGCGATACGCGTAAAACGGGCCAGGCTATAGGCGGTCACGTCTTCGACACAGAACTTCTTGTCGAGATACAGGTAGGACAGCAGGAAGCCGCTGAGGACAAAAAAAATCATCACGCCCAGGTTGTGGAAGTGGTGCGACAGGTTCAGGAACCCTTCGCTTCCCATGTGGGCGTAAATCACCATCAGGGCGGCAAAGCCCGCCAGGCCCGAGATTGAATCGATTTTCTTGTTCACTGAGATTTCACCGGTTATGAAGGAAAAAACATAGCCGTCTCGGCTGCTCTTGCATCCGGTGCATCAAACCACCGCTGCTGAGCATTATTATAATTAGATTAATATTTATTGTCTGCACAATAGGACATGCAGGACCAAACCGTTCATCCTTACGTCATGTCTACAACAGAAAAACCGTCTTAGCGCTGCTTGCGCAGCAATTCCTCATAGATATCCACATAACGCCCGCCGATGTGATTCCAGCTGTACTGCTCGGAAAAATCCTGCAATTGCACGCGCCGCGCCGCATAGGCGGCCTGGTCTTGGGCATGCGCGGCGGCGATCTTGTCCACCGTCTGCGCCAGGTCGCCCGTATGCAAGATGCCCAGCCGCGCTTTCTCCAGCAGATTGCGGAATGGCGGGATATCGCTCAACACGGGCGTCAGGCCGGCGCTCATGGCTTCGATGGCGGCAATGCCGAAGCCTTCATGGCGCGACAGGCAGATATAGTAGCTGGACTGCGACATCAGTTCGGCCAGCTGCGCATCGCTGGGATTGGCGGCGATGGTGATGCGTTCGGCGATTCCCTTTTCGCGCGCCAGGGCTTCCAGGTCGGCGCGGCTAAGGTCATATTCACGGCCGGCAATCACCAGGCGCCATTCGGGATGGTCCTTGGCCAGCGCGGCGAACAGTTCCAGCGTTTCCTTTAAACCCTTGTTGGACGACCAGCGGCCGAAATACATGATGCACGGCGTCCGGGTGGCCGATCCCTTGTTACGGTATTTCTCCACGTTCACGCCGTTTTCAATCACTGTCAGGCGCGGCGCCTTGATGATCTTGCCGAACAGATTGCCATCGTTATCGCTGGTGCCCACCACCCGCGCATAGGCGCGCGAAGTGGCGCGCGTGACGGTGTTGAAAAAGATGGTTTTCAGGCGCGAGGCAAAACTGGTGTGGAAAAAACCGCCATGGGTGGACGCCACCAGCGGACGCCGGTGCAGCCACTTGGTGGCGGCCAGGTAGTCATACGCAAAGTCGACCCCATGCACGTGCACCACGTCATAGTCGCCCAGCAGGCGCAGCACGCCAGGCGACAGCGGATAGCGGGTCGAACCCTTGTAGGGAATCCGGATCACGCGCACGCCATTGACCACCTCGTCGGCCGGCAGGATGTCGGCCGGGTTCACGAACACGCGGTTGAGCGTGATGATGGTCGGAATGTGGCCGTGGCAGCGGGCTTGATAATGCGCAATATTCTGCACAACATCTTCCATGCCACCGATCGATGGATAGTACTGGCGAACAACGTGTGCAACTTTAATCGGCATAATGGACTTTTCCGGCAGCAGGCTGGGCAGAGCGCAAAGGGGAAGTCAGCCACTTCTTGTCGCGCACGGCGTAGCAGCCAAGCAGGAACCAGAGGACGCCCGCCGACTTCAGCGCGAACAAGGAGGTGCCGCTGATGCACAGGATCAGCGACATATAGATAACGATGTAGGTACGGAAGCGCTCGCCATGCTCGTCGCGCATCTTGATCATCCACAAGCCGATCCACAGCACCACGCAGCCAAACAGCCCAAAGCGCGTCAGGACGATGGAATAGCCCATGTCGCCAAAGTTGATGTTGTAGCCGGCCAGGCCAAAAATTTCCGCCGTGCCGAAACGCACCATGGTGATGCCGCTCGAATACAGGCGGCCAGGAATGTTGTCGCTATAGCGTCCATCGTAGTACAGGCCAAACAGGATCAGGATGACGGCGCAGATAAACGGCAGGATCATCACCATGCGGTTGCCGCGGCCGGAAATCACCAGGCGCACCAGCACCATCAGGCCCACGGTGACCAGGCCATAACGCGAATCGGCCAGGGTAATCATGATGGCGGAGGCGACCAGGAAAAAAGCCATCGAGCGCAATTGATCGCGGCCCTTGGACAAGCCCCATGCGGCCACGATCACGGCGAAGTTGCCGAGGGAAACGGGTTCCAGGAACACCGACGAGACGCGGTGGCTGCCCAGCAGGAAAGGCAGGATGGTGCGGCCGATGCCGGCCGGCCGGATGCCGTTCAGCGCCAGGGTACTGCCTTCGGCCCAGTTGGTGCTGGTGGTGATATTGCCTTGCGCCAGATAATACGAATACACATTGAACAGCCTGGAATACACATCGACAAACAAGAGCTCGAAAAAGCCCACCGCCAGTACCAGGTAAATGATGATTTTTAACAGGCGGTCGGCAAATTTCTCATCGCCAAAATTACGCCCAAGAAAATAAAACAGCACCAGGATGATGATGTCGCGGAAACCCTTGGGGTCGAGCGAACTGCGCAGCAAGGCCAGCAGCAGCAGATACGAAGCGATCAGGGTCAGGATCGCCACGAAGGACAATTCGATGCGGCGGAACAGCAGCACGCCGCAGGCGACGTAGATGCACAGCTCGGAAAACGCCACCAGCGCCGTCGAAGCCTTGAAGAAATGCGTGTGCACAAAGCACAGCACGGCCTGGTAGACGGTGGCGGCGATCAGGATCGCCAGCAACAAGCGGCGCTTGTCGCTCTCCTCGCCGGCGTCGTGCAGGCTGGCGGGTGTTGGGCGGGCGTAAAGAGTCATGCTGGTGTCATCGGTGAGTAATATGAACTGCAGTGAACGGCGGTCAGTCGTCGAACTTGCCGGCCAGCTTTTCCGTCGGCGCCTTGCCGATGTCCGCAAACAAGGCATTGACGAATGCATCCTGCAGCGCATACGCGGCCGTCTTGTCGGGCTGGATGGTCGAGACGCGGAACAGCAAACCATCGGGCACCTTGCCGCCCAGGCCGTAAAACAGCTGCAGCAGCTTGCGGCCCACGCCCGGCAAGGTGGCGCGGTCGCCGACAGTGACCCAATAGGTGATCGGTTCATTGCGGGCGCCATTGACAGCCACCAGGCGGCGCACGGGAATATTGCGCTGGGCCGCCTTCAAGACGCCCACGTCATTGCTGGTGATGGCAAAACCTTGCGCCGTATAACAAATCTCCGGCCGGTGCGCCTGCGTCGCTTCGCCGCGCTGGTCATCGCCATACGCCACCGACAGCAAGACGCGCTCGCCCGCCCCGTTGACATAGGTGCGGGCCAGGGTTTGCGTGTAAATCTTCGCCAGCGCGGCCTCGGTTTCCGGGTTGACCACGGCGGCGGCCGCGTCGCGCTCTTCATGCCAGTCGCCAAACTGGGCCGGCACCAGCGCCGCCAGGTCCAGCGCAGGCTTGCCTTCGGACATCTTGACCGTGGGCGTCACCACCTTGGTCAGGATGGAAGTCGAGACCATCAGCGCACCGAGCAGCACACTGGCGAACAGCGCCTTGCGCTGCGCGCCTTGCAGGGTATCAAGCATGTTTTTTCTCCCGCCGCTGCACGTAGGACTGCAGCAGCCAATCGACGCCCAGGATCAGCAGCAAGGCGGAAATGAACAGCACCATGCCGGCAAAGCCATGCAGGAAGCCCTGCCCTGCCGCGTCGCCAAAATAATAGGTAATCAGGGTCAGGGTCATCACGCGGATCACGTTGGCCGTAAAGGAAATCGGCACGATCAGCACGGCCAGCACGCCGTTGCGCAAGGCCGAGGTATGGCGCACCAGATTGAGGTAGAACAAACCCAGTGCTTCCAGCGTGAACAGCGTATGCAAACCGGCGCAGGCATCGGCTACCATCAACTGATATTGGCCCATCTGCAAAATCACGCCGCTGCGGGCGATCGGATAACCGAAGAAAAACAGCACGTGTTCCGTCACATACGAGACGGCCGTCTTCATCGGCATGGTCAGCATCGCCACCAGGATGCCGGGCAAGGGAATCATGAACAGCATGAAAAACAGGGGGAACCACAGGATGCGCAAGGCCAGGGTGCCGCGCTTGACCAGCAGCACGGCGGCCAGCAAGACGATGTAGGAGCCGATTTCAAAAATCGAGAACTGCTGCGAGCGGCCCAGTACATACATGACCAGGCCCACTGCGGCCACCAGCCAACCCGCCTTCGACGAAGGCTGGCCCTCGGTGCGGGCCATCATTTCCGGCCATTTGCGGTACAGCAGCCAGGTCGACAGGATCAGGATGATAGGACCATGCGCCTGCTCCTCGCTCATCCACAAACCCGTGGCCAGGTCATAAAACGAGGGGATGTACAAGGCCAGCAAACCGATCACGACCGGGCCCCATTCGGGAATGGCGGATTTCCACCACGGCGTCACGGTGTCGCGGGAGCTTAAGGAAGAGGTTTGCATCACTACCCCATGAATGACTGTCGTATAAAAAGCATCGGCATCGATCAAAAAACGCCGGATCATCGTCCTTGCCAGATAGCGCCCACAGAAACTTTTAAATGATAGGAAACTATTTTAACAAAACACTAAGATTATAACGGAGCAGCGAAGATGGTCAAGCTGAAATACTGCATTTGGGCAGGCTATTTTTTCGCCCCTACGAAAAAAACCGAAAAAGAGACAAATCCCTATGCAATCAATAACTTGCCACATGGAAAGGTAATGCATTGGATTAACTTTACCATGCCTGAACGCCATGTGCCGCAGCAGACTGCAACGCCGTGGAGGGCGGGGAAACGGGGAAGCGGGAAGCGCCGCAGCCTGCCGGCGCCCTGTCATGGCGCGGGTATCGGCGCCGGACTGGCCGGCTCCTGAAGCGCAAGCAACACCGGCCTATCGGCGCCGGCCTGCTTGCGGCTGTGCTGGTTGACAGTCAGTTGTCAGTCAGGATGACTTACTTGGCGACCGCTTGCTGCTTTTGCAGGATCTTGTTCAAATCGAGCTCCTCATTGTTCCACGCAGCCTGCAGCAGGCTCACGGAATTGCGCGTCACGCCAGCCATCGGCTGCACATTGAAGATATAGGTCTTGCCCCACCAGGCGCCCGCCGACCAATAGGTCCAGCCCGACCATGGCGCGCCGCGCATCGCCGTCAGTGCCGCCTGCAAGGTCGGCAGGCACTCTGGCGTATCGGCAACACCGAATTCGCCGAGGAACAGTCTTTGCTTGTTGGCCACGGCCCAGACCTTGACCTTCTCGAGGATATCGTTCAGCTTGGCAGGGGAAATGCAATCGGCCTTGGTGCCCGAGTAATTCGAATCGACATACTGGTGTACCTCGATCAGGGTGCGCGTCAGCGGATCTTTCAAAGTGGCAAAGGTGCTGGCATTGGACACGCCATCGCGCAAGGTCGCCCAGTCGTGCGCGCCGCTATAGGTGCCGCCCGCGATGACGACCAGGTGCTTGGCATTATTCTCACGCAATTTTGCCAGGGTGGCCTTGGAGGTTTCGCCCCATTGCTTCAGGCTGGTCAGCACAGGTTCATTCATCAGGCCCAGCGCGACCGTGTCGACATCGGGAAAGGCGGCCGCCATGCGTACCCAGAAGTCGGCGAAGTTTTCCGTCGTCGCGCCCGGCTTGCCTAACGGAATGCCCTTGTAGGCGCCATAATTATGCGCATCGAGCAGCACGCACAGATTGCGCGATTTGGCCGTCTCGATCACCTTGGCGATGAACTTGACCTGGGTGGGGTCGAGCGGGCCACCGGCGACCGGCTGCAAGCGCTCCCACAGGAAGGGCAGGCGTATCATGTTGGCGCCCAGGTCCGCAAAGTACGTGATGTCGGTCGTGCTGGGATACATATAATCCTTGAACACCGTGCCGGGAATCTTGGAGCCATTGAATTCCGCCCCGGCCAGGTTAACGCCGCGCAAAGGCGCCTTGTTCAGGCAAGTGGCGCCGGCCGGCACGGCCAGCGCCGTGGCAGCGCCCAGCAACACGGCCAGCGCGCCCCAGCGGCGCACGCGCCCTGCCATCGTGGCCCCACCCGCTGCAGGCAGCGCAGGTTTGCTTGTCCATCCGCGGACTTTTTCGATCAAAAATTTCATGCTTCCATTCCTTCCATTGTGGAATACACCGTTGGACCACTATACATTCCCAATAGTTGCCGTCAAGAAAAAACCGATAGTTGCTTGATTTGTAGACATATATTTACAGGGATCGTATCGATTTCAACACGGCAAATTTGTGCGGCAGGAAACCATTAACACACTCGCTACGGAGGTTTACCCTTTCCTTTTTTGCATGTCGTTTAAGCACTATATACCCCTGATAGTTGCAGTCAAGAAAAGACCGACAGTTACTTTGCACTTTAGGTGCGCCGTAGCCATTTCGATACGGAAATTTTTTGTTGCGTAGCGAACCATAGGCGATCGAGCAAAAGTTGCCGAGGCAAAAGTACATTCGGCCGCACAGGGCGGCCGAAACAGGGTCTGCAAAAAACGGCAAAACTCAGAACTCTTGCAGCACGGTACCCACAATTTCCACGCCGTTGCGTTCCAGCTGTTCGGCGAAGGTCGCCAGGTCAGCCAGTCCGGTGGCGTTCTTGCGCGCCACCAGCAAGACGCCGCCCACGCGCGCGGCAATCGCCAGCGCATCGGAGCCGCTGGCGAAAGGCGCCACGTCGTACAGCACCACATCGTAGCGCGAAGCGACTTGCTCGTTGAGCGTGGCGAACGAGGTGCGGCTCAGCAACTCCTGCGGATTCGGCGGCAAGGTGCCCGCGCTCATCACCGACAGAGCGACAAAGGAATCGATCCTGGCGATCGCTTCCAGGTCGCCGCGGCCGGCCAGCAGGTCGGACAGGCCCTGGCGCCCTTTCAGGCCAAACACTTCCTGCTGCTGCGGCGTGCGCAAATTGGCGTCGACCAGCAGGGTTTGCTCGCCGAGCTGCGAAAACACCACGGCCAGGTTGGCGGCAAAGATGGCCGCGCCATCTTCCGGATTGATGCTCACCACCACCAGCGCCTTGCGGCCGCGCGCAAACCAGCGCAGCATCAGCTGGCTGCGGATGGCGCGCAGGGTTTCGACTTGCTGGCCGAACGGCTCATAGGCGGCGATCAGCTTGTCCGAAAACGCGCCCGTGCCCCGCTGCAGGTAGGGATAGTTGAACTGCTGGGCGAGTACCTGTTCGATATCGGCTTCGGTGATCAGGCCCAGGCGTTGCGCCGCCTCGCCAAAACGGATGCCCAGTTCTTTTTGCATGCGCAGCACGCGTTCGGCGTTTTCCGGCGTGATCTTGCCCGACTCTAGCAGCAAGCCGCCGATGCTGGAGTCGCCGGTGTGCGCCGCGTTGGCGTTGGACGCTGGTACGTGGCCAGCCAGTGCAGGATGATTCATGGTGTTTCCCATCTCATTAGTTCAAACGCAATCGGCTGGAAAACACCGATTTCAGGGACTTGAAGCGGCGGCGCTTCGGCGCTTGCCAGGCGATCACGCCCAGCACGGGAATTTGCAAGGCGTCGAACAGATCGCGTTCGGAGCGCACGCGGCGGTCCAGCATTTCCAGCACGATACTCAAGCCCAGGCCCAGCAAGCCGCCAAAGAAGAAGGCCAGCACGGTGTTGAGGATGATTTTCGGACCGGACGGCACCACTGGCGGCACGGCCGGATTCAGGATCGAGATGTCGGACTGTTCCGCCTGGCCTTCGATGCTGGTCTGCGAGAAACGCTGCGAGGTGGCGTCGTAGGCGCGCTGGGCGCTTTCCACGTCCTTCATCAGCACACCCATTTCATCGCGCGTGCGGTTCAGTTCCAGCACCTTGGCTTTTTGCGCCGCCAGGGCCGCGCGGATGGCGCCTTCGCGCTGTTGCAGGATCTGCGCATTGTTGCTGACGCTGCCGGAAGTCACCTTGATGGCGGCGTCCAGGTCGCTGCGCAATTTATCGAGTTCCGCCTTGGCGCTGATGTATTGCGGGTGGTTTTGCGACAAACGCTGCGAAATATCGGCAAACTTCGATTCGGCCGTGCCCAGCGCAATCTTCAGATTCTGGATCATCGGATTTTGCGCGACATCGGGCGACTCCAGCGTCGAAGCGCCTTGCGCCATGCGCTGGCGCGAAGTCGCTTCCATCGATTGCGACTGCGCCATCACCAGTTGCTGCGACAGGTCGTTCAAGCGGTTCGATTCCACGTCCACCCGGTTGTCCAGGCTGACGATGCCATTTTCCTGCTGATACTTCGACAAACGGCTTTGCGCCGCTTCCAGCACGTCGCGCATCTGGCGGGTCTGGTCATTGAAATAGGCGGACGCCTTTTTCAGGGGGTCGACTTTCAATTGAATACTGACGCGCTGGTATTCTTCCGCGAAGGCATTCGCGATGCCGGCCACGAAATGCGGGTCCGAACCGCTGAAACTGATCTCGACCACGCTGCTTTCGCGCGACGGCACCACATCGAGTTTCTTCAGCAGCAAGTCGGCCAGCCAGTCGCGCACCGTGCCTTCGCCACCGGTGGCGGCGTTGAACTGGGCGATGACGGCAGGATTTTGCGCCAGTTTCAGCGAGTCGACCACATGCAGCGCCACGTTCTTGCTGCTGATGATATCGATTTGCGTGGCCATGTAGCCGGCCATCAGCTGGCCTGGCATGGCCAGCCCGGTGACGGTATCGACGCCCTTGTAGTTGAGCAGCACGGAGGCTGTGCCCTTGTAGGTCTTGGGCAGAATCAGGCTGATCGCCAGAGTCGCCACCACCACGATCACCAGGGTGATCCAGATGACGCGCTGGCGGGCGCGCAATATCAGTAGGAACTGGGAGAAATTCATAGACACCGTCTCATATCATCGCAAAACAATCGGTACAAAATGCGGCAGCAAGTCTCTGCTGCCACTGCTTAAAACCAGCTTTCCTTCACATACACCACGTCGTCGCTCTTGAGCAGGTCATCGTGCTGGGCCTCGATGATTTGCAGCTTGCCATCGGGGCCGCGGCGCTTGATGCGGATGCCGCGCTCGGTGCCGCGCTGGGTCAGGCCACCGCCGGCCGACAGCGCCTGCAACACGGTCATCGAACGCTCCAGGCGAATCACGCCCGGACGCTGCACTTCGCCATAGATATAGATGCGGGGCGCGCGCTCGACGAATACCACGTCATTGGCGGCCAGGTCGAAATCGCGGTTCAAATCCGAGGTACGGACCATTTCCACGATATCGACCACATCGGTGGTGGTCTTGCCATCGCGCTTGCGGATCAGGCTAGCCGTGTCGCCGCCCTCAGGGCCGATACCGCCGGCCAGCGCCAGCAAGTCGAGCAGGCTGCGGCGGCCATCGACCGGATAACGGCCTGGACGGTTCACCTGGCCCAGCACCGACACTTGCTGGCTTTGCAGCAAGGTGACGATGATGTTGACTTGCGGCTTTTTGACGAAGCCGCCCGTTTCCAGTTTATTGGCGATTTTCTTTTCCGCCTCGGCGACGGGCAAGTTCATCACATTGACCTGGCCGATCAGCGGAAAGGTGATGTCGCCCGCTTCGCTGACGCGCGTTTCCACGCCCAGGTCCTGGTTGCCGTACACGGAAATCTTCAGTACGTCGCCGGCGCCCAGCAAGACTTCGCCAGCATTGGCGCTGCCCACAGTCAAGGCCAGCAAGGCAGTCATCATTATCAGTATCAGTCGTTTCATCATCAGCTCGATCTCGTCGGTCACTCGGTTTACAAAAAATCGATGGCGCTCGGCACGCTTACTTCAGGCCGGCGACACCGCGTTCGGTGGCGCCCGTACTGGCCGAAGCGGCCGGAGTTGCCGGGGCGGCGCCCGAGGCGGCCGTACCGGCGGCGGCAGGAGCGGCCTGGTTCAGGTACTCGATCTTGGCAGCGGCGCGCAAGCGGTCCATTTCCTGCTTGGCGCCATCCTTGGTGCGGGTATTGACCAGGTACTGCTCGATCTGCGGTCCGGCCACGGCCAGGGTCAAGGGCACGTCCTTGACGTCGACGATGCTCATCAGCATCGAGCGCTCGCCCTCATTGATGATGAACAACTGGCCCTTCGGCATGCCTTGCAGCTTGGCGCCCAGTTCCGGCGCCAGGTCGGTGCTGGTGCGCGACACCTGGCCGCGGGCAAAGCCCACCTTGTTGCTATCCATCCAGGCCGCCACTTCCTCCAGCGACTTGCTCTTGTCGATTACTTGCTTGAGTGCATCGTTCATGTCCTTGCTGGCGATCAGCAGCTGGCGCATGTCGAACTGCTTGCGATTGCTGAACAATTCAGGGTGCTTGTTGAAGTACTCTTCCACTTCCGCCTTGGTCGGACGGGCAATCGTGCTCAGTTTCTTTTGCATGTAAGCCTGGCTGATGATCAGCGCCTTGGCCCGTTCGATGGCTTGCATGACCTTCGGATCGCGGTCGAGCTTTTCTTTCACTGCGGCATTTTCCACCACCTGGCGATCGATCAGGGCTTCCAGCAACTGCTTGCTGGCCGCTTCCTGCTGCGCCGCCGGCACGCCGGCGCGCTGCAATTCCTCATTCAATTGCAACGCCGTAATTTCTTCGCCATTCACGCTGGCAAGCGCCTGGCCCGTCTTCTTCGCCTTGTCGCCGCCACAGGCAGCCAGGCCAGCCACGGTCAACAGGATGACGCCGGCGCTCAGGACACGTTGTTGCAAATTAGTTCGTTTCATTTTCATCGGGCTTGCCATCTCAGTGGGGTTCAACATGTTTTCAGACGCTGGCGCACCGTCGGGAGCGTAGGCATCAAAAGATATATGCATGTACATAGTTTCAGGACGCTATCTTACAGCCCATCATGAAGTTTGCGTGTGCAACAGGTACAAATTATGCAATGAGATTACAAAAATTACAAATGATGCAATCAGTTTTCTGCAGTCAATATGAAAGCGCGACGCCAGGCTGCGGCGGCAGTTGTCGCCACGCCACAATGTGTATCCATGCGGCAATCGAATCGATACCCGCCAGTGCCGGCCGCAATCTCAGTGCGCATTTTCACGCTTCAATACGACTTGCACCGTCCGCACCACGATCCACAAATCGAGCCACAGCGACCAGTTGCGCAGATAGTCCAGATCGAAACGCACGCGCGCCTCCATCTTGTCGAGCGTCTCCGTCTCGCCGCGCAAGCCATTCACTTGCGCCCAGCCGGTAATGCCAGGCTTGACCTTGTGCCGCAACATATAGCCCTTGATCAACTTGCGATACTGCTCGTTGTGCGCCACCGCATGCGGACGGGGGCCGACGATGCTCATGCGGCCTTGCAAGACATTGATGAACTGCGGCAACTCATCGAGCGAACTGCGGCGCAGGAAAGCGCCGATGCGCGTCACCCGCTGGTCGTTCTTGGTGGCCTGCACCACCTTGGCGCCATCTTCGGCCACCGTCATCGAGCGGAATTTATAGACGATGATTTCCTCGCCATACAAACCATAGCGGCGCTGCTTGAAAATCACCGGGCCTGGCGAGGTCACCTTCACGGCGATCGCGATGACCAGCATGATGGGCAGCAGGCACAGCTGGATCAGGCTGCCGATCACCAGGTCGCTCATGCGCTTGATGGCGCTGTTCCAGCCCGTAAACGGCGATTCGCAGATGGCGATCACCGGCATGCCGCAGACATTGTCAAAACGCGCCTGCATCAAGTCAAACACATAAATATCCGGCAGGAAATACACCGAGGTGGTGGTGTCCTGCAATTCATCGAGCAGCTTGCGGATGCGCGGTTGCGCCGAGATCGGCTGGCTGATGAAAATCATCTTGGTGTGATTCGCCCGCACATACGAGGCGATCTCATCCATCCGGCCCAGCATCGGATGCTGCATGGCTTCCGGCCAGCGCTCTTCTTCGCGGTCATCAAAATACCCTTCCACCTGCATGAACAGGTTCGGGTGCTTGCTGATGGCGTCGGCAAAGCGCACGCTGACATTGTTGGCGCCGATGATGGCGACGGAACGCACCTCGTCGCCGCTGCCGTGGATGGAACGGGCGCGGCGCACGGCCAGCTGCAAAAAGATCAGCAGCAGCGGCGTGATCACAAACCAGGCCAGCACGGCAGGCGCATGGTAGTTCTGCGACAAGCCGCTGACCGCGCCGAGCATCACCAGGATCAGCGCCGTGATGGCCCAGCCGACGATGACATCACGTGCATAGGCCCACATGCGGCCGGCGCGCCAGGCCCGGTAGGGGTCGACATGCTGATAAATGGTCGAGGAAATGAAGAAAGCCAGTATCATCAATACCAGTGCATAGCCGTCAAACGAGGAACCGAAGACGAACGAGCAGAAATACAAGGTCAACATGATGATCAGCGGGTCGAGTACACGCTGAAAAAAGGAAATCAGGGGTATATCGTTAATCGTCATTTTGTTTTTCAGAATTGAACATTGGCGGAAAACGAAACACCTTTGGCCCGGTAAGTATTGCTGCCCACGATAGGATTACCGCTGCGCCGGTCGCGGAATGCATCGAGTTCCAGCTGGACATTGTTGACTGGCGCATACGTCAGGCCCAGCGAGCTGCCGTTGGTGGAATCGGACAAGCCGTTCAGGGCCGTGAAGCCGTTGATGGTGCTGAAATCGCGTTTCTCGTGCCGCACCTGGGCATTCAGGCCCACCTTGGCCGTGGCGCTCCAGAAAGCCGCCAGGCTGGCGCCCTTGTTCAGGCTGCTGCCCACGATGCCGCCCTCGACCACCTGGAATTCGCGCCACAGGTTGGCGTTGAAGCGCAGCTTGCCGGTGGCAATCCAGTCGGCGATCAGGCGGCCGTTGGCGCCGCTGCTGCTGTTGCCCGACGCGGACTGCGGATGCGTGCGGCGCACCCAGCCGCCCAGGAAGGACAGCTTGGTCGGTCCGCTGACCAGCCACAGCACATTGGCCTTGATTTCATCTTGCGTGTAATCATTGTCGGGCAAGCCGAACAGGGGATTGCCCTTGAATTGGTAGTTCGATTTCAGCTGGCGCAGCTGGATGCCCACCTTGCTGCCGCTGGTGGCCAGGTAGTCCAGGCCCAGTTCGGTCGCGTTTTCCGTGCGGTTATTGATCTGTTGCGCAGGCAACTCATAATCGGCCGTGAAACGCGAAAAACCCGCGCGCACCTGCCAGTTGGGATGAAACAGCCAGGTGGCGTCCGCATAACTGCGGCGCTGCGTGCGCAAATTGCGCTGGTCGGAATTGGTATCCGTAAATGGCGCCAGGGTTTCCAGGTAGCTGGTGCCCAGGTGGCCCTGCCAACGATTGCCCAGCTGCCAGGCCCAGTCGACCAGCGCATCCTTGCCGTTGTAATCGAGCTCCGTGAAGCGGTTGAAAGTGACGTGGCTCAACTTGGCATAACCGGTGAATAACTGCCGGCCGACCGGGCGCTCGAACAGGAAACCACCCTGCACCGTGCGGCTGGTATCGCCCAGGTCAGGGATTTGCCCCGGAAACTCGCTCAGGCGCAGCAAGTTATCGTCGTAGGCGAAGGTGGTCTGGATAAACGGATGGATGGTGTCGCTGATTTCCGCGTGAACAGTACCGCTATAGGCGGCGCCGATCAGCAGCACCAGGGCGACCCGGCGGGGCGCGCAGAAAACGGCGCGTACTGCATCCGCAGCATGCTTTTTTTCAGTCAGGCTCAACATTTTTTTCATCTTTGTGCTTATTGCATCCACTAATGACGCGATTACCAATAACCCCACTGCCCGGTAATGAGCACCCAGACGCCCAATAAGCCATTCGTCACGCCGTGCGCGATGATGGCCGACCACAGGGTGCGAAAACGCACGTAGAGCCAACCATATGCCAAGCCGGCAACAATGCCCGCAAACCACAAATTATGTTCAAAGCCAAATAGTATCGCCGTAACAACAATATAGCGGAACTTCAGCAGTGACGGTTCGACTGTCAGAAAATTTGGCGATTGTAACCAACGCAATAAGAATGAGCGCCAGAACAACTCCTCCATGACGGGCACTACCAGCGCCGCGCCGGCGATGCGCGCCGCCACCAGCAGCCAGTCCAAGCGATTGCCGGAGCGGGGATCAAAACCGCCAGACTGCCCGATCACCATCCAGGCTGCGTCCAGGTTGAGCCACAGCAGCAAGACCACGATACCGGCCAATACCGACCAGGCAATGGCCGGCCATCCCATGCGGGAAGCACCGGGCCAGGCCAGTTCCGTGTAATGGCGGCGATACAGCCACAGCAAGGCCAGCACGGCGGCTATCTTCACCACATACAGATAGCGTAATTGCTCCTGAGCATAGCCTGCCCATATTAACACATCAGCAATAAGAATAAAAAAGAGATAAGTAAAAAAAGGCAGCACGCGTGGCAGCGCGAGTCGGTCAAACATGAAGCCGCTCCTCCCGTTTCCGGTCTGGTGAGGTGACGAAAAATAGAATGACACGTGTGTGTCGTCAGGAAATACAAGAACCGGCAATATTGTCTTGCGATCAATATTCTAGCAGAAATGCCAAGCCGTTTTGCGAGAGGGAGGCGTACAGTGTGCGACGCAAGGGGAAGGAAACGATTGCCGCCGGCAGCGGCAATCGCGTGGTATCAGCAGTTCGGCGTTCAGCCCTTGGCGCGCGCTTCGATGGCTTCCCATTTTTCCAGGGCGGCCAGCAATTCATTCTCGATTTCCACCATGCGGGCATTCAGGCGCTTGCCCTCGGCCGGCGTTTTTTTGTAGAAATCGGGATGCGACAATTGCCCTGCCAGCACGGCTTGCTCATCTTCCAGCGCGGCCATGATGCCCGGCAGCTCGTCGAGTTCGCGCTGTTCTTTATAGCTGAGCTTTTTCTGCTTGGCAGCCGGGGCTGCTGCCGCGGCGGCAGGCGCGGCGGCCGCTTTCGGCGCGCTGCGCGCCGTCACCGCCGGCACGCTGGCGCGCTGGCGTTCCCAATCCGAATAGCCGCCGACGAATTCACGCCACTTGCCTTCGCCTTCGGCCACGATCACCTGCGTGACGACGTTGTCGAGGAAGGTGCGGTCATGGCTGACCAGGAAGACGGTGCCGGTGTATTCTTCCAGCAACTCTTCCAGCAATTCCAGGGTATCGATATCCAAGTCATTGGTCGGTTCATCGAGCACCAGCACGTTGGCCGGCTTGGCGAACAGACGCGCCAGCAGCAAACGGTTGCGCTCGCCACCGGACAAGGTCTTGACGGGCGAACGGGCGCGCTCGGGGGCGAACAGGAAATCGTTCAGATAGGTCATCACGTGACGGCGCTGTCCATTGATCTCGACCCAGTCGCTGCCCGGCGCGATGGTTTCCATCAGGTTCGCCTCTTCGTTCAGCTGCGTGCGCATCTGATCGAAATATGCCACTTGCAACTTGGTACCCAGGCGCACCGTGCCCGTGTCGGACGTCTCTTCGCCGAGGATCATTTTCAGCAAGGTGGTCTTGCCGGCGCCGTTCGCACCGATCAGGCCCACTTTGTCGCCGCGCAAGATGGTCGCGGTGAAATCCTTGACGATGACCTTGCTGCCATAAGTCTTGGACACGTTTTCCAGGTCAGCCACGATCTTGCCCGAGCGTTCGCCGGCCGACACGTCCAGTTTCACCTGTCCCTGCTGTTCGCGGCGCGCATTGCGCACCAGGCGCAGCGCTTCCAGGCGGCGCACGCGGCCTTCATCGCGCACGCGGCGCGCCTTGACGCCCTTGCGTATCCACACTTCTTCCTGCGCCAGGAACTTGTCGAACTTGGCGTTTTCCACCTCTTCGATTTCCAGCTGCTCGGCCTTGCGCACCTGATAGGCCGTGAAATTGCCTGGATACGACAGCAAGCGGCCACGGTCCAGCTCGATGATGCGCGTAGCGACGTTGTCGAGGAAGGAACGGTCATGGGTAATGAACAGCACGCTGCCCTTGAAGTCGCGCAACAAGCCTTCCAGCCACAGGATGGAACTGAAATCCAGATGGTTGGTTGGCTCATCGAGCAGCAGCACGTCCGGCGCCGAGACCAGCGCGCGCGCCAGCGCCACGCGCTTCTGCATCCCGCCCGACAGGGTTTTCATCAGCATGTCGCCCGTCAGGTTCAGGCGGTCGAGCACGGTTTCCACCTTGTTCGGCAAGCTCCAGGCATCGGCCGCATCCAGTTTGACCTGGATATCGTGCATGCGTTCCATCAATTCATCGTCATTGCCCTGGCCAAACTGGCCCGTCAGCGCATCGTATTCCTTGAGCCAGGCCTGCGATTCGCCCATGCCGGACGCCACCGCGTCGAACACGGACATGTCCGGATCGAATTGCGGTTCTTGCTCCACATAAGCAATCTTGATGCCTTGCTGCATCACCAGCAAGCCGTCGTCGAGCTTGAACTTGCCCGAGATGACTTTCAGCAAGGACGACTTGCCCGTGCCGTTGCGGCCGATCAAGCCGACCCGTTCCGAGGTTTCCAGTGAAAATTCCGCGTGATCGAGCAGCGCGACGTGACCGAACGCAAGTTGCGCCGATGAAAGAGAGATGACAGCCATAATGATGAGTAAAGAGCTCGGGCGCCGTACCTTGCCTGCCAAATATACCGCGTGGTAGGCAACACAGCCGCCGATCAGATGATGAAAGAAGCACGCATTGTACCGATAGTCGCGCAAGCATAGGCATATCTTGCAATCTATCGCCCATGACTGCGCGGCGATCACTACGCGCTACAGCATAGTGTGCCCCGGAAACGACAACAACTAGCCGTAGGCTAGCTGTTGTGACATGCAGTATCATTTGGCGTCCCCACCAGGAATCGAACCTGGATCTGATTCTTAGGAGGAACCTGTTCTATCCATTGAACTACAGGGACGCGAGCCGACACTATAGCAGCAGAGTCAGGCTCAAGACAAGAAGACGGGATGGCTTGGGGCGCCGGCAGCCGATTGTTGATCACTGCATTGCGGGAAAAATTCACAGGCAGGTTGCTGATGTGCCTGGTTCGACTCCCTGAACATATCGGCATTCCATTTAACAAAGAAAGTTTATGAAATTTTTAAAAAAAGCGATTTTGGCGACACTGATGCTGGGTTTTGCCGGCTTGAGTGCAGCGGCAACACCGACCATGAACTGGATGATCAAATCATCGGAACCACTGGAACAAATCACTTTTGGCCTCACCATCAACGCAGCAGCGCCCACCGATGAGTTTTATTTTGCCTACCAGTTCGGCTTCACCGATGGCGGCGATATAGCATATACGGGTATTCAGCCGACTAAAAATAGCGCAGACGGCAACCGGCAGTTTATGGTGTTGTTCAGCAGCTTCAGGAAAGACACCTCCCCGGAGCATGAAAACTGCAAGGGCGGTGCGGATGGCGCAAAGGCCGGTGCCACCTGCCGGCTGTATATTCCTGGCGAACTGGGCGACACATTCCGGTTTAAAGTCACAAAAAGTGGGCAGACTGTCACCGGCACCGTGCTCAATGAAACCAGCGGGCGCGAAGATACCATCGGTCAATGGACAGTGGGCGCATCCGCAGGCACGCTGACAGAGTCGCAGATTGCATGGATTGAAAATTACAAAATGAACAATCCGAATTACAAACTGAGCTGTGATAACAAGGGCTGGCCATATTATCAGCTCAAGTTCCTTCCACCGGTGGGCAACAACGGCGATGTGGCAGGAACGATTTCGTCCATATCGCGAGGGTCAGATACCTGCCCGGGAGCAATTAAGTCGACGCATGATGCCAGCGGCACCCTGGTAGAAGGAGGCTTTAAATAAGGCTCTGTCCTCCATAAACAGGGGAATCAAGAACTGGTTCAGCTTGTCGTTCCTGCCCCGCCCTGCCGGGGCAGGGAATTTTCCTGCGGCCGCAGCTTGCGCGGCAACATCAGCAGCGTGCCGATACGGCTGCGTTTACTCAATTCCCACAGCATCAGTGACAGCGCGACCGAGATCGCCATGGCCAGCGCCGCCGCCAGATAAGCATGATCGATCCAGCGCGGCAGCCAGGCTTCCAGCTTGAGCATCAGCGACCCATGAAAAATCAGGATAAACAGGCTGCCGCGTCCCAGGTACGACAGTACCTTGCCGACGGGTGCAAAGCAGCTGAGCAGCAAGCTGCAAACGGACAGCATCATGTAGATGCCACACAAGGCTTGTAAGGTGGAAATGAGCAAGGAGTCATACCGGCGCTGATTGAAGTCGATCGTGTAGCCCAAAAAATGGTGCAACGCCAGCGTCGCCGCACAAACCAGACTGAGCAACATCCAATTGTGGCGCATCAGGCGGACCCGGTTCGCCAGAAAATGGCCGAGCAAGAAAAAAACGCCCGTCAATAGCAGCAGATCGGCGCTGAAAGGCAGGCCACAATCGAACAGGGCAGCAGTGAAGTTGCGCATGCGCAGGCAGGCGGGATTGTCGGCCGTACTGTCAAATTGCAACAAGACAAGATAGCCCGCTGCTGCAAGCAATAACAGCATGCCGATACGCCGCGCCCAGGTACGCAGATACAGGACACCATGCCTGAGCAGGATCGCAGTGCTGACATTTAACAGCCACAGATGGGGTACAAACCAGATCGGCGTCCACAGCAAGGTAAATCCCGTGCCGAATAACAGGCCAAGCAATACTTCTTCGACGCCACCGGCACCGGACAGCACGCGCAGCATACCGGCCAGCACGATGACCACGGCGCAGGGCTTGAGCAAGGCATCGGCACGCATCCATGCCACCGTCTTCAAGCTGCGGGTGCCCAGCACAAAAGTGACGCCCGAGACAAAAAAGAAAAATGGCAAATTAAACGAGCGGATGAAATCGTTCAGATTACCGTGTTCAGAGACAAATAGCGCATTATGTCCCAGCACGATCAACAGGATGCCCACTCCCTTGCCCACATCGAGCGTTTCCAGGCGGCGCGTGGCCGGTGCGGGTACGGGACTTTCCATCAGCAAGGCAGCGGTGGTCGGCATGGTCTGAAATATTTTAAATTATCAAAAAAATATTGATGTTATCGCATAATTAATTATTGTGACTAAATATATTGATATACTGCATGCCTGAAAGATATCAGTCCCGGATAGACATCACGCTAGCCACGCGACACGATGCAATCGAAAACGAAGGAGTCGGCATAATGGACAGATGGCCAGGCCCCCGCTTGCGCATGCATGCACGCCAGCGCGGCGCCGCCTTGCTGTTGCTGGTGACAGTGCTGGCCCTCGGTGCGGCTACCCTGCTGATGACGGGGTTCAGTCCGCAGGTGATGGAACAACGTAGGGTTGAGCAAACGCAGCGAACCCTGGCCCAGTCGCGCGATGCCTTAATCGGGTTTGCCTTGCAGCATGGACGCTTGCCGCGCCCAGCCGTGTCGGCGCAGGATGGCCGCGAAAGCAATACTGCGTGTGCCAGCGATGCCGATTGCAGCGGTTTTTTGCCGTGGGTGGCGCTGGGGGTCGGCCAGGCCGATAGCTGGGGCAATGTGCTGCGCTATAGCGTGACGCCGGCCTTTACGCAGGCGCCGATCAAGCGCAACGAGGTGTTGGCCAGCAAGACCATCCAGACCCGCGGCACGGATGGCAATGTGCGCTATGTCTATGGGGATGACTTGTGCGGGCGCGGCGCCTGCTCGCCGGCCGTGATTTTCTCGACGGGAAAACACAATTTTGGCACCAGCGTGCAAGGCGTGCAACAGCGCAGCGGGAACCTGGAAAATGCCGATGAGCGCAGCAATGACCAGGCAACGCAGCATTTCATCACCCGCCAGGCGACCGACAACAGCGCCCTGCCCGGCGGCGCCTTCGACGATATGCTGGTCTATTTGCCCCTGCCGACCTTGCTGACGCGCATGGTGTTTGCCGACAAACTCGATTAAAACACCGGCCCAAACCTGCTGCGCGTCGGTACAGGCAGCCTGCGATGCTCACCGTACCTTCGTACGGTTGCGCTTCTCGACTGCCTCTCCCTTCCGCCCGCGACCGTGTTGTCAGGCGTTGTAAACCATAAATCTATTGCTGAAAACCGGACGCCGCCACGCTGCTTTCCTGCGCCAGCAGTTCTGCCTGCCAGGCCACGGCTTGCTGCAGTTGCGCCAGCAGCGCGTGCAGGGCCGGGGCAGCGGGCGGTTCGGCCAGGGCGCTCTGCAGGGCGTCGGCCGCGCCGCTCAGGCCCAGGGTGGCGCAGCCCATGTGCAGGCGTTCCAGCTGCAGCCGCAGCGGAGCGGCGTCCGCCACGGCCAGGCTGTCGATCTCGCCGGCAAACGTGGCCAGCTGCGCTTCGTATCCCTTCAGATACGCGTGCAGGCGCTCTGCCCCCACGCCCAGGCGGGCCAGGGTGCGCGCCGGCGCTTCCGCCGCCCAGGCGACGGCAGGGCCCGATGCGCGGTGCAGAAAGGGCCGTACTTCATCGCCCTGGAACGGCTTGACGATATAGCCGTCGGCGCCGGCGGCGGAAGCGCCGTTGACGGTCTCGCGGTCGGTCGCCGAGGATATCAGGACGAAGGGCATGGCCTGCAGCTCAGGATTGCCCTTGACCCGCTGCAGCAGCTCCATGCCCGATAACCGGGGCATGCGCAGGTCGCAAAAGCACAGCGCCGGACGCAGGCCGGCCTCCAGCTGTTCCCACGCGGCAGCGCCATCTTCGGCCTCCACGATGTCATGCACACCACAGCTGTCGATCAGGTGCATCA
This sequence comes from Janthinobacterium sp. Mn2066, assembly GCF_049319705.1. Taxonomy (NCBI): domain Bacteria; kingdom Pseudomonadati; phylum Pseudomonadota; class Betaproteobacteria; order Burkholderiales; family Oxalobacteraceae; genus Janthinobacterium; species Janthinobacterium sp. Mn2066. Next base: position 84,404 of record NZ_JBMOUF010000013.1, on the reverse strand, counting down.
ACACCATGCGCGATACGACATCATCGTCCACCACCAGTACTTTCATTGCGCTCTCCACTGTCTCTACTATCGGCTGTAGCAATCTGTTTGAGCGTATTTTAACGGCTTTCCGGCGGATTCTTATGGATAATCTTGTATATTTTGCACTTCGTCGACAGAGGCGGCGATTTCCGCCAGCAGCGCATGCAAACGCGGCAGGTGCACGCCGACCTGCTGCCATAGGCCGCTATCGGCCGCTTCTTCCAGCTGCGTGCACAAACCATGCAGTTCGGCTTCATCGAGATAGGCGGCGCTGCCCTTCAGGCCATGCAGCAAACGGCCGGCCGCTTCCTTGTTCTGCGCCGCCATCGCTGCATCGAGTTCACGCAGCCGGCCCGACAGGTCGGCCACGAAGGCGGCGCGGATACGGCGCTTCAGGTCCAGGCCACGGCCAGCCTGCGGCGATGCGGTCTCGGGGGCCACGCCAAACAGCACGTCGAGTTCGGCCTGCCCTTGCGGCGCGCTGCGCTGCGCAACGAAGGACATGCGCGGCAAGGCGTGGCCGCACGCGAGCTGGCGTTCGATGGCGCGCTCGAGCAGGAAATGCAGCGCCACCTCGTCGATCGGCTTGCTGAGGAAATCGTCCATGCCGGCGCCCAGATAACGCTTGCGGTCTTCTTCGCTGGCGTTGGCCGTCAGCGCCACGATCATCACTTGCGGGTCATGCACGGGCTGCTCCGGCGCACCGCCGGCGCGGATCAGGCGGGTTGCCGTGGCGCCATCCATCTCGGGCATGCGTCCATCCATCAGCACCAGGTCATAGCGCGTCTGCGCGCAGGCGGCCACCGCCAGGGTGCCGTTGGCTACCACGTCGACGCGGTGCCCCAGGTCTTCCAGCATGACGCGGATGATGATCTGGTTGGTCGGGAAATCCTCGGCGCACAAGACGTGCAGCTGGTGGCTGTGCGGCGCCAGCGTTACCTGCGGCACCAGCGGCGGCGCCACGCCATCGGCCAGCGGCAGGATGAAGGTGAACGTGCTGCCTTGCCCCTGCACGCTGGAAGCGGTGATGGTTCCGCCCATCAGTTCCACCAGCTGGCGGCAGATCGCCAGGCCCAGCCCGGTGCCGCCATAGCGGCGCGTGGTGCTGGCGTCGGCCTGTTCGAATTTCTGGAACAGCCGCGCCATCGCATCGGCGTCGATGCCGATGCCGCTGTCGCTGACGATGAAGCGTATCAGGTTAAGCTGGGCATGCGCCTGGCCGGGCGCCACGCCGGCGCGCTCCACCCGCACGCTGACGCCGCCATGCTGGGTAAACTTGAAGGCATTGCCGACCAGGTTGACCAGCACCTGGCGCAAGCGGCTGGGGTCGCCCACCACGAAAGGCGGCAAGTCGGGCGCAAAGTCGATGGAAAAACCGATGCTGCGCGCGGCCGCCTGCTCTTCAAACAGGCTGACCACGTTTTCCATCGCCGCCCCCAGCGCAAAATCGATGTTTTCGATACTCAGCTTGCCCGCTTCGATCTTGGAAAAGTCCAGCAAGTCGTTGATGATGGCCAGCAAGGATTCGGCATTGGCCTGGCCGCGCAGGATTTGCTCGCGCGTCGAGGCGTGCAACTGCTGGTCGCGCAAGGCAAAGCCCAGCATGCCGATCACGCCGGCCAGCGGGGTGCGCATCTCGTGGCTCATATTGGCCAGGAATTCCGATTTCTGGCGCGTCGCATCCTCGGCCTTGCGCTTGGCCTGGCGCAAGCTTTCCTCGTTTTTCTTCAGGCTGCTGTTGGCCAGCGCCAGCTCGTGCGACTGGGCCCGCACTTCGATTTCCTTGCTGCGCAATTCGTCATTCTTTTGCGATACCTCGGCCGTGCGTTCGGTCACCTGCCGCTCCAGCTTGCTTTGCTGGCGCCGCAAAATCAGCATGCGCTGCCAGTACACGCCGTACACCAGGCCCAGTCCCAGCAAGGCCATCAGGCTGCGGAACCACCAGGTTTTCCAGAACGGCGGCAAGATGGTGATATTCAGGGTGGCGCCGCTTTCATTCCACACGCCATCCTTGTTGGCCGCCTTGACGCGGAACACATATTCGCCCGGATCGAGATTGGTGTAGGTGGCGAAGCGCCGCCCGGCATCCGTCATGACCCAGTCCTGGTCAAAGCCTTCCAGCCGGTAGGCAAACATGTTGCGTTGCGGGGCGGCAAAATGCAGGGCCGCGAATTCCAGCGAGAACACGCTCTCGCGCGACGTCAGCACCAGGCTGCGGCTATGGTTGATGGCCGTGCCCAGCACGTGCGCAAACTCGCCGCGGCCGATCGCCACGGGCTTGTTAAAGATCTGCAGCTCGGTGATGGCCACCAGCGGCGGCACGCGGTTGTCGTGGATATCCCTGGGCGCAAACGCCGTCATGCCGTTGAAGCCGCCGAAATACATGGTGCCGTCGGCGGCGCGCAAGCCCGCGCCATCGAAGTAGGAACCCTCGACCGTGCCATCGGCGCTGTCATAGTTGCGGAACTGGCCGCTGCGCATGTCGAGGCGGGTAATGCCGCTGTTGGTGCTGAGCCACAGCTGCTCTTCATCGTCTTCCAGGATGCTGGCGACGGCGTCGTCGGCCATGCCATCCTTGCGCAGGTAGCGGCGGAAGCGGATCTGCCCCTTGCTATCGACATCCATGCGGTTCAAGCCATTGGCCGTGCCCACCCACAGCACGCCGCGCTTGTCTTCGTGCAGGAAATGCACCTCATCGTGGCTGAGGCTTTGCGGATCTGCCGCGTCATGGCGGAAATGGGTGAAGCGGCCGGTTGCCCGGTCCAGCAGGTCGAGGCCATGGAAAGTGCCGATCCACAGCCGGCCCTTGCGGTCTTCCAGCACCGGCCGCACCATATTGTCGGACAGGCTATCCGGATTGGCGGGATCGTGGCGGAAGGTGGTGAACTGCTTGCTGACGGGGTCGAAGCGGTGCAGGCCGCCGCGCGACGAGACCCACAGCATGCCGCTGCGGTCGCCGGCGATATTGCGGATGGTGTCGCTGTTCGGATCGCCCACCGCAAAGCGCGTGGTGGAAAAGCGCCGCGTGGCCAGGTCGAAGCGGTGCAAGCCGGTGCGCCCCCCCACCCACAGCACGCCATCCGGCGCCCGGTACAGGGCCGAGACCTGCTCGTCGCGCGACATGCCCGGCGTGGTGCGCATGTCGAACACCTGGGTGGCGCCGTCGCGCGTGTCGTACAGCTTCAAGCCGCTGCTGGTGGCCAGCCACAGCTTGCCGGCGCCCGCATCGGCCAGCGCGCGCACCTTCTTGTCCGCCAGGGCGGCCGTATCGTCGGCGGCGCGCACCATGCGCGAAAAGCCGCCGCTGCCCAGGTCCACCCGGCTTACGCCGTTATACCAGGTGCCGGTCCAGAAACTGCCTGCGCGGTCGCGGAACAAGGAGGCCACCTGATTGTCGGCGATGCTGAACTTGTCGCCCGTCTGGTGCCGGAACTGCAAAAAGGTGTCGTTCTCGGGCAGCCAGCGCAGCAAGCCATCGGCATTGCTGCCGATCCAGACGGTCGCATCGACATCCTGGTACAGGCTGGAGATGCGGATCGCATTGAAACCCTGTTTTTCGCCCAGGCGCAGGCGCGCCAGCGGCGCCTGGCCGGCCGGCCCCAGGCGCCAGCGCTCGGCCCCGGCCATGGTGCCGATCCACAGATTCTGCTGCTTGTCGACCAGCAGCGACTGGATCACATTGAATTTCGAGGTCGGCAGCGCGTCGATGGTGTAATGCTCGAAACGCTCGCTGCCGGGCGCCAGCATATCCAGGCCGGTCACCGTGCCTATCCACAAACGCCCCTGCGCATCGAGCGCCAGCGCCTTGATTTCATTATCGCCCAGGCTGTACGGGTCATTGTCGTCGTGATGCCAGCTGCGAAAGGCGCCAGTGGCGGGATCGAAGTGCTGCAAGCCATCGGACGTGGCGATCCAGAAGCCGCGCGCGCCATCTTCGACGATGGCGTGCACATGGCGGTTGCCATTGCCACGCTTGCTGGTGCCCGGCTGCACATAATGGATGAAGGTCTGGCTGACGGAATCGAAACGGTCGAGGCCATTGTCGGTGCCGACCCAGAGCTGGCCCTGGCTATCGACATGCAGCACGCCGATCCAGTTGTCGGCCAGGCTGCTGCTGTCGCCTTCGATATTCTTATAGACGACGACCCGGTAGCCGTCATAACGGCTCAGGCCGGACTGGCCGCCAAACCACATGAAGCCTTGCGGGTCCTGCGCGATGGACAGCACCGATTCCTGCGCCAGGCCGTTCTCGACGCTGAGCTGATCGAAACGCAGGCTGCGCGCAGGCGCGGCCTGGGCGCAAGCGCCCCATAGCAGACACAACATCCATAGCACATCGCAAGCACGTCGAAATCCCAGCACAGTCGTCCTGTCTAAAAAACGCGAAAAAAAGCCGAAAGCCCGTCTCAGGAACCAAAAAACGCCAGTACATCGTCCTTGCGGGCTTGCGTATCGCGCTGTCCAAGACGGATCAGCTCGTTAGTATATGTCGATTCGAACAATAAATACGAGGCCAAAGCCGCACCACGGGCTTCGGCAGCCCCAATTCCCGACAACATGGTACGGATCGGACGGGGCAAACTGCCGATATGCCGGCTGGCGATGGCGTCGAGCCGCTCGGAGGGCGCAATCACCAGCAATTCCACCGGTTTCAGGGCCGTCTTGCCCAGCAATTCGGGCGGCAGCATCGACAAGGTCAGGTTGATACGGTTCAGGCGCTCGATATCGACCGCCAGGCCATCGAGGAAGATCGACGACAGCGCATGGCCCGCGATTTGCGCCAGGCTCGGGTAGCGCGCCCCGTCGCCGGGGCCGGGGGCCGGCTCCGTCATGCGCCCGGCGCCCACCACCAGCACCTTGTTGGCGCCCAGGTGGATCGCCGGGGAAATCGGCGCCAGCTGGCGCATCGAGCCATCGCCGCAGTATTCGCGCTGGCCGCCCACATACAGGGGCACGGCCGGAAAGATGAACGGTATCGCCGCCGACGCCAGCAAATGCTCGACGCCGATCTGGTCCTGCAGCGCCAGCCGCTGGGTGCGCACCCACGGCGCGATCTCGGCCGCCGTCTGGTAAAACGTCATGTGGCGGCTGCCCGAATACGAAGACGCCGTGACGGCCAGCGCATGCAGCAAGCCATCGGCCAGGGCCGCATCCAGGCGCGGCAAGTCCAGCATGCGGTGCAGCAGGCTGACCAGCGGGGTATTGTCGAGCAGGGAATTGGGCGGCGCGGCATGCCACTTGCGCAGCAGCCAGCCAAACGACAGCAGCGACAGCCAGCGCGCGCCCGAGCGCAGCACGCCCAGCGAGTCGGCCCGGTAGACTTGCTCGACCTCGATATGCTGCCAGACGTCGAGCAGTTTTTGCACGCCTTCGCCGAAATTATCGGCCCGGCAAGCGAGCGCCGTGGCGTTGATGGCGCCGGCCGAGGTACCGCAAATGATATCGAAGGGATTGCGCGCCGGCGGCCAGCCCGCTTCCCACAAGATCGCCGAAATCGCCTGCAGCACCCCCACCTGGTAGGCAGCGCGCGCGCCGCCCCCCGTCAATATCAAGCCGGTTTTATTTTCCATTCCCATGCCGGCAGATTAGCATGGGTCTTGATGCTTTGTGGAAAAGTTTAGTCGCCTCTCACCATGCCTTCACGCCGTGGATCGGCGCCGCCAAACCAGAAGTCGTGGCCATGCGCGTTCAGGCGCATGATGCCTTGCAGGCCAGAGTTTTGCTCGATCACCCGCACGTCGTGGCCCATGGCTTTCAGGGCGGCAATCTGGGCGTCCGGCGCGCGGCCCGTTTCCAGTTCGGTCGGACCATTGCGGCTGCCGAAGTTCGGCAGGCTGATCGCCTGCTGCACGTTCAAGCCCCAGTCCATGGTGCCGACCAGCACCTTGGCCACGTAGTTGATGATGGACGAGCCGCCCGGCGAACCGGTGGCCAGCACCAGTTTATGGGTGCCCTTTTCAAACACCAGGGTCGGCGACATGGCGCTGCGCGGGCGCTTGCCGCCCTGCACCCGGTTGGCGATCGGGCCGTCGGCATTCTGCGAATCGAACGAGAAGTCGGTCAGCTGGTTATTGAGCAGGAAGCCGTCGACCATCTGGCGCGAACCAAACGCGTCTTCCACGCTGGTGGTCATCGACAGGCCGCCGCCGAAGGGGTCGACCGCCACCAGGTGCGAGGTCGATGGACGCTGCAGCGCATTGTCCAGGCCCCAGGCCACCTGCATGCCGGGCGGCGTGCCCGGCAAGGCCTTGCCCATCGACTTGTCGCCGATCAGGGACGCGCGCTGCGCCAGGTAGGTTTTATCGAGCATGGCCGGCACGCCCTTGCCCGGCAGCGGGATGAAGTCGGTATCGGCCACGTAGCGGTCGCGGTCCGCGTACGCCAGGCGCCCTGCTTCCGAGAACAGATGGATGGCTTTCGGATCGAGCACGCCATCGACCGGTGGATACGGGCTGATATCCTTGACTTCCAGGATGCCCAGCATTTGCGCAATCGCAATCCCGCCCGACGATGGCGGCGGCATGCCGCACACGGTCCAGGCCTTGTAGTCGCTGCAGACCGGATCGCGTTCCCTGGCCTGGTAGCCGGCGATGTCTGCCGCCGTCAGCTTGCCGGGATTGGTCGGATGGGCAGCCACCTTGGCGGCGATGTCGCGCGCGATGCGGCCCTTGTAAAAGGCGTCGGCGCCGCCGCGGGCGATTTCACGCAGGGTGCGCGCCAGTTCCGGGTTCTTCAGGATATGGCCGACCGGCCAGGCCTTGCCATCCTTGTCATAAAAGTAGGCGGCGGCGACCGGGTCGCGCTTCAGGGCCTGGTCCCAGGCCAGCAAGCCATTCAAACGCTGGGAAACGGGAAAACCGTTTTGCGCCAGCTTGATCGCCGGTGCGAACAGGGTGGCCCAGGCCAGCTTGCCGTGTTCCTTGTGCGCCAGTTCCAGCATGCGCAGCACGCCGGGCGCACCGACCGACCGACCGCCGATGATGGCCGCGTTGCGCGACAGCGGCGTGCCGTCCGGATGCTGGAACAAGTGCTCATCGGCAGCGGCCGGGGCGGTTTCGCGCCCGTCAAACGCCTGCACGCCTTTGTTGGTCGAATACAACATGAACGAACCGCCGCCGATGCCCGACGATTGCGGCTCGACCAGGGTCAGCACCAGCTGCGTGGCAATTGCCGCGTCAATCGCGCTGCCACCTTTCTTGAGCATCTGGTAGCCGGCGTCGGCCGCCAGCGGATTGGCGGCGGCGACCATGAATTTCTGTGCCGACCAGCCGGCCTTTTCCACATAGGCGGTGCCGATTTCCGGCGCCTTTTGAGGGACTTCGGCAAAGGCGGGACTGGCGGCCAGGGCCCCCAGCAAGCTCAGGCTCAACGCCAGCGACTGCATTCTGATCATGGATTCTCCGATAAAAAAAGCGCACAGCCGACCACGGCTGTGCGCCAGATACAGAGGTATCCTACCTTAAATCAACTAATGCCTGCAGTAGCGATCAAAGTGCCGGGAAATGTTCAGGACTAGGCGCAGGGTCGAAGACAGTACGAATAGTACGAATAGTACGAATAGTACGAATAGTACGGAGAGGCCCTGCAACAACGTCCTGGACGTTTCTCCGGCGCTTTTACTTAGGTTGCATGCGGATTGCGCCGTCAAGGCGGATGGTTTCGCCATTCAGCATGACGTTTTCCACGATGGCTTTCACCAGTTGCGCGTACTCGCCCGGCTTGCCCAGGCGCGAAGGGAACGGCACCATCTTGCCCAGCGCATCCTGCACTTCGGCCGGCATGCCCAGCAACATCGGCGTTTCGAAAATGCCGGGCGCGATCGTCATCACGCGGATGCCGCTGCGCGACAGGTCGCGCGCCATCGGCAGGGTCAAGCCGGCCACGGCAGCCTTCGACGAGGCATACGCAGCCTGGCCGATCTGGCCGTCAAAAGCGGCGACCGAGGCCGTATTGACGATGATGCCGCGCTCGCCTTCGGCCGTGGCGTCCGTCTTGCCCATGGCGTCAGCCGCCAGGCGGCACATATTGAAGGTGCCAACCAGGTTGATGTTGACCACGCGCTGGAACAGTTCCAGGGGGTGCGGACCATCCTTGCCCACGGTTTTCACGGCTGGTGCCACGCCGGCGCAATTGACCAGGCCGCGCAAGGTGCCCAGCGCCACGGCGGCGGCCACCACCGCCTTGCCATCGTCTTCCGAGGTCACGTCGCACTTGACGAACACGCCGCCCAGCTCAAGGGCCAGCGCCTGGCCCGCCTCGACCTGCACGTCGGCCAGCACGACCTTGCCGCCCGCGCCCGCCAGCATGCGCGCCGTCGCCGCGCCCAGTCCCGAAGCGCCGCCCGTGATAATGAATACCTGATCCTGAATCTGCATCTAGTCTCCTGATGTGGTGATGGCCTATGTTGGCACTCCATTGACGTTTACGTAAACGTCATGCTCACACCAATTTTACATCAGAAGCACTGGATAAAAGCGCCATTCCTTTGACAGATGCGTCCGTTGGCATCGAGCGTGCTGTTGCCCGCGCCGTTGTAGCGCGCGCCAGATGCATCACGGCAACCGCCCACATCGCAGGCGCCGACGGGCACCAATGGCCTGGAAACGGCCGCGCTTGATCCCGGCGGCATGGTTTGAAAGTGCACCACGGGCGGCGCCATCTGCACGGAAGGCATGCGGCCGATCACTTGCGCCACCGCGCGGCGGTGGCCGACCGGTGGCGCCGGACGACAGGGTTCGACGGCCAGCTTGCTGCTGTCATGCGGGTCGAGCCGGCAGACGGGCAAGTCCTGTGCGGCTGAAGCTTGCGCTTCTGCCGCCGGCTGTTCCTGCGCCATCGCGCGGCCACCGGCAACAGCGGCACACAGCATCAGCATGGCCAGGGCGGACTGGCAAAAACGGGACAAGGCTAGCTTCATGACAGCTCCAGAAAACGTCTGCCTTCATTATTGGCACATGGGGCGCCAGAACCTAGCAGCGGTAACAATTTCTCACGTTTTACGGTGGCGTGCCGCATGCACAGGCAGCAAAGCAGGCGGTAACAGTGTTTTATTTTCAGACGACACTTTCTTTCTTGCCAGGATGGCATTACAATAAGAACGATTCTTATTCTCATTTGATACAAACGCGCCATCACAACATATATATATCCCCAGCCACCCGGAAGGCAGCCAGGATTTCACCATCTTCCGGGAAGCCCAACATGACCAAGCGCAGTTCCGCTTTTGCCGCACGCAGCAACGCCACACGCCGTACCGCCCTCCTCCTGCCCTGTTTGCTGTCCCTGGCCGTCAGCCAGGCCTGGGCCGAAGACCATCCCGCCCATAACGACGTCACCATGAGCACGGTGGTCGTGACCGCTTCCGGCACGGCCATCGACATCAAGGATGCGCCGGCCAGCATCAGCGTCATCACGCGCGAAGAAATCGAACGCCAGCCCGTGTATGACTTGAACACCTTGCTGCGCCGCATCCCTGGCGTGACGGGCGGCACCAGCCCGGTCGGCGATGAATCGAAGATCAAGCTGCGCGGCCTGCCCGACAAATACACCTTGATCCTGGTCGATGGCAAGCGCGTCGGCAGTTCGGCCGACACCTCGTACCGCCCGGACCTGGGCCGCCAGGACTTGAACTGGATTTCGCCGGACATGATCGAACGCATCGAAGTGGTGCGCGGCCCCATGTCGTCGCTGTACGGTTCGGACGCCATGGGCGGCGTGATCAATATCATCACGCGCAAGGTGCCCGGCAAATGGAATGGTTCGGCCACGGCCAATTACACGCAGCCGCAAGACAGCGGCCGCGGCACGGCGCACCAGCTGGGCCTGAATATCGCCGGCCCGCTGTCGGACGCGGTCGGCATGCGGGTCGGCATCGCGCAATCGCGGCAGAATCCCGATGAAAAAGTCATCGGCAAGGCAGGCGGCATCGGCGGCGAACGCAATCAAAGCATCACGGGGCAATTGAACTGGGCCTTGAACAGCAAGCACAGCCTGTCTTTTGACGCCAGCTACGGCCGCCAGGAAGCCAGCGATTCCTCGACCCAGGATGCCGAGGGCTACCCGCTGTTCGGCGCCTGGGGCGCGAGCAAGCTGATACGCAAGAGCGCCGCCATCGGCTATGAAGGCCGCTGGGATGTCGGCAAGACCCGTGTCAATCTGTACCACAACGATTACGACAACCAGTATCCGGGCACGGTGGCCAAGTCGAAGGACAATACGCTGGACGCAACCCTGGAAAAACGCCTGGGCTGGGGCGTCGAGCAATTGCTGGTACTGGGCGGCCAATGGAAGCATGAAGAGCTGACCAATACCGACACCATCGGCACGGTGCCGACCGATTACCTGGGCAACCCGGTCAGCGGCGCCAGCTTGTCGGGCACCACCTCGGCCCTGTTCGCGGAAGACCAGTTGTTCCTGCGCGACAACCTGACGGCTACCATCGGCTGGCGCCTGGACCACCACGGCAAGTTCGGCAACCACCACAGCCCGCGCCTGTACCTGGTGTACCACCCGGCGCCCGCATGGACCGTCAAGGGCGGTATCTCGCAAGGCTTCCGCGCCCCCAGCCTGAAGGAAAATTCGCCGGCGTCCGCCACCAATTCTGGCGGGCGCGGCTGCACCAGCCTGTATCCGCTCGGCTATATCCGCGGCGAATGCTTCATGGCCGGCAATCCCGACCTGAAACCGGAAACCAGCACGGCGGCCGAAATCGGCATCGCCTATGAAAAAAATGGCTGGGATGCGGGTTTGACCTATTTCCATACGGATTTCAAGAACAAGATCGATTATGCGCCGCTGGGTTTTTACCAGAATAAATGGTGGACCCGCATGACGAATATCCAGAAGGCCCGCACCAGCGGCCTGGAAGGCACGTTGACGATTCCTTTAAGCAAGCACTTGAACTGGCGCAACAACCTGACGTATATGGCGGAAGCAAAAAACTTGACCCTGGGCACCAACCTGCTGGCCACGCCAAAAGTCTCGCTGTACTCGGCGCTGGGGTGGCAAGCCACGGATCAATTGTTTGCGGAAGTATCGGCCCAGTACACGGGCAGGGAACTCGACGCCGACAGCCGCAGCTCGAAACGGCGTCCGCCCAACAAGGCCTATACCATCGTCGATACGGTCGTTTCGTACAAGATCACGCCATACTGGACGGTGCGCGGCGGGGTGGAAAACCTGTTCAGGAAAGGCCCAGCCAACGATGGCCTGGTTGAATACTATGTGCCAGGCCGGCGCATGTTTGTCGGCCTGACATCGCGGTTTTAACGATATTACGGCGGCGTATCAGGGCGCTACGCTGCCGGGCGCGGCATTCGTGGGCGCCACTTGCCGCCAGGGCACGCTGCAGCTTTTCACGTCGGGATAATACCCTTGCGGATTGTCGCAGTAGTAGGATGCCGGCGCGATCTGCGTGCCGCCCTGTTCCACGTACACGGGCGGTTGTTGCTGCACCACGATGGTGCCGGTGTACGGATAGGTGTACCAGGGGTCGCCATACCAGCCTGGCCCATAGCCGTAGCCCCACGGCGCACCGAGCCAGACGCCGACATGGCCGCCGCCATGGTAATAGCCGCCGCCGTGGTACCCCCCATGGTACCCCCCATGGTAGCCGCCGTGAAAGCCGCCGCCATGGAAACCGCCCCCATGGCCGCCAGGCGCAGCAGCCGCATTGCCCGCCAAAGCGGCGCAGGCCAGCACCAGTAGCGCCAGCGCGCTACGCCGTTTGATACTACCCAGTTGCGTGTTCATGATTTCTCCTGCCTTGGTCAGCCTGATCAACAGGCATGGTTCATTATTGGCAGACAAGTCCATATATGAAAGGAACCGTAACAATTGCTCACCTTTTATACGCAACGCATATAGATAAAAGACAACTCTTTGGGCCATAAAAAATGCCCCGTTTCCGGGGCATCTGGCTGAAACACCATTACTGTGGCGGCGTGATCGGCGCCGGTGGCGTAGCTGGCGTCAGGATCGGCGGCACCGTCGCGTGCACGGGCGCCGGCGTGGCGACTGCCAGCCAGCCCGTGGCCGGCAGCAGCGGCACCAGCAGCAAGGCCACGATATTGATGATCTTGATGAGCGGATTGACGGCGGGGCCGGCCGTGTCCTTGTACGGATCGCCCACCGTGTCGCCCGTCACGGCCGCCTTGTGCGCCTCGGACCCCTTGCCGCCGAAATGGCCATCCTCGATGTATTTCTTGGCATTGTCCCAGGCGCCGCCGCCGGTGGTCATGGAAATGGCCACGAACAGGCCCGTGACGATGGTGCCCATCAGCAAGCCGCCCAGGGCCGCCGGCCCCAGCAGCATGCCGACCACGATGGGCACGACTACCGGCAACAGCGAGGGGACGATCATTTCGCGGATGGCCGACGCCGTCAGCATGTCGACTGCCTTGTCGTATTCGGGCCTGGCCGTGCCTTCCATGATGCCCTTGATGTCGCGGAACTGGCGCCGCACCTCCACCACCACGGCGCCGGCCGCGCGACCCACCGCTTCCATCGCCATGGCGCCGAACAGGTAGGGGATCAGGCCGCCGATGAACAGGCCGACGATCACCATCGGGTTCGACAAGTCGAAGGTAATGTGCTGGCCCACCGATTCCAGGGCGTGCGTGTAGTCGGCAAACAGCACCAGCGCGGCCAGGCCGGCCGAACCGATGGCATAGCCCTTGGTCACCGCCTTGGTGGTATTGCCGACGGCGTCGAGCGGATCGGTAATCGCCCGCACGGAATCGGGCAAGCCCGACATCTCGGCGATGCCGCCCGCGTTATCGGTGATGGGGCCATAGGCGTCCAGCGCCACGATAATGCCGGCCATCGACAGCATCGAGGTGGCGGCAATCGCGATCCCGTACAGGCCGCCCAGCTGGTACGACACCAGGATCGCCACGCAGACGGCCAGCACCGGATAGGCGGTGGACTTCATCGATACGCCCAGGCCGGCGATGATATTGGTGCCGTGGCCCGTGGTCGATGCTTCGGCGATATGGCGCACGGGCTTGAAGTCGGTGCCCGTGTAGTATTCGGTGATATACACCATCAGGCCCGTGAGCACGATGCCGACCACGGTGGAACCCATCATCTTGTAGCGCATGGCCTCGTCCGGCCACAGCAGCCAGGTAACGATGGCAAAGCCGATCAGCGACAGGCCGGCCGCCCACCACAGCCCCGTGTACAGGGCCGACATGATTTTCGCGCCCGGTCTGGTTTTCACCATCGAGCAGCCGACGATGGAGGCGAGTATCGACACGGCTCCCAGCAGCAGCGGATAAATGATGGCGGTGGTGCTGGCGTCGGCCAGCAGCAAGGCGCCCAGCAGCATGGTGGCGATCAGGGTCACCACATAGGTTTCAAACAGGTCGGCCGCCATGCCGGCGCAGTCGCCCACGTTGTCGCCCACGTTGTCGGCGATGACGGCCGGGTTGCGCGGATCGTCTTCGGGGATGCCCGCCTCGACCTTGCCCACCAGGTCGGCCCCCACGTCGGCGCCCTTGGTGAAGATGCCGCCGCCGAGCCGGGCGAAGATGGAAATGAGCGAGGCGCCGAAAGCCAGGCCGATCAGCGGCTTGATCAAGTCATGCTGGGTCAGGCCCGGCGCGCCCGTGCTCACCAGCAGCCAGTAAAACAGGGTCACGCCCAACAGGCCCAGGCCGACCACCAGCATGCCGGTAATCGCGCCGCCCTTGAAGGCCACGTTGAGCGCCTGATTGATGCCCAGGGTGGCCGCCTGGGCTGTGCGCACATTGGCCCGCACGGACACATTCATGCCGATGAAGCCGCAGGCGCCCGACAGTACGGCGCCAATCAGAAAGCCCAGCGCCGTATGCAGGCCCAGCAAGGCGTAGATGGCGATCAGCAGCACCACGCCGACGATGGCGATGGTGCGGTACTGGCGCGCCAGGTAGGCAGCTGCGCCCTGCTGGATGGCCAGCGCGATTTCCTGCATGCGCGCATTGCCGGGATCCTGTCGCAGGATCCAGCTGCGCGACACCAAACCATATAGGACTGCGACCACGCCGCACACTACTGCAAACCACAGACTGGCTGCCATATCGTCTCCTTCTGTTTTTATCGACGTCATTGCCAAAGATTGCAGACCGTACCGCCACAGGACCGGCACGCGCAACCAGGAAAACACGCACTGCAAAAAACTTCAACTACGAAAAAGAATGACAGGGCCCGTGAAAAGCAGGCGCAAAAAAAGCGGACACTGGGGTCCGCTTTTCCTTGATTTATTGTGCCAGGGCGGCAAATGCGCTGTCGCGAATTTGTTCCACCGGACCGACGCCGGCGATGCGGCGGTATTTCGGTGCGCCTGGCAGGCCGGACTGGGCCCAGTTATTGTAGTAGTCGAGCAAGACCTTGGTCTGGTTGTGGTACACGTCCAGGCGTTTCTTGACCGTTTCCGCCTTGTCGTCGTCGCGCTGGATCAGCGGCTCGCCGGTGACGTCGTCGATGCCGTCGACCTTGGGCGGATTGAATTTGGTGTGGTACACGCGGCCCGAACCGGGGTGGCTGCGGCGGCCATCCATGCGCTCGATGATCGAGGCGTCAGGCACGTCGATTTCCAGCACGTAGTCGACATCGATGCCGGCGTCTTTCATGGCGTCCGCTTGCGCGATGGTGCGCGGGAAGCCGTCGAACAGGTAGCCATTGGCGCAATCGGCGTCCTGCAGGCGGTTCTTGACCAGGCCGATCATGATGTCGTCCGACACCAGGCCGCCCAGGTCCATGACCTTTTTCGCGGCCAGGCCCAGTTCGGTGCCTTCCTTGATCGCCGCGCGCAGCATGTCGCCCGTGGAGATTTGGGGAATATTGTATTTTTCTTTAATGAAATTAGCCTGGGTGCCCTTACCGGCACCGGGTGCTCCTAACAGTATCAAACGCATGAAGTTTCCTAAAAAGCAGATTTTGGATGGGATCTATGTAATTATTTTTAGATGGTGTTGCAATGACTATCTTTCCCTACGAAACTTACCACAAAAATTCACCGGAACGCCAGTTTGCTATCAATTTGCTATGAGCAGATTGATCGAAGCCAGCTTTTATCGCACCGGGCGTTTCGAATTGTGGTTTTTGTTGCAGGCGCAGATAGTCTTTGCCTCACGCACTCACGGTGCCTGAAAAACGGACAGGGCAAGGCGCATTGCCGCAGGCAGTACGATGAGTACGGCAAGGCAGTGCAACGCAGCCATGGTCGTTTTCTCAGGCGCCGTGGCGATAGTGCGCTTGCACTCTGGCTAAATCTTGCGGCGTATCCACGCCGGCGGCCGGGGCCGAATCGGTCACATGCACGGCAATCGCATACCCATGCCACAGCACGCGCAGCTGTTCCAGCGCCTCGATGCTTTCCAGCGGCGAGACAGACAGGCCAGGATAGGCTTGCAAGAAAGCATTGCTATAGGCATACAAGCCGATATGGCGCAGCGGCACGTAGCCAGCCGGCAAGCTGTCTTTCGACTGAGCAAAACCATCGCGGTGCCAGGGAATCGTGGCGCGCGAGAAATACAGCGCGCGGCCCGCCTTGTCCAGCACCACCTTGACCACGTTCGGGTTGAAGGCGTCGGCCGCGTCATGCAGCGGATGGGCGCAGGTGGCCATCGGCACGTGCACGCCGATCTGCGCGGCGCAGGCGGCCAGCAGCGATGGGTCGATCAGCGGCTCGTCGCCCTGCAGGTTGACCACCACGGCGTCGTCGGCCAGGCCCAGGGTGCGCGCCACTTCGGCGATGCGGTCCGTGCCCGAGGGATGGTCGGCACGCGTCAGGCACACTTCCACGCCGTGCGCGGCGCAGGCGGCGCGGATGTCTTCATGGTCGGTGGCGACGATCACGCGCGAGGCGCCCGACAGGGCAGCCTGCTCGGCCACGCGCACCACCATCGGCTTGCCGCCGAGGTCAGCCAGCGGCTTGTTGGGCAGGCGCGTGGAAGCCAGGCGTGCCGGGATGATGACGATGAACGGCATCGCTTATTCCACTGCGTCTTGCAGAGTGCGCGCTTCGTCGGCCCACATGATGGGGATGCCGTCACGGATAGGGTAGGCGAGGCGGTCAGCGCGGCAAATCAGTTCCTGCGCCTTCTTATCGTGTTCAAGCTGGCCCTTGCAAACAGGGCATACCAAAATATCAAGCAGTCGAGCGTCCACGACATTTCTCCACAATTTGTTGTGCCAGCGCGTTATCAATATGCGCACTGACCGGGACGACCCACAGTCTCGGATCGTCTTTGAGATATTCAATTTGCGCACATTTTACTGCATCCTTCTCCGTGATCAATATCAGCTCGGCATCGAGTGCGGCAAATGGCTGGTCGAGGAAATCGTGATGGTCGGGCAAAGGCAGTTCGGCAAACGATAATCCGGCCTGGCGCAGCGTGGCAAAAAAGCGCTGCGGATTGCCGATGCCGGCCGCCGCCACGATGCGGTCACCGCGGTTTGCCAGCTCAGCCAGCGGCTTGCGTTCAGTGCGGTCGATCAGGCGTTCAGCCACGCTGCCGGCCAGTTGCATGGGCACCACCAGCCCGCCCCTGGGCGCTACCCTGGCGGCCAATGCAGGATCGAGCTGCGGCATATTGATCACCGTCACGTCGCGGCGGCGGCGCGGCGGCTCGCGCAAGGGGCCGGCCGGCAGCAGCCAGCCATTGCCCACGCCGCGGCCATCGAACAGCACAATCTCGACATCGCGCTGCAAGGCGTAATGCTGCAAGCCATCGTCCGTCACCAGCACATCGACTTCAGGATGGCGCTCCAGCAGCGCCCTGCCCGCCGCCGCCCGGTCGCGCCCCACCACCACGGGACACGCGCCGCGCTGGAAGATCAGCAGCGGCTCGTCGCCTACCTGCTGCGGCGTCGATTGGGCCGTGACGGCGCGCGGCAGCTTGTCCGCGCTGCCATGGCCACGCGAGATCACGCCCGGACGCATGCCGGCCGCGCGCAAGGCTTGCACCAGCCAGATCGTCAGCGGCGTCTTGCCGGTGCCGCCGATAAAGATATTGCCGACCACCACCACCGGCACGGGCAGGCGCGCCGATTTCAATATACCCGCGCGGTACAGGCCGCGCCGCAGGCTGCCCAGGCCGCCAAACAGCAGCGAGACTGGCCACAGCGCGCACGCCAGCGGGCCGCGCTTGAGCCAGGCGCGGGTGAGGGTCGATTCGAGTTGGGGGGGGGATGTGGGCATGGGATGAACTGAAAGTGGGAACCCAAAAAGAGGGCTGGGGTCAGTCCCTGCGGGATCGGAATGTGTTCCATTGGAACACATTCCCCCGACGGGTCTGACCCCGGTGCTGCAGACGTTATTTGGATCCGCTCGCCTGCGCCGCAAACGTCAGCTTTTCATAGCCGGCAATACGCGCCGCTTCCATCACGTGGATCACCATCTGGTGCATGGCGAACTGGTCGGCATTGACCACCACCACCGGCGTCTGCGCGGGCGGCTTGCCGCCGTTGGCCGCTTTCGCCGCTTCCTGCAGGGCATCGGCCAGGCCGGCCACGTCGCGGAACGACACGGGCTGGCGGTTCACCGTGTAATTGCCCTTGGCGTCCACCGTCACGTCGATCTGCTGCGGCTGCTCCTTGGCTTGCTCGGCGTCGGCCGTGGGCAAGGTGATCTGCAATTCCGTAAACTTGCTGTAGGTGGTGCTGACCATCAAAAAGATCAGGATCACCAGCAACACGTCGATAAACGGGATCAGGTTGATTTCGGGGTCTTCACGCCCCTTGCCTTTGCGGAAGTTCATTGGCGGCCACTGTGGACGATGTCGACGAATTTGACGGCTTGCTGCTCCATGTCGATCACGAAGCTGTCGACCAGGGCGCGGAAATGACGGTAAAACACCAGGGTCGGCATGGCAATCGCCAGGCCAAAGCCCGTGTTGTACAGGGCTACCGAGATGCCGTGCGCCAATTGCGCCGGGTTGGAACCGCTGGCGTTTTGCGAACCGAAGATTTCGATCATGCCGACCACGGTGCCAAACAGGCCCATCAGCGGCGCCAGGGTGGCGATCGTACCCAGGGTCGTCAGGAAACGTTCCAGCACGTGGGCCACGCCGCTGCCCGCTTCTTCGATCGATTCCTTCATCACCTCGCGCGGCGCGTTGACGTTGCGCAGCGCGGCGGCCAGCACCACGCCCAGCGGCGAATTGTCTGCCAGCTTGTTGATGGTATCGGGCGTAATCTTGCCACCACGATAGACCTGCACCACTTCGTCGAACAATTTGCGCGGCAAGATCTTGCTGCGCCGTAAGTACAGCAGGCGTTCGATGATCAGGGCCAGGGCCACGATGGAAGCGATCAACAACAGCCAGATGGGCCAGCCGGCGGCTTGGAATATAGCGAGCAAAGGAAACTCCTGGGTTTGTTTGGCAAGGCGCCGCGTCGACCATACTGATCAACGACAGCAGCCCCTATTGTACCCACCGGCCATGGTGCTACGGCCAGCGGCAGAATGGCGCAATGTAGCGCGTTGCAGCGCTGGCGGCAAGTGGTGCTTGCGGCCAGCGCTGATGCACAAGCGCTGCCTGCCGGCCGGTTTTGCACATATTGTGTGGATAAGATTGTGCGCAAGCGCCAGGGATAAATCCTAAGTCCTTGATTTTATGGCGGATTATATCGCTGCGTAAAATACAGGCATAGCAGCTGTACGCCATTAGTCAATGTTACAAAGGCAAGAATTCCAAAGTTCTGCACATTTACTGTGGACAAGATTGTGTGCAAGGCTGTTGAATTAAAGTAAGTCATTGATTATAAAAGACTTGTTTTCATTGTTTAAAAAAGTGGCAGGCGTTACTGAAACGCGCCGATGGGCGGCAGCCAAGTTCTGCACATAATCTGTGGACAAGATTGTGCGCAAGCATACGGATACACGCTAAGTACATTGATTTATATCGTTTTTATTTGACTGCATAAAAATAGGGCAGATAGCCGGAATAGCCCGCATGGTGCAGAAAACAGGGGACAACCGGCAAACATCACGCCACTTTTCCACCGCCGCGCCAGTTCCACACATAAAATGTGGATAAGATTGTGAGCAAGCCGCCCGACTCCATGCAAGAGCCTTGATTTTAAACGTCTTTTTTGGATTGATTAAAAATAAGGCAGGCAACCGGGCGAACAGGAAGCCGCAAAACGCGGTGGAAAACAGCGCCATCCCTGAAACGATTTAGCCAGTTTTGCACATATTCTGTGGATAAGATTGTGTGCAATACCAAGAAATAATCACAAGTCATTGATTTATATCAGCATTTATATCTTGCATAAAAAAAAGGCACGGCAATCCGGGACGCACAACGGATGCGCCCGGTGGATAAAAGTCCGCCACCACACAAGTTCTGCACATTTTTTGTGGATAAGATTGTGTGCAAGGCCATGCATGGCATACTAAACCATTGATTTGCAATGACTTTATTTCCGTGCGCAAAAATGCAGCACAGCATTTTCCTGATGGCTTGCGGCATGCAGCGGGCCCATCCATGGGGCACACAAAGTTCCGCACATTTTCTGTGGATAACTTTGTGCGTAAGTGAGGGCAGCATGACTGATGTGCTTGATCCTAAAGGCTTTTTTCCTTTTGCACGCAAATCGGGCAGCCATGAATTCATCATGAAATCAATTACTTAGAAATAGAACTTGTTGTTTTGCACGATATATGACATAAGCATGACCTCGCTGAAAATATGTGGACAGTTGCAGCCTTCCCACTCAAGAATGACCGCCGATGATGATAGATAACCCGACCGACAGCGGCTATGCCGCCCCGCCCGTGCTGACCGTCAGTGCACTGAACCAGGCCGTGGCGCGCCTGCTCGAGCGCTCGTTCCCCCTGACCTGGATCGCGGGCGAGATTTCCAACTTTACGCGCGCCAGTTCCGGCCACTGGTATTTCACCCTGAAGGATGACGGGGCCCAGGTGCGCGCCGTGATGTTCCGCGGCCGCGCCCAGTTTGCCGGCTTCACGCCGCGCGAAGGCGACAAGGTCGAAGTGCGCGCCCTGGTCACCCTGTATGGCGCGCGCGGCGATTACCAGATCAATGTGGAAGCCATCCGCCGCGCCGGTGTCGGCGCTTTATATGAAGCATTCTTGCGCCTGAAGGAAAAACTGACGGCGCAGGGACTGTTCGCCCCCGAACGAAAACGCGCCATCCCGCTGTTCGCGCGCACGGTCGGCATCGTCACCAGCCCGCAGGCGGCCGCCTTGCGCGATGTGCTGACGGCCTTGCAGCGCCGCGCGCCGCATGTGTCCATCATCGTGTATCCCACTCCCGTGCAGGGCCAGCTGGCGCCGGAAAAAATTGCGCTGGCGATCCGCACGGCGTCGCGGCGCGCCGAGTGCGACGTGCTGCTGGTGTGCCGTGGCGGCGGCAGCATCGAGGATTTATGGTCGTTCAATGATGAAGAGGTGGCGCATGCGATCGCCGATTGCGCCATGCCGGTGATCAGTGGCGTGGGCCATGAAACGGATTTTACTATCGCCGATTTCGCCGCCGACTTGCGCGCCGCCACGCCAACGGCGGCGGCCGAACTGGCGGTGACGCCGCGCGCCGACTGGATGAATTCCCTGCGCGCCGATGCAAGCGACCTGCGCCGCGCCATGCGCCGTAGCCTCGACGATGCGGCGCAGACGCTGGACCGCCACAGCCGCCGCCTGCTCAATCCGGCTGCACAGATCGGCCAGCAGCGCTTGAAACTGCTGGCCCTGTCGACCGCCATGACGCACGCCACGCGCGCGCCCCTGAACCAGTCGCGCCATGCATTGGAGCGCGTGCGCGACCGCTGGGCGGCGCAGCGCCCGGAAGTGGGCCTGCTGCGCGCGCGCCTGCACGAAACGCAGCGCCGCAGCGGGGCGGCCATCACGCAGGGGCTGGTCCAGCGGCGTCACAGCCTGGCCGCGCTGGCGGCGCAACTGGAATTGCTGAACCCGCAACGCACCCTGGAACGCGGCTACGCCATCGTGCGCGATGAAAAAGGCGCCATCGTGCGTTCGCCGGCACAATTACACGCCAAACACAAGCTTGATGTGCGGCTGGCCGAAGGCAGCGTCCAGATCGGTATTGCCAGCGTGCAAGCCACGCTGGACTGAGTTGCCAGATGAAACTTGCCGCGCGTAAAACAGCGTGCGGAAGCAGCATTCGGCCATCCGCTTTACAATCATGGCTCGTTCAGCAAGAATACTTGACTCGACAATCTGGCCGGCGGCCAGATTCACGCGATCATTCACATAAAAGGACATCACATGGAACATACTCTGCCACCACTGCCGTACGCAATGGACGCCCTGGCGCCACACATCTCCAAGGAAACGCTGGAATACCACTACGCCAAGCATCACCAGGCTTATGTGACGAACCTGAATAACCTGATCAAGGGTACCGAGTTCGAAGAACTGTCGCTGGAAGAGATCATCAAGAAATCGTCGGGCGGCATCTTCAACAATGCAGCGCAAGTATGGAACCACACCTTCTACTGGAACGGCCTGAAGCCGGCAGGCGGCGGCGCACCAACCGGCGCCGTGGCTGACGCGATCAACGCCAAATGGTCGTCGTTCGAGAAATTCAAGGAAGAATTCACCAAGTCCTGCGTCGGCAACTTCGGTTCCGGCTGGACCTGGCTGGTGCAAAAGGCCGACGGCTCGGTCGACATCGTCAACACCTCGAACGCCGGCTGCCCATTAACCACCGGCGACAAGCCACTGCTGACCTGCGACGTGTGGGAACACGCCTACTACATCGACTACCGCAACCTGCGCGCCAAGTACGTGGAAACGTTCTGGGGCCTGGTCAACTGGGAATTCGTTGCCAAGAACTTCGCGTAAGCGGGTTCCTGTCAACGTACAACAGCCCTCAGCCAAGCAAGTCCCCCAGAAAAACCTGTGTCTCCGGACACAGGTTTTTTTTCGCCCGCTTTTTTACCTCACGCCGGCAGCAAGCCCGCGTACCTGGCGCGCGGCCGTATCAGCGCGTGTTCATGGTATTGCTCCATCGCATGGGCGATCCAGCCGACCAGGCGGCCGATCAGGGCGATCGCCAGCGCATCGCCTTTCAAACCCAGCCGGTAGCCGACAAACATGGCCGGGAAAATAAAATCCATCGTGGCGTGGACGCTGCCCTGGGCCATGCGCTGCGCTGCGCACAGGCGCTGATACAGCGGATCGGCGCCCGCCACGCGTGCCAGGGCCGCCATCAATAGCGTCGTGCGCGGGTCTTCGCCGCTTGCCGCAGCGCTGAAACCGGGCAGCGCTTCGCCATGGCGCAGCCGTTCGACCACGGGCGCGGCGCCATCCCCGGACGCCAGTATTTCTTGCAGAAAACGCGCTGCCACGCCATAGCGTTCGGCCTGGAAGCGTTGCCCCTGCGACGCGATCAAGCCGGCCGTCACGGCCTGGAACGGCGTCACGCCCACATTGGCGACGGCCCGCACGGCATAGGTGATGGGGTCGAATTCATGGTCGGCCACCAGCACGAACAGGGT
This sequence comes from Janthinobacterium sp. Mn2066, assembly GCF_049319705.1. NCBI lineage: Bacteria > Pseudomonadati > Pseudomonadota > Betaproteobacteria > Burkholderiales > Oxalobacteraceae > Janthinobacterium > Janthinobacterium sp. Mn2066. Next base: position 61,916 of record NZ_JBMOUF010000013.1, on the reverse strand, counting down.
ACGGATCACCTCGTCGTAGCCGGCCGGCGCCTGCAGCACGTTGGCGACAAACAGATGCAGCGGGCCATCGGCCGGTGCATGCGCGCCCACCACCAGCGCGGCAAACCAGCGCAGCACATCGACGCCCGTGCGCGCATAGCCGGCCGGCGTCAGGTCGTAGGCGCGCGGATCGGCCCGTTCAAGCAGCGGGAAGATGGCGCCCGCCTTTTCCAGGATACCTACCCCATCGAGCCCCTGCAGCATGCCCACGCCGATACCCGGCAAGGCGGCCGCCGGCTGGGCAAACCAGTTGTCGAGCGGCTGCTGCCATAACAGCGCGGCCATCGATTCCACCGTCCCTGCCTCGGCCAGCTGGGCCACGTCGCGGCCCCGGAAAAACAGGCGCTGGCCGGTGATGAGGGTAAGGCGCGTGGCGCTGGCCAGCTCCGTTTCGACGGGCATGGCCGGCGCTTGCGGGTCCGGCTTGCCAGCCAGGCGCTCCACATCGGCGCGCCAGTAGCGCCGCGCACGCGAACCGTCGATCTTTTCCGAACGCAGCATTTTGCGGCTGACATAGGCGTACAGGGTCTGCATGTTGACGCCCAACATGGCGGCGGCGTCCCTGGCGGACAGGTAGAGATGGGCTTGCTCCATGGGGTCTGCTCGCTTCCGGCTAAAGGTTGATTATAAAAATCAAGATTGACGATGCTAGCACGGCGGCCTACATTCCTCCAAGTCGCATATACATTGACGACAAGTAGTCAATATAAATCAATATAAAAATCCGGAGACAACCATGATCGCTCTTTGCCGTCAGTTCAACAGGAAAATACCCGCGCTTGCCCTTTGTATCGCCTCAGGCGCCGCAGCCCAGGACACAACAACCTCAACCCGGGCAGAATTGACGCCGGACTGGACCATCACGGCACGGGGCGCCGTCAGCGCCGGCATCGGCGTGCGCACCAGCGCCCAGAAAAGTTCGCTCAAGCCGGGCGGCGCCACCAATAGCGATGACGGCAACCTGAACTATGCCAAGGGCGACACCTTCAGCCGCGTGGTGCAGGGACTGGCCGTGGCCGATATCCAGCATCGCAATGGTACGGGTTTCAAGCTGGGCGCCATGGGCTGGCATGACGACAACCTCCTGCATCACTCCGTACCGCAAGGAAATAATCCCAACGACTACACGCCCGGCCCCCTGTCCGACCGGGGCTTTGCGCCGGAAGCGCGTTTCCAGCATGTGGAACTGCTGGACGCCTATGCCTATGGCAAGCAGGCCACGGCGGGCGGCGCCTTGCACTGGCAACTGGGCCGGCTGCAGCTGGACCGCCTGACGGAGCTGAGTTTCCCCGGCGGCCTGCGCGACCTGGAAACGCGCAATTCACCGGGCGGCAGCCGTCCCGGCGCGTTTCGCGAGGCGGCCATCTTGCCGGTCTGGGCCGCCACCGCCCGGCTCGACGTGTCGCCCGCCCTGCGCCTGCAGGGATTCTGGCAACTGGCGCCGCGCCAGTCGGTGTCGAACGGCTGCGGCACTTTTTTCTCTGGCAATGATTATGCGCAGCAAGGCTGCGACCGCGTGTTTTACAGCGCGCGTCTGACGCAGCAGCAAAATACGGCAAGGGGCCTGTTTTTTTCGCGCGCGCCCGATGTGCTGCCGCAACACCGTCCGGACCAGTTCGGCCTATCTGCCAGCTACCTGCTCAAGGCGCTGGCCACCCGGGTCAGCGTTGCCTTAGCGCACTACCATTCGCGCGAGTCGTACACGGACAGCGTCAAGGGCGTGGGCCTGGGGCCGGCCAGCGGCGGCCAGTATGCGATCGAGTATCCGGGCAATAAAAACCTGCTGGCGCTGAGCACCAGCACCCGCCTCCCCGGCGCGAACCTGGGCTGGTCGAACGAATTGAGTGTCATCGGCAGGCAGCCCGTGCAAATCAATACCAGCGACCTGCTGGCGGCCGGCCTGGGCGCTGGCGGCCCGATGGCGGCCAGCTTTGCGGCAGCGCCCAACCATAGCCTGATCCGCGGCTACGACCGCTACACGGTGCTGCAGCTGCAATCGGGCTTGCGCAAGAGCTTCGACGATATCGGCCGCGGCGTTTCGGCCTTTATCGAAGGCGAAGCGGGTCTCAAGCACGTGGTGGGCCTGATGGATGTCAATCAACGCCATTACGGCCGCCCGGAAACTTCGGATGCCTGCGACACGCCGGCCGCCTGCGCCACCAATGACGGCTACGTCACCAGCAACGCCTGGGCCTACCGCCTGCGCGCAGGACTGGCCTGGCCCAACCCCGCGCCCGGCGTGCTGAAACTGCGTCCCTCGCTGCTGTACGGCCACGACCTGCGCGGCTGGTCCTACGACTACGCCTTCGTGCAGGGCCGCAAGAACGCAAGGCTGGTGCTGGACGCCGACTTCGCGCACGGCCTGTACGCCAACCTGAGCTGGGTGACCAGCTGGGGCGGCCAATTCAATGCGCGCCGCGACCGCGACTATCTGCTGGCCAGCATCGGCAAACAATTTTAACCACCACCAGAGGAAACACATCTTGGAAAATCAAGCTGAAAAACAGCAACGTGAAACAGGTCAACGGGAAATAAGGATCATGGCCGGCAATGGCTGCCTGGGCTCCGGCTTCAAGGAAGCGTCGCTGCGGCGCGGCATCGCGCTCAAGCCCCATGTGATCGCCTGCGACGCGGGCTCGACCGATTCCGGCCCGGCCGCCCTGGGCAGCGGCACGCCGAAACTGTCGCGCGAAGCCTGCAAGCGCGACTTGCGTTTGCTGCTGCTGGCGCGCGATGCACTGGACGTGCCCTTGATCATCGGCTCGTGCGGCACCAGCGGCCGCGATGACGGCGTCGACTGGATGGTCGCCATCGCCGAGGAAATCGCCGCCGAGGAAGGCTTGCACTTCACCCTGGCGACCATCAAGTCGGACCAGCCGGCCGCGTATCTGCAGCAGCGCTGGCAAGAAGGCCGTATTCTGCCACTGGCCGGCGCGCCGGCCATCGACGCCGGCGAGTGGGACCGCAGCCACGTGGTCGGCATGATGGGCACGGAGCCGATCGAAGCGGCCCTGCGCCAGGGCGCGCAAGTGGTGCTGGCCGGCCGCGCCAGCGATTCGGCGCTGTTTGCCGTGGTGCCCGTGATGCAAGGCTTCGATGCGGGCCTGGCCTGGCATGCGGCCAAGACGCTGGAATGCGGCGCCGCCTGCGCCGTGGTGCCGGCCGCCGACGGCATGATCGCCACCATCCGCGACGACCATTTCGACATCGAGCCGCTGGACCTGGCGGCGCGCTGCACGCCGCGCGGCATCGCCGCCCATACGCTGTATGAAAACGCCAATCCCTTCCTGCTGACCGAACCGTCGGGCGTGATCGATACCGAACATGCGCGCTACAGCGCCTTGTCCGAACGGGCCGTGCGCGTTTCCGGTTCGCGCTTCCACCCAGCCGAACGCTACTCGATCAAGCTCGAAGGCGCTTACGCGGCCGGCTACCAGACGGTGATCATCGGCGGCATCCGCGACCCGCACATCATCCGCGGACTCGACGCGCTGCTGCCGAAGGCGCAAGCCTATTTCGACGCCCGCATCGCCGACCTGTTCCAGGGCTCGCTGAAAACTGGCGACTACGACATCCATTACCGCCTGTACGGCAAGGACGGCGTGCTGGGCCAGGCCGAACTGCAGCGCGACGAGGCCGTGCATGAAGTGGGCGTATTGATCACCATCACCGCGCCCAGCCAGGCGCTGGCGACCAAGATCGCCAGCTTCGTGGCCCACGTCAGCGCCCATCTGCCGGTACCGGAATACGAAGGCATCATCAGCAGCATCGCCTACCCGTTCTCGCCGCCGGAAATCGAACGGGGCGCCAGCTACCGCTTCAGCGTCAACCACGTGGTCTTGCCGGACCACCCCTGCGAAATGTTCCGCACCCACCTGATGGAGATCTAAACATGAGCAAACACATCACCACCCTGTTCGATTTATGCAGCCTGGTGCGTTCCAAGAACGCGGGGCCCTTCATGCTGACCTTTGATTTCATGTGTTCCAGCGAAGAAAACTACCAGCGCATCAAGCAAGCCCAGCCGCTCAGCACGGCCATGCTGTCGCAACTGTATGGCGTGCCGGCCGAGCAGATCCTGATCGTTTGCCACGACAGCGCGCTGGCGCTGAAAATCTCGATGCCGCGCCCCACCATCCAGGGCAATCCGGGCGACAACGACTGTTACGGCGGCCAGCAGTATGTGCCGCTGCTCGACGTGCGGGTGCACTAGCATGGCCGGACCGACGAGCACGCTCGATATCTCCGCCCGCCTCGACCGCCTGCCCGGCAACCCCATGCTGTGGAGCTGGGTCGGCCGGCTGTCGCTGGGCGGCTTCTTTGAAATCTACGACCTGGCCCTGACCGCCCTGCTCAGTCCCCTGCTGGTCGGCGCTGGCGTGTTTCGCGCCGGCAGCGACGGCTTGCTGGGCTACCCGGACCAGGCCAGCTTCGCCTTCCTGACCATGCTGGGCCTGTTCCTCGGCTCGCTGGGCCTGTCCGGCGTGGCCGACCGCTACAGCCGGCGCTCGCTGTTCATGGCCTCGCTGCTGTGGTACTCGGCCGCCACCCTGATGATGGCGCTGCAACACACCGCCAGCGGCGTCTGCCTGTGGCGCTTCGTCGCCAGCATCGGCCTGGGGCTGGAACTGGTGGTGATCGAGTGTTATCTGGCGGAAATCACGCCCAAGCGCCTGCGCGGCCGGGTGTTTGCCGTCAGCAAGTCGGTGCAGGTCTGCGCGATTCCCATCGCCGGCTTTTTTGCCCACGCGGCCGGCACCGAAGGCTGGCTGGGCATGCCGGGCTGGCGCTGGGTCGCGCTGGCGCCCGTGGCCGGCGCCCTGATCGTGCTGCTGATACGGCGCAGCATTCCCGAGTCGCCGCGCTGGCTGGAAGCGCGCGGCCGCGAGCGCGAGGCTAACCTCATCGTGCGCAAGATCGAGCGTTATGTCGAACAGCGCAGCGGCCAGCCCTTGCCGCCGCCCGAGCGCATCGCCAGCGTGCCGGCGCCGCAAGGGCGTGCGCGCTATGCCGACATCTTCCAGGCGCCGCACCGGCGCCGCATGCTGATGCTGATCGTCGTCGACTGCGCCTCGTCGATCGCGTATTACGGCTTTGCGCACTGGGCGCCGACCCTGCTGGAACACCAGGGCGTCAATATTACGCGCTCGCTGCTGTACACGGCGGCCATCGGCCTGGCGTATCCGGTCGCGCCGCTGATCGGCGCGCTGTTCGCCGACCGTATCGAGCGCAAATGGCAAGTGGCCATCGTCGGCGTGCTGGGCGCCGTATTCGGCTTGCTGTTCGCCCGGCAAGACAGCGCGGCCATGTGGATAGTGTGCGGCGTGCTGCTGACCATATCGATCGAAATCAAGTCGACTGCCGCACATACTTACCGCAGCGAACTGTTTCCCACCCATTTGCGGGCCAAGGCGGTCGGGCTGATCTACGCGTTCAGCCGCCTGGCCGGTGCGGCCAGCAGCTATGTGATCGCCTTCGTGCTGCTGCGCTCGGGCGTGCCGGGCGTGTTCGCCGTGATCATCGCCCTGCTGCTGCTGAGCGTGGCCGTGGTATTGCGCTTCGGTCCGAAAACGCGCGGCTTGTCCTACGAGGAAATCACGGATGACTTGCCGGCCGGCAACACCGCAAGGGAGGGACTCAAGGCCAGGTAAAGCAGCCCGTTTCACCAGCAAGGCCCCGGGCAGCCATGACTTGCCCGGGGCAATCGAACAGGGGTAGCAAGCGATATTGTTATACGATACGCAAAATTTGATGGTCAAGCGCCTGCTTGCATCAAGTCTGCTTACATCAACACCCTGAGAGAGAAATGAAAAAACTCATCCTCGCCCTGCTCGTGTTTTCTTCCGGCACGGCACTGGCCAATTCTGCCTGCGACCGGCCCAAGGACGATTTCGACGGCCTGTATTGCCTGAACAAGGTATACCAGGAAGCCGATAAAGAGCTCAATGAGAATTACAAAAAGCTCAGCGCCAAGCTGGATAATGCTGGCAAGCAAGCACTGAAGTCCGGTCAATTATCCTGGATCAATGCGCGCAACCAAAGCTGCTCGAAGCACGATGCCGACGGTTTTTATGTCAACCTCGATTGCGCCACCAGGACCACCATCACGCGCTCGCAGTTCCTGCAAGACCGCGTCCGCGAATGCGCCAGCTCGGGCTGTCTGAACAGCAAACTGTGAGCGCCAAACACGAACGAACATGATCTGAGACAATGGCGTCCGGCGCCAATCACGCTATATTATTTTTCCCCCAATTCCAGATTAAGGAGTTGTGTCCATGGCCACACTAACCGAATTACCTATCACACACTGGGACGACAGTTGCAGTACCGAGCAGCAAAACACAGCATTACAAGCACTGGAAGACGGTCACGTCGTACTGCTTCCCCAGTTAAGCTTTGACATGCAGCAAGAAGCAAGCTTGCTGAACGACATGAACAGCATGTCCGGCAAGACCAAGAGCATCAGCTGGGACGCCACGCGCGGCGTGCGCGGCCACGGCGACACCTATGACGCCGGCCTGCTGGCAAGCATGCTGGAGCGCTACGCGACGCAAACGCGCACCCTGCTGTCCAAGCTGCTCCCCATTTATACATCGCAACTGCAGCAGGGCAATACCAGCTATCGCCCGGCGGAAATCGCGGGCCGCAGCATGTCCTGGCGCAAGGACGATACGCGCTTGCACGTCGACAGCTTTCCCTCTTCGCCCACGCATGGCAAACGCATCTTGCGCGTGTTTAGCAATATCAACCCGCATGGCGCGCCGCGCGTGTGGAAACTGGGCGCACCGTTCAGCCAGGTGGCACGGCATTTCCTGCCCGCCACGCCCAAGCCCAGCGCCACTGCGGCAGCGCTATTGCGGTGGATCAAGGTGACCAAGAGCCTGCGCACGCCTTACGATCATTACATGCTGCAACTGCACGACCGCATGAAGGCCGACCTGGCTTACCAGGCGCAGGTGGAACAAGTTACGCATGAGTTCGCGCCGGGACAGACCTGGATGGTGTACACCGACCTGGTGTCGCACGCAGCCCTGCGTGGCCAGCATGCACTGGAGCAAACCTGGCTGCTGCCCGTGTCCGCGATGGGCGACCCCGCCAAATCGCCGCTGGCCATCCTGGAAAACCAGCTGGGCCGCAGCCTGGTGTAGCCGTTTTTTTGCAGCATCAGACAGGCAGAGGGGTCTTGGCCAGGCGCCGCCAGGCCTTGTCCATGCGGCGCTGGCCGTCGCCTCCCTGGGCGCGGGCCGCCAGGTAGCCACGGATAAAGGCGGCGTGCACCTGCAGATCAGCCTGACCATTGGGCAACTCTTGCAATAAACGGTCGGCCACGCGCACGTCATTCATGGCGCCCAGCTCATCCTGCAACACCGACAGCCGCCCTACGTACGGCCGCACTTTGCCAGTGCGGAAGAGCGAGGCAAAGAATTCCGTGGCGTAACGCGTCTTCTTGGCGGCGATGCGCACCCGGTGCCGCTGCTGCGGCGTGGCATGCAGCAAGCGCTTGCCACGTTTCATCAGGCTATGCTGGTCTGCGCGCAAGGTGCGGCGCGCAAACCCTTGCACGCCGGCATCGAGGCGCTGCAACTGGCGTGGCGTGCGGCTGCTACGCCAGTCGCTGCCATGCAGCCAGCGCTGCAAGCCCAGCATCAGCGCCGTGTAGCGGGTCGAAGCAACCGCCTGCGCGGCCAGTGCGTGCTTTTCCTGCGCCAGCCCCTGGGCCGCCTGCGTCAGTTGCGCCAGCGCGCCGGGATCGGGACCGGGACCGGGACCGGGACCGGGACCGGAACCAGCGCCTGCTTCGGCAGCGCCGTCAAGCTGGGCCAGGGTATGGCCGGCCAGCACGTCCCAGTCGCGCGCCTCGCCCAGCGCCCCGGTGAGCCAGTCCAGCTCGTCCTGTAGTATTTCCGGCAAGACCAGCAAGGCCTTGAACATCCCCAGCGCCGAGCGCAGGCGGCGCAAGCCCACGCGCATCTGGTGCAGGCTTTCCACATCCGTTCCCTGTATCACGCCATCCTGGTTGCCGCCCACCTGCTCCAGGCAATTGGCGGCGATGACCTGGAAGACTTGCTCCACCGTCATCGCCGCGTCCAGCAGCAAAGGCTGCGCCTTGCTCGCCTTGAGCGGCTGTGGCGCCGCCAGTCGATAACCGCGCTCGGCCTTGCTCATGTGGCCCAGCTGCAGCGGCACCTCGCGCAGCAGGACCAGCGCCACGTCGAACAGGCTGGCCGCCTGCCCCTGTTTCAATTCCAGTTCGATTTCGCTGACGGGCACCTCTCGCTCACCGCTCGCGATCACGCCCTGGTCGAGCACGCATTCGATATGGTCGCCTTGCGGCGTCTGCAATTGCCATACCGTCCTTTCCATACGCGTAGTAAATACTTCCTGCAAGGCATCACGGATTTCCGGCTGGCGCAACAGCGCGCGCACGGGCTGCTTGCGGCCGATGGCCGCGTCGAGCGCCTCGAGATCGGGCGTGGAGCTGGCCAGCTCACCTTCCCATTCATGGCGGCTGTGCAGGCCGCCGCTCACTTGTCCACCGGCTTTCAAGGTTTGCACCCAGCGCCCGTCGACCTGGCGCACGCGCAGGCCGGCCTGGTGGCGGCACAGTTGCAAGTCCGGCGTATCGACATAGATATCGTGCATCGAGAGTAACTGTGGCGCCTGCGCCAGCAGCGGGTGCGCGCGCAACAGCGGCACATCTTCGGGCGCCAGCAGCAGTTTCAATTCGATTTCCATGATTGCTCCTCGTGAGACTCTTGAAGCGCCATTGTAAAGCGCGCGCAGGGGCGCACAGGGGATACGCAAGCGCGCCCGCACGCAGACTTTGATTTTGCGCCAAAATAAGCGATTCACCGAGTCACAAATGGAGACAACATGACCTATCACGCCGCCGACAACCGTTATGACACCATGCAATACCGTACCTGCGGACGCAGCGGGCTGAAGCTGCCGCTGCTATCGCTGGGCCTGTGGCACAACTTTGGCGACAGCAACAGCCTCGATTCGCAGCGCGACATGCTGCGCACGGCCTTCGACCTGGGCATCACGCATTTCGACCTGGCCAATAACTATGGCCCACCGTATGGCAGTGCGGAAAGCAATTTCGGCAAGCTGCTGCGCGACGATTTCCTGCCTTACCGCGACGAACTGATCATTTCCACCAAGGCTGGCTGGGACATGTGGCCGGGCCCGTATGGCCAGGGCGGCGGTTCGCGCAAGTACGTGCTGGCCAGCCTGGATCAAAGCCTGCAGCGCCTGGGCCTCGATTATGTCGATATTTTCTATTCGCACCGCTACGACGCCGACACGCCGCTGGAAGAAACCATGGGCGCGCTGGCCACGGCCGTGCAGCAAGGCAAGGCGCTGTATGTGGGCCTGTCGTCGTATTCGCCGCAAAAGACGGCCGAAGCGGCCAAGCTGCTGCGCGACTGGAAAGTGCCATGCCTGATCCACCAGCCTTCCTACAATCTGCTCAACCGCTGGATCGAGGAAGATGGCTTGCTCGATACCTTGCAGGACGAAGGCATGGGTTGCATCACCTTCACGGCGCTGGCGCAGGGCTTGCTCAGCGATAAGTATCTCGATGGCGTGCCGCAAGACGCCAGGGTCAACCGTCCGGGCGGCGGCTCGCTGACCAGCAAGCACCTGAGTGCGGAAAACCTGGCCCGCGTGCGCGCCCTGAACGAGATCGCCCGGCAGCGCGGACAAACCCTGGCGCAGATGGCGCTGGCGTGGGTGCTGCGCGACGCGCGCGTGACCTCGACCCTGATCGGCGCCAGCAGCAGCGCGCAAATCCGCGAAAACGTGGCGGCGCTGCAAAACCTGAGCTTCACCGAGGCCGAGCTGCGCGCCATCGACGAGCAGGCGCGCGAGGGCCATATCAATCTGTGGGAAAAACCGTCGCGCGCAAAGTAAGCATCGCCGCAGGTTCACGGCAAGGGCGGCAAGCCCGGCAGCAAGGCGCGCAATTCCTGCGCCACCTGCCGGCGCCGCTCGTGGGTGGCGTAGCGTCCCACGTCCACGTGCCTGCCTGGCGCGGCGATGCGGATCAGCTGGCGCGGGCTGCGCGGCACGCTGATCCGAGCAGACCACGGTTCAAAGCTGCTGCGGCGGCAGCGCCGTGCACTGACTTGCTCGACGAGCAAGACGCCATCGCGCAGGGAAATCTGTTCATAGTCACGCGCATGGCGCTGGTAATACAGCAGCGCGGCGGCGACCGCGCTCAATTCCAGCACGGAAAACAGGGAAATATACCAGTAGCCGCGCAGGGCGAAAGCCAAAGCGATACCGATGGAAAAGAAACACAGCAAGCCATAGGCGCGCAGCAACTGGCGCGCCGTCAAGGCACTGTGACGGATAAACCGCCATTCAGGTTGTTCTCTTGAGCAATCGCGTGGCATGGCGCCTCCCACCACTCCAGCCGGCCAACCGACAAACGGCTATCAACTTCCCATATGCACCAGCGCATGGCCCACGTGCTGCCACCAGTGCGGGCGCGACTTGACCTGCGCCAGGCAGCCTGTATCGAGCTCGGTGGGGAATACGCGATCCTGGCAGGCCTTGGTTTGCAAGGCATAGCGCTGGTTTTCCGCGGCGGTCAGGGCCAGCACCAGCCAGAACGCCAGCGCCAGCAAGATCACCAGCAGGCTCCAGGGCAGATGATTGGTCGTGCTTTTTTCACCAAAGAACTCGCGTGGCCGCGACCCTTCGTACATCGACATCAAGCCTTTTTCTTTTTGATCCGTCATCTGCGCTTACATCCTCTTCAACAATAGAGCCCTGCTGGCCATGGCGGCCTGCTGCCGCCCGGACGTCATTTTACGCTGACGCTCCCGCCCTTACATGAAAATCATCGTACGCCGCCGCGCCGCAGGACGGCGCACGGCTGCAGGGCATTCCACGGCGTAAAAATGTGGCAATGCACAATTGCTTACAAATATTTACTTCACAAATGTACTATTCATTGATATAGTTCACTCAAGTAAGCACGCTTCCCATCAAGAAACATGCTTCCTCGGCAGGCAGCAGCCATCATCCAGCCTTGCCGAACCGACCGGTACGTGGCGATCCGGCCCATCCACCCAGCCACCTAGCCAAGGAGTTTCATCATGCAAGCCAAGTCAGTTCTAGCCGCATTGTTTGCCATCACGGCCGCCAGCGCGGCCTTCGCCCAAAGCGCGCCGGCCACCAAAACCGTCAGCGACAGCCAGGCACAATACATCCAGGCCCGTAACGCCGGTGAGATCCCCGCCAGCGTCGCCGCCTATCCGCAAGCGCCAGCCGCCGCTCCCAGCAAAGTGACGCGCGAGCAAGTCATGGCCGAGTTCTACGCCGCCCGCAAGGCTGGCCAGATCCCGCAAACGGAAGCCGATTTTGATGTGGCCCAAACCCGCCATCAAGTCGCCAAGTAAGCCAGCAACGCTGCCAAGACAGCAGTCAACACGGCCAGTCAGCGGGCCTACTTGACCCCATAGCGCAGTTGCGGCGCAGCAGCATCCGGGCCACTCCCGGCGCTCACCGCGACGCACCACACTTTTACTGTTATTCCACGCCACCGACCCTGCCCCCGTCCTGGAGTTTCCTCTGGAGTTATTATGTCCTTGCACCGCCGTTTCCTTGCCGCCAGCCTGACCCTTGCCTTGAGCGCTTGCGCCGACATGGGCCATATCGCGCCGCAATCGGCCATGCTGGACCCGAACAGCCTGCAGGCAGGCAAAGCCATCGACGACGCCAGCGCCGCCGCCATCAGCTGGCCGCGCGAGCTATGGTGGCAAGACTTGCAAGACCCCCAATTAAATCAGTTGATGCAGCAGGCGCTGGCCGACAGCCCCACCCTGCGCGGCGCCCAGGCGCGCGTGCGCCAGGCCGAAGCGCTGGCCGGCGCCGCCGAAGAAAAGACCCGTCCGCAAGGCGAGGCCGATGTCTCGCTCAACCGCGAACTGTATTCCAATAACGGCACCACGCCCCCGCCGCTGGCCGGCACTTACGCCTGGCGCAACCAGGCCACCGTCAGCGCCTCGTACGACCTGGATCTGTGGGGCCACAACCGCGCGGCACTGGCCGCCGCGCTGGGCGACGTGCAACTGGCGTCGGCCGAGTCGCAGATGGCCCGCTTGACGCTGGAAACGGCGCTGGTGCGTACTTACATCCAGCTGTCCTACCAATTCACGGTGCAGGATGTGATCGAACGCAGCCTGGCACAGCGCGCGCACATCCTCGAGATCACCCGGCGCCGCCGGCAAGCGGGCATCGGCACCGATGTCGATGTGGCGCAGATCGAAACCACCTTGCCGGCCGGACGCCGCCAGCTGGAACAGGCCAACGAATCGCTGGCCCTGCTGCGCAACCAGCTGGCCGCGCTGTCGGGCAAGGGACCGGCCGCCGGCGCCGCCCTGAGCCGCCCGGTGCTGCGCCTGGACCGTCCGCTGGCCATCCCCAAGGCCCTGCCTGCCGACCTGATCGGCCGCCGCCCCGACATCGCCGCCCAGCGCTGGCGAGTCGAGGCTGCCGCCAAACGCATCGATGCGGCCAAGGCCGAGTTTTATCCGAACGTGAACCTGGTGGCGTTTGCCGGCTTGCAATCGTTCGGCTTTAGCCAGTTCCTGGATCTCAATTCGCAAATCCGCGGCGTCACGCCCGCGCTCAGCCTGCCCATCTTTGCCGGCGCCCGCCTGCGCGCCCAGCTGGGCAACCAGACAGCCATCTATGACGGCGCCGTGGAGCAATACAACGCCACCGTGATCCAGGCCATGTCGGACGTGGCCAACGCCGTCACCAGCGCGCAGTCGCTGCAAAAGCAAAACGAACTGACGCGGCAGGCGCAGGCCACGGCGCAGCGCACGCGCGATCTGGCTGAAAAAGCCTACAAGGCCGGCATGAGCGACGCCATCAATATGCTCAACGCGCAAGTGGCCCTGCTGGCGGAAGACCAGCAGCAGGCGCAGAACGGCGCGCGGGAGCTGGACTTGTACGTTTCCTTGATGAATGCGCTGGGTGGCGGTGTCGAGACGCATGTTGCCGATGGTCAACAAGCTGATCAACAGGCTTCCCAACAAGATACAATTAACGCTTTATCTACAGTTAAGGAATGAGATGATTGCTTTTGACGCCACCTTCCGGCGCCTGCAGACGATACGCACACGCATGCCTGGCTTTCCACTGGAGCGGATGCGTTTATTGCGCATGACCTACAACATTCAAAAAGGCATGAAGGATCTGACCAATGCCGCGCTGAAAAAGCATGACCTGGTCGACGCCAGCTACATGGTGCTGGCCGTGCTGTACGGTACGGAAGGGGAAACCTCGAACGCCTGCACCCTGGGCCTGGCCTCGCATGAAAAACCGGCCAACCTGACGCGCGTGTGCAATGACCTGGAAAGCCGTGGCCTGATCCATCGCGGCACGCGCCCCGGCGACCGCCGCTCGGTGATGATCTCGCTGACGGACAAGGGCCGCGAACTGATCGAACAAGCCCTGCCCGACGTCTACAAGGAAACCTCCCTGCTGTACGCCGACCTGACGGACGAGGAGCTGCAAGTGCTCGACAAACTGTTTCTGCGCCAGTTGCATAACCTCAATATCCTCAACAGCCAAACCTGATAGACCCGCATCGATGACGCCAGCCTCCGCACCACTCCCGTTTCCCGGCCCCTTGCGCCAGGCTGCCCGCTGGCTGGCGCAGGCGCTGACCGACTGGCGCGCAACCGAGGGCGAACGCTGGATCTTCGTCTTCAAGACCCTGGTCGCCGCCTTCTGCGCGCTGTGGCTGGCGTACCGCCTGGGCCTCGATTCACCGAGCACGGCGATGACCACCACCATCATCCTGGCCCTGCCCAGCAGCGGCATGGTGCTGGAAAAAAGCCTGTACCGCCTGGGCGGCACCCTGCTCGGCTGCCTGGCCGCACTGACCCTGATCGGCCTGTTTCCGCAGCAGCCGGTGCTGCTGTATGCAGGCCTGGCCCTGTGGGTGGGCCTGTGCACCAGCGGCGCCACCCTGTACCGCAACGCCCAGTCGTATGTGTATGTGCTGTCCGGCTACACGGCGTGCATCATCGCGCTGCCCGCCATCGACCAGCCCACGCAAGTGTTTGCGCTGGCCGTCACGCGGGCGGCCGAAGTCGGCCTGGGCATCATCTGCTCGGCCTTTGTCTCCAGCGTGCTGCTGCCGCGCCACCAGGGCACGCAGGTGATGCGCACGGTCGACGCGCGCTATGGCAAATTCCTGGCCTTTTGCCAGGACGTGCTGCAGCAAAAGCTGACGCCGGCCCAGGTCGAGGTGACGCACCTGCAATTTGCCGCCGACGTGGCGGCGCTGGAACATGGCCGCTCGGCGGCGCTGTTCGAATTGAGCGAAGCGGTCAGCCACGCGCGCGGGCAAAACCGCAAGCTGCACGCCTTCAATGCCTCGTTCATGACGGCGCTGACCACCTTTTATACCTTCCACCGCCTGTATGAACGCATGCGGCGCGAGGATGAATCGCCGGTGATGCAGGCGTGCGCGCCGCTGTACGCCATCGTCGCCGAAGCGCTGCAGGCGACACCGTCGCAAGACTCGCTCGACACCATGCAGCTGCACCTGCAGGCGGCGCTGGCACAGGCGCGCCAGCAGATCAGGGCGGCAGACGTCCAGCATGCGCAGCGCATCGATTTCGACACCGCCTGCGAATTGCTGGAGCGCTTTGCGCGCGACATGAGCCGCTTTCACGCCGTCTACTCCAGCCTGCGCCATGGCACCGCGCTGGCGATCACCGCGCCGCAGGCGTATGCGCCCAAGACGCCGCCCGTGCTGGTGATCGCCAGCGGCGTGCGCGCCGCCCTCAACGTCGGCCTGCTGGCGCTGGGCGCCTATTTCCTGGCCTGGCCGCAAGCCGGTGTCGCCATGCTGATGGCGATCGTCTTCTGCGCGCTGTCTTCCTCGTCGCCGCGCCCGATCGCCATGGTGCGCGGCGTGCTGATCGGCTTCGTGATCGGTTTTCCCCTGTCGTTTGTCTGCCTGTACTTCCTGCTGGTGCATGCCGACGGTTTCCCCATGCTGATGCTCAGCTTCGCGCCCTTCCTCGCCGTCGGCCTGTATTTGCTGACGAACCCGGCCAAGGCAGGCATCGGCCTGGGCGCAGCCATCTTCATCACGCAGGTGGCGCCGACCAATGTGCTGCACGTCGATGGCGCCGGCTTCCTCAATACCAGCATCGCGCTGATCGCCGGCCTGATCCTGGCGCTGGTGGTGTCGGCCGTGATCCTGCCCGAACACACCATGGGCAACAAGGAGCATGTGGCGCGCGCCCTGTGGCGCGAAACGCTGCGCGCCTGCACCGCGTCGTTGCGGCAGCTGCGCCTGTTTGGCCAGCACCGTTTCGACAACCGCATGCGCGACCTTTTGAGCCAGCTCAATGCAGCGGCCGGCCCCGCGCCCGGCGAAGACACGCGCGCCGTGGTGCGCCAGGCCTTGAGCCTGCTGGAAATCGGCCACTCGGTGCTCGAACTGCGCGACCTGATCGCCACCTCCAGCGCCGGCGCCACCGACCAGGCGGTGCAGGCACTGCAGCACTGCGTGGACAGCATCACCGGCTGGCTGCGCACGCACAGCGAAACAGACCGGCAAACGGCGCTGGCCGCCATCCTGCACGCGGGCAGCGCGGTGCGCGGTGCGCAAGCGACGTGTCCGCCGGAACGGGCCGTGCGCCTGCAGACGGCGCTGGCCGACCTGCACTCGATTTACACTTCATTACTCGACAATATGGCGCAAGACGCCGGAGACCCTCATGCCGCGTGAATTCGCCTTTTTCGGGATTCTGATTCCCACCCTGCTGCCGCTATTTTTCCTCAGCATCGCGCTGCAGGCGGTGCTCGACGCTTTTCTGGGCTGGCTGGGCTTTTACCGCATGGTCTGGCATCCATCGCTGGTGCGGCTATGCATCTTCGTCGCCATCTTTGGCGCGCTGACCTTGTCGATCTATAAATAATCATTCAATCTGTACATAAGAGATGCTGTCATGATAAACAAACTGACCCGCTATGCCATCACCCTGCTGCTCCTGGCCGCCGCCGTCTGGATAGGCAAGACCGTCTGGGACCGCTACATGGAATCGCCATGGACGCGCGATGGACATATCAAGGCCGATATCGTCAACATCAGCGCCGACGTGGCCGGCACCGTCACGGACGTGATGGTGCGCGATAACCAGGTGGTGCAAAAAGGCGACGTGCTGTTCATCGTCGACAAGGAACGCTATGCCAGCGCGCTGGCCCAGGCCGACGCCGTGCTGGCCGCACAAAGGACCGAGCAAGGCCGCCGCGGCAAGGAAGCCCAGCGCCGCGCCAGCCTCGATGACAGCATCGTCTCGGCCGAAAACCGCGAAACGGCCAGCTACGCCGCCACTTCGGCCGGCGCACAGGTACGCGCTGCGCTGGCCGCCCGCGAGCTGGCGCAGCTGAACCTGGATCGCACCGTGGTGCGCGCGCCCGTCAGCGGCTATGTCACCAACCTGAATGTGCACAAGGGCGATTTCGCCGCCGTGGGCGCGCCCAAGCTGGCCATCATCGACAGCGCCTCGTATTATGTGGTTGCATATTTCGAAGAGACCAAGCTGCCCTTGCTGGCGCAGGGCGACCTGGCGGACATGAAGCTGATGAGCGGCGGCACCCTGCGCGGCCATATCGAAAGCATCGCGCGCGGCATCACCGACCGCGACGCCGCCACCGGCCACGAACTGCTGGCCGACGTCAACCCGACCTTCAACTGGGTGCGCCTGGCGCAGCGCGTGCCCGTGCGCATCCAGATCGACCAGCAAGCACAGGACCAGGTGCTGGTGGCGGGCACCACCTGCACCGTGGTGATCGCGCCGCGCTCGGCGCGGGCCACAGCGGCGCCGGCAAAACCACCGGTACCGGCAGCGCCAGCAGCGGCGGCGCCCAAGGCTTGATCAGCGCCCGCCGGCCACGTCCAGGATGCTGCCCGTGACGTAGCTGGCGCCCGCTCCCAGCAAATACAAAATGGCTTCGGCCACTTCCTCGGGCTGGCCGCCGCGCTGCATCGGCACGCCGGCCTCCAGGCGCGCTACCCTGCCCGGCTCGCCGCCCGAGGCGTGGATGTCCGTGTAGATCAGGCCGGGCCGCACGCCATTGACGCGGATACCCTCGCCCGCCACTTCTTTCGCCAGGCCGATGGTGAGCGTGTCGACCGCGCCTTTCGAGGCCGCGTAATCGATATACTCGCCACTGGAACCGATGCGCGCAGCCACCGACGAGACGTTCACGATGCGTCCGCCCTGCCCGCCGGTGGCGGTCGACATGCGCCGCACGGCTTGCTGGCAGCACAGGAAATAACTGATCACATTGGTGCGCAGCACGCGCTCCAGGCGCTGCACCGAGATATCGGCCAGCCGGCACTTCTGCTCCAGCACGCCGACATTGTTGACCAGCGCCGTCAGCCTGCCCAGGCGCGCATCGATCTCGTCAAACAGGCGTGCCACGTCGGCCTCCTGGCTGACGTCAGCCTGCACCGCGATCGCCTCGCCGCCTTCTGCATTGATGCGCGAGGACAAAGCCTCGGCCGCCTGCACATCGCGCACATAATTGATGCACACGGCATACCCCTGGCGCGCCGCCAGCAAGGCCGTCGCCGCGCCGATGCCACGGCTGCTGCCCGTAATCAGTATCACTTCCTTCATCGTCCCCTCCTTGTAGTGTCATGCAGCCATCATACGCGCATGCTGCAGACGTCAAAAAGCCCGCACGAGGCGGGCTTCCAGGGAAACGTCAAGCTGTCAGGCCATCATGACCTGATATGCGTCATGGCATAACCGAGGTGCTGCCACCAGTGCGCGCGCGTCTGCACGGTGGCCAGACATTTGGCGTCCACCTCGCCCTTGAACATCGGATCGGCGCAGGTCTTGCTGAGCAGCGCGTTACGCTGGTTTTCCGTGCTGACGACAGCCAGCGACAACCAGGCCACGAGGGCCAGGGCCAGTACGCATAAAGTCCAGGGCAGCTGTTTCATGACGATCTCCGGTGGGTGAATGACTCTTGATTACTTCTTGGCCGGCGCCGCGCCGCGCTCCTTGATGACGCGTGCGACCAGGCCATCCATCACGGCCAGGGTAGCTTCCTGTGCCTGGCGTTCGGACTGGCCCGGACGCGACAGCTGCGCCGGCGAGGTGACGAAACGGCCGTCGACGATGATGGTCGGCGCGCTGTCGATCTTGGCGGCGGCGATCAATTGTTCATTGCGTTTGAGCTTGGTCTGCACGCCGAAGGAATTGAACATCTCCAGGTACTTGGCCTTGTCGATGCCATTTTTCACCAGCAGGTCGAGGATGGCGCTGTCGCTGTTCAGGCGGTTGCGCTCAACGTGGATGGCGCGGAAAATCTTGTCGTGGAATTGATCGAGCTGGCCCATCGCTTCGAGCGTGACATAGGCGTGGGCTTGCGGGTCTTTCGGGCCGGAGAAGGCCAGGTGCACGCGGCGGAAGGCGATCTTGTCGCCCTGCTTCTTGACCCAGTCATGCATCAGCGGGTCGAGTGCATTGCAATGCGGGCAGGAATACATGAAATATTCGACCACTTCGACCTTCTTGCTGGTCTCGGCCGGAACCGGCGTGGTGAGCGTGGTAAAGCCGGTATCGGCGGCCATCGCGCCGGTGGTGGTTGCCATGAAAGCGACGGCGGCCAGCATAGGGGCCAGGAAACGCATGAAACGCATAATAATCCTTCATCATCAAGTGGTCGTGAACAGCGCGAGATTACCACTTTTTGCAGCAGACTTTCAGGACCGGCGGCAAAAAAGATCGCATTTTTGACTGCCACGCGCGCGATTAAGGCCGCCTTAAGCGCTGGCGGGGAGGTGGCGATTTTAGAAACGCTTTTTAAAAACGTTTTTTTAAAAACGATAACGCAGCGAGATCCGCAACTGCCGCGCGTCATTCTGGTAAATGCTGGAGCGGCAGGCGGGGGCATCGCCATAATGGCGGCGATTCGTCAGGTTGCTGCCGGACAGGCCCAGCTCCCAGGAACCCATCTTGCGCGTATAGTGCCCGTCGAGAGTGGCGAAGGCCGGCACTTGCGCCAGGCAGCTATTGTCGAAATCGCTGCCGTAGCGCAGCGCGCGCAGCCATTGCACGCCCATGTCGGCATTGCTGGCGCCACCGGGCGGCACCCAGTACAGGCGGGCCGACAGCAGCGTCTTGGGCACCAGGGCGATATCCTGGCCATGATACGGATAGTCGTCGAAGCTGGCGTTGACCTGCTGCGCCTGGCCGCCGATGCGCCAGTCGCGGTTCAGGTTCATGCCCGCCTCGAGCACCACGCCATCGCGCCTGGTCGGCTCCAGGTTCCCCGCATAGCCCTGCTGGCCCAGGCTTTGATCGAAGATGATCTCGTTGCGCAGGTGTTCGCTGAACACGCGCAGCGAGATGCTGCGGGCCGCGTTGCCCCAGGTCGCCCCCACCTCGCGCTCCTGGCGCAGCTGGCCGGCCAGCGGGCGGTAGCCGGCGCTGGTATAGCCATCGTCATCGATACGGTAACTGCGCGCCGCCTTGGCATAGATGCTCAGCAGCGGCGTAAAGTCATAACTGGCCTGGATATCCCAGGCATTCTGGTTTTCCCAAGCGCTGCCGCCCGGCGGCAGGTCGGCCGCGTCCAGGTAATACTGTTCATGGCGCAGGCCGAACAGCAGGCGCGGCGCATGCGGCCCGCCAAACGCCAGCTCTTCGCGCAGCAGCAAGGCGCGCGAATGCTGGCGCCGGACTACCTGGTCGGCTTCGTCGGGCGTCACGCTGCCCGTGCGGCGCTGCCACTGCATCAGGTCGATGCCCACTTCGGTATCGGTGGTGGCGCCGCCCCACTTGCCATAATGGCGCACGCGCGGCGAGACCTGCCACTGGCGGCTGTCATAGGCCGAGACATAGCTGCCGTTGTCGCCCACATAGCTGGTCGACGCGTTTTTTTCACGCTGCGACACTTCCAGGCCCAGGTCGACATTGCCGATATAGCGCTGTACGAATGCGCTGGCGCGCTTGACGTTGTACGCATACAGGTCGTCGGGGCGCCGGTCCAGTGCCGTGATGCTGGAAAACAGGCCGGGCGGCGCCGGGTAGCGGGTATCCTGGTCGACGCTGTCGGCGCTGAAGCCAAAACGGCCATGCGCCACCTTCCATTCGGCGCCGCCGCTGAAGCTGTGCTGGCGAAAGTCGCTGCCGTCGCGGTAATTGCCATTGCGCTGCTCTTCCAGGGCGGCGTCGAGCGACAGGCCGTCGCGGTTGCGCGCCAGGGACAGCCGGTTGTCGCGCTGGTCGAATTCGCCCGCCTCGCTGAACAGTTCGCCATGCGTGGCGCCGGCCGCTGGCTGGCGCGTGACCACCGTGACGGCGCCGCTGCCGGTCACTTCGACGCGCTCGACATTCTCCAGCGGGATCAGGGACAGCAGGGCATCGCCCTGCTCGCCAGTGGCCGGCACGTTGACGCCAGAGGCCGCCGGCGCGGCGCTCGCCTTGGCGCCCGCGCCGTAGGCTGCGGCGGCAACGCGCAGATCGGGGCGCTGCGATGACTGCGGCGCGCGGCGCAGATCGATGCCGGCCAGCTTGCGCAAGGCTTCGACCAGGTCGCTGGCGCCGGAACGGCGGATTTCATCGCCACTGAAAACGCGCGCGCCGATGGCGGTATAGCCCTGCGCCATGCCGTTGCGCGTGCCCGTGACGAGCACCTGCTGCGCCAGCACCAGGCCAGGCGCCAGCAGCGCGGCCAGCAGCACCGCGCGTGCGGCGGGCACGGCGAAGCGCTTGCGGGTAGACGTCATGGCGAATGGCTTGAACATGCGGGCGGAAGCAGGGTGGCCGCTGTCGCGGTCCTTGAATAGGCTGAGGCGGCCCATTATACGCACGGCGGCGGGCCAGGCAAGCGCGGAGAAAGGGCATAAAAGCCCCGCTCCTGTGCTATTGGCCCAGGCTGCCTTCCTCGGCCAGGAAGTCGATAAAGGTGCGCACTTTCGACGACAGGTAGCGCCGGCTCGTGTAGACGGCGTACACCGTGCCGCCGGCCAGGCCATAGTTGTCAAACAGGCGCTCGAGCCGCCCGGCTGCCAGGTCGGCATCCGTCTGCCAGGACGGCAGCAGCGCGATGCCCATCGCGTCCAGCGCGGCCGCATGCAGCAGGCTTTCATTATTACTTTGCAAGACAGGCTGGAACTTGACCGTTTCACGGCCCTGCGCACCATCGAGGCGCAGCTCATTGCCGCTGGCCAGCAGCGAATAGCTGATCATCGCGTGGCGCGCCAGGTCTTGCGGCGCGTGCGGCCGCCCCGCGCGCGCCAGGTAGGACGGCGCCGCCACCAGGTGGAATTCGATGCTGCCGATGGGCCGCGCGATCAGGTTGGCCGCAGGCGTCTGCGCCGCCGGCTGCCATACGCGCAGCGCCAGGTCGAAGCCTTCCTCGACCAGGTTGACCACGCGTCCGCTCAGGTCGACATCGAAAGTCACTTCCGGAAAACGCGTGCGGTAGGCGGCCAGGGTCCGCGTAAAAATGGGATTGGCGAACCAGACGGGCGCGCTCAGGCGCACCATGCCTCGCGGCACCACCGTCGTGCGGCCCACGGTCGCTTCCACTTCGTCCAGGTTGTCGAGCATCTCGCGGCATTGCTCAAAATACACCTTGCCGCTTTCCGTCAGGCTCAGGTGACGGCTGCTGCGGTTCAGCAAACGCGCGCCCAGGTGGCGCTCCAGGTGCATCACGTGCTTGCTGACCATGGCCGGCGACAGGTTCAGGCGCTCGCTGGCCCGCACAAAGCTGTCCAGTTCCACCACGGCGCGAAACACGCGCATGCTGCGCAAGGTATCCATGCACTTCCCATCATCAACAAAAAGGAAATGATATATCAATAATCCCTGTATTGATCAACTGGGTAGTCATGACTATAGTAATGCCATCATCCGCCATCCCATCGAGGAATCGCCATGCAAGAGCACATTTTCCCCACTTATTTCCTGTCGCACGGCGGCGGCCCCTGGCCCTTCATGAAAGAGCATGTCGGCAGCCGCTACGATGTGCTGGAAGCCTCGCTGAAAGACATTCCACGCCAGATCGGCGTGCGGCCCAAAGCCGTGCTGGTCGTCACGGCGCACTGGGAAGGACCGCAATTCCTGGTCTCGGCCAGCCCGCGTCCCGGCATGCTGTATGACTATTCGGGCTTTCCGCCGCATACCTATCAAATCCAGTATCCGGCGCCCGGCGATCCGGCGCTGGCCGCGCAAGTCAAACAGCTGCTCGACGCGGCCGGCCATCCGGCGCGCCTGGACCATGAGCGCGGGTTTGACCACGGCACCTTCAGCGCCCTGTACCCGATCTATCCGCAAGCCGACGTGCCGCTGGTGCAGCTGTCGCTGAAACACGGCTACGATCCGCTCACGCATATCGAAGTGGGCCGCGCGCTGGCCGGCCTGCGCAGGCAGGGCGTACTGATCGCCGGCAGTGGCCTGAGCTACCATAACCTGCGCCAGTTCGGCCAGCCGGGCGCCGTCGCCTCGCACCAGTTCGACGCCTGGCTGCGCCAGGCCATGGCGCAGCCGCCAGCCCGGCGCCTGGACCAGTTGCTGCACTGGGACCAGGCGCCCGGCGCGCGCCAGTCGCACCCGTACGAAGACCATCTGCTGCCGCTGATGGTGGCGCTGGGCGCGGCGGAACAGGAAGCGGCACAGGTCGTGTACCACGAAGATGCTTTCGCCGGTGCGCTGGCGGTGACCAGTTTCAGGTTTGGCGATAGCAGCGCAGCCTAAAAAAAAGCGCCGCGAGATTGCTGTCGCGGCGCTTTTTTTGAGCCAGGATAATCAGGTGCCGCGCTTGCCGCGCGCCGCATTGGCCGCCTTCTCGGCTGCCAGGGCGGCGGCCTTGGCGGCTTTTTCCGCCATCTCGGCCGCGTGCTGCGCCAGCAGGGCGGCACGGGTGTCCGGCGTTTCTAGCGAAATGCGGCCCAGGGTACCCGTGCGGTAATCGAGCAGCAGGGTGTGCGAGGCTTTTTCGAAATCGTAGTCGCCGCCCTTGATACGGAAACCGCGCTTGGCGGCGATGCCTTCGACGACGCCGATCGCATCGACTTCGCCGACCTTGGTGCCATAGCGCGCGTGCAGCAAGTGCGGATAGCGCTTGAGCAGTTCCTCGGCCAGGAACACGGCCACTTCTTCCTCGATCAGCGCATTCGAGCCGATCGCGTGGCTGGCCGCCAGCATCAGGCCGTCGCTGGGCACGGCGATCTTCGGCCACAGCATGCCGGGCGTATCGACCAGGATGGTGTTCTTGTCCAGGTACAGCTTTTGCTGCATCTTGGTCACGGCCGGCTCGTCGCCCACCTTGGCCACGCGCTTTTTCAGCAGGGCGTTCATCAGGGTCGACTTGCCCACGTTGGGTATGCCCATGATCATGATGCGCAGCGGCTTGGTCGGCACGCCGCGATGCGGCGCCAGCGACTTGGCCAGTTCCGGGATGCGCGCCACGTCGCCCGGCTTCTTGGTCGTCATCGCGTACGCGGTCACGCCTTCCTGGGCATTGAAATAGTTGACCCAGGCGGCGGTGGCTTCCGGATCGGCCAGGTCGATCTTGTTGAGGATTTTCAGGCAGGGACGCTGGCGGAACAGGCGCAGCTCTTCCACCATGGGATTGCAGCTGGCGGCCGGCAGACGCGCATCGACCACTTCAATCACCAGATCGGTGTTTTCCATGGTTTCGGCCGCCTTCTTGCGGGCCGCGTTCATGTGTCCTGGGTACCAATGTATCGCCATGCTCTTGCTTTCAAAATCGTTCAGTCAATCCGCTATTTTACGTGGTTGCCGCCCGTGCGTCCCATTTTATGGACGGCGCAGTCCTGCCGTGCGACGCGGGCGAGACAATTGGTGATATTTTGGCATTTGACTCAATGCTAAGATTCGTCGGCCCCTACTGCAGGACAGCAGCTATTGATTCATTGCCCCTTGATTTCCACATAGCACATTAACCGAGCACGCTTTCCATGCCCCTTTCCCGCCTTTCCTTCCTCGCCGCCATGGCCGCGTGCCTGCTGCCAGCGATGGCCCAAGAACCGGTGATCGCTGGCGACGGCTCGGCAAGGCAGGAAATGCAGCAGATCGTCGACGTACAAAGCGCGCGCGATCCCGACCTGCGCCCCTACCGCACCATGCTCAGGGGGCTGGACGCCTATGCCGATCACCGGCAGCTGGCGCCGGCCGCGCCGCTGCGCTTCATGCTGTTCCCGTCCACGCCAGAGGGCACGCTCGACGACGTGACCCTGCACTTGTCGGCGGACAATCTGTCGATTCCGATTCCCCTGTCTGCCGACGGCACCTTCGTGTTGTCGCGCGACAAGACGGCTTATGACGCCAACGCCGACCTGGTCAGCAACAAGAAACGCGCCTCGCTGCGCTGGCAGCCCGACATCCATACGCCGGGCCTGCCCCCCAATGTGCGCCGCCTGGGCGACTTGCGGCTCGAATGCGAAGTGCGCTGGGCGGTGGAGCAGGACCAGCTCTCCTTCATCATGCGCAACTTTTTCCGCATGGCGGGCGGCCCCTGCCATTCCGCGCTGATCCACGTGCCGTTTCCATCGCGCCACACCCTGGCCTCCGTCGAGGCGCGCTCGGGCGAGCGGTCGATGAGCGTGCGCCTGAAGGAAGACCTGCGCCGCTATGTGCCGCCGCTGCATGACCGCAGCTGGGACGACAACACCTTGCTGATACTGACCTATGCCAGCGAGACCATCGCCAGCGGCAAGAATCCGTCCGCGAATATCCATTAAGATACAAAATTATAAATATTTCCAGAAAGATCTTTATATTTATTTTCAGCAATAAAAAAGTATGCTCTAATACCGCCTCTTAAATGAAAAGCAATGATTTCCGGCGATGCTCGCTGCGCATATCGGATTCAAACGAAGGGAAGCGGTTCACATGGTGATGGAAAAGGCTGGCGGCATGCCGGTGCCGGAAGACGATATCGTCAGGCGGGAAGAACAGACGGGCTTGCGCTCCAGCGCGCGCTATCGTCAGCCAGCACCGGCCAAGCGCGCGCCGCACAGCCTGGCGCGGCTGCAAAAGGACTATCGCCAGTTACAACAGAAAATCGCGGCGCTGGAAGATACATTGAAACGCCAGAGCGCCGATACCTACGGCTTGCAGGCGCTGTACGACCATCTGGTCAATGAAATCAAGCATCACCGCGACATGCTGCACCTGGACAGCTTCGACACCGAGAAGTCGTCGGCCGTCTATACGCAAGCCTGGCGCCGCTTCATGGCCGGCGATGCACTCGGTTTCCAGACGCACCGCCACACCAATTCGCGCAGCCGCCTGCCGCTGTTCTAGCAGCAGGACACCTTACAATTCGGCCAGCGCCTTGACGTGCGCGGCCACGCTGCGGCCCAGCGACGACAGGTTGTAGCCGCCTTCGAGGCAGCTGACGATGCGGCCCTGCGCATACTGTTTGGCCACCGCCATCATCTGTTCCGTCATCCACGTGTAATCGGCTTCGACCAGGCCCATGCCGCCCACGTCGTCTTCGCGGTGGGCGTCGAAACCGGCGGAAATGAACAGCATCTGCGGGCGGTGCCGGTGCAGCGCCGGCAGCCAGTGGTCTTGCACCAGTTGCCGCACCACCTCGCCTTTCGAGCGGGCCGGCACCGGCACGTTGACGCGCGTATCCGTATAGGATTCCACGTCGCTGTACGGATAATACGGATGCTGGAAAAAGCTCACCATCAGGATGCGCGGATCGTGCGCCACCGCTTCGGCCGTGCCATTGCCATGATGCACGTCAAAGTCGACGATGGCCACCCGTTCCAGTCCCCGTACATCCAATGCATGCTTGGCGGCGATGGCGACATTGTTGAACAGGCAAAAACCCATCGGTTCGCCGGGCCGCGCATGGTGGCCGGGCGGGCGGATGGCGCAAAAGGCATTGGCGATCTCGCCATCGATGACGGCGTCGGTGGCCGCCACGGCGGAACCGGCCGCCGCCAGCGCCGCATGGTAGCTGTGTGCATTGAGCAGGGTGTCGCCATCGAGCGGATAATACTCGCCCTCGGCCGGCACATTGTCGCGCACCAGGCCGATCGCCGTGGCGCTGTGATTGCGTTCGATATCGGACAATTGCGCGCGCGCGCCATCGCGGTGCTCGACCAGGTCGCTGATATGCGCCAGTATCAATTGATCGCTGATGGCCTGCAGGCGCGCCGGCGATTCGGGATGCCACTCGCCCATCTCGTGACGGCGGCAATCGGGGTGGGTATAAATAGCTGTACTCATGGCTGTACTCATTGCTGTACTCTTGGTCTCTGTCTTCTCGGACGCCTTCTCGCATAAAATCCTGGCGTGCTTTTACTCTGCATCTGCTCTAATCTACCACGTGCGCGCCGCTGGCGGGCGGCGCGCCAAGCAGGCGCATCGTCATTCACATGATCCAGGCGCAGTCATTGTAATTTAATCAGCCCTTGCCCCATGATGGAAACCGCATGTTTTTGAAAATACACGAGGCCGCGCGCCAGATCGGCGAAGTGCTCGTCGGCAAAGAATTGCAGATCCGCCAGACCCTGGCCTGCGTGCTGGCCGGCGGCCATGTGCTGATCGAAGACGTGCCCGGCGTGGGCAAGACCACCCTGGCGCATGCACTGGCCATCACGCTGGGACTGCAATGGAAGCGCCAGCAATTCACCAGCGACCTGCTGCCCGCCGACGTGGCCGGCATGTCCGTGTATGACCGGGGCAGCGGCAGTTTCGTGTTTCATCCCGGCCCCCTGTTTACCCAAGTGCTGCTGGCCGATGAAATCAACCGCGCCACGCCGAAGACCCAATCGGGCTTGCTGGAAGCGATGGAAGAGCGACAAGTGAGCCAGGATGGCGTCACGCGCAGCTTGCCGCAGCCGTTTTTCGTGATTGCCACGCAAAACTGCGGACACCAGCTGGGCACCTTCCCGCTGCCTGAATCACAGCTGGACCGCTTCCTGATGTGCGTCACCCTCGGTTATCCCGACGCCGCCACCGAGCGCGCCCTGCTGCTGGGCGCCGACCGCCGCAGCATGCTGCAGCAGCTGCCCGCCGTGATGAATGCAGAGGAATTGCTGCAGGCGCAGGCGGCACTGCAAGACATCCACGCCGCGCCTGCCTTGGCCGACTATGTGCTGGCGCTGGTGCACGCCACGCGCCATGGCGGCGTCTTTGTCGATGGTCTGAGCCCGCGTGCCGCGCTGGCCCTGCTGCAGGCGGCGCGCGCCTGGGCAGCGCTGGCGGGCCGCGACCACGTCACGCCCGAAGATGTGCAGGCGATGCTGCTGCCCGTCTGCGCGCACCGGCTGCAGCCGGCGCAAGGGGTGCAAGGCACAGTGCACAGCCGCGCGCTGCTGCAGCAGTTGCTGCTGACCGTGCCCGTCTGAGCGCCATGCGGCCCAGCGGTGGACAATGGCGGCGTTACTTGCCGGTGCGGCCCTGGCTGGGGGCGCACCGCGTGCATATCCGCCCCTCGCGCGCCGGACTGGCGTTTGGCGCGCTGCTGCTGGCGCTGTGGATCGCGGCCGTCAATTTCCAGCTGGGCCTGGGATATGCGCTGACCTGTTTTGCGGCCGCCTGCGCCATCGTCGACATGCTGTTCGCCAGCCGCAACCTGGCAGGCCTGGCGCTGGCCGCCACGCCGGGCCAGGCTGTATTTGCCGGCGACAGCGCTGCATTTGAATTGCGCCTGATCAACCGCAGCAGCCGTTCGCGCCATGCCATCGCCCTCTCTGCTGGCACAGGCGCGCAGCAGCAAGCCGATGTGCCGGCCCACGGCGAAAGCACCACTGTCATTCATTTGGCGACGACGCGGCGCGGCTGGCTGGAAGCGCCGTCCGTGCGCCTGTCCAGCGGTTTTCCGCTGGGCCTGTTTTACGCCTGGTGCTGGTGGCAGCCCGAGGCGCGCGTGCTGGTGCTGCCGCGCCCGGAAAGCCCCTGCCCGCCCTTGCCAGCGAGCATGCGGCAAGCACAGGAACGGCAGGAAGAACTGGCCGGCGTGCGCGCCTACCAGCCCGGCGATCCGCAGCAAAGGCTGGCCTGGCGCCAGATCGCCCGCCACGATGGCGACCATTTGTACAGCAAGCATTTCCAGGATGCGGCGGCCATGCACGGCGCGCTGCTGCTCGACCTGGCCACCCTGCCCGCCACCCTGGAGCCGGAAGCGCGGCTGTCGCGCCTGGCCGCCTGGGTGCTGGCAGCGGAGCGCGCAGGCTTGCCATATGGGCTGCGCCTGGACGGCTTGACCCTGGCGCCCGGCCTGGGGCTACGCCACCAGGAAGCGTGCCTGCGCGCGCTGGCGGAAGCGCCATGATGCGCCCTCTGCCGCGTGAAAAGGCCGACCTCCTGCTGCTGTTGCTGGCCGCCGCGATGGTGCTGGCGCCGCATGCGCTGCACTTGCCGGCCTGGCTGTCGGCGGCCGTTGCCGCACCCCTGCTGTGGCGCGCCGCGATCACCGTGCGCGGCCAGCGCCAGCCGCCGCTGCGGGTCTTGCTGCCGCTGGCGCTGCTGGGCATCGCCGGCATCCACGCCAGTTATGGCACGCTGCTGGGCCGCGATCCCGGCGTGGCCATGCTGGCCTTGCTGCTATCGTTGAAATCGCTGGAAATGCATGGCCGGCGCGATATCTTCGTGTTTGTCTTCCTGAGTTTTTTCCTGCTGCTGGCCGGCTTTTTCCATGCCCAGGGCATCGCTGCCGCCGTCTGGATGCTGGCCACTGTCGCCATGCTGCTGGCGGGCTTGTTGTCGTCCCAGTACGGCGCCGTGCAGGCGCCGCTGTGGCAGCGTTTGCGCTTGCTGGGCCAAATGCTGGCCATCGTCATCCCGCTTTCCGTGCTGCTGTTCTTTGCCGTGCCGCGCATGAGCAGCCCGCTGTGGGGCGCGTCCCATGCCGGCGAACAGGCGCGCACGGGGTTGAGCGACAGCATGTCGCCGGGCGCCATCGCCAGCCTGGCCCTGTCCAGTGAAGCCGTGCTGAAGGCGCGCTTCAGCACCCCGGTGCCGCCGCAGGATCAACTGTACTGGCGCGGCCTGGTGCTCAACGATTACGACGGCAGCAGCTGGACCCGCGGCACGGATCCGGCCGCCGGGGCCACGCCCGGCATCGTGCTCGATGGCGCGCGCACCGACTACGCCGTCACCCTGCAGCCGAGCGGCCAGCGCCGCATCCTGGCGCTTGATTTGCCGCGCTCCATCGAGCGCCTGGCCGGCAATCCTTATCTGGTGTCGGCGGCGCTGGAAGTGTCGACCGTGCGTCCCATCGATGCGCCCGTGCGCTACCGGGCCAGTTCCAGCATGGGCTACCAGCTGCAGGCCACGCTGCCAGCGGCGCAGCAGCAACGCTGGCGGCAACTGCCGGCCGGCTTCAATCCGCGCAGCCTGGCCTGGGCGCGCCAATTACGGGGCAGCGGCGCCACCCAGTTGCCCCCCGAAGCCGCGATTGCGGCCGTGCTGGCGTTCTTCCGGCAAGCGCCCTTCCGCTACACCTTGCAGCCGCCCTTGCTGGGCCGCGATGACGTCGACGATTTCCTGTTCCGCACCCAGGCGGGATTTTGCGAACACTATGCGGGCAGCTTTACGGTGCTGATGCGCGCCATGGGCATTCCCGCCCGCGTGGTCACCGGCTACCAGGGCGGCGAACGCCATGCCGATGGCAGCCTGACCCTGCGCCAGTCCGACGCTCACGCCTGGAGCGAAGTCTGGCTGGCCGGGCGCGGCTGGGTACGGATCGACCCGACCAGCGCGGTGGCGCCGCTGCGCACCGAACGCAATCTCGCTGCAGCGTTGCCGCCTGCCGTGGCAGGCTGGCGCACGCTGATCGGCCTCGATGGCGATAGCGGCGGCACGGTCGATGCCTGGCGCAGCCAGTGGCAACGCGTCGAACAGGGCTGGAAAAGCTGGGTGCTCGATTACACGCCGCAGCGCCAGCGCGATGCCCTCGCTGCAGCCAGGTCGCTCTCGCCCACCACCGTGGCGCTGGCTTGCGGTGTCCTGGCGGCGCTGGCCGCACTGGCCGGATGGCTGGTCCATCGCAGGCACGCTGAATCTGGCGATGCACTCGAGACCCTGTATGCGCAATTTTGCCGCCAGCAGGCGCGCCGCGGCTGCAGCCGTGCGCCGCATGAAGGCCCGCACAGTTATGCTGCGCGACTGGCGACGGTCACGGCGAGGCCCGAAGCGCACGCCGCCATGGCGCGCTTCCTGGCAATCTATGCCGCGATGAAGTATGGTAACGCCAGTCTGGATGAACAAACCCGCGCGCAACACACTTTGCGCCGCCTGCTAACCCAATGCCGATGAGACGCTCCTTGTTACCGATCAAATACGCTCCCCTGTCCCTGTTCCTCTCGCTTCCCCTGCTCCTGTCCAGCGTATGCAGCACTGCCTACGCCGGCGAAAACAGCAATATTTCGGCCTCGGACCGCGCCCAGGCACTGCGCGCAGCCAAGGCCCAAGCGGCCAAAAAGTCCCAGGCAAAAACGGTAGCGCAAAAAGCCCCGGCCAAGTTCGACTTCGAAGGCGATGACGTCAATTACGCCAACTGGCAAGAAGTGCGGGCCTTCCTCGACGACATCGCGGCCAGGGACGGTTTCGACCGGGCCTCGCTCGACGAGCTGATCGGCAAGGTGCGCTACGTCGATACGGCGGTACAGCTGATGAAACCGGCGCCGCCAGGCAAGCCGAAAAACTGGCAAGCCTACAGCGCCCGCTTCATCGAACCGGTGCGCATCAATGCGGGCGTGAAATTCTGGGATGAAAACGCCGAAGCGCTGGCGCGCGCCGAACGCGAGTATGGCGTACCGGCCGAGATCATCGTCGGCATCATCGGCGTGGAAACCGTGTATGGCCGCAATACGGGCCGCTTCCGCGTGCTCGACGCGCTGGCTACCCTGGCGTTTTCGTATCCGGAAAGCCCGAACCGCGCCGCCCGCATGGCATTTTTCAAGGGAGAACTGGAAAACGCGCTGCTGTTTGCGCGCAAGGATGGCATCGATCCGCTGACCTTGCTCGGCTCGTACGCGGGCGCCATCGGCCTGCCCCAGTTCATGCCTAGCAGCATCATGCAATATGCGGTGGACTTCGATGGCGATAGTCACATCGACCTGCGTAATTCGACAGCCGACGCGATCGGCAGCGTGGCCAATTTCCTCATCCAGCACGGCTGGAAACGCGACGATCCGGCCATCATCACCTACCCGGCCACGGTGTCGCCGAGCCGCGCCTGGGAAAAATTCATCGGCCAGGGGCTGGAGGCAAAGTACCGCCTCGATGAGCTGCAGGAGGCCGGTGTCAGCAGCGTGGCGAACCCGCCACAAAACAGGCTTTTCGGCCTGATCGACCTGCAGAATGGCTCCGAAGCAACAGAGTATCGCTTGGCAACCAATAACTTCTTTGCTATAACTCAATACAACAGAAGTTACTTTTATGCCATGTCCGTTATCGACTTGGGCAAGGCGGTTCGCCAAGCGCGCTCGCGCTAACTAAAAGTCGGTGTAAAGTTATAATATTACTTGTAAGAAAGCGTAAGCGATGTTGAAGCCCCCACCGTTCAGGTCTAAGGTAGTGACATTAACATCGTTCTTGCTCTGCTCGCCAGTCATGTGCGCGATGGGAAAATACAGAGTGGTTTTATAATTAACTTTTGTCAAAGTACAATTTTTGATCTATCATAGAGGATAGCAAAGAATAAATAGGCGTTTCAAATCGACAACGTTTATGCCGTACGACGCACGATACGAATACTTTCCTGCAAGAAACTGAATCGTGCTGTACAATTGTGTATATATTATGAAAACTGTATCCCGGATCTACCATGTGTGAAATCGTTCCTTTTAGTAAAGAATGAACATGAACGCAGCAAGAGCGAGCTCCGAGTGTTTTTACTTTGCAGTGCAACTACAGAAGGAACAAATAACATCATGACAAATCAAGTCGGCATTGATATGAACAGCGATTCGGATTCCGATGATCTGCTGCAATACAACCCAAACAGATTGCTCGATACCCTGATCGAAAACCTGCGCCTGAAAAATGACGCAGCCCTGTCCCGCGCGCTGGAAGTAGCGCCACCAGTCATCAGCAAAATTCGCCACCACCGCCTGCCGGTCGGCGCATCGCTGTTGATCCGCATGCACGAAGTCAGCGACCTGAGCATTCGTGACCTGCGTTACCTGATGGGTGACCGTCGCAACAAGTTCCGCATCAGCGACAAGCAATTCAAGCCGAAAGAAGGCGAAACGTCGCAAGGCTGATCCTGCCAGTTGGCAGGTTTTCCCTCCCTCGGTCCGGGGGAGGGGGTATTTCCCCGGCCGTCCTGGCCAAGCAGACTTCCCCGTTTTACCCTCTACTTAAAAACGCTCTGTAAAGCGCGACGCGCAGCAGTTTTAGGCTGGAAACACGCCGGTAGACAGATAACGATCTCCGCGGTCGCAGACCACGAACACGATCGTCGCGTTTTCCACCGTCTGCGAAATGCGCAGCGCGATCTCGCATGCACCGGCTGCCGAGATACCGCAAAACAAGCCCTCTTCCGCCGCCAGGCTGCGCGCCATGCGTTCGGCCACGCCCTGGCTCACGTATTCGATCTGGTCCACGCGCGCCTTGTCGTAGATTTTCGGCAAATACGCTTCCGGCCATTTGCGGATGCCGGGAATTTGCGAACCTTCCTCGGGCTGGGCGCCGATGATCTGGATGGCCGGGTTTTGTTCTTTCAGGTAGCGCGACACGCCCATGATGGTGCCCGTGGTGCCCATGGCGCTGACGAAATGCGTCACCCGACCTTCCGTATCGCGCCAGATTTCCGGCCCCGTGGTTTCATAGTGGGCGCGCGAATTGTCTTCATTGGCGAACTGGTCGAGGATCACGCCGCGGCCGTCCTTTTGCATCTGTTCGGCCAGGTCGCGTGCATATTCCATGCCGCCCGTCTTGGGCGTGAGCAAGATGTCGGCGCCATAGGCAGCCATGCTCTGGCGCCTTTCCACGCTCAGGTTATCTGGCATCAGCAGCAGCATTTTATAGCCGCGCAGGGCCGCGGCCATGGCCAGCGCGATGCCGGTATTGCCGCTGGTCGCTTCGATCAGGGTATCGCCTGGCTTGATGACACCGCGCTCTTCAGCACGCTTGAGCATGGACATGGCGGCGCGGTCCTTCACGGAGCCGGCTGGATTATTGCCTTCCAGCTTGCCGAGAATGACGTTGTTGCGCGCAATTGCATCGGCCCCGGGCAGGCGCGTCAGTTGCACCAGCGGGGTATTGCCTATCGTATCTTCAAGTGTCTTGTAAGCCATCGTATCGTCGAGTCTGTCTGAGTAAGTGCAAATAAGTGCAACAAAGGCCCATTCTAATATGAGATGCCAGCCCGTGTACGGCTAATCAGGGGGCGCGGCGGCGGCGCCAGCAGGCAAGGCGGCCACGCTGCAAGCCGCCCGAGCCCCCATTTTTTGCTGTTTTACGGGCAGCGGCGAGTACAATCGACACACGGCGCGCGCGCATGCGCTAGACTCGCCAGATTAGTTATTTTAGTTATTTGCTTATTCGCTCAACGGACTTGCCATGGCCAGCACCACCCCTGAATTCCTTCCCGAGATCACGCCGGACGACGCCGTCCCCACCCGCGCCGCCGAACTGGCCAACCGCCGCCACCAGATCTGGCCGATTTTCAGCGCCGCCGAACTGCGCCGCCTGGAACGCTTCGGCCACCGCGCCTGCTATGCCGATGGCAGCAGCATGTTCAAGGCCGGCAGCAGCGACTTCGGCATGCTCGTCATCCTGTCGGGCAAGGTGGCCATCAGCCGCCATGAGGGCCTGGGCAAGACCTCGCCGATGAGCGAATTGACGCCGGGCCAGTTCGTCGCCGAAGTGGCGCAACTGTCGGGCCGGCCGGCGCTCGTCAACGGCCATGCCGTGGGCGACGTGGAAGTGCTGATCATCAGTTCGGAATCACTGCGCGCGCTGGTGGTGGCTGAAGCGGAACTGGGCGAGCGCATCGTGCGCGCCCTGATACTGCGCCGGGTCGGCTTGATCGAAGTCAATTCGGGTGGCCCGGTGCTGGTGGGGCCGCGTGGCAATGGCAACCTGTTCCACATGCAAAGTTTCTTGTCGAGCAATGGCCATCCGCACACGGTACTCGATCCGGCCCAGGATGCAGCCGCCGCTGCGCTGGTCGAACGCTACCAGGGTACGCCGCCGGAATGGCCGCTGGTGGTGTGCCCCGACGGCAATGTGATGAAAAATCCCACGCACGCGGAACTGGGGCGCTGCCTGGGCATGCTGCCCGATTTATCGGGCGACCGCATCTTCGACGTGCTGGTGGTGGGCGCCGGACCATCGGGCCTGGCCACGGCCGTGTATGCAGCGTCGGAAGGCTTGTCCGTGCTGGCGCTGGAACAGCGGGCGTATGGCGGCCAGGCCGGCGCCAGTGCCCGCATCGAAAATTACCTGGGCTTTCCGACCGGTATTTCCGGCCGCGCCCTGGCGGGCCGCGCCTTTGTGCAGGCGCAGAAATTCGGCGTCGAGATCGCCACCCCGGCCAGCGCCGCCAAGCTGCAATGCGACAGCTGGCCATTGCGCCTGACCCTGACCGATGGCACCACGGTGCGCGCCCGCACGGTAGTGCTGTCGTGCGGCGCGCGCTACCGCCGCCCTTCGCTGGCCAACCTGAAAACCTATGAAGGACGGGGCGTGTATTACTGGGCGTCGCCGATCGAGGCCAAGCTGTGCAAGCAGGAAGAAATCGTCTTGGTGGGCGGTGGCAACTCGGCCGGCCAGGCGGCCGTATTTCTGTCCGGCCACGCCAGCAAGGTGCATGTGGTGATCCGCGGTCCCAGCCTGGCGTCGAGCATGTCGAGCTACCTGATCGAGCGCATCGCCGCCACGGCCAACATCAGCGTGCACGCACACACGGAAATCATTGCGCTCGAAGGCGATGACGACGGCTTGACGAGCGTGCGCTGGCGCAACAACCAGACGGGCCAGGAAGACGATTACGCCGTGCGCCGCGTGTTCCTGTTCGTCGGCGCCGATCCGAACACGGACTGGCTGCACGGCTGCGCCGTGGCCGTCGATGAACAGGGCTTTATCCGCACGGGCTTTGACGTGACGCGTGAAGAATGCCGCGCCCGCATCCGCGCCGGCGACACCCGCGACGACAACTTGCCGGAACGGGCCGCGCTGGAAACGAGCGTGCCGGGCGTCTTCGCGATTGGCGACGTGCGCGCCGGTTCGACCAAGCGCGTGGCCGCCGCCGTGGGCGAGGGAGCAGCCGTGGTGTCCCAGATCCACGGCTTCCTGGCCAAGCTCCCTGCCGGTACCGCCTGAGCGCTTAACGCAAGGGCGTGGGATAGGTGGCGACGCTGACGTTGCCATCCTTGTCGATCGCCTGGACGCCAAAGAAATAGTTATCTTTCGATAGCTTGATCTTCGCTTGCGTGACATTGCCCACGTCTTGC
The DNA here is from genome assembly GCF_049319705.1 of Janthinobacterium sp. Mn2066. Taxonomy (NCBI): domain Bacteria; kingdom Pseudomonadati; phylum Pseudomonadota; class Betaproteobacteria; order Burkholderiales; family Oxalobacteraceae; genus Janthinobacterium; species Janthinobacterium sp. Mn2066. Next base: position 26,419 of record NZ_JBMOUF010000013.1, on the reverse strand, counting down.
GCGCCTTGCCACTGGTCGGCCGTGGTGGCGCGCCAGACGACGCGGTAGCCGGCCAGGTCCGGCTCCGTGTTCGGCTGCCAGACCAATGAAGTGTCGTTTTCCAGCTGGGCCGTGCGCACTTGCACGCCGCTCGGGGCCGCTGGCGCCAGGGCCAGCGAGGCCAGCGCCGCCGCATTCACGCGCGCCACCTTGGCGACGTAGTCATAATCGACGAATTGCGGCAAATCGCCATACTGCTTGCCATTTTCCACGCGCACGTTCTGGTGCTGGTGCGAAAAATCCTCGTGCGGTTCCGTGAAACGCAGCGCCGCATACCCCTGCGCCAGGAACGGCATATGGTCGCCGCCGCGCAGGTAGCGGTCGGCGCGCTGGATCACATTGACCTGGAAACCGGGCACATAACGCTCGCCCACCTGCTTCACGTGGCGCGCCAGCTGGCGCGAGATGGAATCGTTTTCGCCGCCCGTCGCCACCAGGCCGCGCACGCCATCGCTCATTTCTTTTACTGCAGGAATGCCTTCGGCAAACAGCCGCACCTGGCCGCCATCGACCGTGCCGTCGTCGGCGCGCGAACTGCCGATGATGTCATTGTTGAGCATGCCGGCGATATTGAGTTTTTTCAGCTTCGCCTGTTCCGCCCAGTGGCCGGAACCGAGCAAGCCCTGCTCTTCAGCGGCCACCGTCATGAAGACCAGGGTGGCGTCGAATTTGTGCTGCGCCATCACGCAGGCCATTTCGATCACGGCAGCCGTGCCCGAGGCGTCGTCATTGGCGCCCGGCGCATCGCTGCTGGCGTCCATCACGTCGGTGGCGCGCGAGTCATAGTGGCCACTCACTACATAGATGCGTTCGGCCGATTGCGGCTGGCTGCCCGGCAAGGTCGCCACCACGTTGACGATTTCCGTGGGCCGGGAAATACGCTTCGAGACCGGCGCGATATGGATGTCGAAGGCGACCTGCAGGCGGCCGCCTGCCTGCGCGCCGCAGCGCTCGAGTTCAGCCTTGATCCAGCGCCGCGCAGCGCCGATGCCGCGCGTATCGGACTCGGTATCGGACATGGTGTGGCGCGTCTGGAAACCGACCAGCTTGCGCACATGCGCTTCGATGCGCTGCGGCGAAATACCGGCCACGATCTGCGCGATTTCCGGCTGCAGCGTGTCCGCCGCTGGCGCCGCCGCCACACCGGCCGACAACAAGGCCGCCGTGATTCCTGTCAACATACGTAACATGCAATGTTCTCCTGATTGTTATTAGCGGGACATTCTCGCACTTTCAGCAAGCAGCGCGTGATCGATGCAGTCCGAATACGCCTTTTTGATGCTATGAAGCAACGAATAACGGGAATCGAATAGTAAAAGCGTAAACTTGAAAATCTTATCAATATTAAATTTCTGTTGTTTCCAAGATATTTCACATATTCTTTTATCAAACGCTGCTATAATCTGACCAAGAAGACATAACAGTTATCATAAAAACACCAAACAAACAGAATCCGATTCGCTCACCGCATACAGTGCCGAATCATGCCGTTGGCCAAAAAGCTCGCCGACAGTCTGTTACCCAACCTGTCCATACTGGAGCTTTTCATGCGTAAATCTATTCTGCTGGCATTGGCCGCAACGGCACTTTTCAGCGCTTCGGCTGCTCAAGCCGACAGCGTCAACCTCGTCAAGAACGGCGATTTCGAACAAACCACCAACGGCACCTCGAAGCAATTGTCGCAAAACGGCGACACGCGCACCGACCGCACGCAACTGACCGACTGGTCGACCCAGGGCTACAACTTCGTGTTTGGCCCCAACACGGCCGACACCACGGGCTCGAACGGCCTGACCTTGTGGGGTCCGAATTCCTACAACGGCAATGGCCCGAAAAACGGCTTGACCAATAGCCCGACGGGCGGCAATTTCGTTGCTGCCGACTGGGATTACTTTCCTGCGCCTATCACGCAGCAAATCAATGGCCTGGTCGCCGGTCAATCCTATACCCTGAGCTTCTCGTACGCAGCAGCCCAGCAAGTAGGCTTCACAGGCGCAAACCCGATCAATTACTGGGATGTCTCGCTGGGCAATCAATCGCAGCAAACCAGCGTCCTGAGCAACGCCAGCAAGGGCTTCACGGGTTGGAACCAGGCCAGCATGACCTTCACGGCCAACAGCAGCAGCGAAGTGCTGTCGTTCATGGCCAAGGGCGGCCCGACGGGCGCGCCACCATTCATGCTGCTCGACGGCGTGTCGCTGGTATCGGCCGTGCCGGAACCATCGACCTGGGGCATGCTGCTCGGCGGCCTGGGCTTGCTGGGCTTCATGGCGCGCCGTCGCCGTCATAACGCAGCCTGATCAACCTGTGACACCCATCGGATCCGGACCGGCTTAGCCCGTCCGGATTTTTTACATTTACCGTCCCTGCCCCTGCCATGAGCTTGCTGCAATCGATACAACAACACCTGCCCGGCCTGGCCGTGGAAGTGCTGCGCCTGGGCCTGTGGCTGGTGGCGCTGACCTTGTTATTTGTGCCGCTGGAACGCTTTTTCGGCCAGCGCCATGCTGGCCGCTCGAAAACAGAACTGCTCAGCGACCTGGGCTTTTATTTCCTCAGCAGCCTGCTGCCGGCCGTCCTGCTGGCCGCGCCCCTGGCGCTGGTGGCGGTGGCCGGGCAACGGCTGCTGCCCGAGGCCATCCCCGCCACCCTGGGCGACCTGCCGCTGTGGGCCAAACTGCTGCTAGGCTTGCTGATCGGCGAAGTCGGCACTTACTGGGGCCATAGGCTCAGCCATGAAATCCCGTGGCTGTGGCGCTACCACGCCGTGCATCACAGCACCGAACACATGTATTTCCTGGCCAATACCCGCACCCATCCGGTGGACATGGTGGTCACGCGCCTGTTCGGTTTGACGCCTTTATATCTGCTGGGCCTGGCCGGCCCTGGCGCCACCGGCAGCGCGGCGCCCGTGCTGCTGTTGCTGGTCGGCACAGTGTGGGGCTTCTTTATCCACGCCAACCTGCGCTGGCGTTTCGGCCCGCTGGAATGGCTGGTGGCCACGCCCGCCTTCCATCACTGGCATCACAGCAAGTACGACCATATCAACCGCAACTATGCGTCGACCCTGCCGGTGCTGGACCGCGTGTTCGGCACCCACCATTTGCCGCGCGAGTGGCCCAGCGCCTGCGGTATCGAAGCGCCCATGCCCGTCAGCCTGGCTGGCCAGTTGCTGGCGCCCTGGCGCCCCGCGCCTGCCACAGCCCCAGCAGCAAACAAGCCAGGGTCAGCAGACTGAGCACCAGCAGCAGCCAGAAGGCGGCTTGAAAACCCGATAAAAAGGCGGTCTTGCCGCCTGCCGCCTGGAATACGACGGTAGCGATCGTCAATCCCAACGCCGCCCCCACATTGTGCAAGGTCCAGGCGGCGCCCATGGCCACGCCCGCCAGCTGCGGCGGCACGGACGCCAGCGCCGCCACCGTGGCCGGCCCCAGGATGCAACCCCAGCCGATGCCCAGGCAGGCCAGCGCCACCATCACCCAGGTCCAGCTGCTATCCTGCACAAAAACGGTTTGCATGGCAGCCGACAACGCCAGGAACACGAAACCTGTCGCCAGCAGCGGCGCCGCGCCAAACCGGTCGGCGGCGCGGCCCGCCTGCGGCGACACCAGCGCCATCACGGCCGTGATCGGCAACAGCAGCCAGCCGATCTGGCTGCTGCCCTGTCCGCGCACCTCGCCCAGATACAGGGGCAGCAAGAAGAAGGCGGCGCAATAAAAGAAGGCCAGTGAAAAGTTTGCCAGGCTGGCCAGCAAAAAGCGGCCATTGACGAATAATGCCATTTGCAGCAAGGGCGCGGCCACCGTGCGCTCCACCTGCACAAAGGCCAGCAGCAGGGCCAGCCCCATGCCGGCCGCACCCACGGTGGCGGCCGAGGTCCAGCCCCATGACTGGCCCTGGCCGATGGCCAGCAGCAGGCAGGGCAAGGCCAGGGCCAGCAAGATAAAACCGGCCACGTCGAAGCGCTGCCGCTCCTCTTCGCCGCGCGACTCCAGCACCCGGCCCAGGCACAGCATGAAGGCGATGACGATCAGGGGCACGTTGAGCAGGAACACGGAGCGCCAGCCCAGGCTGGCCACCAGCAAGCCGCCCGCCACCGGGCCGATGGCCAGGCCCAGGCCATTGGCGGCAAACAGCATGCCCAATGCCCGGCCCCGTTCACTTTCCGGGAACGCATGGGCGACGATGGCCGCCGAAGTGGTGTACAAGGCCGCGCACGCCACGCCCTGCACCAGGCGCCAGGCGACGAGGATGGCAATCGACGGCGCCAGGCCCGCGCCCAGGGAGGCCAGGCCAAACACCAGCATGCCCAGGTACAGCAAACGGCGCCGCCCCAGCAAATCGGCCAGGCGGCCGGCCGCCACCATGCAGGCGGACAAGGCCATCACGAAGACGGTGACCACCCATTGCACCTGCTCTACGCTGGCAGCCAGATCCGCCTGGATGGCCGGGATGGCAGTGTTGACGATAGTAAAGTCGATACAGCCCAGAAAGCTGGCGATGGCAATGCCGGCCAGGGCCAGCCAGCGGCGGCGGCTGTCAATATGGTCGTTCATGGCTACTCCGAATTTCTCAATGATCAGACATTTGATTCTATCTGCGACTGGAAAGCGTCAGTCAAGCCACTCCTTCCCAACATTTGATACTAGAATGATCGAATCAATTATCAACAGGGCCAGCCATGATCTCGAATGAACGTTTTGCCGGCATCCGCGCCTTCGTGCAGGCAGTCGAAGCGGGCAGCTTCAGCCGCGCCGCGCAGCAGCTGGGCATGTCTCCGTCCAGCGTGGGCAAGGCCGTGGCCCGCCTGGAGCAACGGCTGGACGCGCGCCTGTTTCACCGCACCACGCGCAGCCTGTCGCTGACGGATGAAGGACTGGCTTTTCACGACAGCTGCCTGCGCGCCCTGCGCGAGCTGGAACAGGCGGAAGCGGGCCTGGCCGAGCGGCGCAGCCAGCCGGCGGGGCGGCTGCGCATCACCGTGCCGGTGCTGCTGGGGCGCGACTGGGTCATGCCGCTGCTGCTGCAACTGGCGGCGCAATATCCGGCGCTGGCGATCGAGGCGCAGTTTTCCAACCGCCCCGTCGACTTCGCCGAGGAAGGCTGCGACCTGGCCGTGCGCATCGGCTTGTTGCAGGACAGCGCCAACCTGGCCGCGCGCCAGCTCGGCGTGCAGCGCCTGGCCGTGTGCGCGGCGCCCGCCTACCTGGCCCAGCACGGCGCGCCTGCCACGCCCGAGGAACTCGAGCGGCACGCTTGCATCGGCATGCTGCGCGATGGCCGCCTGGAAGCGTGGAAATTCCAGGACCAGCAGGGCAAGCCGCGCGATGTCGCGATTGCCTCGCGGCTGCGGCTGGGCCACCTGGAAGCCGTCAAGCAGGCGGCGCTGGCCGGCCATGGCCTGGCGCAACTCCCTGTATGGCTGGTGGAAACGGAACTGGCCAGCGGCCGCCTGCAAATCGTATTGGAACAACATGCGACACCTGGCATGCCCCTGTACGCGGCGTGGCCCGCATCGCGCGCCATGACGGCGCGCCTGCGCCTGGTGATCGATACCTTGCGCAGCCATGTGCCGCCAGGCTTGCAAGCGGATCGCCCATAAAAAAACCCGCACGGCCGGTACCATGCGGGTTTCCTGCCTGCTGCGCGGCACCACCACGCAGCAGGCTTTACAGCAACAACTTACTTTTTATCCGTGGCGGGCGTGCTTGCATCGGATGCAGCCACCTTGCCATCTTTCTTGGCTGCAGCAGCGGCGGCCTTGGCAGCCTTGGCTTCTTTCTTGGCCTCTTTCTTGGCAGCCGCCGCTTCTTTCTTGGTTTCAGCCGCTGTCTTGGCTGGTGCGGCAGCGGTATCGGCCGCCGCCGGAGCCGCTGCGGCAGGAGCAGCCGTGGCCGCTTTCGGCGCCGCCTTGGCCGCTGCGGCCGGCTTCGCGGCGGCCGGGGCAGCCGGCGCACCGGACTTGGCCTGGCCATTCACCTGCAAGCCCGCTTGCGACAGCTTCACCGAACTTTTTGGTCCCACGCCCTTCACGCGGCTTTCAAAATCGGCCCAATCCTTGAAAGGACCGCCCTTCGCGCGTTCATCGACGATGGCCTTCGAGGTCACAGGGCCGATGCCCTTGACGCTGTCGAGCGCCGCCTGATCCGCCTTGTTGACGTCGACCTGGGCAAACGCAAAGCCCATCGTCGCGATCAGGGTGACGACCGCCAGCAATAATTTCTTGAACATATGATCTCTCCATGAAGTGGTGACAAACATAGTTAACAACGTTATTTCAAGCTCACTCGAACGCAAGGGAGGACAGCGCCTTATGGCTTTAACGGCCACAGCGTGAGTTGGTTGACAAGATTCGGGAGGTGCAGAAAAGCGGGCCCTGCGCCAGATCAAACGATCCGGCGCAGAGTGTGAGGAAGATTTACTGCGGGAACAACTCGTCGCGGGTCACGGTAGCCGTGCCCAGCTTGCCGACGACGATGCCGCCGGCGCGGTTGGCCGTACGCACCGCATCGCCCAGGCCCATGCCGGCGCCCAGCATGGCGGCCATGGTGGCGATCACCGTGTCGCCGGCGCCGGAGACGTCGAACACTTCGCGCGCATCGGTGGGCATGTGCACCACTTCGTCGGCCGTGTACAAACTCATGCCTTCTTCCGAACGGGTCAGCAGCAAGGCGTCCAGGCCCAGGTCGGCGCGCACCTGCTGCGCGCGTTGCGTGAGCTGCTCTTCCGTGCTCCAGTGTCCGATAATGCGGCGCAATTCGGACTTGTTCGGAGTGAGCACTGACGCGCCCGCATAACGCGAGAAATCGTCGCCTTTCGGATCGACCATGACAATCTTGCCCGCCGCGCGGGCCACCTTGATCATCTCGGCCACGTTCACCAGGCTGCCCTTGGCGTAGTCGGACAAAATCACCACGTCGTAGTTGGGCAGCAAGGCATTGAATTGCGCCAGCTTGTCGCGCAGCACCGTATCGCTGGGCGCTTCCTCGAAATCGATGCGCAGCATTTGCTGCTGGCGGCCGATTACGCGCAGCTTGATGATGGTGGAAATGGCGGCGTCGCGCTGCAAGTAGCTGTGGATGCCATCGCTGACCAGCAGCCGCTCGACCTGGCTGCCGGCCTCATCGTCGCCCACCACGCCCAGCAAACTGGTCTGCGCGCCCAGCGCGGCCGCATTGCGCGCCACGTTGGCGGCGCCGCCCAGGCGCTCTTCGCGCTTTTCGATGCGCACGATGGGCACCGGCGCTTCCGGCGAAATGCGGCTGACATCGCCAAACCAGTAACGGTCCAGCATCACGTCGCCCACCACCAGCAGCCGCACGTCGGCCAGCGCCGCTGGCGCGGTCATGTCGCGGGCGCTCATGCGCGTGTCAGGATCGAGCGACCGATCCCGTGGTATTCGATACCAGCCTCGACCATCACGGCCGGCTCGAACAGGTTGCGGCCGTCAAAGATCACCGCCTGCTTCAAACGCGTCTTGATCTGCTCGAAATCGGGGCTGCGGAAAGCTTTCCACTCGGTCACGATGGTCAGCGCATCGGCGTCCGTCAACGCATCGAGCGGGCTGGCGGCGAAACGCACCCTGGCCAGTTGCTCCGGCGTCAGGTCCAGCTCCAGCACGCGCTTGGCTTCCGTCATGGCGACCGGATCGTAGACCGCCACCGTGGCGCCACGGCCCAGCAAGTCTGCCAGCAGGACGCGGGCCGACGCTTCGCGCATATCGTCCGTGTTCGGCTTGAACGCCAGGCCCCACACGGCAAAATGCCGGCCCGTCAGGTCCGCGCCGAAGCGCTTGACCACTTTCTCGCCCAGCACCTGCTTTTGCTTGTCATTGACCGCTTCGACCGCGCGCAGGATCAGCAATTCCTGGCCGTAGCCGCGTGCCGTGCGTTCGAGCGCCTGCACGTCTTTCGGGAAGCAGGAACCGCCGTAGCCGCAGCCGGCGTACAGGAAGCTGTGACCGATGCGCGGGTCGGAACCGATGCCGTGGCGCACCGCTTCGATATCGACGCCCACCTTGTCGGCCAGATTCGCCAGTTCATTCATGAACGAGATGCGCGTGGCCAGCATGGCGTTGGCCGCATATTTCGTGAATTCGGCCGAGCGCACATCCATCCAGTAGGTACGTTCATGGTTGCGGTTGAACGGCGCGTACAGGGTTTTCAGCAAATCGCGGGCGCGCTCGCCTGCCGGCGTGGAGTCGACGCCGATGACGATGCGGTCCGGGCGCATGAAGTCTTCGACGGCCGCGCCTTCCTTGAGGAATTCCGGGTTCGACGCCACCGAGAAGGTGGTGACGACGCCGCGCGCGTCCAGCTCGCCCTGGATGGCGGCGCGCACTTTTTCTGCCGTGCCGACCGGCACCGTCGATTTATCGACGATGACCTTGTAGTCGGTCATGTACTTGCCGATGCCACGGGCGGCGGCGACCACGTATTGCAGGTCGGCCGAGCCGTCTTCGTCGGGCGGCGTGCCGACGGCGATAAATTGCAGCACGCCATGCGCGGCAGCCGCTTCCACGTTGGTGGAAAAGTGCAGACGGCCGGCGGCGCGGTTGCGCGCCACGACTTCTTCCAGGCCAGGTTCATGGATGGGGATGCCGCCGCTGTTGAGCAAGGCGACCTTTTTTTCGTCGAGGTCGAGGCAAAAGACGTCATTGCCCAGTTCTGCCAGGCAAGCGCCGGTGACGAGGCCCACATAGCCGGTGCCGATAATGGTGATTTTCATTGGATTGCCGTGTTAATAATATTCTGTGTTACATACAAGTAAGTACCCGCCCCGATGCCAGGGGCATGGGGCGGGTAGGCTTAGTTCATGACATTGAGTTCTTCTGTGCGGCGAGGCGGGTAGGTCTCCCACTTGTTGCAGCCCGGGCAGTGCCAGTAAAACTGGCGCGCCTTGAAGCCGCAATGGCTGCACTGGTAGCGGGCCAGTTTCTGCGTGTAGCCGTGCACCAGGTTTTTCACCATCGACAGCTCCGACCAGATGGCGGCCGGAGCATCCATCATGCGCGCTTCCAGCAATTTATCGAGGCCCAGCAAAGTCGGCGTGCGGCGCAGTTCGGCGCTGACCAACTGCTTGGCCGCATCCACGCCATCGAGCTCGATCACCGCCTTGAACACCACTTCGATCAGATCGATCGAGGACGCTTCTTCCAGGTAGGAACGCAACAGGTTCACGCCTTCCTGCGGACGGCCCAGCTTGGTGTAACCATCCATCAGGCGCTGCGCCACCAGGGCCACGTGCGGCACGCTTTGCTGCTCCACCCGGCGCCAGGTCATCAAGGCGCCTTCCACGTCGCCGCGCGCCAGCAGCACGTCACCGGTGAGGATGGTGGCGCGCACGCTCTTGCGGTCCGTTTCCAGCGCTTTTTCCAGCAGCGGCATGGCGTCGTCCGGCTTCAGGTGCACCAGCGCATCATGTGCCAGTTCGCAATAGAACTGGGCGATTTCTTTCTGGCGGGCGCCTGCACCCGATTCCTGCAAGCCCTGCGCCGCCTTGATGGCGCGCGGCCATTCCTTTTCGCGCTGGTAAATTTCCAGCAACGCGCGGCGCGCCTGCACCGCATATTGCGTCTCGACCAGGCTATTGAAGGTTTCTTCGGCACGGTCCAGCAAGCCTGCCTTCAGGTAATCCATGCCCAGCTCATAGGCGGCGTGGCCCTGCTGCTCCACGGGAAGGTCGGGGCGCGCCAGCAAGTTCTGGTGGACGCGGATGGCCCGTTCCGTCTCGCCGCGGCGGCGGAACAGATTACCCAGGGCAAAGTGCATATCGACCGATTCAGGATCGAGCTTGACCACTTCGATAAAGGCGTCGATCGCCTTGTCGTGCTGTTCATTGAGCAGGAAACTCAAGCCCTTGAAGTAATTGCGGGGCAGGCTGCGCGATTCCGACACCAGTTGATGGATGTCAACGCGCGCGGCGATCCATCCCAGTGCAAAAAACACGGGGATGCCCAGGAGCCACCAGAGTTCATATTCCATGCGTTTGTTCGAGTAAGAGTAAAAATGTGCCTGCGATCACGCCTGTGCGCTCACGCCGTCCGGCTGTGGCTGGACAGGGCTGGGAGCGCCGACGGTTTGCAGTGCGGCAATGGTGGTTTTTTGCTTGTTTGCTTCGCGGCGGTGACGGAATACGGTCGGCGTCAGGGCCAGTACGCCCAGGCTGGCGCCGGCGACAAAAAAGCCCAGCAGCATCAAGACCAGGGGGCCGCGAATTTCATAATTGAGGAAAACATGCAGGTCGACAACCTGCGCATTCTTCAGCGCAAAACTGAAGAACAGGACGAAAAGAACACAGCCAACGATGGTGGTAATAATTTTCATCGATACGCCCAGAAAGTACAAAAAATGCCCGTATGGCACAACCTTGGAATGCGTGACAGAAGCGTAGCGAGCGTCAGTGATTTGTGGCCGAGAAGCGTAGCCGTGCTGGAGCACGGTGAGCATCGCAGGCCGCAAAGCGCGACGCGCAGTAGCTTATGTCAGGTATTCCCAGCATATTAGCAAAAAAAAGCGGCATCCAAGGACGCCGCTCTTTATGTCGCCTTCCAGCAGACGATTAATCCTCGATGATCGGTTGTCCGACCATCGCGTCCACGCGCTCGCGCAACTGTTTGCCCGGCTTGAAATGGGGCACCCGTTTTTCGGGCACCATCACCTTGTCGCCGGATTTCGGGTTGCGGCCGATACGCGGGGGCCTGCTGTTCAGGGCAAAACTGCCAAAACCGCGGATCTCGATGCGCTGGCCGGTCGACAGGGCCGTGGTCATCGCATCGAGAATGGTCTTGACGGCATACTCCGCATCTTTCGCCACCAGCTGAGAATAACGCTCAGCGAGGCGGTTGATCAGCTCGGACTTTGTCATCTGCCGGTATCCGCGTGGTCTTAGTTCTTGTTATCGAACTTAGCTTTCAACAAGGCGCCCAGGCTGGTGGTGCCCGAAGCTGCGTTGTTGTCGGTAGCTGCCATTTTTTGCATTGCTTCCTGGGTTTCAACGTTGTCTTTCGCTTTGATCGACAGTTGGATACCACGGGCTTTGCGGTCGATGTTCAGTACCAGCGCTTCAACGGTGTCGCCGACTTTCAGGTGCGTACCAGCATCTTCAACGCGGTCGCGCGAGATTTCGGAAGCGCGCAGGTAGCCTTCAACTTCTTCGGACAGTTGGATCACGGCGCCTTTAGGCTCTACCGATTTCACGGTACCGGTAACCAGCGAACCTTTGTCGTTCATGGCTGCGAAGTTGTTGAATGGGTCACCTTCCAGTTGCTTGACGCCCAGGGAAACGCGCTCGCGCTCAACGTCGATGGCCAGAACGATGGCTTCCAGTTCGTCACCTTTCTTGAAGCGACGCACGGCTTCTTCGCCGGTTTCGGTCCAGGACAGGTCGGACAGGTGCACCAGGCCGTCGATGTTGCCGGCCAGGCCGATGAACACGCCGAAGTCGGTGATCGACTTGATCGCGCCGCGGACTTTATCGCCCTTCTTGTGGGTAACGCCAAAGTCATCCCATGGGTTGGCTTTGCACTGTTTCATACCCAGCGAGATACGACGACGCTCTTCGTCGATTTCCAGAACCATTACTTCTACTTCGTCGCCCAGTTGGACAACTTTGTTTGGAGCAACGTTTTTGTTCGTCCAGTCCATTTCGGAAACGTGTACCAGACCTTCGATACCTTGTTCCACTTCAACGAACGCGCCGTAGTCGGTCAGGTTGGTGACTTTACCGAACAGACGGGTGCTTTGTGGGTAACGACGGGACAGACCGGTCCAAGGATCGTCGCCCAGTTGTTTCACGCCCAGCGAAACACGGTTTTTCTCTTGATCGTATTTCAGGACTTTGGCGGTGATTTCCTGGCCAACCGTCAGTACTTCCGACGGGTGACGTACACGGCGCCATGCCAGGTCGGTGATGTGCAGCAGGCCATCGATACCGCCCAGATCCACGAACGCGCCGTAGTCGGTGATATTTTTGACGACGCCGGTCACGACCGTGCCTTCTTTCAGCGTTTCCATCAGTTTCTGACGCTCTTCGCCCATCGAAGCTTCGATGACGGCGCGGCGGGACAGAACCACGTTGTTACGCTTGCGATCCAGTTTGATCACTTTGAATTCGAGGGTTTTGCCTTCGAATGGGGTGGTGTCTTTGACAGGACGGGTGTCAACCAGCGAGCCCGGCAGGAATGCACGGATGCCGTTGGTCAATACGGTCAGACCGCCTTTGACTTTACCATTGACGGTACCGACGACGATTTCGCCCGATTCCATCGCTTTTTCCAGAGCCAGCCACGAAGCCAGACGCTTGGCTTTATCGCGCGACAGGATGGTATCGCCGAAACCATTTTCCAGCGATTCGATCGCCACGGAAACGAAGTCACCAACTTTGACTTCCAGTTCGCCGTGGTCGTTTTTGAATTCTTCGACAGGGATGAATGCTTCGGATTTGAGGCCAGCGTTCACGATCACGAAATTGTGGTCGAGGCGCACGACTTCAGCGGAAATAACTTCGCCGGAGCGCATATCTTGACGCGACAACGATTCCTCGAAGAGCGCAGCAAAACTTTCCATACCGGTAGATTCGTTAGTTGTAACAGTAGACATAGGGTTCACACAGGTTATCCAGCAGAGATCGCACGATGCGACTTAAACTGGGTTAGGTTTTTGACACACCCGGACAGGCCAGGAGCCGTCACGGGCACCACATAGCAAAAAGCAGCTATTTCGTTACAGCGGCATACCATTTCAACACGGTTTCGACGGCAACATCTGCCGTCATGGCCGACGTATCGAGGACATGCGCCCCTTCCGCGGGGACCAGCGGCGCAATCGCACGGTGAGTATCACGTTCGTCCCGCGCCTGCAAATCCATCAGAAGGTCTTCCATAGTAGCAGAAATTCCCTTGTCTATCAATTGCTTGTAGCGCCGGCCCGCGCGCGCTTCCACGCTGGCCGTCAGGAACACCTTCAGCGGCGCATGCGGAAAGATCACCGTGCCCATGTCGCGCCCGTCGGCCACCAGGCCCGGCGCCTTGCGAAAAGATAGTTGCAAGGCAAATAAGGCCTGGCGTACTGTTGGCAATACAGCAATCTGCGAAGCCGTGTTGCCGACCACTTCGGCACGGATCTGCTCGGTCACGTTTTCATTGGCCAGCAGGATCTCACCGCCCGCAAAGTGGCACGGCAGGTGTTCGGCCAGCTTGGCCAGTGCGTGTTCGTCGCGCAAGTCCGTGCCACGGCGGATCGCCATCAGGGCCGTCAACCGGTACAGCGCGCCCGAATCGAGGTAGTGAAAGCCGAGCTTGTCAGCCACGCGGTGCGCCACCGTGCCCTTGCCGGACGCGGTGGGGCCATCGATGGCGATCACTGGGATGTGGGAGTTCGGCATAATAATATTGTCAATCAGTTAAATCAAAGTATCTTTAGCAATCCCCGCAAATGCGGCGAAATACTCGGGGAAGGTCTTGGCCACGCATTTCGGATCGTTGATGCGCATGGCGTTGCCACGGCGGGCCACGCCATCCAACGATGCCAGCGAGAAACACATCGCCATGCGGTGATCGTCGTAGGTATCGATGGTGGCAGGCTTAATTTCGGCCGGCGGCGTCACGCGCAGGTAGTCCGCGCCCTCTTCCACCTCGGCGCCCAGCTTGCGCAATTCCGTCGCCATGGCCGCCAGGCGGTCGGTTTCCTTCACCCGCCAGCTGGCGATATTGCGCAGGGTGCTGGTGCCGTCCGCGTACAGGGCGGCCACGGCGATGGTCATGGCGGCGTCGGGAATGTGGTTGAAGTCCATGTCGATGGCTTTCAAGACGCCATTCGAACGGGCCTCGATCCAGTTTTCGCCCATGGTGATGGTCGCCCCCATCTGCTGCAAGGCTTCGACGAAACGCACATCGCCCTGGATGCTGTCGCGCCCTACGCCTTCCACCCGCACCGGGCCGCCGCCGATCGCGCCGGCTGCCAGGAAGTACGACGCCGACGACGCATCGCCTTCGACGTGGATGGTGCCCGGGCTCTGGTACTGCTGGCCAGGCTGCACGGTAAACGACTGCCAGCCGTCGTGCTCGACCGTCACGCCAAAGCGGCGCATCAGGTTCAGGGTGATTTCGATATACGGTTTCGAGATCAGCTCGCCCGTCACGTCGATGGTGACGGCATGGTCGCGCGCCATCAGCGGCGCCACCATCAGCAAGGCCGTCAAAAACTGGCTCGACACATTGCCGCGCACGGCGATGCGCTGCGCGTGGATGTGGCCGCGGCGGATGCGCAGCGGCGGGAAACCCTGCTCGCCCGTGTATTCGATCTGCGTGCCGACAGCGTTCAAGGCGTCGACCAGGTCGCCGATCGGGCGCTCGTGCATGCGCGACACGCCATGCAAGGTGTAGTCGCCGCCGATCACGGCCAGCGCCGCCGTCAATGGGCGGATGGCCGTGCCGGCGTTACCCATGAACAGGTCCGCTGCGTGCTGCGGGAATACGCCGCCGCAGCCTTCCACATGGTGTACCTGGTGCGCAGTGGCCGGATCGCCGATCAGTTCATCCTGCTTCCAGTGCACGCCCAGCGAGGTCAACGCGGTCAGCATGACGAAGGTGTCGTCGGAAGCGAGCAAATCGACGATCCTGGTCGTGCCCTTGGCCAGCGCGGCCAGCAGCAGCACGCGGTTGGAAATGCTTTTCGAGCCGGGCAGACGCACCGTGCCTTCGACATGCATCACCGGCGCCAGGTCCACATGGTGGGGGTATTGTTTAGTTTGGGTCATGCTGATTCCTTGATAATTATTGTGCGGACGTGGCTGGCGCAGGCGCTTCAGCCGCTTCGATCGCGCCTATCCATTGCTGCCGCGCCTGCTGGGCGTTGGCGTACACCTGCTCGATGGCGGCACCGTCACCGGCGGCCAGATGGGTACGCAAGGCCGTCAGCTGCGCCAGGTAGGCGTCCAGTTCCTGCAGCAGGGCCGGCTGGTTGGCCAGGCTGATGTCGCGCCACATTTCCGGCGACGAGCCGGCGATGCGCGTAAAGTCGCGAAAACCGCTGGCAGCATACTGGAACAGCAAGTCCGCATGCGGTTTCCGGGCGATGTCGTCGACCAGCGCAAACGCCAGCAGATGCGGCAAATGGCTGACGGCGGCAAACACCTTGTCGTGCTCTGCCGGCGCCAGGACGTGAATGATGGCGCCGCAGGTGCGCCAGGCGGCCGCTACGCGCTCGACATCGGCGGCGGCATTTTCCGCCAGCGGCGTCAGCACCACTTTTTTACCGCGATACAGGTCGATGATGGCCGCATCGGGGCCATTCGTCTCGCGCCCGGCGATCGGGTGGCCCGGCACGAACTGGGCGATCTTGTCCCCCAGCGCGGCGCGCGCGGCGGCCACCACGTCGGACTTGGTGCTGCCCGCGTCGCTCACCACGGTGCCCGGCTGCAGGTGCGGTGCAATCGACGCCAGGATGGCGCCCGTCTGCGCTACCGGCGCGGCCACCAGCACCAGGTCGGCGCCGTGGATGGCATCCATCATGTCGCTGCCGATGGCGTCGATGATGCCCAGCTCCAGCGCGCGCGCCATCGAGGCTGGCGAACGGCCCATGCCGACCACCGTGCCAACGGCGCCCATATGCTTGAGCGCGCGCGCGAACGAGCCGCCGATCAGGCCGACGCCGAAAATGACAATCTTGTTGAAGACAGGGGAAGCCATACGATCAGGCCAGCGCTTTCGTCAGCGCAGCGATCAGGATGGCGTTTTCCTGCGGCAGGCCGATGGAGATGCGCAGCCATTGCGGCAAGCCATAGCTGCCCACGGGGCGCACGATCACGCCCTGCTGCAGCAGCGACAGGTTGACGCGCGCACCGGCGCCATCATCGTCACCCACTTTCACCAGCACGAAATTGCCGTGCGACGGCACGTATTCCAGTCCCAGGGCCGTGAATGCCTCTATAAATTGCTGATAGCCGGCCGCGTTGTTGCGCGCGCTTTTCTCCAGGAATTCCTTGTCGTTCAAGGCGGCGATGGCGGCAGCCTGCGCCAGGGTGTTGACGTTGAATGGCTGGCGGATGCGGTTCATCAGGTCGGTCAGCACCGGCTGGGCGATGGCAAAGCCGATGCGCAGGCCAGCCAGGCCATAGGCCTTCGACAGCGTGCGCGAGACCACCAGGTTCGGGAATTGACGCACCCAGGCGGTCGATTCATATTGCTCTTCGGCCGAGAGGAATTCGTTGTACGCCTCATCGAGCACCACCACCACGTGCTGCGGCACTTTGTGCAGGAACGCTTCCAGCTGCGCTGCCGTCAGGAAGGTGCCGGTCGGGTTGTTCGGATTGGCGATAAACACCAGGCGCGTGTCATCCGTAATCGCGGCGGCCATGGCGTCCAGGTCATGGCCATAGGCTTGCGCCGGCACCACCAGGTGACGCGCACCCAGGCCTTGCGTAGCCAGCGCGTACACGGCGAACGAATACTGCGAATACACCACGGACTGGCCGTGCTGTACAAACGCGTGCGCGGCGATTTCCAGGATGTCGTTGCTGCCATTGCCCAAGGTGATCCAGTCGGCCGGCACGTCATAACGTTGCGACAGCACGGCTTTCAGGTCAAAACCGTTGGCGTCCGGGTAGCGGCCCAGGTCATCGATCGCGGCGATCATCGCCTGTTTCGCCGATTCCGGCATGCCGTACGGGTTTTCATTCGAGGCCAGCTTGACGATGGCAGCCTCGTCGAGGCCGAATTCACGCGCCACTTCCGCGATCGGTTTGCCGCTCTGGTAAGGAGCGATGGCGCGGACGTGTTCTGGACCGATATTTTTAGACATGGTGTACTCTTTAAAAGTTGAGATCGGGGTCGGACGGGGACGCCTAGTCCCGTCGGGTCTGACCCCAGAATTTCCGGCTTTCGACGGGATCAAAGGCTGACCGGGTACGACCCCAGCACCTTGAAGAAGGCGGCATTGTTTTGCAGCTCGGCCAGGGCTTGCGCCACGGCGCCGTCCTGGCCATGGCCTTCCACATCGACATAGAAATAATACTCCCAGCTGCCCATGCGCGCGGGGCGCGACTCGAAGCGCGTCATCGACACGCCATGTTTCGCCAGCGGCGCCAGCAACTGGTACACGGCGCCCGCCTTGTTCGGCACGGCCAATACCAGCGAGGTCTGGTCCTTGCCCGACGGCGCCGTCTGCAGGGTGCCTACCACGGCAAAGCGCGTGCGGTTGTGCGGGTCGTCCTGGATATGGCCTTGCACCACGCCCAGCTGGTACTGCGTACCGGCCAGTTCGCTGGCAATCGCCGCCACCGTCGCATCGCCGCCGGCCATGCGGGCCGCTTCGGCGTTCGAGGCCACGGCGCGCCGTTCGATATGCGGGTAATGCTGGTTCAGCCAGGCCTGGCACTGGGCCAGCGCCTGCGAATGGGCGCAGATGACGCTCACGCCATCCATCTTGCCGCTCTTCGTCATCAGGCTGTGGTGCACGGCAATCGACACTTCGCCGCTGATGATGAGGCTTGTCTGCAGCATCATGTCCAGCGTGCGGTTGACGGCGCCTTCCGAGGAATTCTCGATCGGCACCACGCCGAAGTCCGCCGTACCCGCCTCGGTGGAGCGGAACACTTCATCGATCGAGGCGCAGGGCAAGCCATCGACGGCGCTGCCGAACTGCTGATAGACGGCTTGTTCGCTGAAGGTACCGGCCGGGCCCAGGTAGGCGACGGTGACGCGCTTTTCCAGCGCGCGGCAGGAGGACATGATTTCGCGGAAGATGGTTTGTACTTCGCGGTCGCCCATCGGACCAGGATTGCGCTCGGCCACGCCGCGCAGCACTTGCGCTTCGCGTTCGGGGCGGAACACGGGCGCCTGGGTTTCGGCTTTCACGTGCCCCACTTCTTGCGCGACCAGGGCGCGGCGGTTGAGCAGTTCCAGGATTTGCGCGTCGATCGCATCGATCTGTTCGCGCAGCGGTTTTAATTTGTCAGTCATGGTGGGTTTGTTGGCTCAGCTGTATTTCAATCATAAGTGCACGGCCTGCGCCGGCAGTGGGCCGGCGTGGTCGTCTATGGCGACTCAGCGTCCGGCAAACTCGTTCAGATAATTCACTAATGCTTGCACGCCTTCTATCGGCATCGCGTTATAAATCGCTGCACGCATGCCGCCGACGGACTTGTGGCCCTTCAGCTGCAGCAAGCCGCGCGCTTTGGCGCCGGCCAGGAATGCATCGTTCAAGCTCTCGTCGCGCAGATAGAACGGGATCGTCATGCGCGAGCGGTATGCGGGGGCGACCCGGGTCTGGTAAAAATCGTCCGCATCGAGCGCCGCATACAGCAGCGCCGCTTTCTCAATATTACGCTCTTCCATTGCAGCAACGCCACCCTGCCGTTTCAGCCACTGGAAAACCAGGCCGGCGATATAGATGGCATAGGTGGGCGGGGTGTTGTACATCGACTCATGTTCGGCGACGATGGTCCAGTCAAACGCCGAAGGACAAATCGGCAAGGATTTGCCCAGCAAGTCTTCGCGCACGATGACCAGGGTCAAACCGGCCGGGCCGATATTTTTTTGCGCGCCGCCGAAAATGACGCCGTATTGCGACACATCAATCACGCGCGACAGGATGTGCGACGACATGTCGGCCACGATGGTGGTCCCGGCAGGCACCTGCGGCGGATGCTGGTATTCCACGCCATCGATGGTTTCATTGGTGCACAGATGCAGGTAGGCGGCGCCTGGCGTCAGCTTCCAGTCGGACACTGGCGGCACGCCGGCAAAGCCGCTGGCCTGCGACGAAGCGGCCACGTTGACATTGGCATACTTGGCCGCTTCCTTGAGCGACTTGCCCGACCAGGTCCCGGTGTGGACGAAATCGACCGTGGCCGGCTGGGTAGCAGCCAGCCCCACCAGGTTCATCGGGATGATGGCGTTCTCGCCCAGGCCGCCCCCCTGCAGGAACAGGATCCTGTAATTGTCGGGCACGGCCAGCAGCTCGCGCAGGTCGGCCACCGCCTGGCGGTAGATGGACACGAATTCGGGGCCACGGTGGCTCATCTCCATCACCGACATGCCGCTGCCATGCCAGTCCTGCATTTCGGCAGCCGCTTGCGCCAGTACTTCCCTGGGCAGCACGGCCGGGCCGGCGGAAAAATTATAGATATGCGTCACGATACAGTCCTTGGCAATTGAATCGGTCTCAGGCTATTTCTGCTGTGGTTTCTGCTGCAATATGTCTTTTTTTATTTGTTCAAGCTGCTGCCCGAATTGCTGCTGCATCTCGAGCATGCGGGGCATGATGATGCGCTCGCTGGCCGGCACCATTTCCTGCATCAGCTTCGGTGTCGCTGCAACAAATTTCACGCCCACGGGCGAGCGGTAGAAGGCCGTCATCTGCTCGATCTCGGCCACGCTGAAATGGTTCAGGTACACGGGCACCGAGGCGACGATGTATTCGTCGACCAGCGCAGGATCGGTGAAGGTGGACTTCATCGTCGCGGAAAACTGCTGCAGCATCGGCGCCATCGCCGCCTGCAATTGCTGGCGCTGACTATCCGTCAAACGCGACTTGTCCTGGGCCGCCTGCCTTGCCGTCGCATACATGGCCTCATCCATCTTTTGCGCCATTTGCGCAAACATCGCCTGCAAGGTGACGCGCATTTTCTGCGCTTCCATCAAATCCTGCACGGCGCGCACGGCGGCAGGATCCTGCTTCGCGGGCGCGGCGTCTTGCGCGTGGCTAGCGCTGGCGGTGAAAAGCATCAACGATGCCAGCAGCGCCGAAAGAATCTTCTTCATATTTTTCAAAAAAGGCAAACCATAAACAATTGGGGCTCCCGAAAGAGCCCCAATCATCTTACTCCGGCTGGGCCGGTTCGGCAGGATCGACAGGATCGGCCGGCGCTGGGTCGGCCGCCACGACACTGGCCGCCTCCGTCGTCAGTTCGACTTCGTCGATATCGGTCTCCACCACACGCTGCAGGCCCGACAGCTTGGTGCCGTCTTCCACCGCGATCAGGGTCACGCCCTGCGTGGCACGGCCCATTTCGCGGATTTCCGACACGCGGGTGCGGATCAATACGCCACCGGTGGTGATCAGCATGATTTCATCGCTGGTATTGACCAGGGTCGCGGCAACCACTTTACCGTTGCGCTCGCTGGTCTGGATGGCGATCATGCCCTTGGTGCCACGGCCATGGCGCGTGTACTCGGTGATCGGCGTACGCTTGCCGTAACCGTTTTCGGTGGCCGTCAGCACCGACTGCTGCTCGTTCTCGGCCACCAGCAGCGCGATCACGTGCTGGCCTTCTTCCAGGTTCATGCCGCGCACGCCGCGCGCCGTGCGGCCCATCGGACGCACATCGTTTTCATCGAAGCGCACTGCCTTGCCCGAATCGGAGAACAGCATCACGTCGTGCTTGCCATCGGTCAGCGCCGCGCCGATCAGGAAGTCGCCTTCGTCCAGGTCGACCGCGATGATGCCGGCCTTGCGTGGATTGCTGAAGTCCTTCAGCGGCGTCTTTTTCACGGTGCCGAGGCTGGTCGACATGAACACGTAATGGTCTTCCGGGAAGCTGCGGTTCTCGCCCGACAGCGGCAGGATCACGGTGATCTTTTCATTGTCCTGCAGCGGGAACATGTTGACGATCGGCTTGCCGCGCGAATTGCGCGAGCCTTGCGGCACTTCCCACACCTTCAGCCAGTACATGCGGCCACGATCCGAGAAGCACAGGATGTAGTCGTGCGTATTGGCGATGAACAGCTGGTCGATCCAGTCTTCCTCTTTGGTCGCCATCGCCTGCTTGCCGCGGCCGCCGCGTTTTTGCGCGCGGTACTCGGAAATCGGCTGCGCCTTCATGTAGCCGGTGTGCGACAGGGTCACCACCATGTCTTGCGGCGTGATCAAATCTTCCGTCTCGAGGTCGGTGGCATTCAGTTCGATCTGCGAGCGGCGCACGTCCTTCTTGCCAGCGCCGTATTCGTTCATCGCCAGGGTCATTTCATCGGTGATGATGACGGTCACGCGCTCTGGCTTGGCCAGGATGTCGAGCAAGTCGGCGATATGTTCCATCACTTCCTTGTACTCGTTGACGATCTTGTCCTGTTCCAGGCCGGTCAGGCGTTGCAGGCGCATCTGCAGGATCTCTTGCGCCTGGTCGTCCGACAGCTTGTACAGGCCGTCAGGCTGCATGCCGTAGTGCTTCGGCAGGCTTTCCGGACGGTAGGCGTCGATGCCGCCTGGCGTATTGCCGTCGCCGGTACGCGCCAGCATCTCGCGCACCACGGACGAATCCCAGGCGCGCGACATCAGTTCGCCCTTGGCGATCGGCGGCGTCGGCGCTGCCTTGATGATGGCGATGAAGTCATCGATATTGGCCAGCGCAACGGCCAGGCCTTCGAGCACGTGGCCGCGTTCGCGCGCCTTGCGCAGTTCGAACACGGTGCGGCGCGTGACCACTTCGCGGCGGTGCGACAGGAAGCATTGCAGCATCTGCTTCAGGTTCAGCAAACGCGGCTGGCCATCGACCAGGGCCACCATATTCATGCCGAAGGTGTCTTGCAACTGGGTCTGCTTGTACAGATTGTTCAGCACCACTTCCGGCACTTCGCCGCGTTTCAGCTCGATCACCACGCGCATGCCCGACTTGTCGGACTCGTCGCGGATGTCGGAAATGCCGTCCAGTTTTTTGTCGCGCACGTTTTCGGCGATGCGTTCCAGCAGGGACTTCTTGTTGACCTGGAACGGCAGTTCGTCGACGATGATGGCGATGCGGCCGCCATCCTTGCCGTACTCTTCAAAGTGCGTCTTGGCGCGCATCACCACGCGGCCGCGGCCGGTGCGATAGCCATCGCGCACGCCCGAGACGCCGTAAATGATGCCGCCGGTCGGGAAGTCCGGCGCCGGGATCATCTCGATCAATTCGTCGATCGTGCATTCCGGGTTGCGCAGCACGTGCAGCGCGCCGTTGATGACTTCGGTAATGTTGTGCGGCGGAATGTTCGTCGCCATGCCGACCGCGATACCGGAGGAACCGTTGATCAGCAGGTTGGGAATACGCGTCGGCAGCACCGTCGGTTCTTTTTCCTTGCCGTCGTAGTTGGGCGCGAAGTCGACCGTGTCTTTATCGATATCGGCCAGCAATTCGCTGGCGATCTTGTCCAGGCGGCACTCGGTGTAACGCATCGCGGCGGCGGCGTCGCCGTCGACGGAGCCGAAGTTACCCTGGCCATCGACCAGCGTGTAGCGCAGCGAGAAGTCCTGTGCCATGCGCACCAGGGTGTCGTAGATCGACGCGTCGCCGTGCGGGTGATATTTACCCATGGTATCGCCGACCACGCGGGCGCACTTGACGTAAGGACGGTTCCACACGTAGTTCGACTCGTGCATCGAGAACAGGACGCGGCGGTGCACCGGCTTCAAGCCGTCACGTGCATCCGGCAAGGCCCGGCCGACGATCACGCTCATGGCGTAATCGAGGTAGCTCTTGCGCATCTCTTCTTCGAGGGAAATAGGAATTGTTTCTTTTGCGAATTGATCCATTGGCGGTTCGACTGATCTCAGGCTGTGGTTAACTTATCTGTTACGCAATGTATGAGCAATACTGCATATCCTAGGCGGCTGTGGTCGTGGACCCCGTGCCGCGCGCTGCTGGCGTGGTCTTGGTGCCCATCCGTGACAGTCAAGCGCACGATTTTAGCATGCGCGCCCTGCGATCAGTACAAATTGCCAGGTCGGCAAAAATTAACAGTTTGCACCAGGACCGTGCATGCCTTGTTTGCCCGGCATGGGAAGCCGTGCTTATCAAGAGGACACACTAATGCACAATAGCAACACGGTTTCAAGCCCCCTGCCCATAAAACAGGCACAAAAAGTAATCAAATGTTACAAGCGCTTCATAATTGGGCATTTTCGTTGCGCAGAAACAACGGGCGGTCTAAAATCCGGGAAGCTTTGATTTAACCACGGTCGTGCACCCCCGGTGCGTGTGGCAAAATAACTGGGAAGTTAATTGCTAGTTTCACAATCTGAAACGAGCGCATGTGGTCTACATGATAAAATCTCGGCACGTAGCACCAGTAGCGCAGTGTTGTGCTGCGGATATTACCCCCCGAAAGGAAAGAAGAATGAATAAATTTGTAACGCTGTTTTTCGCTGCAACCGCAGTGATCGCCGGCTCGGCTTCGGCTCAAACCCCAACCTCGCCACCGTTCGCGCCAGTGACCACCGATCTGAAAGCACCAAGCCCAAAAAGCGCTTATGTGCAAGATGCTCGCGGCGTAATCGTGCGTGATCCATTCGGTCTGTGCTGGCGTACCGGCTACTGGACACCAGCTGATGCGGTGCCAGGCTGCGACGTTCCACTGTGCGTAGAACCAGAAACCCTGCAAAACGGCAAGTGCGTGGCTCCTCCACCACCGCCAGTAGCACCAGCTCCTGCTCCAGCACCAGCGCCAGTCGTTGTGCCAGTACCAGTTGCTCCTACCTCGGAAAAAGTCAGCTTCGCTGCTGATGCATTCTTCGATTTCGACAAAGCCACGCTGAAACCAGAAGGCAAGGCCAAACTGGACGAGCTGACGGCTCAACTGGGCGGCATCAACCTGGAAGTCATCATCGCTGTGGGTCACACCGACTCCGTCGGCACCGATGCCTACAACCAAAAACTGTCGGTACGTCGTGCTGATGCTGTCAAAGCCTACCTGATCTCCAAAGGCGTTGAAAGCAACCGCGTGTACACCGAAGGCAAAGGCAAGAAACAACCTGTTGCTGATAACAAAACTGCCGAAGGCCGTGCGAAAAACCGTCGCGTGGAAATCGAAGTTGTTGGTACCCGCAACAAGTAATCGCCTCACCGCCAGCGCCTGACACCCGCATCAAGTCAAGCGCAGCAGATAAAACCCCGCCCCGGCGGGTTTTTTTTTCGTCCGTGGCTGCCCGATCGTGAAATTGCCGCTATCATTCCACTATGAACGCCGACCCTCTTGAAATCCAAAAATTCAGTGAGCTGGCCCACCGCTGGTGGGACCCCACTTCCGAGTTTCGTCCCCTGCACGAAATTAACCCCCTGCGCCTGGAATGGATCAACGCAAAAGTGCCGCTGGCCGGCAAGCGCGTGATCGACATCGGCTGCGGCGGCGGCATCCTGGCCGAATCGATGGCCCGCAAAGGCGCCGACGTGACGGGCATCGACCTGTCCGAAAAAGCCTTGAAAGTGGCCGACCTGCACAGCCTGGAATCGGGCGCCAAGGTACGCTACAAGCTGATCGCCGCCGAAGCCATGGCCGACGCCGAAGCAGGCCAGTACGACGTCGTCACCTGCATGGAAATGCTGGAACACGTGCCTGACCCGGCCGCCATCGTCAAAGCCTGCGCGACGCTGGTGAAACCAGGTGGCCACATCTTCCTGTCGACCCTGAACCGCAACGCCAAGGCCTATCTGTTCGCCATCCTGGGCGCCGAATACGTGCTGCGTTTGCTGCCGAAAGGCACGCACGACTACGACAAATTCATCACCCCGGCCGAACTGTCGCAATTTGCCCGCAGCGCCGGCCTGGATGTCAACAGCATGCGTGGCATGGGCTACAATCCATTAACCAAGATTTACTCACTTAATAACGACACCAGCGTCAATTATCTGGTGGCCTGCACCCGCCCCGCCTGAGCGGCAAGACCACACCCTGGCGGCTACGGCCGCCATTTTTCATCCTGATCCAGCTACCGCCATGACCACAAACCTTCTGCCAGCGCCGCGCGCCATCCTGTTCGACCTCGACGGCACCCTGGCCGACACCGCGCCCGACCTGGCAGCGGCCATCAACCGCCTGCGCGCGCGCGACGGGCTGGCGCCCACCCCCTACGACATCCTGCGCCCCACCGCCTCGGCCGGCGCGCGCGGCATGATCGGCGCGTCGTATGGCATAGCACCCGGCGAAAGCGGCTACGAAGCCCTGAAAGACGCTTTTCTTTCCAACTACGAAGCGGCCCTGGCCGTGGAAAGCCGTTTATTCGACGGCATCCCCGCCCTCTTGGAAGGTTTGAGCGCCCTGGGCCTGGCCTGGGGCGTCGTCACCAACAAGGCCGCCCGCTTCACGGATAAACTGGTCGGCCAGATCGGCCTGGGCGCAGCCGGCTGCGTGATCTCCGGCGACACCATGCCCCACCCGAAACCCCACCCCGCCCCCCTGCTGGAAGCGGCCCGCCGCCTGGACCTGGCGCCGGAAGCCTGCTGGTACGTGGGCGACGACCTGCGCGACATCCAGGCCGGCCGCGCAGCCGGCATGCGCACCATCGCCTGCGCCTGGGGCTATTGCGGCCCGGTCGAACCACTACACTGGAAAGCGGATCATTTGCTCGATACGCCACTGGCGTTGCTGGAACTGGTACAGAACGTGGTCA
Source organism: Janthinobacterium sp. Mn2066 (assembly GCF_049319705.1). Taxonomy (NCBI): domain Bacteria; kingdom Pseudomonadati; phylum Pseudomonadota; class Betaproteobacteria; order Burkholderiales; family Oxalobacteraceae; genus Janthinobacterium; species Janthinobacterium sp. Mn2066. Next base: position 1,022 of record NZ_JBMOUF010000013.1, on the reverse strand, counting down.
AGGCGGAGCGGGCGCGGCAGCTGGCGGCTTGATCGCCGTTTTTTTGCAGGCGCATGCGCTTGCCTTCGCCGCTTACCTCGAATGCATCATGCAAGAGTGTGAAGATTGCGCTACAATGAAGGTTCTGTGGGGACGACCTGGTTTCGACGTGGGTTGCAAAGCAGCGCAGGGCATACCGAGGGCTGGTTACCTCGTAAATACACCCAGAAAAAACTTAACTGCAAACGATAACTCGTACGCACTGGCAGCTTAATCGCTGTTAGCTCTAGAACACCTCGTCCCTGGGGTGGGCCGTCAAAAGCTCTGGAGTCATTTACAGGGACTCGTCTAATGCTGGGTTACTTAGCATTCGACTAAATAATAGGTGACTCGCTTGTATGTAACGTGCACATCCGTGCCATACCGGTTAAATTAAATGATAGTGCTAAGTATGTAGAACTGTCTGTAGAGTGCTTGCGGACGCGGGTTCGATTCCCGCCGTCTCCACCACTGGATAAAAAATAAAGGCCCCCGAGCGCAAGCGACGGGGCCTTTATTTTTTATCCAGCGCTGCCGATAGCCGGGACTCGAATCCGCGTCCGGTACGGGCGCGGGGGTTTTGCGTGTGGTTCGGAAGCATGAGTTGTCGCAAACGACAACTCATGCTTCCGAATCTGCACGAACGACAACTTATGCTTCCAACCTTTGTTAAGGGAATTCGGTTGTCAAGACAAAGCGTTCATTTGTAGATTTGAGCCCTAAGTATTTGATAATAAGCTTTGTCCTCGGGCCGGAACAGCTGGCCTGATTTTTCCATTTCTGCCGCGACACGATGACGAGTGGGTAACTCACCCTTTTGCATTAATTGGATGAATGCCCGCTCCATCAGAACTTCTCGTTCGGCGTTGCGTACCATCTTCTGTGACGCTATTTGTCCGAGAAATTTACTACTGAGAGCCTTAGCCTGGTAATCCCCCCGCCAAATGATCGCGTTTAAAAGTAGAATTTTCCAAATTCAGATTTTTGAAAGTTCTGCATGAAGA
>NZ_JBMOUF010000012.1:0-225564 GCF_049319705.1 Janthinobacterium sp. Mn2066 | reverse complement strand
GCGGCGACCGCCTCGGTCAACGCCGCCAACAATTCGGGCCCGGTGTATAACAACAATACCAGCGGCACGTCGTACGGCTTCCAGGTCGAAACCTGGTTTTAAGTACCCTGGCGCATCCTGATGGATGCGCTTTTCGGCGTCGTCCCGTGATATGAATTATTATGCAACTTTGTCATGGGCGGCGCCAGCTTTCGACTGATGCGCCTGCCCGTTTGTGTGCGGACAGGCGCGCAAGAGCGCCGATACAGGCGCATTTTTCACCTTGTTCGGCCTGCTGTGCCGAAGCCCCTAAAAGCTTGATCAAAAAAGGAATGTGGAGATGAAACTGAAATTCAAGATCACCCAACTGGCAGCACTGACCACCCTGGCATTCGCCGGCAGCGCGTTCGCGACCGATGTCGAAGTGCTGCACTACTGGACCTCGGGCGGCGAAGCCAAGTCCGTCGGTCAGCTGCAACAGATCGTCAAGGAAAGCGGCTTCGGCTGGAAAGACTTCGCCGTGGCTGGCGGCGCTGGCGAAAACGCCGCGACCGCGCTGAAAACCCGCGTCATTTCCGGCAATCCTCCGACCGCCGCCCAGATCAAGGGTCCATCGATCCAGGAATGGGGCGCTGAAGGCGTGCTGGCCAATATCGACGATGCCGCCATTCCAGGCAAATGGGATAGCGTGCTGCCGAAAGTGGTCGCCGACATCATGAAATACAAAGGCCATTATGTCGCCGCACCGGTCAACGTCCACCGCGTCAACTGGATGTGGGTCAACCCGGAAGTGCTGAAAAAAGCCGGCGTGACCAGCACCCCGACCACCTGGCCAGCCTTCTTCGAAGCGGCTGACAAGGTCAAGAAATCGGGCGGCATCGCGATTGCCCACGGCGGCCAGCCATGGCAGGACGCGACCGTGTTTGAATCGGTCGCGCTGGGCGTGGGCGGCACCGAATTCTACAAAAAAGCCATCCTGAAGCTGGATCAGAAGGAACTGACCGGCCCGACCATGATCAAGGTGTTCGACACCCTGGGCAAGGTCAAGACCTACATCGACAAGGATGCGCCAGGCCGCGACTGGAACCTGGCCACCGCCATGGTCATCAACAACAAGGCAGCTTTCCAGTTCATGGGCGACTGGGCCAAGGGCGAATTCACCGCCGCCGGCAAAGTGCCGGGCAAGGATTACCAGTGCGTCGCCGCACCGGGTACCGACAAGGCCTACACCTTCAACATCGACTCGTTTGCCATGTTCACGCAAAAGGATGCGAATGCGAAGAAAGGGCAGATCGCCCTGGCCAACGCCATCATGAATCCGAAGTTCCAGTCGATCTTCAACTTGAACAAGGGTTCCATCCCGGTGCGTTCGGGCGTCTCGCGTGACAAGTTCGATGCCTGCGCCATCAAGTCGATGGACGACATGGATGCGACCAACAAGACCGGCGCGCTGGTGCCATCGTTCGCCCACGGCATGGCCTTGCCATCGGCCACCCAGGGCGCGATCTTCGACGTGATCGCCAAGTTCATGAACACCAACATGAGCTCGAAAGACGCGGTTGCCGAACTGGCCAAAGCGGCAAAAGTGAAGTAATCACGACGGCGCCGGCCTGACCGCCGGCGCTTTCTGCATCACCGCAGGCTATCGCCGGGCGCCTGCCAGCGCGATAGCCACACGCAGTTCTACTTCTACGGCTGTCTTATGTCCCTACGCAAGCATTTTGACCGATGGATACCACAGATGGTGCTGGGCCCGACGCTCATCGCCAGCCTGATATTCGTCTATGGTTTCATTATTTTGACCGGTTGGCTGTCGCTGACCGAATCGCGGCTGATGCCGAACTACGAGTTCGCCGGCCTGCTGCAATACTACGAACTGTTCGGCAATGAGCGCTGGTGGACCTCGCTCAAGAACCTGGGCATCTTCGGTCTCCTGTTCATCGGTTGCAGCATCGTGATCGGCCTGTTCCTGGCCATCCTGCTGGACCAGAAAATCCGCGCCGAAGGCGCGCTGCGCGCCATCTATCTGTATCCGATGGCGCTGTCCTTCATCGTCACCGGTACCGCCTGGAAGTGGATGCTGAACCCCAGCCTGGGGCTGGAAAAAGTCATGCACGACTGGGGCTGGACCTCGTTCACCTTCGACTGGCTGGTCAATTCCGACATGGCCATCTACACGGTGGTGATCGCCGGCGTGTGGCAATCGTCAGGCTTCGTGATGGCGCTGTTCCTGGCCGGCCTGCGCGGCATCGACGATGAAATCATCAAGGCGGCGCAGGTCGATGGCGCATCCTTGCCGACCATTTACTGGCGCATCGTGATCCCGGCCATGCGGCCCGTGTTCTTCAGCGTGCTGCTGATCCTGGCGCATATCGCCATCAAGAGTTTTGACCTGGTCATCGCATTGACGGCCGGCGGACCTGGCAACTCGTCTTCCGTACCCGCCATCTTCATGTACCAGTTTTCCTTCACCCGTGGCCAGCTGGGCCTGGGCTCGGCATCGGCCATGATGATGCTGGCCACCATCGTGGCCGTGCTGGTGCCGCTGATGTACCTGGAAACGCGCAGCGCAAAGGCAATGAGATGACATCTACACGCACTAACAACCGACTCACCCTGGGACGGGTGGTTTTATACCTGCTGCTGGTTTTGTTCGCGGTGTACTACATCGTGCCGCTGTACGTAACCTTGTCGACGTCGTTCAAGTCGCTCGATGAAATCCGTAGCGGCAACCTGCTGGCCTTGCCGCAGGTATGGCAATTCGATTCCTGGGCCAAGGCCTGGGATTCCGCCTGCACCGGCGTGACCTGCGACGGCATGCAGCCGTTCTTCTGGAACTCGATCAAGATGGTGATTCCCGCCGTGCTGATCTCGACCTTCCTGGGCGCCTTCAACGGCTATGTGTTCGCACACTGGCGTTTCCGTGGTTCCGAAGTGCTGTTCGCCGGCTTGCTGGTAGGCTGCTTCATCCCGTTCCAGGTGGTGATCCTGCCGATGGCCCAGTTGCTGGGCAGCTTCGGCCTGGCCAATACTACCACCGGCCTGGTGTTCGTGCACGTGGTGTACGGCACGGCCTTCACCACCTTGTTCTTCCGTAACTACTACATCGGCGTGCCGGAAGAATTGATCAAGGCGGCCCGTATCGACGGCGCCGGCTTCTTCCTGATCTTCCGCAAGATCGTGCTGCCGATCTCGGGTCCGATTTTCGTCGTCTGCATCATCTGGCAGTTCACGCAGATCTGGAACGACTTCCTGTTCGGTATCGTCTTCGCCAGCGGCGATTCGCAGCCGATCACGGTGGGCTTGAACAACCTGGTCAACACGTCCACGGGCGTGAAGGAATACAACGTCAACATGGCGGCCGCGGTGATTGCCGCGCTGCCTACCCTGCTGGTCTACCTGGTCGCAGGCCGTTATTTTGTGCGCGGCCTGACCGCGGGCGCAGTCAAAGGTTAAGGAAATACTACATGTCCAGTTTATCGATACGCAGCATCCGCAAGGTGTACACCAATGGCGTCGAAGTCTTGAAAGGCATCGACATCGAAATCAAGGATGGCCAGTTCCTGATCCTCGTCGGCGGCTCCGGCTCCGGCAAATCGACCCTGCTCAATATGGTGGCAGGCCTGGAAAGCGTCACCTCGGGCGAGATCCTGATCGACGGCAAGGTCGTCAATGACTTGCCACCGAAGGACCGCGACATCGCCATGGTGTTCCAGTCCTACGCCCTGTATCCATCGATGACGGTGCGCGAGAATATCGCCTTCGGCCTGAACGTGAAGAAGGTACCCAAGCACGAGCAGGAAGAAATCGTCGCCCGCGTCGCCGAAACCCTGCAGATCACGCACTTGCTGGACCGCCGTCCGGCGCAACTGTCGGGCGGCCAGCGCCAGCGCGTGGCCATGGGCCGCGCCATTTCGCGCAAGCCTTCGCTGTTCCTGTTCGACGAACCGCTGTCGAACCTGGACGCCAAGCTGCGCGTGGAGATGCGTGCCGAAATCAAGCGCCTGCATCAGCGCTTGAAGGCCACCATCGTCTACGTCACGCATGACCAGATCGAAGCGATGACCATGGGCGATTTGATCGCCGTGATGAAGGATGGCGTGGTGCAGCAACTGGGCACGCCGCAGGAAATCTATGACAATCCGGCCAATCTGTTTGTGGCAGGCTTCATCGGTTCGCCATCGATGAACTTCATCACGGTGAAACCCGTGATCCAAGGCAGCGAGGTGTTTGTCGGCATCGAGAATGCAGGCCAGAACCTGCGCCTGACACTGCCGTTCGAGGCCGAGAAGCTGCGTGCCTATGCGGGCCGCGAGGTGATCCTGGGCGTGCGCCCGGAACAGATTACCGACACCAGCAGCGCGCATGGCGACGTGGGCCAAGAACTGAGCTGCCTGGTCGACCTGGTCGAGCCGACCGGTCCCGATACCTTGCTGACGACGCGTTTGAATGGCGCCGCCGTGACCTGCCGCACGCACCCGCGCGAGGCCGTCAAGCCGGGTCAGGCGATGCAGCTGTCGTTCAACCTGTCCAAGGCTGCCTTGTTTGATCCTGCGAATGGCGAACGTATCGCCTGAAGCTGCCGGTAGCCCCATTAAAAAGCCCGCTTATCGCAACGATAAGCGGGCTTTTTTGCGTAGCAGCGCCGGGCTTTATTTTGCCAGCGATTTTTTATAGGCGATGGCGTAGGTCAGCTTGCCGGTCGGCGTGACCAGGTCGTCCAGCGCCGCCTGGTTGAAGACGCCGCTCCAGCCCAGGCTGGCGGCCGTCATGCCGCCGCTGACGATATCGGTCTTTTGCAGCGCCACCATGGCTTTCGAGGCCGTTGTAATGGTAGCCATATAGCTCGTCACGTCGCTGGTGTCGACTTTCGACATGTCGACCACGGGCTTGTTGCGCAGCCAGTCGCCCCAGTAAAACTCGAGGAATTCCGTCGATGGCGTCGGCACGATGTAGCCGGCGTCGCGCGTGAAGTACACCAGCGAGCGATACGGGTCGTTGCCCAGCGATTTCAGGCCGATGGCGGCCGGCAGCTGGCTGGTGGCGATCGCCTTGTTGCTGCCATCCTTCAGCCAGACCTTGTTGGCCTTCTTCATCTGCGTCCAGAAATCGTATTCATTGAGCTTGCTGAAGTTGTCGGTCACCTTGACCCAGACTTTGAGCTGGTGGTTCTGGCCATTGTCGGCATCCCAGAAGCTGGTGAAGGTATGGTGGCCATCGGTCAGGTACAGGGTGCCGTTCGGGCCGATGACGACCGTCTTCATGTCGCCGGGGCTGCTGCCTACTGGCGACTTGCACTGGAAGCTGGCGGGCGGGTTGGACAGGGTGGCGCCGGCCACGTTGGCCGTTTTGGTCAGCACGTCGCTCTGGCCGTTCGCTTCGCACAGGTCGGCGAATTTTTTCGGCTTGTTGGTCTTGGCCATGACCAGGTCTTCCGCGCCATAGCGGCCCAGCTTGTAGTAAATCTGGTCGTAGCCGATGGCCGGCTGCGTCGGGTGCAATTCATCGAGCGACACTTGCAGGAAGACGGGCGCGGCGTCGGTGCCGGCCGCCGTGGCAGCCAGGGTCTGCTGGCGGGCGTTCAGTACCGGTGGCGTTTCCAGCACGCTCTTGCCGGTGGCGACAGGCGCGCCGCCGCCAACGATCTGCGCCACGATGCTGCCGCTGGCATTGAGAATATCGATGTCGGCGCCATTCTGCTTGACTTGCACATTGTCCAGCAGGATGTCGGCCGGGTCTTTGCTGCTCGGGGTCAATGGACCGTTGACGAAATCATAGTTGGCCGCCATGCCCAGGGTTTGCAGTGGCGCCGCCAGCGCCGTAGCCAGCTGGGTTTGCGCCGTTTTCAGCTTGCCTGCATCGATCGCGGCCAGGGTGGCGGCCGGTGCGGCGGTTGGCGTGGCGCCCAGCAATTGCATGGCGATCACGGAGGTCAGCGGCGTCAGGTTGATGTTTTTTTCAGTCAGCGATACCGAGTACAGGGTGGTGCCGTCTGGCGTCGTGCCGGTGATCAGGAACGGCGCTTTCGCCGTGGCGCTGATGGCCACGTTGATCTTGCCGCTGGCATCGGTTGCGCTGAAGCCGACCCTGGTCTGGGTGGCGTCGTACACATTGACGACGCTGCCGGCCAGCGCCTTGCCGGTGGCGGCCACGATACTGACGATGCGTGCCGATGCGACGGGATCAGCTGCGGCGCCTGGCGTGTCGCTGCCGCCGCAAGCTGTCAGTCCGGTGCCCAGCGCCAGGGCCAGAGAAATCGATAAGGTCGTGCGGCGCAAGGCGCTGTGAGGCTGGAACATGGTTCTCCCGTTGTTGTCGGCATAAAAGTGCCGGTATGCTAACGGGGAAATATGTCGGCTTGATGACATGCGAAAACTGCCAATATTGCAATTTGTATTTGCGATGGCCGTCAATCTGGCGTGGCCGCGCCTTCATCTCGACTCCGATCTGCCCTGGCCATACGGACTAGCCTTTCATAACGGAGGGCGATGCAGTGGGCGGATCACTTGCGTCGCCTCAGAGTAGAGGCCGGTTCCCCATTCATTTCGCTACGATGTCCGTGCTCGCCAATCAGGCGTTGGACACTTTGAAATGGATGGAATACAACATGCTGACAACACAAACCCGGCAATTTATCGATCAATGGAACGCCATTTCCACCGAGGTGGGAATGGCCTTGGTGAACCAGGAGGACGCTGGCGCGATGGCGGCAGTGCGCACGGCGTACAACACGGTGCTGGCGCAAAACCTGCCGCCACAGGATGTCACGGTGGAAGCGGTCACGCTGGGTGGCGTGCCCGGTTTGTTGATCACCCCGGCGCACCTGGCCAGCGACGCCGTGGCCGTGTATATCCACGGCGGCGCGTATCTGGTGGGCGACCCGTCGTCATATCTTGGCATAGGCGGCAACTATGCCAAGGCGCTGGGGAGCAGGGTGTACCTGCCGGCGTACCGGCTGGCGCCTGAACATCCTTTTCCGGCCGCGATAGACGACACGTTGCAGTTTTACGCGGGCTTGCTGGCGTCCGGTATCGCTGCCCATAAAATCGTGCTGATCGGCGAGTCGGCCGGTGGCGCGCTGACGGTGACGGCCATGGTGGCGGCCAGGGAGCAAGGCTTGCCGCTGCCGGCCGCTGGCGTGGCGATTTCGCCTTGGGCCAATTTGCAGCATACGGGGGCCTCGATGGTCACGCGTGATGGCATCGATCCGACCGTCTCAAAGGCAGGGCTCGATATCATGGCGGGCTTTTTCCTGGGCGGTGCGCCAGCCGATGCGCCGCTGGCGTCGCCCGTGTTTGCCGACGTCAAGGGGCTGCCGCCGATCATGATACAGATCGGCGAATCCGAAGTCATGCTCAGCGACGCCTTGCGCCTGGCGACGCATCTTGCCGAAAGCGGCGTGCGGGTGACCCTGGAGTCCTGGCCAGGCATGTTCCACGCCTGGCATTTCGTCGCGGCGCACCAGCCCGAATCGCAGGCGGCGCTACACAGCAGCGTGGCCTTTATCGCCAGCGCGCTCGAGGCTGCCGCTATTGCCTGACAGAGCGGCCCGCGCGGAAATCAGCGCAAGGTATCGTCGGTAGGGATGATGCGCACGTCATGCATCTGGTTCAAGTACGCTTCCAGATAGGCTTTATGCGAAGCGCCGACGATGACCAGGGTACGGATGCCAGGGCGCGGCGTCATCATTTCGCGGATATTGGCGGCCATGCGCAAGTTACGTACTTCCCAATAGGCCACGTATTGTCGGCCGTAATGCTTGGGCGACGATTCTTCCAGCGCGGCGCCGAAGTCGCTGCGGAACGTCAGGTCGGCCATGCCGTGCTGGTTCAGGATGCGGTACATGGACAATACGCCAGATGGTGTCGTCAATTGCTTGTTCGCTTCCATGCCCAGTCGTTGGCGTTCCGCCGAGGCTGGATTATTCCAGGCTTTCATGACGGCTTCGTTGGAAGCTTTCTGATCACCTGGATCAGCATCAGGCATATCCGCCGTATGGTCGTCCATGGAGTAAAGCCGTTCGTGTCCGCTCTTTGCCGCCAGGATGGCAGAGAGCAGCGAGTCTTCACTGCGCCGCTCGCGCAGCTTGTTGAGGATGCTGACCAGGTCGTCATTCAAACCGTCGCCTGCGTGCTGCTCGCCGGCCGGCAGGCGCAGCCATTGCACCAGTGCCGAGGGGCGCTCACCGGCGGCCAGGAACAGCGAAGCGAGCTTGCGGCGTTGTGCGGGCGATGGCGATGCAGGCCAGCTAGCGAGCATGCGTTCGGCTTCAACGTTGGCTGAGACCACATCGAGGCCGGTTGCGGCATTGGCCGGGGCAGGGTCCCAGCAATAGGATTTGATACTGCTGCTATAGCGTTGCGGGTAGCTGCGCATATAAGCGCATTGCATCCCGGAGACTGTTTCGATGGCGATGGCTTGCGGCTTCCATTCTGCCAGGCGGTCGATCAAGCCGTTCAGGTTGGCCCCGTCGAATGTTTTCGGCAGTTGTGACAGATGGGCTGTTCCCAACACCATCACTTCATTGATCTGTCCGTTTTGCAGCTTGTATGCGCCGGGATTGAATTCCGCAACAGTGGTGGTGGCTGCAACTGCCTGGCTTGCTGACAGGGCGGAAAAAATAATACTGGCGACAAGACGGCTCATCGATACTCCTGGATTGGTTAGCATTTGATTATAACCATCGCAGGGAGAGGGCGGAGGCTGGCAAGATGTTTACCCAGCCCCTTGTGCTTGCTTACAACAGTTGTTAGCCATCTCCTTCAGCGTGCCAGTCCACGCCGCCAGGCGATGGCGTAGTTCAGCTTGCCTTTCTTGCCCGTCAGGTCATCGAGTTCTTCGCTGTCGACCTTGTCCATCGCGCCCAGGCTGGCGGCGCTCTTGCCATGGCTGACGATGGCGTCCTTGTCGAGCGCCACCATCGCTTGCGCGGCCGCGAGAATGGCCGCGCTGTAGCTGGCCGCGTCACTCAAGCGATAGTCGTCCAGTTTCACCACCTTGCGCAGCCAGTCGGCCCAGTAAAACTCGAGGAATTCCGCCGCTTGCGATGGCGGCTCGTAGCCGATTTCGCGGGTGAAATACACCAGGGCGCGGTAGGGATCATCGCCCAGCGACCCGAGGCCGATGGTGTTTGGCAATTGCTGCGGCGTGACGGGCCGGTTCTTGCCATCCTTGAGCCAGACCTTGTTTTCCTTTTCCATGCGGGCCCAGAACGCCGGTTCGCTGAGCTGGCTGTAATTGTCGCTGACCTTGACCCATACCTTCAGCTGGTGGTTGCGGCCATTGTCGGCATCCCAGAAAGTGGACAGCGTATGGTGGCCATCGGTCAGGTAGAGCTTGCCCTGAGGGCCGATCACCACCGTTTTCATATCGTTGGGGCGGCTGCCGACCGCCGCCTTGCAGCGGTAGCCGGGCGGCGGTGCGCCCAGGGTGGCGCCTGCCACGTTGGCCGTGCCGGGCAATACATCGCCCTGGCCATTGGCTTCGCACAGGTCGGAAAATTTCTTGGGTTTCTCGATCTCGGCGATGTGCTGGTCTTCGGCGGCATAACGGCCCAGCTTGTAATATACCTGGTCGTAGCCGATGGCCGGCTGCGTGGGATGCAGTTCGGCCAGGCTCACTTGCAGGATGCGGGGATGGGCCGCGTTGCCGACCACGGTGGCCATCAGTGCCTGCTGGCGAGCGCTCAGGGGCGTATCGTCGCGGGCGGCTGCCGGCGCCAGCAGGGCCGCCTGGCATGCCAGTGCAAATAGCAGGGTGGAACTTGCTTTTTGGTACATGCTCATGCGGTGCCCCTGTATCAGGTGATCAGTTCAAGAGATCGCTGGGTACGCGTGGTGACGACATCAGGTCACGAAACGCGGCCCAGTGCTGCTCACGCGTGCTGCCCTGGCGCTCGATATAGGCTTTCGCCATGTCTTGCCCCAGATTGTAATTGATCACGTAGGCGCCCATCGCATCGTAGAACTGCAAGCGCTGGGACGATTTTTCAGCCGGATACAAACGCACGTTGACCAGCCATTCCAGCGCCTCTTCACGCGTGAGCGTGCCTTGCAGATACTGGCGTGCGATGTCGTTGTCGGCATAACTGAGTCTGGCCAGCAAGCGGTTCAACTGTGCGTAGCGGGGCGCCAGCGCCGGGTCCAGGCCGGCCAGCGGATACAGCACCTGCTGCTCGAAAGTCAGCCTTTCATCATCCGTGAAACTCAGTTCGATGCCGTAATTGGCCGTGCCTTCGGCGATCAGCGATTGCGGCGAATACAGGGGATAGATGCAGTACTCGACCCAATCCCTGGCGCGCACCAGGTCGCGTTCCAGCAGCACATTGTAGACGTGGTGGCCGGGATACGCTTCGTGGCAACCGAGGTCGACGGCGCGGTCGATATACACGGGCAGATCCGTGTTGATCTGGATCACACTTTGATAGTTGCCCTTGTACCAGTTGTAGCCGCTCCACGGTTTGTCGCTGACGAACTCCAGCACAAAATCTTCTCCCTCGGGCAAGGCGATATGGCGCAAGGTACGCTCGCGCCCGGCGCGGATGGCGGCGTCCATCACGGCGCGCAGCTTGTCTGCGGGAATGATCAACTGCGCGCGGAAAGCGTTGACACGTTCGCTGACGGTGCCTGTTCCTGGCAGCAAGGCGTCGATCTCGGCCACCAGGTTTTCATAATATGCGCGCTCGTGGTGGGGCGAGACGGCGTCGTACAGGCGCGCGCTTTCCTCGTCAAAATTCAAACGTTTGCCTTGCATCATCTCTACTCTGGCCAGCAGCGCCTGCAACTGCTTGTCCAGGTTCAAGGCGCGCAGGGCCAGTTCTTTCGGCAAGCCGGCTGTCGATGGCAGGCGCGCCAGCGCTGCCTGCGCACCCATGGCGATGTCCGCCAGCGTCAGTTGCTGAACGATGGCATCGTCTTGCCAGCCGGGCGGGCCGTAATAGGCGTCGACATAGGAAGCGTCATGCTGGCCCATGGCCAGTACCAGTTTGACGTAGCGTTCAGCCACGTTGGCGATCTCGGCGATTGCGTTCAATGCGGTGTCCTTTGAGGTGGCCAGGGCCATGTGGCGCTGGCGGCGCAGTCAGTATAGAACACTGTGGAACGGGGTAGGGCTTGCCATGCAGATATTGTGCATGAACACCTTGATATGGATCAGCCGTGCACTGCTTTCTCTGCCGTGGCGTGGTATTTGGCCGCAAGATGGGGACTGCATCTGGTTTGATGTATTTTTTCCTTGATGTTTTCTCGTTTATGGACGAATATCGTGTATCAGCTCCGTCATTATCTGAACCACAGTGGCAAGGACATCTATACGGACTGGTTGCGGCGCCAACGCGACAGTACTGCCCGCCTGGCCGTCATCCGGCGTGTCTTGCGCGTTGCGACGGGCAACCTGGGTGATCATCAATTTTGCCGCGATGGCGTCTGGGAATTGCGCATCGATGTGGGGCCCGGTTACCGCGTGTATTATGCGCTGTCCGGTCCACACTTGATTTTATTGCTGTGCGCTGGAGACAAGCGCACGCAAGCACACGATATCGATCAGGCTTGCCTGTACTGGCGGGACTGGAAGGAGAGGGAGCATGAGAGACAGAGGGCATGACGAGGCGATGGCCGAACTCTACCGCGACGATCCCGCATTCGCCGTCGAGCTGATCAACAATATTTTAATGGATGGTGAGCATGCTGAACTGCTGATCGTGCTGCGCCAGCTGACCACCGCCTTTGGCGGCGTGCAGGCGGTGGCGGAAGCAGCGGGGCTCAATTCCACCCAGCTGTACCGCACCTTATCCAGCGAGGGCAATCCCTCGCTCACCACCATCACGGCGATTCTGCGCGCCATGGGTCTGCGCCTGGCCGTGCAGCCGGCGCAGACCCAGGCGGCTTCGGCGGCTTAAAACTCGATGATGCGTTGTTCACGCATGGCTTGCGTCATGGCCAGGCCGATGCGGGTTGCTTCCGTGGCGTCGTGCAGGGTCAGCGACAGCTGGCGCCTGCCCAGCGCGGCGTCCGTGAATTCCTGCGCCTCGATCAAAAAGGCGTCGGCGAAGCGGGCGTAGAAGTCGGGCGTGCATTCATTGCGCACGCCATGCACATCTGCAATATCGACCCGGTTCAGGCGTGGATTGCTGCCGATCGTCAAGCGTCCTTGCGTACCGAATACTTCCGTCAGGGTTTCATGGCCATGCGCCATGGTGCGCGAGGCCATGAAGGTGGCCATGCTGCCATCGGAAAATTCCACCGTGGCCAGGCCATTGTCGACATCGCCATATTCCTGTAAACCCTTGTGGATGGCATTCGTGCCGGTCGCGTAAATACGGCTGGGGATGGGGTTGCCCAGCAGCCAGCGTGCCAGGTCGATATCGTGCACGCTGCAATCGAGGAAAATGCCGCCGCTGGTGGGCGCAAAACGCATGAAGGCGCCGCTGGGGTCGTTCTGGTCGCAGGTTTGCGAACGCACCAGATACGGTTTGCCGATCAGCCCTTGGGCAATTTTTTGCTGCGCGTCATGGTAGCTGGCGTCAAAGCGCCGCACGAAACCGATCATGGTGGCCAGTTGCGGGTGGCGCGCCGCTTCCGCTTCCACCTTCAGGCAATCGGCCAGGTCCAGCGACAGCGGTTTTTCGCAAAACACATGTTTGCCAGCGCGCAGGGCGGCAATGATTTGCTCCGCGTGCAAGGAAGTGGGCGTGACGAGAAAGACGGCGTCCAGGCCCGGGTGGCTTAATAAAGCGTCGTAATCGGTATAGCCGTTGGTGATGCCCAGGGTGCTGGCGGCCCAGTCCAGTTCGGCGGGCACGGGGCTGCAGGCGGCGACCACTTCCGCGTTCGGCACGCGCTGCACCAGGTTGATGGCATGGCGCTGGCCCAGCCTTCCCAGGCCGACTATGCCGATGCGTAATTTTGGTGATGACATGATGTGTCTCCAGTATTTTTGTTTTTAGAGGTTCACCACACGCTGTTCACGCCACGAGATGGTAGCCGCTTCCGCCAGTTCCAGCGCCTTCAGGCCATCGTGCACGGTGGTGCGCAGCGGCGTGCCATTGGTGAGAGCGTCAAAGAAGTGCGCCATTTCCTGGGCGTAAGCCACGCGGTAGCGTTCCAGGAAAAAGTCTTCCGGCTTGTCCTCGCTGACGTGGTCTGCGCCGTAGGCGGTCACTTCGGTCGGCTTGTGGTTGCCGGCCTGTAGCATGCCCTTGCTGCCCAGCACTTCGAAGCGCTGGTCGTAGCCATAGGCGGCGCGGCGCGTGGTATTGATCTGGCACAAGCGGCCCCTGGCCGTGCGGATGGTCACCACGGTGCTGTCCAGGTCGCCCGCTTCGGCAATCGCCGGGTCCACCAGGCAGCTGCCCGTGGCGTGCACGCTGACGGCTTCGTCGTCGAGTATCCAGCGGAAGATATCGAAATCGTGGATCAGCATATCCTTGAAGATGCCGCCCGATACCTTGATATAGCTCACGGGCGGCGGGCCGGGGTCGCGGCTGGTGACGACCAGCATTTCCGGCGTGCCGATTTCGCCGGCCTCGATGCGGCGCTTGACGGCGGCAAAGGTCGGGTCGTAGCGGCGCTGGAAACCCAGCATGCACAGCACGCCAGCTTCCTTGACAGCCGCGGCGCAGGCGCGGGCCCGGTCAATCGTCAGGTCGACCGGTTTTTCGCAAAAGATGGCCTTGCCGGCAGTGGCCGAACGCAGGATCAGGTCGGCGTGCGTGTCGGTGCTGGACGCGATCACCACCGCCTTGATGGCCGGGTCCGCCAGCGCCGTTTCAATGCTGGCGCTGCTGCCGCCATGCTGGGTCGCCAGCGCGGCGGCCGCTTCCGCATTGACGTCAACCACGTACTTGAAGCGGACGCCGGGCTGGGCGGCCAGGTTGGCCGCGTGGATCTTGCCGATACGTCCGGCGCCAAACAATGCTACTTCAATCATCATGTTCTCCTGGGTGATGGATTTCTTCGATGTCGAGCTCTAGTTTGTAGGCCAGCGCGATGAACAGCGCCTGGCACAGGCAGATGGTGCTGGTCAGTGAGCGGAAGGCGAAGGCGCTGCCCTCGGTGACGGTCAACAGCGCATCGGCGCTGCGCGCCAGCGGCGCGAGCTTGCTGTCGGTAATCACCAGGACTTTCGCTCCCTTGTCTTGCGCCAGCTTGATGCACTGCTGGGTTTCCTTGCCGTAAGGCGAGAAACTGATGGCGATCGCCACATCGCGTGGGCGTATGCTGCGCATCTGCTCGCGGTGCATGCCGCCCAGGCCGGAAACCAGGTGGGCGCGCTTGTCCGTGTGTTCGAGGGCGTAGGCGATGTAAGAGGCGATCGGGAATGAGCGGCGCACGCCGATCACATAAATATTTTCTGCTTTTAATAACAGGTTGACGGCCGCTTCCAGCTGCGCGTCATCGAGGCTGGCGCCCAGGTCATCGAGACCGGTGCTGCTGGCGCCGATGAATTCGCGCGTCAGGTCGCCCACGCTCAGGGCTGCGTCGCGGGTGGAAATGAGCTTGCGGATGCGCTGCTGGTAATCGGGCGTGGCGCCGGCCTGGTCGGTGTAGGCCTGGCGGAATACGTCCTGCATTTCGCTGAAACCGGAATAGCCGAAGCGCTGCGCAAAGCGCACGATGGCCGAGGGCTGCACGTCGCAGGCGGCGGCGATGTCGCTGATGCGTTCGAGCATCAGGCTGGCGCGGTGCTTTTCGATGTATTGCGCGATGACTTTCAACTGGCGCGACAGGCTGTCGTATTCGGCGGCGATATGCTGCATCAATTGTTCGATGGGGGCGGTTGCTGCCATGGTTCTTCCTTGTCTGCTTGCGGGGCCGCGATGGATGGTGGGAGGCGGCCGGTTCTGGCGAGAATTATAGGAGTGAATGCTAAAAATAGAAACGATTTTCTATTTAAATTTATTTTGAAAATTTTATTGCATTTGTTTTTTTTGTGGCCTAAGCTGTGCGCAGTGCATCGGTCTTGCCAGCTTGTTTGGGACTGCCGGTGACACGCTATAAAGCTGGCAACTATAAAAATTAATCCTTCAAGGAGACATTCATGCAAAGCAATAAGCGTAAGGGAATACTCAAGAGTCTAGCCATCCTGAGCCTGGGTCTGGGCTTGACCCTGGGCATGGGCGCCAGCCACGCGGCCGGCGAGAAATTCGTGCTGATCAGCCATGCGCCGGACTCCGATTCCTGGTGGAACACCATCAAAAATTCCGTCAAGCAAGCTGGTGAAGATTTCAACGTCACCGTCGACTACCGCAATCCCCCGAATGGCGACTTGGCCGACATGGCGCGGCTGGTCGAGCAATCGGCGGCCCGCAACTATGATGGCGTGATCGTCAGCATCGCCGACTTCAGCGTGCTGCAAAAACCGCTGGGTCTGGTTGCCGCCAAGAAAATCCCATTCATTACCATCAACTCGGGCACCCTGGCGCAAAGCGAGCAGCTGGGCGCCGTGATGCACGTGGGCCAGCCTGAATACGAGGCAGGCAAGGGCGCTGGTGAAAAAGCCAAGGCGGCCGGCATCAAATCGTTTGTGTGTGTCAATCATTACGCCACCAATCCCTCGTCGTTCGAGCGCTGCCGTGGCTTTGCCGAAGCAATCGGCGTCGACTTCAAGGCGGCCACCCTGGACGTGGGGGAAGATCCGACCACCATCGAAAGTAAACTCAGCGCCTACCTGCGCAACAATCCGAAAACCCAGGCCGTGCTGGCGCTGGGCCCGACTTCGGCCCACTCCTCCTTGAAAGCGCTGGAAAAAATGGGACTGAAAGGCAAGATCTGGTTTGCCACCTTCGACTTGTCCGATGATATTTCGAAAGGCATCAAGGATGGCAGCATCCAGTTCGCCATCGACCAGCAGCCCTATTTGCAAGGCTATATCCCCGTCGCCGTGCTGGCCATCATGAAACAGGACAAGACTACCGACCTGGCCAAGGTACGCGAAAAACTGATGAACAATCCCAAGTTCAAGGCACGCCTGGCGGAATATGGCCTGGCGCCTTCGTATGGCCCGCGCCATATCGGTTCCGGTCCTGGTTACGTGACCAAGGACAATATTTCCAAGGTCGAGAAGTACGCCGGCCAATTCCGCTAAGCATCTACTTTCCATTCATCGCAGTAACAACGTTGTCCCCGCGCGCAGGCCAGTTCTGCCGGCGCGCGGGTGCTGCCGCCCGCGACTGTTGATGTCGGGCCAGGCTGGCAGCTTGCTATAAAACAAGGGAGACATAGCATGAGTACCGTGAAATTAAGCGTGGAACAGGGCGGCGTGGCCGCTGCCGGCACGCCGCCAGTCCAGCCACCGACCCATCCTGGCAAGGACGAGCGGGTGGGCCAGGTCAGCTGGATCAAGCGCCTGTTCGGCCGGCCGGAATTTGCCTCGATCTCGGGCGCCATCCTGGTCTTCGCTTTCTTCATCCTGACGGCCGGCGATTCCGGCATGTTCAACCTGGACGGCGTGGTCAACTGGGCGCAAGTGGCCGCTTACCTGGGCATCATCGCCATCGGCGCCTGCGTGCTGATGATTGCCGGTGAGTTCGACCTGTCCATCGGCTCCATGATCGGTTTTGCCGGCATGATGATCGCCATCCCTTCCGTGTATTTCCACTGGCCCGTGTGGGCCGCGATTCTGTTTGCATTTGCCGGTTCGATGGCGCTGGGCTGGCTCAATGGCTACCTGGTCATCAAAACCCGTTTGCCTTCCTTCATCGTCACCCTGGCTTTCCTGTTCATCCTGCGCGGCCTGACCCTGGCCTTGTCGATCATGTTTGCCAACCGCACCATCGTCAGCGGCATCGGCGACCTGGCGGCCAATGACTGGCTCGCGACCACCCTGTTCCACGGCGAAGTGGGCACCTCGCTGTTTGTCTGGATGGCCAAGGCAGGCTGGATCACCGCGCTCGACAATGGCGCGCCGCTGGTGAAAGGCATTCCCAAGGTCATCGTCTGGTGGGCAGTGCTGGCGCTGGTGGCTGGCTTTGTCCTGGCCCGCACCCGCATCGGCAACTGGATTTTTGCCGTCGGCGGCGACGCCAATGCGGCCAAGAACGTGGGCGTGCCCGTGAAAACCATCAAGGTCTCGCTGTTTGTCTTCACGGCGTTTTGCGCCTGCCTGTTTGCCACCTTGCAAGTATTTGATGTGGGCTCGGCCGCCGCCGACCGTGGCTTGCAAAAGGAATTCGAAGCGATTATCGCGGCCGTCATCGGCGGCGCCTTGCTGACGGGCGGCTACGGTTCCGTGGTCGGCGCCTGCTTCGGCGCGCTGATCTTCGGCGTGGTGCAGATCGGCATCACTTACACCAATATCAATTCGGACTGGTTCCGCGTCTTCCTCGGCGTGATGCTGCTGATCGCGGTGCTGTTCAACAACTTTATCCGTGCACGCGTCACGGAAGCGAGATAAGCCATGAGCGAACACATCCTTGCGCTGGAAAATATCAGCAAACGTTTCGGCTCCGTGATCGCCTTGCAAAACGTCACTTTGCGTTTGAAACCCGGCGAAGTGCATTGCTTGCTGGGCGACAACGGCGCCGGCAAGTCGACCCTGATCAAGACCCTGGCCGGCGTGCACCGGCCAACCACCGGGCAATACCTGGTCGATGGCCAGCCCGTCAGTTTTAACTCGCCAAAAGAAGCGCTGGACCTGGGCGTAGCCACTGTGTATCAAGACCTGGCGCTGGTACCCTTGCTGTCGGTGGCGCGCAATTTCTTCATGGGCCGCGAGCCGATCAAGAAAATGTTTGGCGTCTTGCCCGTGATGGACATGGAATACGCGGCCACCACCGCGCGCGACAAGCTGGCCGAGATGGGCATCATGGTGCGCGACCCGCACCAGGCCGTGGGCACCATGTCCGGCGGCGAGCGCCAGTGCCTGGCAATCGCCCGCGCGATCCACTTCGGCGCAAGAGTGCTGATCCTCGACGAGCCGACGGCTGCGCTGGGCGTCAAGCAATCGTTCAATGTCCTGAAGCTGATCTACAAGGCGCGCGAACGGGGCTTGTCCGTGATTTTCATTACCCACAATGTGCACCATGCGTATCCGGTGGGCGATTCCTTCACCTTGCTGAACCGGGGCAAGTCCCTGGGCACTTACACCAAGGAAACTGTTTCCAAGGATGAAGTACTGGACATGATGGCCGGCGGTGCAGAAATGCAAACGCTGATGAATGAACTCGACGGTGTCACGATCTAAGGATAGCCATGAAAAATACGACACAATTTGCCCACGGCCGTGCGCTCGATGTGATTTGCCTGGGCCGCCTGGCCGTGGACCTGTACGCGCAGCAGATCGGCAGCCCGCTGGAAGACGTGACGAGCTTTGCCAAATACCTGGGCGGTTCTTCCGCCAACGTGGCGTTCGGCACGGCCCGCCTGGGCTTGAAATCGGCCATGCTGTCGAAGGTGGGTGACGACCATATGGGCCGTTTCCTGACCGACACCCTGGCCCGCGAAGGCTGCGACGTCAGCCACGTGGGCATCGACCAGGATCGGCTGACGGCGCTGGTGATGCTGGGCATCAAGGATAAACACACGTTTCCGCTGATTTTTTACCGCGAAAACTGCGCCGACATGGCCATCGAACCTGCCTCGGTGGACGAAGATTTTATCGCCTCCAGCAAGGCTTTATTAATTACCGGCACGCATTTTTCCACGGCGGCCATGCATGATGTCAGCACCCGGGCGCTGGGACTGGCCCGGGCCAACGATGTGCGCACCGTGCTCGACATCGACTACCGGCCCGTGCTGTGGGGCTTGTCGGGCAAGGCCGATGGCGAGACGCGCTTTGTTTCCAGCGAAGGGGTGACCCGCCACCTGCAAGGCATCTTGCCGCAGTTTGACTTGATCGTCGGCACGGAAGAGGAATTCATGATCGCCGGCGGCGGCGCCGATATCCTCGCTTCCCTGCGTGCCGTGCGTGCCGCCAGCAGCGCCACCCTGGTCGTCAAGCGTGGCCCCCTGGGTTGCGCCGTGATCGAGGCGGCGATTCCCGCCAATCTCGATGACGCCTTCAATTATGCCGGCGTGCGGGTCGACGTGCTCAATGTGCTGGGCGCGGGCGACGCGTTTATTTCCGGCTTTTTAAAAGGCTGGCTGCGCGGCGAAGAGTATGCGGCCTGCTGCCGTTACGCCAATGCCTGCGGCGCGCTGGTGGTGTCGCGCCACGCTTGCGCACCGGCCATGCCGTCGCCGGTGGAACTCGATTATTTCCTGGCCCATGCCGCCAGACTCACGCATCCCGACCAGGACGCCACCCTGGCGCGCTTGCACCGCACGACGGTGGCCCGTAAATCCTGGGACGAAGTATGCGTGTTTGCTTTCGACCATCGCACGCAATTCTTTGAGCTGGCGCAACAAACGGGCGCACCCGAAGCGGCGATTTCGGCCTTGAAACAGCTGATGGTGCAAGCCGTGGCGCAAACGGAAACCGCGCTGGGCCTGGCCGGCAAGACCGGCGTGCTGATCGATGGGCGCTATGGCCTGGACGCGCTGAACGACGCCACCGGGCGCGGCTGGTGGATAGGCCGTCCCGTCGAATTACCGGGCTCCAATCCCCTGCAATTCGACTGGGGCCGCTCGATCGGTTCGCACCTGGCCAGCTGGCCGAAAGAACATGTCATCAAATGCCTGGTGCAATTGCATCCGGACGATACGGTGGAAAACCGGCTGGAACAGGAAGCGCAGATCAAGGCCCTGTACGATGCGGCGCAAGTGAGCGGCCACGAACTCTTGCTCGAAGTCATACCGTCCGATAGCTTGCCGCAGCACCCGGACACCGTCTATCGGGCAGTGAAACGCCTGTATAACCTGGGCATTTACCCGGAATGGTGGAAGCTGGAAAGCATGAGCGCCCAGCAATGGCAAGCCATCGATGCCTTGGTGCAGGAACGCGACCCATACTGCAGGGGCGTGGTGCTGCTGGGCTTGAATGCGCCCATCGACGCGCTGGCCGATGGTTTTGAAGCGGCCCGCAACAGCACCACTTGCCGTGGCTTCATGGTCGGCCGCACCATCTTCCAGGAACCGGGCCGCCGCTGGCTGGCTGGCGAAATCGACGATGCAGGCCTGATTGCCGCCGTGCGGGCCAACTTCGAGCAGCTGATTTCGCTGTGGCAAGAAACCCGCCAGCAGCTGGAGCGTGCCGCATGAGTGCGCCACATCAAAACACCATACGTTTGACGATGGCGCAGGCGCTGGTGCGCTACCTGGCGGCGCTGCGCACGCCAGACCGGCAGCCGCTGTTTGGCGGCGCTTTCGCCATCTTTGGCCACGGCAATGTGGCAGGCCTGGGCGAAGCGCTGTATCAATACCGCGAGCACTTCCCCACTTACCGCGCCCACAATGAACAGGCGATGGCGCACGCGGCCATCGCTTACGCCAAGGCCCATATGCGCCGGCGCATGATGGCCGTCACCAGTTCCATCGGGCCGGGCGCTACCAATCTGCTGACGGCCGCCGCCCTGGCCCATGTCAACCGCTTGCCGGTATTGCTGCTGCCGGGCGACGTGTTCGTCTCGCGCGCGCCCGATCCCGTCTTGCAGCAGCTGGAAGATGGCGGCGATGGCAGCGTGTCCGTCAACGATGCATTCAAGCCGCTGTCGCGCTATTTCGACCGCATCATTTATCCCGAGCAATTGCTGACGGCCTTGCCTCGCGCCATCGCTGCCTTGACGGACCCGGCCGCCTGCGGCCCCGTCACCCTGTGCTTGCCGCAAGACGTGCAGACCATGGCTTACGATTATCCCGAGGAATTTTTCGAGCCGCGCATCGTGCGTTTCCGCGCGGTGCCGGCGGTCGAAGCGGAACTGGAAGAAGCGGCGGCGCTGCTGAACAAAGCCCGGCAACCCTTGATCGTGGCTGGGGGCGGCGTGCTGTATGGCGAAGCGAGCGCGGCCTTGCGTGCTTTTGCCGAGCGCCATGGCGTACCCGTGGCGGAAACCCAGGCAGGCAAGGGCGCCTTGCCCTGGGACCATCCCTTGCAACTGGGCGCCATCGGCGTGACGGGGTCGCCCGCTGCCAATGCCCTGGCGGCGGACGCCGACCTGGTATTGGCCGTGGGCACGCGTTTGCAAGACTTTACGACGGGCTCGAATGCGCTGTTTGCCAACGCAGAACTGGTCAGCCTGAACGTCAACGCCTTTGACGCCTTGAAACGCCGCGGCCTGGCGGTGCAGGCCGATGCCAGCCTGGCCTTGCAGGGCTTGTCGCGCCAGCTGGACGGCTGGAACAGCGCAGGCCAGTGGAATGAACGGGCCCAGCAGGCGGGCGCGGCATGGCGTGTAACGGTGGCGGCCATTACAGGCAAGCGCGCGGTGGCCGGCTTGCCGTATGACGGTGAAGTGATCGGCGCCGTGCAACGTTCGTCGCCAGACTCCACCGCGCGCGATATCGTCGTTTGCGCGGCAGGCACCTTGCCGGCCGAACTGCACAAGCTGTGGCGCACCGGCACGCCGGGCGGCTACCACATGGAATATGGTTATTCCTGCATGGGCTATGAAATCGCGGGCGGCCTCGGCGTCAAGATGGCCAAGCCGGAGGCCGAAGTGATCGTGATGGTGGGCGACGGCAGTTATCTGATGATGAATTCGGAAATCGCCACTTCCGTCATGCTCGATAAAAAACTGATTATCGTGGTGCTCGACAACCGGGGCTATGGCTGCATCAACCGCTTGCAGCAAGCGTGCGGCAATGCGCCGTTCAACAATATGCTGGCCGATTGCCTGCAGGCCGGCGAAGGCGCGCCGCAAATCGACTTTGCCATGCATGCCCGCTCCCTGGGCGCCTTGAGCGAACATGTGGACGATATCGCCGGCCTGGAACAAGCCATGCTGCGCGCCCGCGCCGCCAGCCGGACTTATTTGATCTGCATCAATACCGATGACACGCGCACCACCGAAGAGGGCGGTTGCTGGTGGGAAGTGGCCGTGCCCGCCGTGTCGACCCAGGAAGGCGTGCGCGCCGCGCGTGCCCGTTATGAAACCGAGCGCCTGAAGCAAAGGAATTGAGATGAATACATGGAATGTACGTATCGGCATCAACCCGATTTCGTGGATGAATGATGATCTGCCCTCGCTGGGCGGCGAAACACCGCTGGAAACGGCCTTGAAGGAAGGCGCCGAAATCGGTTATGCCGGCTTTGAATTGGGCAACAAGTTTCCCAAGGAAGCGTCCGCCTTGCGGGCCGTGCTGGGTAAATACGATTTGGCCTGTGTTTCTGGCTGGTATTCAGGCCGGCTGGTGCACCGCTCTGTCGAAGAAGAAATCATTGCCGTAGAGTCCCATCTGCGTCTGCTGGCCGATAGCGGCGCCACCGTGATGGTGTATGGCGAAGTGGCCGACGCCATCCAGGGCGAACCGCGCCCGCTGTACAAGCGCCCCCGCTTCCAGTCGCAGCAGCAGTGGCAGGACTACGCCGACAAGCTGACCGCCTTCGCCACCCATTGCCTGTCGCGCGGCGTGCGCCTGGCCTACCACCACCATATGGGCGCTTACGTGGAAACCCCGGCCGACGTCGATCAATTGATGGCGCTGACGGGGCCGGATGTGGGCTTGCTGTTCGATACGGGCCACATCACGTTTGGCGGCGGCGATGCCTTGACGATACTCAATAAACATATCCACCGCGTATGCCACGTGCATTGCAAGGATGTGCGGCCCAAGGTGGTGAAACTGGCACGCAATGGCCACTGGAGCTTCTTGCAGTCTGTCATCAATGGCGCGTTCAGCGTGCCCGGCGATGGCGGCATCGACTTCCCGGCAATTCTGGCCAGCTTGTACCGCAATGGCTATGAAGGCTGGCTGGTGGTGGAAGCGGAGCAGGACCCCGCCGTGGCGCCCAGCTATCAATATGCCAAGATGGGTTATGACTACCTGGCGCAGCTGGTGCGCGAAATCCCCAATACAGGTCGGGAGGCAGCATGAGCCTGCTAGTCAAAGCCAATAAGCACGGTCAACAGATCGTGCAAGTGACCCCCGCATCGGCCGGCTGGACGCACGTGGGTTTTGCCGCCCATCGCCTGGCGGCCGGTGAACAGATTGCCCTGGAGACAGGGGCGCGCGAGCTTTGCATCGTGGTGCTGACAGGCACGGTAACGGTACAGGCGGGCGAGCAGACCTGGACTGATATCGGCGGACGCGCCAGCGTGTTTGAAGAGCGTTCGCCGTATGCCGTGTATGTGCCGCTGGAAACAAAGGTCAGCATCACGGCAAGCAATGCAGCCGAAGTGGCACTGTGCAGTGCGCCAGCCGCCACCCACCGTCCAGCGCGCCTGATCGAACCGCAATCGATGACGCGCTCGGTGCGGGGCAAGGGCGCCAATACGCGTTATGTCTGCGACATCCTGCCGCAAACGGCCGAAGCCGATGGCTTGCTGGTGGTGGAAGTACTCACACCGGCTGGCCATTCATCGAGTTATCCGCCGCACAAGCACGATAACGACAACGTGCCGACGGAAAGTTCGCTGGAGGAAACCTATTACCACCGCCTCAATCCCGAGCAGGGGTTTGCCTTTCAACGGGTCTATACGGACGACCGCTCCATCGATGAGGCGATGGCGGTGGAAAACCACGACGTGGTGATGGTGCCGCGTGGCTACCATCCCGTCACCGTGCCGTATGGCTACGATGGCTATTACCTGAATGTGATGGCCGGCCCGAAACGGGTCTGGCACTTTAAAAACGACCCGGCCCATGAATGGCTGATGACAAAGTGAGTGAAAAGATGACTACCCCTACGATCGGCCACTATATCGGTGGCAACCCGATGACTTCGCGCTCGGAGCGCACCAGCGACGTATTCAATCCTGCCACCGGCGCCGTGGCGGCCACAGTGGCGCTGGCCACGGCCGCAGAACTGAATGCCGCTGTGGCGGCCGCCCATGCGGCGTTTCCCGCCTGGTCGCAAACCTCGCCCTTGCGCCGCGCGCGCATCATGTTCAAATTCAAGGAATTGCTGGAAGAACACTCGGACCAGCTGGCGGCCCTGATCACGGCCGAGCACGGCAAGGTGTTTACCGATGCCAAAGGCGAAGTGACGCGCGGCATCGAAGTGGTGGAGTTCGCCTGCGGCATTCCGCAAATGATGAAGGGCGAATACAGCGAGCAGGTCGCTGGCGGCATCGACGCCTGGTCGATCCGCCAGGCGCTGGGCGTCTGCGTGGGCATTACGCCATTCAACTTTCCCGTGATGGTGCCGATGTGGATGTTCCCGATGGCCATCGCCTGTGGCAACACGTTTGTCTTGAAACCGTCCGAGCGCGACCCGTCGGCCAGCCTGCTGCTGGCGCAACTACTGACGGATGCCGGCTTGCCCGATGGCGTGTTCAACGTGGTGCAGGGCGACAAGGAGGCCGTCGACGCCTTGCTGCATCACCCTGACGTGCGCGCAGTCAGTTTTGTCGGCTCCACGCCGATCGCCGAATACATCTATGCCACCGGCTGCGCGCAGGGCAAGCGCGTGCAGGCGCTGGGCGGGGCGAAAAACCATATGGTGGTGATGCCCGACGCCGATATCGAACAGACGGTGGACGCCTTGATGGGCGCGGCCTACGGTTCGGCCGGCGAGCGCTGCATGGCCATTTCGGTGGTGGTGGCGGTGGGCAATGTTGCCGACCAGCTGGTGGCGGCCCTGCGGCCCCGCATCGCGGCCCTGAAAATCAATCACGGCATGGACATGGTGGCCGAGATGGGCCCGGTAGTGACGCAAGCGCACAAGGACAAGATTGCCGGCTATATCGCTAGCGGCGTGAAGGAGGGCGCGACCCTGGTCAGCGATGGCCGTGGTTTCGTGCTGCCTGGCCATGAAAAAGGCTTTTTCCTGGGCGGCAGCCTGTTCGACCATGTCACGCCCGACATGACGATTTATAAAGAGGAAATCTTCGGCCCCGTGCTGTGCATCGTGCGCGTGCCCGACTTTACGACGGCGCTGGAACTGGTCAACGCCCATGAATACGGCAACGGCACGGCGATTTACACGCGCGACGGCAACACGGCGCGCGAATACACGCACCGCGTGCAGGTCGGCATGGTGGGCGTCAACGTGCCGATTCCCGTGCCGATGGCCTTCCACAGCTTCGGCGGCTGGAAGCGCAGCCTGTTCGGCGACCACCACGCACACGGCCCGGAAGCGGTGCGTTTCTACACGAAACAGAAAGCCGTCACCCAGCGCTGGCCCGCCTCGACACAGGCCGGGGCAGAGTTTGCGATGCCGACCTTGAAGTAATAGTGCCTGCAGGCCGGTCAGCAAGCTTGGTGGCTTGTTGGCTGGTCAGGAACAAGCGCCTTTCCAGCAATCGCCATGCCACCATCTGCAGGCGGGAGAAGGGTGCCGAGCAGTTGGGTGCGTATCTGGTCATGGCATGGAATGAGTGGCAGGCGCGCGAGAAGGTCAAAAGTTTCTTGCAAGCATAGGGTTATCCGGAAGCTGCAGCGGGCGAAATTTTTACTGGGCGCGTGGACCATGCCGACCTGGCGACGCAGGCGCCAGTGATTTACTCGCCGCCGTAGCGATCATCAAGAAGTCGTTACCTGCGACCAAGGGATGTGAGCATTCAGCGGGATTCTGGCGCAAATCCTCTTGTCATCTTGATTAGGGCTTAATGCAATATGGCAACGTTTGCCATATTGCATTTTTTTTCGTGAGCAAGCATCTCGCGCACGGGCTTTGATAGTATGCTGGCATTAGTCAGGCGGGGCTGCGGACCCGTTACTTGAGGAACCCGAATAAGCGATCGACAATGCACACTCTGAACAGGAGCTGGACGGTATCAGGTTTCAAGATTTGGGCGGGGGGCACGCTGCTGGCGCTGGTGATAGGCGGTGCCTTGTACGCCGATGCGGCGCGTACCGTCAATGACGATGCGTGGCAGCGCTTCGACAATCTGACCCGTGGCGCCCAGCATAGCCTGGCGGCGCGCGTGAAGAGCTATTCGGACTTGTTGCATGGGCTCGAGGCGCTGTTCCGTACCAGTGATCCATTGTCGCGCCGGCAATTCCACGATTATGTGGCCGGCCTGGACCTGGTGCATCAGTTTCCCGCCATCGAATCGATCAACTATGCGGCGGCCATCACCGAACAGCAGCGCGCCGCCTTTGTCGCCGCCGTGCGCGCCGACACCAGTTTGCATCGCGAGGGCTATCCCGATTTCACGATACGCCCGCCGGGTTTACGGCCCGATTACACGGTGCTCACCTATCTGGAGCCGGACCCGCTGCTGTCCGAACGCCACGGCATCGATATCGCCGCCAATCCGCTGGTGGCGCAGTCGCTGGCGCTGGCGCGCGATAGCGGCCAGGCCAGTGCTTCTGGGCAAGTGATCATGATCAAGGGGCCGCCCGCGCACGTGGGGCTGGGCTTGCGGCTGCCCGTGTACCGCAACGGCATGCCGCTATCGAATGAAAGCGAGCGCCGCGCCGCCTATCAGGGCTCGGTTGGCATCGGTTTTGGCGTGGCCCAGCTGGTACACAGCGCATTCCAGCACAGCGTGCTGGAATCGCTGCACCTGGCTTTGTACGCCTGGCCCCGCGAAGCTGGCGCGGCCAATGTGTCGGCTGACGCCGAACTCAGCCTCATGCCGCAGGACCGTTTGCTGTACAACGACGGCAAGGATCTGGCGGTGGCGCCGCCGCAGCCCGGCAGCGATGATGCGTATTTCGATCAGGTCTTGCCGGTGGAGTATCAGGGCGGCGCGTGGAAAGCGCATTTTCGAATCCGCAAGACTGAGTTATACAGCAATTTCGATCATTACTTTCCCTGGCTGGCGCTGCTGGTCGGCGTGGCGGGCACCTTGCTGGCCTATGGCTATATCTACACTCTGTACCGGTCGCGCCGCTACGCCATCGCCCAGCGCGCCTTGCTCGATACCGTGCTCGACAGCGTCGATGCCTATGTCTACATGAAGGATGCCGACTTGCGTTACCGTTATGTGAACGCCAGGGCGGCGCATATCCTGGGGCGCAGCCCGGAACAGGTGATCGGCCGGCAGGACAGCGAACTGATGAGTGGCGAAATGGCCGCCGCCGTGCTCAATACCGAACGCCAGATGTTCGACAATGGCGTCAAGTTTGTCGGCGAAGAACGTTTTGTCGATGCGCAAGGCAAAGTTCACCATTTGTGGAGCGTGAAAGTGCCGCTGGGCTTGCCAGGACCCGTGACGGGCGTGATCGGCCTGTCCACCGACGTGACGGAACTGCACCGCCTGAAAGAGCAGGCCGATGCGGCCAGCCAGGCCAAGAGCGACTTTTTGTCGAACATGAGCCATGAGATCCGCACGCCGATGAACAGCATCATCGGCATGGCCCACCTGGCGCTCAAGTCGGTGACCGATCTCCGTCAGCGCGATTATCTGCAAAAAATCTACCACTCGGGCCAGCATCTGCTGGGCCTGATCAACGATATCCTCGATTTTTCCAAGATCGAGGCGGGCAAGCTGGAACTGGAAGTGCTGGACTTCCGGCTCGACACCCTGCTGGCCAATATCGCCAGCCAGCTCGGTGATGCGGCCGCCGCGCGCGGCCTGGCCTTCCGTTTCGATATCCCGCCCGGCTTGCCGCAGCGCTGGCGCGGCGATCCGCTGCGGCTGGAGCAGGTCTTGCTGAACCTGGCCAGCAACGCCATCAAGTTTTCTGAAAACGGCAATATTTTCGTGCGGGTGCGCCAGACCGACGAGCGCGACGATCAATGCATGCTGCGTTTCGAAGTACAGGACCGGGGCATCGGCATGAGCGAGGAAGAAGTGGCGCAGCTGTTCCGCTCATTCCACCAGGCCGACCCGTCGACGACGCGCAAATATGGCGGCAGCGGCCTGGGCCTGGTGATCAGCAAGCAGCTCGCCGAGCTCATGGGCGGCACGGTAGGCGTGGCCAGCCAGCCTGGACATGGCAGCACTTTCTGGTTTACGGCGCGCCTGGAAAAATACGTGGGCGTACATGACGACAGCATGCACGAGGTCGAGTCCGAAGTGCTGGGCGTGATCCGCGGCGCGTCCATCCTGCTGGTGGAAGATAATGTCTTCAGCCAGCAGGTGGGCTGCGAGTTGCTGGAAGACGCGGGCGCTACCGTAACCATCGCCAACAATGGCCGCGAAGCGCTGGAACTGCTGGCAAAGCAGCGCTATGACTGCGTGCTGATGGACGTGCAGATGCCGGAGATGGATGGCTTCGAGGCCACGCGCCGCATCCGCGCCGACCGGCGCCTGGCGGGCGTGCTGGTGATTGCCATGACGGCCAATGCCGGCAGCGAAGACCGCGCCCGTTGCCTGGAGGCGGGCATGGATGAATTCGTGACCAAGCCGATCGCGCCCAATCTGCTGTTTCACCTGCTGGCGAAATGGTTCCGCCTGCGTGGCGGCATCGGCCACG
This sequence comes from Janthinobacterium sp. Mn2066, assembly GCF_049319705.1. Classification (NCBI taxonomy): domain Bacteria; kingdom Pseudomonadati; phylum Pseudomonadota; class Betaproteobacteria; order Burkholderiales; family Oxalobacteraceae; genus Janthinobacterium; species Janthinobacterium sp. Mn2066. The sequence goes on along the minus strand of NZ_JBMOUF010000012.1, from coordinate 197,242 downwards.
CCGCGCCGTCTGCCGCAGCCGCTTCCGCGCCTCCGGGAAACCTGCAGTCGTCGCCATCGCTGAACCAGGGCGGCGAGTGGCGCGATACGGCCGTCCTCGACCTGGCGACGCTGGCGCTCACGTTCAGCAACGATACGGCCAAGATGCGCAAGTACGCGCAGCTTTTCCTGGACACGGCGCGCGACGGTATCGCCGAGATGGAGCAGGCGCTGGCGCTGGAAGACCTGGGCCGCCTGGCGGACCTGGGCCACCGCAGCAAATCGTCGGCACGCGCGGTGGGCGCGAATGCCTTCGCCGCGCTATGTTTGTCGATCGAAGGCCTGCGCCGTGGCGGCGACTTGCCGCAGGCGCGCGCGCTGGTCGCGGCGATGGCGCCGGCCCTGGCACAGGTGGCCGAACAAATTATGCTGGAATTTGCGCTGTACGATGCGCGTTGAGTGCACGATGATGCTTGCAGAGGCGATAATATGATTTTCAGGCCTTAGCCATTAGCCATCTCAACGGAACAGAATGCACACTCACGTCACGCCCGGCCTGCTCATCTTGCACGGCAACCAGCTGGAACAACTGCGCGCCGCCGTCTTCCAGTGGCTGCGCAGCCATCCGCTGGCGCCGCTGGAAACCGACATCTTCCTGGTGCAGTCGAATGGCGTGGCCGAATGGCTGAAAATCGCCCTGGCCGAGGAAATGGGCATTTGCGCCGCCACCCGCATCGCCTTGCCGGCGCGCCTGCTGTGGGAAAGCTACCGGGGCATGCTGGGCCGCGAGCGCGTGCCGCGCGTGTCGCCCTTCGATAAATCGCCGTTGACCTGGCGCCTGATGCGCTTGCTGCCTTCCTTGCTGGACGATCCCGTATTCGCGCCGCTGCGCTATTTCCTGGCCGATGGCGACGCCGAACGCCGGCTGCAGCTGGCCGAACGCCTGGCCGACCTGTTCGACCAGTACCAGGTCTACCGCGCCGACTGGCTGGCCGACTGGGCGGCCGGGCGCGACCAGCTGCGCACGGCGCGTGGTGAAGCCCTTCCCTTGAAACAGGACCAGCGCTGGCAGGCGCAATTGTGGCGCGCGGTGGCGGCCGACGTGTCGCAAGCCGAGCGCCGCACGGGCCGCGCCGATATCCACGAGAGCTTCCTGGCGGCGATTGCTGCCGGCGAGGCGCCAGCCGGCAAGCTGCCGCGCCGGGTGGTGCTGTTCGGCGTCTCGGCCTTGCCGTATCAGACCCTGCAGGCGCTGGCTGCGCTGGCGCGCCACACGCAAGTGGTGCTGGCCGTGCCCAATCCCTGCCAGTTTTACTGGGGCGACATCATCGAAGGGCGCGACTTGCTGCGCGCCGCCTATAAACGCCAGCAGCAGCGCAACGGCGCCGACCTGGCGCAGATCCCGCTCGAAGAGCTGCACGCGCACAGCCATCCGCTGCTGGCCAGCTGGGGCAGGCAAGGGCGCGACTTCATCCGCATGCTCGATGAATTCGATGAAAGCGCGCACGCCGAAGGGCGCGACGACAGCCTGCGCATCGACCTGTTTGGCGAAGAAGCCGGCGAGACCCTGCTGCAGCAGGTGCAGGTGGCCATCCGCGAACTGCGCCCGCTGGCCGAACACGAAAAACTGCCGCCCCAGCCGCAGGACCACTCGATCGAATTTCACGTGGCGCACAGCGTGCAGCGCGAAGTCGAAGTGCTGCACGACCAATTGCTGGCCATGTTTGCCCAGAGCGCCAAAACGGGCTTGCGGCCGCGCGACGTGGTGGTGATGGTGCCCGATATCGACACTTTTACTGCCGCCATCCACGCCGTGTTCGGCCAGCACCGGCGCACGGATGCGCGTTTCATCCCGTTCGAGATCGGCGACGTCAAGGACCGCAGCGTCAATCCGCTGCTGGTCGCCCTGGAGTGGCTGCTGCAACTGCCGCAGCAGCGCTGCCGCCAGAGCGAAGTGCGCGACCTGCTCGACGTGCCCGCGCTGGCGGCCCGTTTTGGCTTGCTGGCCGATGACCTGGCCACCCTGGGCGCCTGGATCGAAGGCGCAGGCGTGCGCTGGGGCCTGGACCAGCAGCACCGCAGCGGCCTGGGACTGGGCGCAGCGGGCGAACAGAATGCGTGGATCTTCGGCTTGCGGCGCATGCTGCTCGGTTATGCCAGCGGCGCCGGCGCCAGCTTCCATGGCATCGAACCGTATGCGGAAGTGGGCGGCCTCGATGCGGCGCTGGCCGGTTCGCTGGCGCAGCTGGTCGAAGCGCTGCTGTACTGGCGCGAGGTGCTCGCTGGCGCGCGCACGCCGGCCGAATGGGGCGCCCAGGCGCGCGCGCTGCTGGCGGCGTTTTTCGATGCGGGCGATGAAGGCGACCGCTTGACCCTGGCGCAGCTGGAAGGCGCCTTGCAGGGCTGGCTGGAAACTTGCGAGCATGCGGGCTATGTCGAAGCCGTGCCCTTGTCGGTGCTGCGCGTGGCCTGGCTGGGCGCGCTCGATGAACCCACCCTGAACCACCAATTCGTCTCGGGCGGCGTGACCTTCTGTACCCTGATGCCAATGCGCGCCGTGCCGTTCCGCGTGGTGTGCCTGCTGGGCATGAACGATGGCGACTTCCCGCGCCGCGCACCCAAGGCCGATTTCGACTTGCTGGCCTTGCCCGGCATGGCGCGCCCTGGCGACCGCTCGCGCCGCGACGATGACCGCTACCTGATGCTCGAAGCCTTGCTGGCTGCGCGCGACAAGCTGTACGTCAGCTGGGTGGGGCGCAATGTGCGCGACAATGCCGAGCAGCCGCCGTCCGTGCTGGTGTCGCAGCTGCGCGACTACCTGGCCGCCGGCTGGTCGCTGGACCGCCAGTTGCACTCCTTGACGACCGAGCACGCGCTGCAGCCATTCAGCCGCCGCTACTTCGAAGATGGCGGCTTGCTGACCTATGCCGGCGAATGGCGGGTGGCGCATACGGAGGCGGCGCAGCAGGCCGAGCAGCAGAAAAATCAGCTTGCGCTTGGTCCGTATGAACTCGATCCCGACCGCCGCCTGAAACTGGGCGAACTGGCCAGCTTCTTGCTCCAGCCCGTAAAGTATTTCTTCCGCCAGCGCCTCAGCGTGAACTTCATCGACGCGGCCACCCTGGGCGAAGACGAAGAACCATTCAGCCTCAACGCGCTGGAACGCTACCTGCTGGAAGACACGCTGCTGGACGATGGCGGCGCGGTGGAAGACATCGCCGACGTGCGCGTGAGCCTGCAGGCGCGTGCGGACCGGCTGGCGCGCGAAGGCGTGCTGCCGATCGGCCTGATCGGCCAGCAGGTGCAGGCGCAACTGGTCGAAGCGCTGGTGCCCGTGCGCAGCGCCTGGTTATCCTTGCGCGCTTCGTATCCGCTGGCGGCCGACAAGCGCGCCATCAGCCTGGCGTTTGGCGAGGTACGTATCGATGACTGGCTCGATAAACTGCGCCGTAACGACAGCGGCACGGCCTGGCTGATGCAGATTTCATCGAAGGTGATGGACAAGCAGGGCCTGGCGCGTGGCGACAAACTGATGCTGATGTGGCTGCGCCAGCTGGCCGCCGCCGCCCTCGGTTTTCCCGTCACCGGCTACCTGGTGGCGCGCGACGCCATCGTCAGCATGGCGCCGTTGGAACAGCAGGCTTCGCGCGATGCGCTGGCCACCTTGCTGGCGCTGTGGCGCGAAGGCATGAACCACCCGCTGCCGACGGCCTGCAAGACAGGCCTGGCGCTGGTGCAGCAGGGCGATCCGCGCGCCATCTACGACGGTGGTTTTGAATTGTCGGGCGAGCGCGAGGAATTGTGCCTGGCCCGTTTGTGGCCCGAGTTTTCCGCGCTGGCGGCCGAAGAAGCGTGGGAAGACTGCACGCGCGAGCTGTATGGCCCGCTGGCCGACTGGCTGCGCGAGCATGTCACGCTGGACCCGATCAGCGCGCAGGATGACGGCGCAGGAGAAGAACAACCATGACCAGTCATCTGCTCAACCCCCTGGCATTTCCGCTGCACGGCTCGCGCCTGATCGAGGCGTCGGCCGGTACCGGCAAGACCTGGACCATCGCCGCGCTGTACGTGCGGCTGGTGCTGGGCCATGGCGACGACGACAGCCGCTTCCTGCGTCCGCTGCTGCCAGCCGACATCCTCGTGATGACCTTTACCCGCGCCGCCACGCGCGAACTGTCGAACCGCGTGCGCGAACGGCTGATCGAGGCGGCTGCGTATTTCCGCCACGAGTCCGACAGCAGCGACCCCTATCTTGACGCCTTGCTCGCTTCCTACCCGGACGACAGCGAACGGCAAAAGGCGGCGCACCGGCTGATGCTGGCTGCCGAGACGATGGACGAAGCGGCCATCTTTACCATCGACGCCTGGTGCCAGCGCATGCTGCGCGAGCATGCGTTCGATAGCGGCAGCCTGTTCGATGAAGAACTGGTCAGCGACGAGCAGGCCCTGTTCGAGGATGCGGCCCACGATTACTGGCGCCAGCAAGTCTATCCCTTGTCGCCGCCATCTTTACAGGCGCTGCAGGATTGCTGGGGTGACGTCGAGGCGCTGAAAAAAGGCGTGCGCGAACTGGCGCGCCGCAGCGATATCACGGCCATGGCGCAGGATGAATCGCTGTCTACCCTGATCGCGCGCGAACAGCGCGCGCTGGCCGCGCAGCTGGCGCAGTTGAAGCAGGGCTGGAGCGAGCGCGCCACGCAGATGGAGCAGTGGATACGCACGCACCGTGAAGCGTCGCCCAAGTGTTTTAATGGCGTCAAGATGAAGCCCGAAAACGTGGCCAAATGGTTCGATGGCTTGCGCGCCTGGGCAGTCGACCCCTTGCTGTTATTACCCAATATCACGGCCAAGGCCTGGGAGCGGCTGACGCCGGCCGGTATCGAAGACGCCTACGCGAAAAATTTTACAGCCGTGGTGCCCGAGTGTTTCGACCACACGGAAGGACTGGGGCAGGCACTGGCGGCCATCACGCCGCTGGCCCATGCACTGCACCTGCATGCGGCCGCGTCGATCGCGCGGCGCATGCAGCAATTGAAACGCCAGTCGCGCCAGTTCGGTTTTGCCGACATGCTTGCGCGCCTGCACGATGCGCTGGCCGGCGAAAACGGCGCCGCCCTGCGCCAGCGCATCGTCGACCAGTATCCGCTGGCGATGGTCGATGAATTCCAGGATACGGCGCCCAGCCAGTACCAGATTTTCAACCTGCTGTATCGCATCGCGGACAATGAGCCGTCGCTGGGCCTGTTCCTGATCGGCGACCCCAAGCAGTCGATCTATGGTTTTCGCGGCGCCGATATCCAGAGCTACCTGGCGGCGCGGCGCGCCACCGCTGGCCGCCATTACCAGCTGGGCACCAACTTCCGCTCGACGGCGCCCCTGGTGGCGGCCGTCAACCAGTTATTCCTGCACGCCGAGCGCGAGGAGGTGCCGAAGGGGGCTTTCCGCTATCGCAAAAATGGCGAAAATCCGCTGCCGTTCGAGGCCGTCGGCGCCAAGGGCCGCGAGGAGCGGCTGGTGTCGGCCGATGGCCCGCTGCCGGCCCTGCAGGTGGCCTGCGCCAGCGATGAGTCCTTGCGCGGCGACAGCTACCGCGACTACTTTGCCGCTCACTGCGCCGAGCATATCGTGACCATGCTGGGCGATGAACAGGCCGGTTTCGATGGGCCCAAGGGATTTGTGCGCTTGCAGCCGGCCGATATCGCCGTGCTGGTGCGCGACCGCAAGGAAGCGGCCGCCATCCGTCGCGCGCTGGCCCGGCGCAGGGTGGCCAGCGTGTATTTGTCCGACAAGGATTCCGTGATCGACAGCGAAGAAGCAGCCGACGTGCTGCGCTGGCTGACGGCGCTGGCCAACCCGCTCGATGGCGGCCTGGCGCGCGCCGCGTTTGCCACGCGCACCATCGGCCTGTCGCTGGGCGAATTGGCGCGGCTGTCGAACGAGGAGCTGGAGTGGGAACGGCGGGTCGAGCAATTGAAGGCGCTGCACCTGATCTGGCAGCGCCAGGGCGTGCTGGCCATGCTGCGCCGCTTCATCCACGACCTGCAATTGCCGGCCATGCTGCTGCAGCAGACGGGCGGCGAGCGGCGTCTGACGAACCTGCTGCACCTGGCCGAGCTGCTGCAGTCGGCCAGCCGCCAGCTCGATGGCGAACAGGCGCTGATACGCTGGCTGGCCGAGCAGATCGCAGGCGAAGGAGAAAGCGGCGACGAGCGCGTGCTGCGCCTGGAAAGCGACGCCGAACTGGTGAAGGTCATCACCGTGCACAAGTCCAAGGGGCTGGAATATCCGCTGGTGTACCTGCCGTTTGCCGTCACGGCGCGCAAGACCGACAAGCGCAACCGCAGCTTTGTCGAATATGCCGATGCCGAAGGCGAGCGCCATATCGACCTGGGCCTGTCGGACGAGGCCATGGCCTATGTGGAAGAGGCGCGCATCGAGGAAGACTTGCGCCTGCTGTACGTTGCGCTGACGCGGGCGCGCCATTTCCTGTGGCTGGGCGTGGCCGCGCTGGCAGCCCGCAAGGCCGGCGAAAACACCTTGCATGAATCGGCGCTCGGCTATTTGCTGACGGGCGGCGACAAGCTGCCGGCCGAGCAGCTGCAAACGCGCTGGCAGCAGCTGCGCGGCGATTGCGAGGCGATTGCGGTCAGCAGCCTGGCGCAGCCCGACGCCGTCACCGTGCTGGCCCGCAAGGAGCTGCGCCCGGAATTGAAGGATGCGCCGCAGTTCACGGGCAGTTTCGAGCGCGACTGGACGGTCGGCAGTTTTACGTCCCTGACGCGCCAGATCGGCGCCGTGACGGCCGCCCACGTGCCGCAGCGGGCGCAGGAAGAGACCTTGCTGGAAGATGGCACGGGCGTCTCTGTATTATCGCCAGCGCCGCAGGCGCCGCAAGTGCAGGACACGCCGTGGCACCGCTTCCCGCGCGGTTCCATGCCCGGTAATTTCCTGCACGAGCAGCTGGAATGGATGGGTGGCGAAGGCTTTGACTGCGTCCATGAGACCAATTTCGATACGCGCCTGGCGGCGCGCTGCGAGCGGGCAGGCTGGGGCCATCGCCAGGAAGACGCGATTGCCTGGCTGCGTGTAGTGGCACTGACGCCGCTGCCGCTGCTGGACGCCTCGCTCTCTGAACTGGACAGCACCTTGTCCGAGATGGAGTTCTGGTTCCCCAGCGAGCATTTGTCGACCGAGGCGCTCGATGGCCTGTGCACGGACTTGCTGCTGGATGGCGCGCCGCGTCCCGTGCTGCCAAAACGCCAGTTGCACGGCATGCTGAAAGGCTTTGCCGACCTGGTGATCGAACGCGATGGCCGTTACTGGGTGCTCGACTACAAATCGAATGCGCTGGGCGTCAATGACGCGGCCTATCACACGCAGGCGCTGGCAGCCGGCATGGCGCAGCACCGCTACGATATCCAGGGCGCCATCTATATGCTGGCCTTGCACCGGCTGCTGCGCAGCCGCCTTGGAGCAGCCTATGACCCGGCAGAGCATCTGGGTGGCGCCATCTTTTTATTTTTGCGCGGTATCGCCAATACGGAAACGCGCGGCTGCTACTGGCTGGCGCCGCAAGCCGAATTGCTCGATGGCCTGGATTTACTGTTGGAAGAAACCCATGAAGCATGATCCGGTGCTGGACGCCTTGTTTTCCCATTTCGATGGCCTTGCCGAAGCAGGCCATGTGCGCCGGCTGAGCGCGGCCTTTGCCCGCTTTATCGCCAGCCTGGCGCAAGACGCAGCAGATGCACCAGCGCTGGGCGTGGCTTGCATGGTGTTGTCCGAACTGGAAGGGCGCGGCCATAGCTGTCTGATGCTCGACGAGCTGGCCGATGCTCCGTCGCAGCTGATGGGCTGGCAGGAAGAGCTGTGGCAAGCCGTGCTGGCGGTCTCTGGCCAGCTGCCCGAGACGATGGAGGCCTGGCACGCGCTGCTGGCCCGCGCGCCGCAAGTATGGCCGGTCAGGGACGACGACCTGCAGCAGCCGCTGGTGCTCGATGGCGCGCGCCTGTATCTGCGCCGCTACTGGCGCGATGAAACCCTGGTCGGCCAGCGTATCGCCGAGCGGGCCGGCATGACCGAGGTTCCGCCGTTGTCGCCGGTGCGCCGCTGGCTCGATATCCTGTTCGACCAGCGCACGCCCGACGGCGGCCCGGACTGGCAAAAGACAGCCTGCGCGATTGCCATGCGCGGCAAGGTGGCCATCATCACGGGCGGGCCCGGTACGGGCAAGACGTATACGGTGGCCAGTTTGCTGACCTTGCTGTTTGCCGTCTCGCCGCAGCCGGAGCAGCTGCGCATCGCACTGGCCGCGCCGACCGGCAAGGCGGCGGCGCGCCTGAAGCAATCGATCGACAAGGCCCTGGCGGGGCTGGCGGCGAAGACCGGCGACAGTTTGCCATTGCTGGAACTGGCCAGGCGCATGGGCGCCGCGCGCACCCTGCATAGCCTGCTGGGGGCGCGGCCCGACACGCGCGCCTTCCAGCATCACGCGGGCAATCCGCTCGATGTCGATGTGCTGATCGTCGATGAAGCGTCGATGGTGCACCTGGAAATGATGGCGTCCCTGCTCGATGCCTTGCCGTCCACCGCGATGCTGATACTACTGGGCGACAAGGACCAGCTGGCGTCGGTGGAGGCGGGCGCCGTCTTGGGCGACCTGTGCCACGATGCGCAGGCGGGCGGCTATACCGCCGACACTATCGCTTATGTGCAGGCGGCCAGCGGCGTGCAGATTCCCGGGCAATTTGCAGGTAGCGCCGGTGCGCTGGCGCAGCAGACGGTGATGCTGCGCCACAGCCACCGCTTCAGCGGTCCGATCGGCGAACTGGCGCTGGCCGTCAACGCGGGCCAGCCACGGCTGGCGCAGCAATGGCTGACCGGCGACAGCGGTGGACAAGTGGCGTGGCTGGCCGCGGCGCAGCCCGACGATGTGCTGCGCCTGGCCCTGCGCGGGCGTGCCGATGCACCGGGCGGTTATCAGTCTTACCTGGCGCTGGTCAATGCAGGGCCGGACGGCGAACCTGCGCAGCATGACGACTGGGTACGCACCGTGCTGCACCGCTTTGAAGCCTTCCGCATCCTGTGCGCCGTGCGCGAAGGGGAGTGGGGCGTGGCGGGCTTGAATACGGCGATTGAACTGCGGCTGGAAAAAGAAGGGCTGATACGGCGCAGCGAATGGTATGTGGGGCGCCCCGTGATGGTCACGCGCAATGACTACGCCACCGGCGTCTTCAATGGCGATATCGGCCTGACCTTGCGCGACCCGGCCCGGCCCGGCTCCCTGCGCGTGTATTTCCTCGAAGGCGAGACCGTGCGCAGCGTGCTGGCGACGCGCTTGCGCCACGTGGAAACGGCGTTCGCCATGACGGTGCATAAATCGCAGGGTTCGGAATTTCGCCACACGGTGCTGGTGCTGCCGCAGGAAGGCGGCGCCATGCTGGCGCGCGAGCTGGTCTACACGGGCATCACGCGCGCCCGCGATTTCTTCACCCTGGTGTCGCCCACGCAGGCGGTGCTGTTCGACGCGATCTTGCGCCGAACCCAGCGCGCCAGCGGCTTGCGCGGGCTGGTCGGGGCTTAGCGAGTCATCGCTGGAGAGTTTTATTCTGACGTTGGATTGTCTGTCAGCCGTACAAACTGCTGCAGATATGCTTCCCGGTTGGCGTAGTAACGCATGTTCTTCAAGCTGTCGCCGCTGCCGCAGGCACGACACGGTGCTGTGCGCTGCGTAGTCCAGGTGTCGTCCGCGCTGCTGATATTGCATGCCAGGCAATGCCAGATGGCAGGGAATTTTTCTGGCAATCCCATTGGCAGGCCCGGACGTGCTTGTTGACAGATGGTTGCAAATTGCCGCACTAGCATCCAGGTAAAGTTGTCCTCGCCGTGGCGCTCGATATCGTTGGTGGCGATTTGATATGTTCCCGTCTGCAGATGCTTTTCCGTGTAATGGCGGGCCAGATCTACCCACGGCATCATCAGATAATATTCGTAGTCGTTATCGATCTCGTGCAGCAGGGCTATGCCTTCATCGAGTGCCAATGTGCCGGCGAGCATGCGTTCGCAGGTATCGCGCCAGTAATCGATGGTGGCCTGAAAAACGTCGTCGCTCATGCTTAAGCCCAGCAACTGTACGCAGCGCAGGAAGTAACGCTCGACTTCCTGAGCGTCTGGTTCGCGTTCAAAAGCGAAGCTGGCCATTTCTGCAATCTCTGGCAAGTCGCAGCCCTGTTCCAGCAAATGGTTGGCCCATGCGATGTAGTCGCCAACGTTTGCCCGGCGATTCAGGCGCCAGTACATTATTTCGCTAAAGTTCATCATGATCCTTTGTTTTACAAGCGGGTCAGCGCCCAGGCGCCAGGGTCGGCGCCACCAGCCTGGCCACTTCCAGGAAAGCATTCGTGGCCGGCGTGTTCTGGCGCCGGTCGCGTACGGCCAGGCCTACCTTGCGGCGGACGGGCGGGTCGAGCGGCACGGCGACCAGGTCGGGATACTGCTGCTGCAGGCGCTGGGGCAGGGCCAGTTCGGCCACGATCGAGACGCCATCGCCGCGGTTGACCATGTCGAGGATGGTGATGATCTGGCTGATATGGTAGGGCACTTGCGGCTGCAGCCCGGCGTTGGCGAACAGTGGCTCGATCAGGACTGCGCAACCGGCTTCCGTCATGATGAACGGCCCTTCGCATAGCTGCGCCAGGGTGATGGCGGGCAGTTGCGCCAGCGGATGGCTGCGCGGCACCAGCGCCATCATCTGGTCTTCCACCAGCGGTATGGTGTCGAAACGTTCGTCGGGCAGCACCACGAAACCCACGTCGACGCGGCGTTCGCGTATCCACTGCAGCACTTCATCGTCGCCGCCCTCGTCGATGCGCAGCACGATGCCCGGATAGCTATGCCGGAATTGCGCCAGGATGGCCGGCAGCAGATTCAGGGAAGCGGTGGGGCCGAAGGAACCGATACGCAATGAACCCTGGTGCTGGCCCAGCACATCGGCCGCTTCCTGGCGCATGGCTTCGGACAGGCCCAGGATTTCGCGTGCGCGCAGCAGCAGCTGGCGGCCCACTTCCGTCAGTTCGGCCGAAGCCTGGTGGCGTACGATCAGGTCCACCCCCATTTCCTTTTCCAGCGCTTTCAGGGCATGCGAGACGGCCGACTGGCTGATGCCCAGCCGCGCGGCGGCGGCCGAAAAGCCGTGCAGCTCGGCTACCAGGGTAAAGATTTCCAGTTGCGTGAAGGTCATGGTGCTGATGGTATGAGTAAAAGCTCATTATTTCATGAGTGGACATTAGTATTAATATATATCTCAACACCCCGCCGCGCAAGCGGCAGACGCTGCATCACAGGACAAACCATGCGCTCTTCCTCCGTATCATCCGCAGTACCCTTGGCCGCGCCAGCATCGCTGGTGTATATCAAACTGATTTTCGTTGCCCTGTTCTGGGGCGGCACCTTTATTGCAGGTCGCGTGCTGGCGCAGCAGATGCCGCCGATGACGGCCGCCAGCGGGCGCTTCAGCGTGGCCGTGGTGTTCCTGGTGCTGCTGGCCTGGAAATTCGAAGGCGGCTTGCCGCGCCTGGACCGCAAGCAGGTGCTGACGACGGCGGCGCTGGGCTTGACGGGCTTTTTCCTGTACAACCTGTTTTTCCTGGCCGCCCTGGCGCGCATGCCGGCCGGCCGCACGGCCCTGTTCGTGGCATTGAACCCCATCGTCACGGCGCTGGCTTCGGCAGTGCTGCTGCGCGAGCGCCTGGGCTCGATCAAATGGCTGGGCATCGTGCTGGCGTTCTGCGGCACGGCCATCGTCATCACGCATGGCGACCTGGCCGGCTTGTTGCATGGCAATGGCGGCGGCATCGGCGCGGGCGAAGTGTTCATGTTTTGCGGTATTTCCAGCTGGGCCGCCTATACCCTGATCGGACGCGTCGCCTTGAGGGGCCTGTCGCCGGTGGCCGCCACCACCTACGCCGCCATGTGGGGCCTGGGTTTCCTGCTGGTGGGGGCGGCGTTTGAATTTCCAAGCGTGCCATGGCGCAGCTTCGGCTGGCAGGTGTGGGCCGCCATCGCCTACCTGGGCATATTCGGCACGGTGATCGGCTTTGTCTGGTATTACGAAGGGGTCAAGGCGCTGGGACCATCGCGCACGGCCGTCTTCAACAACCTGGTGCCGGTGTTCGGGATTCTGCTGGCGGCGATCCTGCTGGGCGAACCGGTGCTGATGTCGATGCTGGTGGGAGGGGCGGTGACGATAGCGGGGGTGGTGCTGACGAACCGGAAGACAAGCTAAAGCTGGGGTCAGTCGCTGCACGATCGAAGTGCCTCCCATTGGGAGGCACTTCGCCGGCGGGTCTGACCCCATTTTTGACGCTATTGAAATAAATATTACTGTGCGCGGCGGCGTTTATGTACTTTGGCTTTTTTATGGCGGGTGGCCGAAGCGCGCATCACCTTCGGTTCCGCTTCGCCGTTTTCGATCGCCAGCATGCGGCGCACGTTGACGGCGTCCATCGAACGCACGGAGTTGGCGCGGGCGTTGAGCAGGATCATGGTGGCGAACTTGCCGGCCGACTTCAGGCGCATGATCAGGCAGCGGCCCGCTTCATTCGTAAAACCGGTTTTCGACAGGCCGATATCCCAGCCCTTGGCGCCCACCAGGCGGTTGGTGTTGTGGTATTCGACATCGCGGCCCTTGATCTGGATCACGTCTTTCTGGTCGGTCGTGATACGGCTGATGTCCGGGTAGTGCGAAGCGGCAACGGCCATCTTGACCAGGTCCGACGCCGTCGACTGGTTGTTTGGCGACAAGCCGGTCGGCTCTTCCATCACGGTCTGGTGCATGCCCAGCGCCTTGATCTTGGCGTTCACGGCCACGGAAAAGGCCGTCAAGCCACCCGGATAGTTGCGCGCCAGTGCGGCCGCGGCGCGGTTGTCGGACGACATCAGCGCCAGTTGCAGCACGTCGTGGCGGCTCAGCGTGGCGCCTACGGGCACGCGCGAGGTGCTGTGTTTCAGCGTATCGACGTCTTCACGGTCGATGCTGATTTCTTCCTGCATGTTCGGCTTGGAATCGAGCACTACCATGGCTGTCATCAGCTTGGTCAGTGAGGCGATCGGCACAACCATGTTGGCATTTTTTTCAAGTAAGACTTTACCCGTGCCATCTTCGACCACCAGCACGGACTGGGAACCGAAGGGCACGGCGATGGCCGCTGTGGATAGCGTCATCAGCACCGTGGCGATAATTTTTTTGAGCATGGGATCGTATTTGGAAAAGCAGTTTTGGGGCGCCACCAGGGGCGCTGCGCACAATACCGCGACATACGCCTGCCGCAGCGCAGCATATGTCTTCGGGGCAATAGTTGCCAAGCGTAGACGATACCATTAAAGATTGGCCGATGTCTACGCTACAGGGGCTTCACAGGCTGCTTTACGCGGTGAATCGTGAAATAAATCTGCATTGGGCGCGTAACGATTGCTTGAGTATTGCTTGAGTGAAAATTGTTTTGGATTTATTGATTTCGTTATGGAAACTTCGTAATATTCCAGCAATCTTGCCATGTGATTCAGCTTCCGCCGCACTGCGCATCGTCGTTGATGCCCGTCCGTTCGTGTTTCGTCACCTGCGCCTGTACCATGGATGGGCGTCGCCGTAGACTGCCTGCATGCATAGGGATATCACAAGGAGAATGCGGATGTGGCAAATGTGGCAAAGATGGCTCAACTGGCGCCTGGCCGTGAATGAGGAAACGCTGCAGGTATTGCAGCATCCCGAGATGGCGCCACAGATCAAAGGTTGTGCGCGCCGCTACTTTGCCATGCAGCTGGCAAAATTGTCCCCCATCGAGCGCCAGCAATTGCACGATTTTCTACTCAAGCGCCGTCGCGTCCAGATGTATCTCGCGGCCCTCAAACTGATGTTGCTGTTCAGCGCCATCGGTGCTTTGCTGCATCTGATGTTTCCAAGCAAGATGGGCTGGATCAAGGTTTTATTGCTCAGCAATTTCATGGGTTTTGTGCTGGCGTGGGTGCTGGTCGGTATCTGGTTTAATTACCGCAAGATTGTGCAAAACAAGTTCAAGACGCTGATGCTGTTCGTGTTTCCCTGCCTGATAGGGGCGCTGACCGGCGTCCTGCTTGCCGCTGTCGGGGATCCCCGCCCCTTGAACCTGTCACTGGAGCGCGTAGCCCGCGTGGGCGGCCTGGCCTTGCTGATCGCCGGCCTGTTTTATATGGTGCCGATTGCCATCGTGGCCATGTGGCGCAACCGTGAATATGAAGCGCTGGCCGTCAAGCTGGAGCAGGATGCCGAGCGTGAACGCATGGCCCGCGAACTCAGCGAATCGCAGCTGCGTTTGCTGCGGGCGCAGATCGAACCGCATTTCCTGTTCAATACCCTGGGCGCGGTGCAGCAACTGGCCGAGCAGGGCGCGCCGAAGGCGGCCGCATTGACGGCCGACCTGATCGCCTTTTTGCGCACCAGCCTGGACAAGATGCGCAGCGAGCAAGTGCCGCTGCAAAGCGAATTCGATATGGTGGCCGCGTATCTGCGCGTGATGCAGGCGCGCATGGGGCAGCGCCTGCGCTTTCAGCTGGACTTGCCTGCCGGGCTGGCCGATACCATGATTCCCAGCATGATCGTGCTGACCCTGGCTGAAAACGCCATCAAGCATGGTATCGAGCCGGCACTGCGCGGTGGTGAGATCCATGTTTCGGCCCAGCTGGTTGACAACATGCTGCGCTTGCGCGTGCAGGATACGGGCATGGGTTTGATGGAAACTGGCGTACCGGCCAGCGGCGGCCTTGGCCTGGAGAATATCCGTAGCCGGCTGCAACTGGCGGCGCAGCATGGCGGCGGTCCTGCCGGTGGCCTCGAGGTGCGCAATGGCGAAGAAGGGGGCGTGATCGCCGATATTTTACTGTCCCATCCAACAGAAGAGACTGCATGAAAACCACCGTCATGATCGCCGAAGACGAGCCGCTGATGCGCGAGCGCCTGCTTGCCATGCTGGAGCTGTATTGGCCCGAGGCGCAGCTCGTGCTGGTGGCGGAAAACGGCAATGACGCCTGGGATGGTTTTCTTGAACATGAACCGCAGGTGGTGTTTCTCGACATCCGCATGCCGGGCCTGTCCGGCCTGGAAGTGGCCGAGCGCATCGGCAAGCGGGCGCATGTGGTGTTCGTCACGGCCTATGACCAGTATGCCGTCGATGCGTTTGACGCGGGCGCCGTCGATTATGTGTTGAAGCCGGTGCAGGCCGAGCGCTTGCAGCGGGCCTTGGGGCGCTTGCGCGACAAGCTGGAGGCGGCGCCCGCCGACATGGCCCACTTGCTGCATTCCTTGCGCGCCGCGCTGCCGGCGCCGCCGCGCGAAAAAATGAAGTGGATCAAGGCCAGCGTGGGCAAGCAGATACGTTTGATCGATATCAACGACGTGCTGTTCTTCCAGGCCGACACCAAATACACGCGCGTGGTGCTGGCCGGTTTCGAAGCGCTGGTGCGCACGCCGCTGAAGGATTTGCTGGGCGGCCTGGACCCGGAGCAGTTCTGGCAAATCCACCGTGGCACCATGGTCAATGTGAAAGCGATCGAGGCGGCCGAACGCATCGATGCCGAGCGCATGCAGGTGCTGGTGCGTGGCAGCACGGAAAAGCTGCCCGTCAGCCGGACCTTTACCCATCTGTTCCGTGAATAAAGCTGCAATGCAAACGCCCCGCGCATGGCGGGGCGCTGTCAGCTGCATTGCAGAAATAGTTACTGGATCTTGGCGATCGACACCTCCGTCGATTTCACTAGGGCGATCACTTCGCTGCCCACTTTCAAGTCCAGGTCCTTGATCGAACGCGAGGTGATCACGGAGGTGACGATGCCGTGCGGCGTTTCCACATCCACTTCCGATACGACCGGTCCGAAGATGATTTCCTTGATCTTGCCGCGAAACTGGTTGCGTACATTCACTTCCGAGATAGCCATGGTGCTTCCTTTGTGCTGGTAATGCGCCGTGTGGCGCGATATGGCCAGAGTACGGTCCGCGCCCGGTTTTGACTACGAATCGATGCGCATATAGATATGCATCCCTTTCACTTTGCCTGCCGGCGCCCAGCGATGGATGGCGTATCATCCCGGTCCTGCCTGTCAAGCCGATAAGGCGTATTCAGGGGCACGTGGGAAATGCCGGGCTGCCTGTCTTGCTGCCCGGCCGCTATGCGCATCTCCTCGATCAGCACGGCCTTGCATTGTTCCATCACATCTTTGTAGTGCTGTTTGTATTCCAGGTGTTTTTTCGGATGATTCATGAAGGTGATGCACATATCGGTCAAATGGCCCTTGTTCAAGACCATCCTGACGATCTCCGTACTGGCGTCAGCCAGAGAGGCGGCCGTGCTGTCGCCGACCGGCGCGGTGCGCACGGCCTGGCCCAGGGGGAGCGTGCTGCCCGCCGCAGCCTGGCTGTGGGCCAGCTTGTCGTCCAGCTGCTGTTCCAGCGTGGCCCGCTCGGCCTGTGCCTGTGCCTGGGCCAGGGCAGTACGGGCATCGCGCAATCCGGTATCCGTGCCACGTTTGGCGGTAGTGCCGGAACCCGGGTCTTCCAGTGCGGTCTTAAGGAAGGTGGCATCCGGTTGCTCCGGCGCCTGAAGCAGGGCGTCAAGACTGGCTTGCAGGGTATCTTCTTTTTTCATGGCCAGATCCAGCCGGGCTTGCGTAGTCAGCGAATCCGATGCCGCCCCGATGCGTTCCTTGACGGCTGCCGCGTTGTGATTCGGACTGTTTAATACGACCGGTCTTGCCACCACGGTGCCGGTGAGTTGCTCGATGGCCCGCACACCGAGTGTCAGGTCTTGCGAACGTTCCATGAGCAGCATCACGTCCGCATCATTGATCCAGCTGTTGAGTGCGGCCTGGCAAATATTGAACATGTGCTCACGCATCAGGGTAATGCTTTGTGAATGCAGGCCCACGCTGGCGGCATTGGCGGTCAGGGCGTTTGAAATGGAGGCGCTATCGGGGCCGGCACTGAGCGTACCGCCGAATGCCGATACGTACGATTGCAGGGCGTCCGGCGTCGGTTCGGCGCATGCCTTGCCGTCCGCCATGACATACAGGACGCGTTGCGGCGCATCAAGGTGGACGGCCTTGCCATTGTTTGGCAGGTCGGTGCTGCGGTTGATGGTATGCAAGTTGGCGCAGGCCGAAAGGGCCAGCATGGCGATCGCTCCCAGGCCGGCCTTGCAGCGGCGTGGTCCGTGTGGAAGGGAGGTCGGGGCGGGGCAGTCAACGTTCTCAGTGTGGGACATGATGCAACTCCTTCTGCTTGGCAATGATAAAAACGCCGCCTGGCCAGCGCGGCTTTCCTGGTCAAGAAGCGGCCATGCCGGTGGCTTGACAAGAGCCATGGTGCTGGTTTGATCATCGCCATGCATCCTTCATATGAAGGATGGCAGCTTGCCCTGCGCTGTCGTGCTGGCCGCTGCCAGCAGGTGGCACGGGAGGAAGGTATGGACCACGATGGCGCCGACCCTGTTATCGCTG
Organism: Janthinobacterium sp. Mn2066; assembly: GCF_049319705.1. Lineage (NCBI taxonomy): Bacteria > Pseudomonadati > Pseudomonadota > Betaproteobacteria > Burkholderiales > Oxalobacteraceae > Janthinobacterium > Janthinobacterium sp. Mn2066. The sequence goes on along the minus strand of NZ_JBMOUF010000012.1, from coordinate 179,741 downwards.
CCTTTTACCGGGCCGCGCTACAGCCCGAGGAATGGCCGGCGGCCATGCATGCGTTTGCCCGCCTGGCCGGCGGGGATGTCGCTTGCTGCTTCCTGAAGCCGCAGGCGGGCGAGGCGCCGACGCGCGCCTATCTCAGCGGCATGGAGCAGGATGCGTGGGAAGCCGGCTATCGCCGCTATTACCATGCCATCGATCCTGGCTACGCCATCCTGACGCGCGGCGTGGCGGGGCGCATGCATTTGATGCAGGAGTACTTCAGTGACCGCATGGTGGCCCGCAGCGAGTATTTCCAGGATTTTTATCTGCGCCGCGGCGTCCGCTATTCATGCAGCGGCGTGGTCAGCGATGGCAGTGGGCTGACCATCCTCTCGGCCCATCGTACGATGCGCCAGGGGCAGTACGACCAGCCTGCGCAGGCCCAGCTGCAGCGCGTGCTCGACCATTTGCCGAATATCTTTCGCCTGCGTGACACGGCGCAGCAAGCCCAGGTGCGCGGGGCGTTGGCCTGGGCGGCGCTCGATGTCTTGCCGCGCGCGCTATTGCTGGTCGATGCTGGCTTGCGCCTGGTATTCATGAACCAGGCGGCGCACCGTTTGCTGGCCGCGCCGCCATCCGGCCTGGTCAATCTGCGCGGTGGCCAGGTCGGCTTGCGCGCCAGCAGCGTGCAGCAGCAGCTGGCGCAGCGTGTGCGGCTGGCATGTGCGGGACTGGCTGGCGGGCATCCCGTGCCCTTGTATGTCAGCGATGCCGATGGCCGGCCGGCATTGGAAGTGGGTATCTTGCCCCTGCTGCAGGTTGGCGATGGCGAGCAGGCAGGCCTGGCCATGCTGTCGCTGCGTCCGCTATTCCAGGCGTCGGCGCGGCGCTGGCCGCACAAAGCTCCATGGCCATGGGGATTGACGGGCGCGGAATGGTCGCTGGCGCTGGCGCTGGCCGATGGCGTCGAACCGGCCGGGTATGCCTTGCGGCAGGGCGTGCGTATCAGTACGGTGCGCAGCCAGATCCAGTCCATATTGGGCAAGACGGGCACGCGCCGCAGCAAGGAGATTGCCAGCCTGTTCAGCGCGCTGGAGTGGGAGCAGGGCGGCGTTGTGGCGCCGCCATGAAAAAAACCGGGGCAGGCCCCGGTTTGTGTGCTGGCGATGCGACGATTATTTCTGATAAATCTTGTCGAACTCGCCGCCATCGTCAAAGTGTTTCTTTTGTGCCTGTTTCCAGCCGCCGAAGACCTCGTCCACCGTGAACAGGCTGATCGGCTTGAAGCTGGCCGCGTATTTCTTGGCGACTGCTGCCGAGCGTGGGCGCAGGAAGTGCTTGGCAGCAATTTCCTGGCCTGGTTCCGAGTACAGGTATTGCAGGTAGGCCGTGGCTTCCTTGCGGATGCCCTGGCGGTCGACCACCTTGTCGACTACCGCTACCGGCGATTCGGCCAGGATGGAGCTGCTCGGGTAGACCACTTCGAAGTTGTCGCCGAATTCCTTGCGGACCAGCTGCACCTCATTTTCAAACGTCACCAGCACGTCGCCGATTTCACGCTGCGTAAACGTGGTGGTGGCGCCGCGGCCACCGCCGTCGAGCACCGGCACGTTCTTGAACAGACGCGTCACCAGGTCGCGCGCCTGGGCTTCGGTGCCGCCTTTTTTGATGGCATAACCCCAGGCTGCCAGATAGGTGTAGCGGCCGTTGCCGGAAGTCTTGGGGTTCGGCACGATCACCTTGATACCCGGCTTGGCCAGGTCGTCCCAGTCCTTGATCTGTTTCGGGTTGCCTTTGCGCACCAGGTACACCATGGTCGAATAGAAGGGCGCCGCGTTGTTCGGGAATTTCTTGGCCCAATCGGGCGCCACCAGGCCGCGGTCGACCAGCAGGTCGATGTCGTTGGCCTGGTTCATCGTCACGACCGAGGCTTCCAGGCCATCGGCGACGGAGCGCGCCTGTTTGCTGGAACCGCCGTGCGATTGCTTGATGGTGACGGTTTCACCGGTTTTTGTTTTCCATTCGGCTGCAAACGCAGGGTTGATATCCTTGAACAATTCGCGCATGACATCGTAAGAGACGTTCAGCAAGACCACCGGTTCGGCAGCGCTGGCCATCAAAGGCAGGCTGGCTGCGGCGCCCAGGGCCAGGGTGCTGGCGAGAAACCAGCGGCGGGTACGGCTCGAGAGTGCGTTTTGTTTGGACATATTCAACTCTTGTTGTGAAAACAGACAGACATAGTCTAAAATTCTGGCCGGAAAAGAAACGAATTTTTCGTAATATGCTTAGATCAGAATCCAGTTTTCGCTAAAAAACAGATATCGATTTTTGTAAACATTCGTGGGCAAGGCGCTTCCCAGGGCTTAGTCTGCAATCGCACTGTCATAGGTGAAACTGCCTTGCAGCACGGCGCGAAGAAACCCGAAAGCGCCGCTTGGTGTATAGTCGGAATCGCGCGATACAGGGGCAACCCGCCTGCATCGGCAACCGGAATATTTTGTGAGCGTACATGAGTCTTGAAATTCGTATTGCAACGTCAACCGACGCTTTCGAAGCGTGCAATGTATTGCGGCGATCTATCGTCGAATGCTGCAGCCTCGATCATCGGGACGATCCAGCCATTCTTGAAGCCTGGCTGGGCAATAAAACACCGCAGATGGTGGCGTGCTGGTTTGCATCGCCCACCAATTTTTCGCTGGTCGCCATCGATGCGGGCGCCGTCGTCGGCGTGGGCCTGCTGACGCGCGCCGGCAAGCTGGCCCTGTGCTATCTGCTGCCGGAAGCGCAAGGCCGCGGCGCGGGCAAGGCGCTGGTCGAACGGATGGAAGTCCAGGCGCGCGAATGGGGCATCAAGGCCCTGCAATTGCATAGCACGGCCAGCAGTGAAGCTTTTTTCGTCAAGCAAGGTTATGTCGAGGCGGGCAATGTGCGATCGCCGTATGGCGTGGAAACGATTTTCTGCTGGAAACAGCTCGATCCGACCGGCATCGTCACCGGCGATCCCAAGCGCAAGCGCTTTTGCAATTGCAACTCGGCTTGATCTGTCTCAATAACTGATTTGTATATACACGGCGCGTGGCGGCGCCACTGCCCCTGATTCTGCAACATCTTCCTGCAACGCCCCTCCCACGAACAGTTTCAGTTCCCCTGGTCCAAACGCGGTCCAGGGTTCGTCCTGCGTCAGCGGATGGGTGGCGATGACGGCGATGCGGTCATCGAGGTGGTTGTGCTGGCGAAAATCGATGCTGCGCTCGCAGTCGATCAGATGCGCCACGGAAAACGGGTATTCGCGTATCACGTAATGCAGATGCGTGGAGCAGTGGGCAAACAAAACGTTGCCATCGGACAAGATGAAATTGAATGTGCCGTGCACCGCGATCTCCGTGGCGATGGCGGCCAGCGCCGCGCGCAGTTCGCCCAGGGCCGGTTCGCCGGCGGGGAAACGCGTGCGCAGGCTGGCCAGTAAATAACAGAATGCCTGTTCGCTGTCCGTGTCGCCCGCCGCCTGGTAATGCGCGTTGGCGGGAGCGCGCCAGGTTTTCAAGTCGCCGTTGTGGGCGAAGGACCAGGTCTTGCCCCACAGCTCGCGCGCAAACGGATGGGTGTTTTCTGGCGCGATGCGGCCCTGGGTCGCCTTGCGGATATGCGCCACGATATTTTTTGCCTTGATGGAACGGTCGTGCAATTGCGCCGCCAGCGGTGAATCGATGGCGGCCAGGTGGTCGGTCAGCAAGGTGCAGCCACTACTGGAATGAAAGGCGATGCCCCAGCCGTCGCGGTGTTCATCGGTGCGCCCACCGCGTTCCTTGAAGCCGGCAAACGAGAAATCGAGGGTGGCGGGCTTGCTGCTGTTCATTGCGAGTAACTGGCACATGGTGCTTGGCCTTCATGAAGATAGTACGGTACAGGGCAACAGTAATGGCTGGGGCGGGGCGCAGGAAGGAATGTTTGCGCATATCCATATGCGCTGGATTGCCCTGCAAGGCGATGACTTATTCGCGAAACGCATATCAAATGGCGAAAGCATTCGTTCTCCTTTCAATCCCTGCCGCTTATTCTGCCCACTTTGGCAACATCATCCCCACAAGGGAGCGGTGGTGCAGCTATGCAGAGGAGTTAACATGCCATTTCCCGTCCTGAAAAACTATCTGGCCCGTTTGTCGCATGAAACCCAGGCTGGCACCAGCGTCTGGCTCGATGAGGAAGGCAGGGCGCTGGGGCGCTTTTTTAATTGCACCATGACCAGCGGCTTCCAGCCCTTGCGTGACATCGGCAGCGGCAAGCTGGTCGCCTTCGAGGGCCTGGCGCGCAGCGTCTCGAAGGCCGACGAGGGACTTTCCTTATGGCGGCTGCTCGATCACGCGGCCAGCGACGATGAATCGGTGGAGCTGGACCGGCTGTGCCGCATGCTGCACGCCATCAATTTCTTCCGCCAGCCGGAAGCGGAAGAATCCGACCTGTACCTGAATGTGCACGACCGGCTGCTCAGCGCCGTCAGCAGCAACCACGGCCACGCCTTCCAGCGCATCCTTGACGCGCTGGGGTTGCCGATCGAGCGCATCATATTGCAACTGCCGACGGTGACGCCGAACCAGGGCTGGCTATTGAATTACGTGGCCGACAATTACCGCCGCAACGGTTTCCGCCTGGCGATCAACGTCACTAGCGTCAACGAAGCCATCGGCTTGCTCGATCGTTTGCAGCCGCATACCTTCAAACTCGATGCGGGCAACCTCAGCGACGAACAGGCGGTGGCCAATTTTGTCACTCTCTGCGATGAGGCAGCTATCCGCGTGGTGTTCAAGCGCCTGGAAACGCCGGGCGCCTTGCAAGCGCTGCAACGCATAGGCGTGGCCACGGGTTTGCCTATCGTCGGCCAGGGTTATTTGCTTGATAAACCTTTGAGCAGCCTGGCCCATGCGAAGTTGGCAACGGCGCCCATCGCGGCCGCTGCCTGAGGCGGGCACAAGTAGAAAAAAGTGCGAAATGGGGCGGGTACGATAGCGTTGAGGGTTTTTCTTCGCGGCACAATAGGCTATAGTAATCCCATCGTTACATTGGATTGACTATGGCATCGCGCAGAAATTTCCTCCATCACGGCATGGGCCTGGCCGCTTTGGGCCTGGTAGCCACGCCACTTATCGGTTGTGCATCGCGCACGGCCGCTCCCGCCTCGGCCAGTGCCAGCGCCAGGCCCACTCCACCGCGTACCGGCGTACCGCCGCAGCCGCAGCAACTGGCCAGCATCGACCGCTCAGCCAGCGTGCAGACGCGCCAGCCGGCGGCGGAGATGGAACCACCTCCCGACATCTTCGACGCGCAGGCGCTGGACCTGGACTTCTGGCTCAAGCCCCGTACCCTGGAAGTAGTGCGCCCGGCCAGCAATGAGAAAGCCAGGCTGCTGTACTGGAAAGATGGCGAAGTCATCGATTCTGCGTACCAGGAGCTGTGCCACTTGCTGCGCGACGTCAACGGCAAGAAAACCATGGCCATCGATCCCAAGCTGCTGGAAACCCTGTGGGGCACGCAAGCGTTCGTGGCGCGCTACGGCATCGAGCAGCCGCTGGAGATTTTGTCCGGCTACCGCACGGCGGAATCGAACAGCAAATTGCGCGAAGCGGGCGTGCCGGCGGCGCGCCAGTCGCTGCACATCAAGGGGCGCGCGGCCGACATCCGCGTGGCCAACCTGAATTCGGAAGTGCTGGGCTCGCTGGTACGCAGCTTCAAGCAGGGCGGCGTCGGCTTTTATTACCGCTCCGGCCCGCGCGGCGGCTGGATCCATGCGGATACAGGCTTGCAAAGAACCTGGAAGGGTTAAACGCCAGGCAAAACCTGCTGCATACCGGCAGATTCAGCCATAGTGATACGGTGGTTCCGGCACGCTATCCTTGCCGGACCGCTTCAGCTCGTCAAAATTCAAAGGCCGTTCCCACCAGATGCGCCATCCCTGGCGCGCGCTGGCCTGCACCTCGGGGTGGGCTTGCAGGTAGGCGTCGATAAAACGGCCAAATTCCGACACATAGCCGCCATGACCGGGCCGGTAGGGGGCGAGACGGTTCATTGCTACTCCTCTCGTTGTCATTCTATAATCAGACCGTCCGCGTGCAGAAAAGTGCCGCATTTTTTCGGCTTTCCATGAAACTTTCCAGTAATAACATCGAACTGTTCCTGGCCGTCGTCGACGGCGGTTCGTTTTCGAACGCCGCGCGCACCTTGCGCCGGGCGCCGTCGGCCGTCAGCATGGCCATCGCCAATATCGAGGCCGAGCTGGGCATTACCCTGTTTGACCGCGGCGCCCGCGAGGCGCTCCCCACGTCGGCCGCGCTGGCGCTGCTGCCGCATGCGCGCCTGATCGCCGAACAGTTAAAACAGTTGCACGTACACGTCAAGGAACTGTCGCAGGGGCTGGAAAGCCGCATTTCACTGGGTATCGCGGCCGAACTCGATCCCGCGCCCTTTCTGCGCGCGGTGCAGGCGCTGTCGCAGCGCCATCCGCTGCTCGATATCGAAGTCGTCACGGCGCCGCAGGATGATTTGCACGACATGCTGCAGCGGGGCCGCATCAGCGCCTGCATGGTGTTTGGCGGCGGCCGCATCAATCATGCGGAACAATTCCAGCTGGTGGGCAGCGACGCCTTGCTGGCCATCGTCTCGGCCCAGCATCCGTCGAGCGAGGTGGATCGTCCCTTGTTTATTGAAGAGCTGGTGAACTTGCGGCAAATCATCGTCGCCAGCCGTGAGCTGGACATGGCCGATGCGCGGCCCATGGTGGGCTTGTCTTACTGGCGCACCGACAGTTTGCCGGTGGCGCTGGCGATGGTGGAAGCGGGACTGGGCTGGGGCAATTTTGCCGCCTCGGCCATCGCGCATTCGCTGGCGGCTGGCCGGGTGCGCCAGGTGGCGTTCAAGAATACGGGCAATGGCCTGGCGCTGCCGATCCACCTCGTGTGGACCAAGGACCGGCCGCTGGGGCTGGCGGCGCGGTCGTTTCTTCAGTTACTGGCTGAAGCGCGTCCCGAGCTGTCCTGACCGATGCCGGTCTCTGCCGGCTGCTGCGCCGATAGCGGCACGTCGAACAAGCCATCGAAGATGTAGTTGAAGATGAAGCTGTAGCAGGGAATGATCAGCATCAGGGCGAAGTCCAGCACGAAGGCTTGCCACAGGCTGATGTGCAGCCACCACGCGATCAAGGGGATCAGATACATCACCAAGGTGATCTGGAAGCCGATCGCATGCAGGATGCGGCGTTTCACGGTGCGCGTGCGCGATACCTGGCGGATTTCCCAGTATTCGAAGGCCGTGTTGTAGAGCAGGTTCCAGACCACGGCGATACTGGTGATCATCATTGCCAGCGGTCCCGTGCTGGTGGCCGATTCGCCCGAAAGCAGGGTCAGCCAGGCGGTGGAGATGGCCATGCCGATGATTTCAAAGGCGCTGACGTAGACGATTTTGCGTTTGATGCCTTGCATGTATAGCCTGTAAAAATGAAGTGGCCGCCATTATAGGTCAGGTGATTTGATGTAAAAAGTTGATGGTTGTCAGTTTTTCTGATGATGGGTGACACTGGCATACCGGATTTCCCGTGAACGGTGGATAATGGCGGATGGCGGGCGAGGGGTCCGCCGCATCACCGCAGATGGAGCAAGCATGTCAGGCCCAGTAGATAGCAAGATGGACAATACCGATAACGATGTCCGCCCCCGTTTCCGTCCCCGCCCGTGGGAACACCTGGAAACGCCGTATGACGTGGAAGTGTGGATCGAAGAACATAACCGCAGCATGCAGGACAATATCCGCGCCACCGAAACGGGCGTGGGCATCTGCTTTACCCTGGCCGAAGGCGGCGATATCTATCTGCAGACCAGCGCCGATGGCGCCGTCGTGCTCGACGTGACGCCGGACGCGGCCTGGGTGGCGCCCCTGATCAGTGCCGCCACCGGTTGCGAGACGCCGGCATCGTCGCTGTGGATCTTGCCTGACGATAAATTGATCCAGCTCATCGTGGGCCTGTCCAGCCTGGTGGCCAGCACCTTGCTGGTGGTGGGCCACGATTTCGGCCTGCGCCGGCGCGGCATGGGGCGCTAGGCCGCCAGGCCGCTTCCAGGCACGTGGTCAGATCAGCATTATGGTGCGCATATCTCGACACTGTGCGCCTCGCATGCTAGTCTCGTGACCAAGGGCGCCTGGGGGGCCAGGGCGGGACTGCAAAGGATAGCCATGGACGAGATACCGCGCGCAGGGCAGGAGGAAGATGCAGCCCGGGAAGAGGGACTGGCGCCCGCTTCCGTGCCTGCTGCCGAGCCCTTGCTCGACGATGGTGTCTTCAGCCCCGGGCGCATGCGTGTCGAACGCGAACAGGCGTATTTCAACGATTTGTATCTGCTGGCGCCGCTAGCCTATTTTGTGCTGGGTCTCGATGGCATGATCCTGCAGATGAATCTGGTGGCGGCCGAACTGTTCGGCCTGCAGCGCGAACGGCCTGGTCCGGTCCTGTTCCGTACGTTTGTCAGTCCGGCGTTTCACCGCGATTATGCGCAGTTTGTCGAACGGGTGCTCAATAGCAATGAGCCGGAACGCATCCAGCTGCAAGTGCAATTGCGTCCGGGAACAGCGGCGCCGGGATTGCCGGTCAGTTTGCTGGGCAGCACGGATCCGGGCGGGCAGGTACTGCGCCTGGTGCTGGAGCAGGCCGAAGGCAAGATGGCGGCGCTTGAACGCAGCGAAGAGCGTTTCCGGCGCATCGTCCACAGCGCCGAAGAGGGGATCTGGGAAATCGATGCGCAGGCGCTGACCAGTTTTGTCAATCCGAAGATGGCGCAGATGCTCGGTTACCAGATCGAAGACATGCTCGGCAAGCCGCTGGCGACCTTCATGGATGCCGAAGGGCGCATCTTGTTGGAGCGCAACATCGCGCGCCGCCAGGATGGCATTGCCGAACGCCATGAATTCAAGTTCCTGCGCCGCGACGGCCAGCCGCTGTGGGCGACCCTGGCCACCAATCCCATTTTCGATTCCAATGGCGCTTATCTGGGCGCGCTGGCGCTGGTCAGCGATATCACGGCGCAACGCGCTGCTTCCGAGCGCATCTGGCAGCAAGCCAATTTTGATCAGCTGACGGGCTTGCCGAACCGGCACATGTTTCTCGACCGCTTGCAAAACGAGGCGCGCCGCGCCAAGCGGGAAGGCGGTTATCTGGCGCTGCTGTTTATCGATCTCGACCATTTCAAGGAGATCAAGGACATCCTGTGCCACACAAGGGGCGACCGTTTACTGCCCCAGGCGGCCCTCCGCATCGGAGAACGGGTTCGCCCCACCGATATGGTGGCGCGCCTGGGCGGCGATGAATTCACGGTGATCCTGGCCGGCGTGGGCCAGATGGGCGGCATCGAGCGGGTGGTGCAGCAATTGATCACGGCGCTGGCGACCCCCTTCGTGCTCGATGGCGACAGCGTGCAGGTGTCGGCCAGTATCGGCGTGGCCCTGTATCCGGCCGATACGGATGACACCGATACCTTGCTGCGGCATGCGGACCAGGCCATGTATGCGGCCAAGAGCGCGGGCCGCAATAGCTACAGTTATTTCACGCCGGCCTTGCAGCAGGCGGCCGAATTGCGCCGCAACATGGCGCGTGAAATGCGCGCAGGATTGGTGCAGCACGAATTCGAACTGCATTACCAGCCCATGGTCGGCTTGCCCGGCGGGCGCGTGCAGTGCGTCGAAGCCTTGCTGCGCTGGCGCCATCCGCAGCGCGGCTTGCTGCTGCCCGGCGATTTCCTGCCGTTTGCCGATGCGAATGGCTTGCTGCTGGAGATCGGCGACTGGGCTTTCCGCCAGGTGGTGCACCAGGCCAGGCTGTGGCAGGCGCGGTTTGGCGCCGGGTTTCAGATCTGCATCAATAAATCGCCGTCGGAGTTGCGCTGCGATGCCGGCTTGTATGAGGGCTGGGCCGAGCTGCTGGCGCGCGAGGGCTTGCCTGCGGGCAGCATCGTGGTCGAGATCACGGAAGGCATCCTGCTCGACGACACGCGCCAGGTGGTGGAGCGGCTGCGCCAGTTCCGCGCCATGGGCATGTGCCTGGCGCTGGACGATTTCGGTAGTGCCTATGGTTCGCTGGCGTGCCTGAAGAAATTCGATATCGCTTTCCTCAAGCTCGCGCAGTCGCTGGTGGGCGCTCTGGAGCAGGGCGATGCCGAACAAGCCTTGTGCGAGGCCATCATTGCGCTGGCCCACCGGCTGGGCTTGAAAGTGGTGGGCGAGGGCGTGGAAACGGCGGCGCAGCGCGAGGCGCTGGTGGCGGCCGGCTGCGACCTGGCGCAGGGGCATTGGTTTGCCCGCGCCGCGCCGGTGGCCGAATTCGAGGCCTGGCTGGCGGATCAGCCTGCCTGAAGTGCTGGCTGCGGCGCCATCAATTGCGCGACGGCCGCCAGCGTGTCGTCGGCACTGACCGATTCCAAGGTCAGGCCTGGCGCCAGCAGCACCCGGTAATGGCTGCTGGCAGGATAGAACCAGCGGTAATTATCGGTGCGGATATAGTAGCCGACGATCTTCTTGTCGTACACGGAGGCCAGGTGGATCACCGAAGTGTCGGGCGAGACCACCAGTTCGCAGCGCCGTATCAGGGCCGCCAGTTCCAGGATATGGCCGGTCGGCGGCGCCAGCATGACATTGGCGTGGCCCGCACCGCTGACGATTTCCTGTGCGCGCGCCTCGGTGCCGGGTGCGGCGATCACCAGCAGCGCATGCTGCGGATAGCGGCTGGCGATGGCCGCGCAGCAGCGCTGGGCATCGGCTACGCTGACGGTGCGCTGCCAGTTGCTGCCCTGGAAGTTCAGGCAAAACAGGCCGCTATATTGTTGTAGCAGGGTGTCGCAGGCGGCATCGATGCGCGCCGCGTGGGCGTCGACGCCGAACAGTTCATAGCGCTGGTCGACCTCGCCCAGCTTGAACTGGGCAAACGCGGCAAAGTAGCTGTCGAGAATATGGCGGCTGCGGTCGCAGGGCACGGTGTGGTCGAACATGCCCAGCTGCGCGGTCGAACTGCCGTACTTGGGAATCGCAAAGCCCGTCAGGTAGCGCGCGCCCAGCCATTTGATGCGCAACAGCAGCGGAATCGAAAAACGGTTATAGGGATTGAAGATGACGTCGTAGCGGCGCTGGCGCAGGGTGGCGATCGTGGTGCGCAAGTCGCGCAGCAGCGACTGCTTGTCCCAGACGATGATCTGGTTGACATGCGGGCAGGCGGCGATCACGGCGCGGTTGGCGCTGCTGGCGGCGACATCGATCTGCCAGTGCGGATAACGGCGCTTCAATTCGCGCAGCAGGGGCGTGGTGACGATCATGTCGCCGATCTTGTCGTTGCGCAAGATCAGCACCTTGCGCACGCTGGCAAGATCGAGCGGCTGTTTATGGCGTTTGCCCAGCAGGGCGTAACTGATCAGCCTGGCGGCGAGCTTTATCAAGGGAACTCCGAATGTGGATGAAGAAGTGCGCTGGCGCACAAGCAGCATCTTACGGATTTCTCCCGTTCGCTGATAGGGGGAAACTAAAACCAGTCCTGGCTAGCCCAATCCCAGCAGGGCAATCACGCGGTCGCGGCTGATGCCGACCAGCGCCGAGCTGATGGCCAGCAGCGACTCGTAGCCGGGCTTGCTCGCCTTGTCGCTGAAGTTTTGCGCCAGCGTGTCCATGCGTACGGGGCCTTGCACCGGCTGGGCGTCGGCGACGCGGGTATTGGCCTGGGCCAGCGCCAGGTTGACCGAGCTGCGCGCCTGCTGCAAATGCGCCAGCGCCTGCACCACTTGCTGCAAGGTGGTGCGCAAGGCTTCCACATCGCCCGTATTCCATTCTTCGGGAGCGATGGCGGCCGGTTCGGCATCGGTCTTGACCCGGCTCATCTGGCCGGTAGGGAAACGGATGCCGCTGCCGCGCACCGACAGGCTGTCGCGCACGGAAGCCCAGGAACTTTCCGGCGTGCTGAACAGCAGCTCGCCATTGTCGCCGCGCTTGACCCGGATATTCGACGGCATCAGCGCCTGGTCGAAGCGGGCAACGATTTGATCCGGGCTCAGGCCAGGCTCGATATTCACCGAACGCAGCGCCTGGTTGGCGCCGCCCACGGAAAATGCCAGCACTTCCGGCGGGCCATCTTGCAGGCTGGCCAGCGTCAGGCCACGGATCGTGAAACTCTGCTGCGCCGCCTGCGGGCTGCTGTAGCCCAGCTGGGCATCGAGCGTGCCGCCCGACGCATTGCTGCGCTGGCGCCAGGTATTGTTGAACTGGCGCACGCGCGCTTCCACCTGGCCATCGCGGCCCTGGCGCGCCGCCAGCTTGGCCGCCAGCTCGCTTTTCAGCGCCTGCAGCTGGCTGCTGCTGCGGTCCAGGTAATCGAGTGTTTGCTGTGCGTTGGAAATCTCGCCCTGCAACTGGTGATCCCAGTTGCTCAGCCCGCGCTGCAGCGGCGCGGGCGTGCTCTTCGCCGCCGCGCCGCCAGCGCGCGCGCTGGCGCCGGCGTCGCTGGCACCCGAGGCTTCATCGACGACGCGGGCGGTACTGGCGCCCTTGGCGGAAATGCCGGAAGAGGTGGGGAGCTGGGCGATTTGCATGATGGTCAGAGTACGTCAAACAGGGAGAGATTACCCACCTTGGCATAGGCTTTGTAAGTTGCCTGCAAGGCGAGCTGATAGCCGTTCAAATCGATGGTGGTCGCTGCCACATCGGTCTGTTGCAAGTCATTCAGGGCGCTATTGTTCGACAGCGATACATTCGACAGGTTATTGTCGAGCGTGGTCAAAATATTTTGCGCGCCGCCAAACACGGCGATCTTGTTCGACACCCGGTCCATGCCGTCGTCGGTGCCGTTCAGGCCCGCCACGATCGCCGCGTGGGTGGTCGGATCGTTGGCGGTGGCGCCCGGCACGTCGAGTGCGCTGATGACCTGGTCGATCTTGTTCAGCCAGTCCTGCACGCCTTTCACGTCGACATTGGCTGCCTGCGTGATGCCATTGCCTACCACTACCATCTGGCTGTCGGTATTGCCGATATAGCTGTAGCGCGAGCCGGGGGCCGCATTGGCGTCGAACTGGATCGCCGCCTGGTCGGTTGCCGTGCCGGAAAACATGTAGCGGCCTTCCTGGTCTTTCATATTGGCCGTGTACAGCACGCTGTCGCGCATCGCCACCAGCGACTGCGACATCGATTTCAAGTCGTCGGTGGTATTGCTGCCGTCGGCCGCCCAGACCAGCAAGTCGCGCGCCTGGCCCATGTCGGTCACCATGCTCGACAGATAGTTTTCATTCTTCAGCAGGCGCACCTTGACCGTGGCGATATTGTCCTTGTACTGGGTGACCATGGCTTGTTCGCGGTTCAGGCGCGAAATGCGCACGTTGCCGATCGGATCATCCGATGGCAGCTGGATACGCGAACCGGACGCCAGTTGCAAGGTCAGCTGGTTGATGCGATCCTGGTTCTGTTGCAATGAAGTATTGATCAGTTGTTGATACTGGCCAGTGGCGACGCGCATAGTCTTCTCCTTAACCCATCATTTGCAAAGTGGCGTCAAACAGGCTATTGGCCACTGAAATGACTTTCATATTGGCTTGATACATATTCTGGAATTCGACCAGGTTCATCGCCTCTTCATCCTTGTTCACGCCGCTGGTCGATTTCCAGTCATTCACGGCCTGGTCGCGCACGGTGCTGGCGGTCTTTTGCAAGGCCTGGTTTTGCTGGCTGTTGATGCCCAGCTTGCCGACCAGTTGCGTATCCGCATCACCAATCAAGACCGAACCGACCCAGTTCACATCCGCCGATTGATTCTTGATATCGATCAGCTTTTGCAAGTTGCCGCTATCGCCGGCGGCGCCGCCGCTGGTGGCGAGCGCCAGGTCCGATGTCGTGTAGTTGTCAGCGATGCTCATCTTGCCATTCGCATACACCAGCAGCGGCTTGCCGGGCGTGCCGGGCACACCGGGCGTGCCGATGGTCTGGCCCGCTTGCAGCTGCGCATTGACCTTGGTGGTCAGGGTTTGTGCCAGGTCGGCGACCGACTGTATCAGCGGTTTCAGGGTGTTTTGCTCAAAGTCGCCCAGTCCGCCCAACTGGCCGCCAATGGCAACCTTATCGAGCGTAAAGCTGGCGTTGGCGAATTTCAGGCTCAGTACCGGCTCGCCGGTACTGCTCATGTTGCTGCTCATGGTGGCGGGAATCGAGCCGATCACCAGCGGCTGTCCCGTCTTGAGCGAGACGTTGCGCGAGCCATCGGCCTGATCCGTCACCGAGATCGACATTTGCGAAGCCAGGCCATCGATCAACTGGTCGCGCGCATCGATCAGCGCCGAGACGTTGGTGCCGGCGGCGATGGAGCTGCTGATGGTTTGATTCAAGGCGGCAATACCCGCCAGTGCCGTATTGGCTTGCGGCATGATCGCATCGCGCTGCTGGCGTACCGACAGCAACTGGTTGTTCATGACATTGCTGATGCTGTTGAAATGCTGCGCCATGGCATCGGCGGAAGTGATGATCTGCTGGCGCAAAGGCGTCGAGGTGGGATCGACGGCAGCCGCGTTCAGGGCCGTGAAGAAGCCATCGATGCCCTTGCTGATACTCGACGTATCGTCGCCCATCACGCGCTCAAGCTGCGTCAGGTAAGGCTGGGTCTGGGTACGCGCGCCCAGGTCGGACGCGGCGCGCCACATCTGCTGGGTCTTGTAGTCATCGGCAAAGCGCAGCAGTGCCGACACTTGCACGCCATTGCCGGCCGAACGTACGCCCACGCCGGCGCCCAGCGAAGTCAGCAATACACCCTGGCGCGTATAGCCGGGAGTTTGTAAGTTTGCAATATTTTGGCTGGCCGCGCCGAGTGCGGCCTGGGCGGCAATGCTGCCTGACAGCGCGTTGCTGATGATGCTCATGTGGCAATCTTTCGTGTGGTGGGCGGCGCGCTGGAAGCTGCGCCTGGCCATGAATCGTCGTTACTGACTACAGGCGACGTATCAAACGGATTTATTAAGCGCGGATGCAATATTGTCGGATTTGACTGGCGTTGCCACCGTGTTTGTGGCTGGCAGCAGTTGGCGCAGTATCGCGTCGGCGATGCCGAAGGCGCGCTGGCCGGCCATCTTGTCGGCCACCAGGTTGTCGGCCATTTCCAGCATGTCGCTGTTGACGGGGTCCTTGTAGACGCTGTCTTCGCCCGCCATCTCGCGCGTGCCCGAACGCATCTGGCGCAGCATGTGCGAGATGAAGAACGCTTCAAACTTCACGGCTGCCTCGGTGGCCTTGGCCGCATAGCGCGGATCGGCCGGCGTGGCGGCAGCGATGCTCTTGTCGTCGAGCGACGAGGGCAGCGCGCCGTTGCTGTCGTTGATATTGATCATATGACTACCAGTTCTCCTTCGATGGCGCCAGCCTGGTCCAGGGCTTGCAAGATGGCCATGACATCGTCGGGCGAGGCGCCCAGGCTGTTGACGACATCGATGATCGATTGCAGCTTGGCGCCGGCCGGCCAGTTGAACATATTGCCGTTGCCCTGGTCGACCGAGACTTTCGATTGCGGCGTGACGGTGGTCTGGCCGCGGCCGAACGGCGCCGGCTGGCTGACGGCCGAGCTTTCGGAGATCACTACTTTCAGCGAGCCATGCGTGACGGCGGCCGCTTTGACGCGCAAGCCTTCGGCGATGACGACCGTGCCGGTGCGCGAATTGAAGACGACTTTTGGCGTATCGGCGCCCACGTCGATGCTCAAGGCTTCCAGCTTGGCCATGAAGGCCACGCGCTGGGTCGGATTTTCCGGCGCCAGCACTTCCACGCTGGTGGCGTCGCTGGTGGTGGCGACGGCGCCGAAGCGGCGATTGACGGCTTCGACGATATTGGTCGCCGTTTCAAAGTGCGGATGGCGCAAATTCAGGGTCACGGTCGGCTTGGTCGAAAAATCGCTGATGATTTCGCGCTCAATATTGCCGCCGTTGGGAATGCGGCCCGAGGTGGGCGTGTTGACGGTGACGGACGAACCGCTCTTGCCGGTGGCGTTCAGGCCGCCGACCACCACGTTGCCTTGCGCCAGTGCATAGACCTCATTGTCGGCCGCGCGCAGCTGGGTCAGCAGCAAGGTGCCGCCACGCAAGCTTTTCGCATCGCCCAGCGACGACACGGTGACGTCGATCGCCTGGCCACGGCGGTAGCCGGGCGGAAACACGGCGCTGACCATGACGGTGGCCACGTTCTTGCTTTTCGAATCGATACCATCCGGCATTTTCACGCCGAATTGCTTGAGCATATTGAGTACGGACTGGCTGGAAAACTTCACCTGGGTGCTGTCGCCGCTGCCGTTCAGGCCGACGACCAGGCCGTAGCCGACCAGGGGGTTGTCGCGTACGCCTTCGATGCTGACCAGGTTGCGCAGCACTTGCGCGGCCGTGGCCGGCAGGGACAGGCCGCTCAGGGCGGCCAGCAAGGCTGCCAGGGGCAGGGCGGAGCGAAATTTCATGATGTCACCTTAAAACGGCATCCATGGACCGACGAAGAAGCGCGTCAGCCAGCCTGGTGTATTGGCTTCGGCCAGGGTGCCCTGGCCGGAATAGGCGATCCGCGCATTGGCGATGCGCAAGGACGACACCTGGTTGTTCGAATCGATGTCGGCCGAGCGCAGGTAGCCGCGCAGGCGCACGAATTCCTCGCCCTGGTTCAGGGTCAGCGTCTTTTCGCCCTGTACCCGCAGCAAGCCGTTCGGCAGCACTTCCTGCACGATCACGGTAATCGCGCCAGACAGCGCATTTTGCTGCGTGCTGGTCGAATCGCCGGCAAAATTGCGGTTGGCGCCCAGGTCCAGCCCGGTCTTCGGCAGGGTTTTGCCCAGCACGTTGGCGGCCTGGATGCCCACGCTGGAACCCTTGTTGAACGAGGTGCCCGCCTTCTTGCTGGCCTGCGTGGTTTCCTGCAGGGCCACGGTGACCACATCGCCCACGCGGAAGGCGCGGCTGTCCGAGGTCAGCGCCAGGCCGGCATCGGGATTGAAGACGCCGCCGGCGACACCGCCGCGCGCCGTGCTGCGCGGCGCCAGCGGCAGCGGTTCGTCCGAGAAGCTGGGCGGCACCGGCACCGGCGCCGGCGGACGGCTGGCGCAGCCAGCCGTCAACACCAGCAGCAGGATTGCCGCAGTGTTCAGTGCGGGTTTCATCAGCGTGCCGCTTGCGACAGGTATTGCAGCATGTTGTCGGCGGCCGACAGCACCTTGGTGTTCATTTCATAGGTGCGTTGCGCCGCGATCATGTCGACCATCTCTTCGACCACCTGCACGTTCGAGCCTTCCAGCGCAAACTGCTTGATCTTGCCCAGTGCGCCTTCGCCCGGCACGCCTTCGGTCGGCGCGCCGCTGGCGGCGGTTTCCTGGAACAGGTTTTCGCCCAGCGCCTGCAAACCGGTCGGATTGATGAAGTTGGTCAGGGTCAGCTGGCCCAGCGGCGTGGCGGCGACGTTGCCTGGTACGGTGGCCGAGACCTGGCCGTTTTCGCCGATGGTGATGCCGGTGGCGTTGTTCGGGATGGTGATCTGCGGCACCAGCGGCAAGCCCTGGGCGTTGACCAGCACGCCGTTTTCATTCATGGTCAGCTGGCCGGCGCGCGTGTAGGCCGCTTCGCCGTTCGGGCGCAGCACTTGCAGGAAACCGTTGCCGGTGATGGCCACGTCCATGTCGCGGCTGGTCGTTTGCAGGCTGCCGGTGGTAAATACCTTTTGCGTGCCGACCATGTGCGTGCCGTTACCCAGCTGTACGCCCGATGGCGACAGGGTATTGTCGGCGCGCTGCGTGCCCGGCTGCTGGTCGACCTGGTAAAACAGGTCTTCGAAGACGACGCGGTCGCGCTTGAAGCCCACCGTGTTGACGTTGGCCAGGTTGTTGGCGATCGCCTGCAGTTTTGCATCTTGTGCCTGCACGCCGGTCTTGCTGATCCACATTGCTGGATTCATGGTTTCTTCCTTTAGATTCGTCAGGTGGATCAGGCGCCAAGCAGGCGGTTGCCCGATTGGGTCATGTCATCGCTGGCCTTGAAGATTTTCATCTGCATTTCAAAGCTGCGGTTCAGGCTCATGGTGGCAACCATTTCCTCGACGGCAGAAACGTTGCTGCCTTCCAGGTGGCGGTCGCTCAGGCGCACCGTCGGGTCGGCCTGCAAGTCTTCGCCATTGCGCGCCACCACCAGGCCCGCCTCGTTCTTGGTCAGCTCGCCCGTTTCGGCGTTGACCAGCTTGAGCTTGTCGATGATCTGCATTTGCGCACTGCCCGGCACCTGCACCGAAATCGTGCCGTCGACGCCGATGGAGACGCTGCTGTTCTCAGGCAAGGTGATCGGACCACCTTCGCCCAGCACGGCACGGCCATTGATGCTCAAGGTGCCATTCTCGTCCAGGTTCATGGCGCCGGCGCGCGTGTAAGCCTCGCCGTTTTGCCATTGCACCGTCAGAAAGCCGTTGCCGACAATCGCCACATCGAGATCGCGCCCGGTTTCCTTCAGGGTGCCGCTGCGCGTGGTGATCGCGCTCGACTGCGTTTGCGCCATGTGGCGGTCGTCGTAGCCATAGCCGTTCTGCAAGGGCTGGGCAGTCGATACCTCCAGATTGGCGCGAAAGCCGCTGGTCTCGATATTGGCCAGGTTGTTGGCGTGTACCTGCTGTGCCCGCAGGGCGCGGTCGGCCCCGCTCATGGCGGTGTAAATCAGCGCATCCATCGTGCTTTATCCTTGAGTGACGGGCATTACAACGCTTGCATCAGCGACTGCAGCATGGCGCTTTCGGTCGAGATGACCTTCGAGTTGGCCTGGTAGTTGCGTTGCGACGTCATCAGGCCGACCAGCTCGGAGGTGATGTCGACGTTCGACTGTTCGAGCGAGCTGGTGGCCAGTTTGCCGGACATGCCGACACCCGGACGGTCGTACAGCGGGCTGCCGGAGGTGGTCGAGGCGATCCAGCTGGTGTCGTTGACCGGCGTCAGCGCGCCTTCGTCGGCGAAGTTGGCCAGGGCGATGGTGCCGATGTTCTGTTTCGAGCCGTTCGAGTACTTTGCCACCAGCGAGCCGTCATTGGCCAGTTCCACGCCCATGTAGGTGCCCGAAGCGTAGCCGTTCGGCTGGTCTGTCGAGGTGGTCGCCTCACCAGCGAATTGCGTGGTGCCGTTGTAGTCGATGCCAAACGCGAGCACGGCTGCGCCAGGAATGGCGTTGCTGGTCAGGGCCACGTTGGCAAACGTGGGGACCCAGTCGCTCGGCGTCGGGGTGCCGGCTGGCACGGCATTGGTTGGACCGTCGCCATTCACCGTGGCCAGCTGGCCCTTGGCGTCGAAGGTCAGCTTGGTCGGGTTGGGCGTGCCGGCCGCCAGCGGGCCATCGTCGAGCGTGTAGTACACGTCGACGCTGCTTGGGCCGGTCTTGACGAAGTACTGGCTCAAAGGGTGCTTGGCGCCCAGCGAATCGTACAGCACGGACGTTTTCAGGCTGTTATAGGTTTGATTGTCGGTCTTGCTGAAGGTGCCAGTCTTGACGGCCCAGTCGGCGGACATATTGGACGTGTAGGTCAGTTTGTCGCTGGCCTGTGCTGGAATCTGGCCGGTTGGAATCTTCAGGTCGCCCAGCGGGCCCAGGGCGGTCGAGCCGGGAATCGCGGCATAGCCTTGCACCATCTTGCCATTCGAATCGACCAGGTAGCCGGAGTTGCTGGCAGAGAAAATGCCGACGCGGCTGTAGCTGAGGGTGTTTTGCGCATCGCGCGAAACGAAGTAGCCGCGGCCGTCGATGGCGGCGTCGAGCGCGCGGCCCGTGTTCAGCACGCCGCCGTTGAGCGACATGTTTTGCGTGACCGAACCGATTTCCGTCCCTGTCGCGCGCGAACCGGCATACATCGAGGAAAAGTTGGCGCGGCTGCTCTTGAAACCATAGGTGCCGGCGTTGGCGATATTGTTACTGGTGCTGTTGAGCTGTTGGTTGATGGCCTGGATGCCGGACAGCGCGATGTCGAAACTCATGTTGACTTCCTTTAATGGAGGACGGGATTAGGATGGGCAGGTAGCCGCGGATCAGCTTGTTTTACCGTTGAAGCCGGTGATGGCGCCAGGGTTGATGTCGCCGACGTTGGCGATGTTCAAGACCATGCTGCCGGTCGACGACAGGCGCACGTTGTTGAGCTTGCCGGTGATGTCGACGGTGGGCTTGTCGCCGCTGCTGGTCGTGACCGTCATCGTGTAGTTACCTGCAGGTATGCCCAACGCGACCGGGTCGATCGTGAACGGCACGGTGCCGGCAGCCTTCGAGCCCAGTTCAATCGTGTATTCCTTGTCGTCGCTGCCCTTGAGCGTGACGGTGGTCTGGTTGCTGTTGGCGGTCAGTGCAATGCTGGCGTTGACCTTGCTGCTGTCGAGTTGCACATTGGGGGTGTTGACCGTCACTTCGGAGCCGACCTGGGCGCCCAGTGCCAGTACCTGCATCGATTGCAGTACGCTGGCGTTGGAGCTGGTCAGCGCAGCCATATTCTGGATCGCCTCGGTTTGCGCCTGCTGCGTCAGCTGATTGACGAACTGGCTGGGATCGGTAGGGGCGAGCGGATCCTGGTTCTTGATTTGCGCTACCAGCAACTTGGTAAACATGTCCTGGGTGGCATTGTTTTGCGATTTGACGGCATCGCTGCTGTTGCCACTGCCGCTGCCATTGTTATTCGTAAAGAGATTGGTTTCCATGGCTTATGCTTCACCTAATTTGAGTAGAGATTGCTGCATCGACTTGATGCGGCCCAGAACTTCGACATTCGTCTCAAACGCCCGCGAAGCCGACATCATGTCGGTCATCTCGGCCACCTGATTGACATTCGGGTAAAACACCATGCCGTCGGCGTTGGCCATCGGATGGCCCGGTTCATACACCCGGCGCAGCGGTTCGTCGCTTTCAACCACGTCCATCACCTGGACCTGGCCACCGGTATTGCCGTCGCCACTCATGACGGCCGTAAATACCGGTTTGCGCGCGCGGTAGGTTTCGCCTTCGGAACCGGCCACGGAATCGGCATTGGCCAGGTTGCTGGCGACAGTATTGAGGCGCACGGTTTGCGCCGCCATCGCCGAACCGGCGATCTTGGAAATATCCTGGAAACTCATGACTGTCCTTATTGTCCGGCGATGGCCTTGGCCAGACCTTTGATTTTCATGTTGACGAAAGTCAGGCTGGTCTGGAAGTCGGTGGCATTCTGTGAGAATGCCGCCTGTTCGACGCCGATCTCGACGGTGTTGCCGTCGCGGCTGGGGTGGTAGGGAACGCGGTACAGGGCGCTGGCGTCATCGTCTGTCGACAGCAGGCCGGCGCTATTGTCCTGCAACTGCTGCAGGGCGCTGCCGAAATCCATATCCATGGCCTGGAAACCCGGTGTGTTCTCATTGGCGATATTGGCCGCCAGCACGCGTGTACGGTCGGCGCGCAAGTGCAGTGCATCGCTATGCACGCCCAATGCTTCCTTGAAATTAATCCCCATGGTCTTCCCTTGTGTTGAATGCGTACGCGCTGTTGCAGTTTGGGCTTAAAAATAGCTGAGGCGGAGTAAAATGCCTGCCAAGTCGTGTTGACGCATGGTAAGGTCATGCCGCTTCAGTATCTTTGATTAAGGTTAGCAATGACTCATTTCGACAACTCTGTCGTGACATCCAACAAGGCGCGGCATCTGCACATACTGATCCCAAGCCTGTTTTTACTGACCAGCCTCTATAGTAGTGCAGGACGCGCAGAATTGCCAGCCGACAATATATTTTTAAGAACAGAACAGTTGGCGCGTGAGCAATTGGCGCAACAAGCGAGTGCAGCCGGCCTGCTGGAGCCGCAATTTCAGGTTGCTGTCATCAAAACGTCACGCGTGATGCCGGCCTGCGCCGCACCCGTCACGCTGGAACTTGCCGATAGCCGCGTGCCGCAGCGCATGCGCTTTGTCGCTGCCTGCCCGGGCGCCGGCGGCTGGCGCTATGACATCCTGGTGCGCAGCAGCATCACGGCCAGGGTGGCCGTCACCAGCGTCCCCGTGACGGCCAATACGCCCTTGCAGGCGGCCGACATGACCCTGGCGCGGCACGATGTGACCTTGATACCGGACAGTATTTCTTCACTGCCTGGCGTAGTGGGACTGACCAGCAAGCGCAGCTTGCGCGCTGGCGAAGTGTTGCGCCAGAGCCAGCTGGCGTCGGCCGTGCTGGTCAAGCGGGGCAGTGCGGTCAGCATCGTCGCGCGCAAGGAACTGGTGGAAGTGAGCATGGCCGGCGAGGCCATGGACCCTGGCGCGCAAGGGGAAATCATTCGCGTGCGCAACGCCACCAGCGGCACGCAGATACGCGCCAGGGTGGTCGATGCGGGCGTGGTCGAACCGGTCGAAATTCCGGGGCGCTGATCAGTCGCCGGCCGGCGCGCTGCGCTGCAGGCGCGTGGCCAGCTGGGTCAGCTTGCTTGCATAGTTGGGATCGGTGGCATAGCCGCCGCGCGCCAGACCCTGCGCAAACGCTCCTGCATTGCTGCCCGTATTGAGGGCGCTGCGATAGCGCGGATTATCGAGCAGCACTTGCGCATAATCACGGAAGGCGCTGGCCTGGTCGGGATAGCTGCGGAAGCGTTCGGTTTTTTTCAGGGCCGTGCCGCTCGCGCCTTCATATTCCGTGGTCAGGGCAGTGGTCACGTCGCCTTGCCATTTGCCGTTCGCCTTGATGCCGAACAGGTTATTGGTATCCGAACCTGAACTTGACTGGCGCAGCGGGTGCTGGCCCCAGCCCGATTCCAGTGCCGCATGGGCGGCCACGACCTCGGGCGCCACGCCCAGGCGCGCGCCGGCTTCCTCGGCCCATGGCTTGATGGAAGCGAGAAATTGCTGCTGCACTTCGCTGATCTCGCCGCCCTGATTGATATTGCCCAGCACATTGGTGGACTGGCTCTGGTCCAGATAGGCGCGACCCTGCGGGCTCAAGGTGGTCGCGGCGCCGCCGCCGCCCTGCTCAATGAAGCGGGCCACTTCGCCCTGCACCTGCTGGAACACGCTATTGAAACTGCCGCTGGAAGCGGTCGCCGTAGTGGCGCGCATATTGCTTTGAATGGCGGCCGTCGCTGTCGTGGCCTGGGTTGCCATGGTATTGCTGGTGAAAAAATCAGCCTGGCGCATACGTATGGTCCTCGCCGTGCAGCACTCTTTGCATGGTGCTGTACTGTTCCGTTAAAAATTCGCTGTTGCGTGCACTCAGGCGCTTGCATTCCAGTACCATTTGTTCCAGTGCGGCCCATTCGCTCACGGCTGCCGCCGCGCGCTCGGCCGGCAGCAGCGCGAACAGCTGCTGCATGTCCGGCTTCGGCCCCAGCAGGGCAGTGGCCAGGCTGACCCGCTGGCGGCGCCGGCCATCGAGGCGCTCGACGGCGGCGACGACCTGCTCGGCCAGCACGGCCAATTGTGCATTCTGGTGGCGCAAGATCGATTGAAACTGCTCCTCGAGCAGGGCGCGCAATGCCACATACGCCTGGCTATCGTCAGCGATGCCTTGCAATACGCGCTGCAGCGCTTCCTGGCGCGTGATGCCCTTGCGTGGTGTGTTCAGGATGGCGCTCACGATTCACCGCCGTGAAAGCGCTGGATCAGTCCCGCCAGTTTCGAGGGATCGAACGGCAGTTCGCCCTTGGCCAGCGCATCGCGCAGCATCGCCACGCGCTCATGGTCGATCTCGGGCATGGCGCGCAGTGCAGCGATGGCAGGCTGCAGCACGGCCGACTGCATTTGCTCGCCCGCCGACGAACCGGGCGTGACGGCGCCGGCGGCAGCATTTTCCGCGATCGCCTCGGCGGGCGCCACGGCGCTGCTGCGCAGGCTGGCGCCGCTGGCTCCTGTGGAAATTTTCATACGTTGTCCCTTGCCTTTAATTTGCATTGTCGCCCCGTTCTTTCTTGGCCGGCAGGCCCAGCTTGTCGCGCAGGCGCTGCAGGGTTGCCGAGTCGGGCTCGGCCACTTCCAGGTCGTCGCCGTGGCCTTTCTGGCCTGCCATGCCGAACATGGCGGCGATGCTGTCGGCCTGGCCGCGCGTCAATATTAACAGTTCGATGCGGCGGTTGATGCCAGCGCTGGCATTTTTCACGTCCAGCGGCGCGCGGTCGGCCATGCCCACCACTTGCAGCACGCTGTCCGGATTCATGCTGCCAATCAATAACTGTGCGCGCGCTGACATGGCGCGGTTGGCCGACAGGGTCCAGTTTGAATAACCTTCATACCCGGTATTGGCGTATTGCATCGAATCCGTATGGCCGACGATCAGCATCTGGTTTTCCATCTGCGCAAACACGGGGCCCATTTCACGCAGCAATTTGCGGAAGCGGTCGGTCGGCACGGCGCTGCCGCGCACGAACATGCCTTGCTTGTCCGTGTCGTGCAGCATCACGCGCAAGCCGTAGGGCGTGATCACCGATTGCAGATTGCTCTTCAGGCCAGCTTCCTCGCTGAGCTTGTCGAGCGCGCGCGACAGCGTCAACAGGTCTTCCGGCGTCTGGTAATTCATTTTCGGCTGCGCTTGCGCCGTGCCGGCCTTGCCATCCTGCGACTTGTTGCCTTCCGTGCGCGTGTCGCCCATGCCTTTGCGCGGCATCGGGAAACGTTCGATCAGGCTGCCGCGCGGGCCGCCTTTCTGTTCCGGCATCACGCCCTGGCCTTCGCCCTGGCGGCTGCCTGCGGTGGCGTCCATCATGATTTCCTTCATCGCCTGCTGTTCGCGGGCCGCCATCAGCCACAGCACCAGGAACAGCGACAGCAGGGCCAGGCAAAAGTCGGCAAACGCTACCTTCCAGGCGCCGCCGTGACCATCGTCGTCGTGCTTGCGTCCGGCGCGCTTGATGATGGCCTGTTCATGTTTCTCATGCGGCTTTAGCACGGCGGCCTCCCCGGCCTTGGCCTTGCTCTTGTTCCGCGCCACCGTCTTCGAGCGCATTGATCCAGCTTTCCAGCTGGGCGAAGCTCGGCTTGATATTCAGCTGCACCAGGCGGCGGCCCGCATCGATCGCCAGCAGGGGCGGTTTGCCGGCCACGTGCGTGACCAGTACCACTTTCACGCATTCCATGGTCGAGCCTTCTTCACCGACCAGCTGTTTCATCATATTGCACATCGGATCGAGCACGCCGTAGCAAAAGAAGATGCCGATAAAGGTACCGACCATGGCGGCGCCCACTTTTTCTGAAATTTCCGCCGCATCGGCGCCATCGGCCACCGAATTCATGGCCATCACGATACCGAGCACGGCCGCCAGAATACCGAAACCCGGCATCGCTTCGGCGATCTTGTGCAGGGATTTCGACGGTTGCAGCAATTCTTCATGGATCGCTTCGAGTTCCTGTTCCAGCACGCCTTCGAGTTCATGCGCGTTGATCTTGCCCATGGCCATCAAACGGAAGTTGTCGACGATGAAGGCCAGCAGCTTCGGTTCTTCCAGTACCAGCGGATACCGCTGGAAGAGGGCGCTTTCACGCGGCGCTTCGACGTGGGCGTCGAGCGCCTTCAGGCCGCCGGCCGCCGTTTGCAGCAATTCATACATCAGCAGCAGCAACTGGCGCTGGAATTCCGAACCTTGTTTCTTGTGCGTCACGATCTTGCGCATCTGATGCAGCATTTCTGCCAGCACATGCTTGGGATTGCCCAGTACCAGGGCGCCCACGGCAGCGCCGATGATGATGATCAACTCGACCGGTTGCCAGATCGCGTGGACGGTGCCGCCCATCAGGGCAAAGCCTCCGAATACACATCCCATCACGATTAAGATACCGATAATTACCATGTCAACTGCCTTTCTGCGTCATTGTGGTGCTGCATCAATTTATGGATGGTGCTGCCTTGGCGTCCGCCTTATGCGTCCTTCAGCATGGCCTTCATCTTGCCCAGCGCCGTCTTGTTCAACTGGCAGACGCGGGCGTCGCTCAGGTCCAGTACGGCGGCAATTTCTTTATAGCTCAGTTCAAACTCGTAATACATCTGCACCACGCGCTGTTCCCGTTCGTCCAGCGCGCGCAGTGCCTGCTCCAGGCTGCGCCGCACCATCAGCTGCTCTTCGGGACTCGGTGCGCTGTCGGCCTGGCCCAGGCTTTCCTGCAGCACTTCGTCGAAACTGGCGATCAGCTCGGCGTTTTCCGCCAGCTGGTACTCTTGATACGCTTCCGGCGTCAGGTTCAGGGCCGCCATGATTTCCCCTTCCTGCGGCTCGCGCCCCAGGCGCCGCGTCAGGGCCCGCACGTTGTCGCGCAGGCGATGGCTTTCCTGGCGCACGGCGCGCGGCCGCCAATCCTGGCGCCGCAGCTCATCGAGGATGGCGCCGCGGATGCGCAGGCTGGCATAACTGCCGAAGGACTGGTCCGGCACGCCGTAGCGGCGCAGGGCTTCCAGCAGTCCCATCAGGCCGATCTGCTCCATGTCGTCGCGGTCGATGGCGCCCGACACCTGCGAATTGAGCTGGCGTACGATGCGCTTGACCAATGGCGAGTAGGCCAGCAAATGCTGCTGCTCTTCTGCAACGGTAAAGATGGCCGCGGCGGCGCTGGTTGCGGCGTACTCATCCGCGCCATACGCCTCCTGGTATTGCTCTACATAGGCCACGGGGTCTCCCACTAGGTCGGCTGGCGTGTTGGCGTAGGCTTATTCAATGATCAGCTTGCCTACCATGACTTCGGTAAACGGCTTTTCCATCTGTTCGCGCTCATAGCTGACATTGAAGGCCTTGTTGATCTGTGCGGCATACTCTTCCACCGTCATGCTTTGCGCCTTGTCTACCGGAAAGCTCGACAAGGTGCTGACGGCGATCGAACGCATCAACGGCAAGTGGTCCTTGGTCAGCTTTTCCTTTTCTTCGGTGGTGGCGATCACCAGGTCGGCCGACAGATAATGCGTTTCGGCATCGCCAGGCGCACGCCGCAGCATCACGATGATCTTGTCGAGCGTCAGGAACTTGCGCGCCTTCTTGCCGGTGGCCGGCGGTGGCGGGGCCTTGGCGTCGGCCGCCTCGGGGACGTGCGGTCCCACGGGCCTGGCCAGATACCACATGGCGCCGCCAGCCGCGCCGGCGGCCAGCACGGCCACCAGCAGAAAACCGCCGATCAGTTTGATTTTCATGTTCATCAGTATTGTTCCCGCTCATGCATGGCGAAGGTAGCGCTGTCCGGGGCGTCGTCGGAGAGGGCGCGGCCCGGTTCGTTGTCGTCTTGCTGGCGGCCCGGCTGACGCTGGCCACGTGCATCGTTGTCGGCAAAGGCCTGCGCGGCGGGACTGCGCGGCGTGGCGCTGATATTGACCGACACATCGGTGTACTGGCGCTGCGCCAGGTCGCTGCGCAGGTTGTCGCCGATGTTTTGCAGCTGGCGCAGCACTTCCGTGTTCGAGGCGGTCACGCTGACCTGCAAGCTGCCTGCCGTATGGCGGATGGCAATATCGATGCGGCCCAGCATGGGCGGATCGAGGCGGATCACCGCCGTTTCGCCGTTGCGTCCCACTTGCGTCTGCAGGCGGTCGCCCAGCGCTTCGCGCAGCGGCGCTTGCCACTGCTGGGCCGGACCATTCAGCTTGATCGTGTCGGCGGCCGGTGCGCCCGTTGCTGGTGCGCCCGTCAAGCCCTGGCTCGGCGTGCTGGAGGGGACCGGTTCGGCGGCGCGCTCGCCATCGCGCGCGGTGCTGGCGCCGGCGGTGGCCGCAGCGACAGGGGCAGCGGCGGCTGGCGTTGCCAC
Source organism: Janthinobacterium sp. Mn2066 (assembly GCF_049319705.1). Taxonomy (NCBI): domain Bacteria; kingdom Pseudomonadati; phylum Pseudomonadota; class Betaproteobacteria; order Burkholderiales; family Oxalobacteraceae; genus Janthinobacterium; species Janthinobacterium sp. Mn2066. The sequence goes on along the minus strand of NZ_JBMOUF010000012.1, from coordinate 152,030 downwards.
CGGCCGGGCGTTACCCTGCGCCGCGTAGCTGTCGAATGGCGCGCCGCTCTTGTCGGAGGGAAGCGGATTGGCGGCGGCCAGCGGCTCGCGCGTGTCGCGGCCTGCCGGCGCGGCAGCCGCGTTGAGCGTGACCGCGGCAGGATGCATGCTGAGCACGAGGGCGGGATTCGATTGCGCCATGCTGACCTGGGACGGCGTTTGCGGCTGGGCTTGCGCCTGTGCCTGGGCCGGCGCGGGTGTTTCCGCCGGTGCCGGCAGCGGCAGGGCGATCACGGGCGCGGCCATGGCCGGCAGGCTGTTGTCGGCCTGGGTTGCCAGCGCCGCCGCGATATCGGCCGGTACGGCGCCGGTCTTGTCATCGGCCTTGTGCTCATCATTGGCCGCCTTGTCCGCCTCCGGCGCAACATTGGCCAGCACGTTCGCGGCAGCGCCGCCTGGTCCGGCGGCCGTTGCCTGGTTCATCACCTGGGCAAACAGCGACAGCGCGGCAGGGGCTGGTGGTGTCGATGGGCCAGAGCTGGCGGGCGCCGGGTTGCCGGACGCGCCAGTCAATGGCGCCACCGGCGCCGCTGGCGCATTGGTATTGACGGCAGGGGCAGCCGGCGTCGTGCTGGAACTGGCCGCGCTCAAACTGGCTGCGCTAAAACTGGCCGCGCTAAAGTTAATTATCATGCTCGATTCCCATCTGGATCGAGTTCGCCCACAACGGCGTAAGCGACCCAACCTTCTTTATTTGCCTGTAATGCGCCCAGGTGCAAACCAAGGCGCTCTTTTTCTTCAGAGCAAATTTTAACCGCTTGCGCGTAATTTTTGCGCAATTGCAACAATTCTGTTTGTTCTATTTCATTCCATGGCCCACGTGCGGCCAATAAAGGCAGGTTTTTTGCCAGGATGGCGGTCAGTTTTCCCAGCGCATCCCAGTCCGCCTGCGCAGTGGCCTGGGCGAATTGACGGCTCAGTTGCTGTAGTGCAGTGCGCCTAGGCATTGTTGGCCTGGACGCCGACCCAGCCGCGCTTGATGGTGGTCATCAGGGTCGTGACTTCATCGATCAGGGCCGGATCGAGCTTGATGCCGGCCGTGTACAGGCGCGCCACGCAGTAATCGTACAGGCGGGCCAGGTTGACGACGACTTCGCCGCCGTTGTCGAAATCGAGCGAGCTCGACAAGCCATTGATGATTTGCGTGCATTTGTCCAGGCTGATCGCCTTTTGTTCGTAGCGTTTGCCGACGATATGCCCGCGCGCGCGCGCCAGTTCTTCCAGCAAGCCATCCGTCAATACCAGCACCAGTTCGACCGGCGAGGCGCTGGCCGTCTGGGCATCGAGATTGATGGCGTGGTAATTGCCGTAAGCTTCATTGTTCAACATGTTTCTTTTCTCACTATGGTCACTGTTGATAAGGCGGCTGCGCTGCGGGCGAGTCCGCCTTAGGATTTATCGTTGCTGAACATGGCGTCAAACATGTCCGCGGTCTTGCTCATTTGTTCTTGCAGCACTTGCAGACGGGTGAATTGATCCAGGTAACGGTTGTAGGCGTTGTCATACTGCGCATTGAGCCTGTCCATGCTTTTGCTTAAGGTTTTTTGCAGGTTGTCCGAAGCGGCCAGGCGCTGGGTGATCTGGCCCTTGGTAATGTCGCTCCATTGGCCCAGTACGGCATTGAGCTTGCCCATCACGCCAGACGAGTTGACCAGGTTGTTATTGCCCAGGATTTTGTCCAGGCTGGCAGGATCGCTTGCCAGCTTGGTCGTCAGTTTTTTACTGTCGAGGGCGATGGAACCGTCGCGCTGCGCCGTGATGCCATACGACACCAGCGAGACGCCGCCCACGCCCACACGCAATGCATCGTTCATGCTCGAGCGCAAGGCATTGAGACCGGAATCGTGGGCGAAAATGCCTGGGGCCACATTTTTGGTCGGGTCGCCAGGGTCGGCCAGGCTATCCATCAAGCCTTTCAATTTGTTATACGCATCGACGAAGGTTTGCACATTGGCGATGGTGGCCGTGCTGTCCGTGGCGACGGTGACGGTAATCGGCGCGTCACCGGCCGCCATGGCCTTGGTGAACGTCATCTTCACGTCGGCCACGTTGGTAAAGGTATTCGATGCCTGGGTGATCTTGGTGCCCGTGCCCTGGCCGCCCAGCCAGACCACCGCGTCGGCGGCTGCCACCAGGGGTTTGGCGTTGTTGGTCAGCGCTGTCTTGAGCGGACTATCGGCCAGGCCGCTGGGGTCGAAGGCGGCGGCGTTTTCCTTGCCGGTCAGATTCGATGTCAGCACCAGTTGCGGCTGGCCATCGATGGTGATGATGGAGGCCGTCACGCGCGAGTTGTTATTGCTGTCGGCATTGATGGCGGTGGCGATGCCGGACAGCGACAGGGTGCCATCCGCATTCTTGCCGACGGTACTCAGATCGATGTTGAGCGCACCTGTATCGCTGCCCCCGAACTGGATCTTCAGGGTGCCGGTGTTGCTGGCGGCGTCCAGTTTGTCCAGGCCGCCATACGACGTCTGGGCGGCAGTGGCCAGCGCTTCGACAAAAAAGGAATACGTGCCTGGCTGGGCCTTGGGGCCCGCCGTTCCCGAGCCATAGGCCGTGTTGCTGAAGGTGGCTGCCTGGCTGAGCACGCTTTTATTCGATGTCATGGTCGACATCGCCGACTGGAACGCCGAAATGGCCGACTTCAGGCTGGTCAAGGCCGCCGAAGTATTGGTGGCGTTCGTCGCCTGCGTCGTCAGCGCGGTTTTTTGCGCAGCGACCAGATTGGTTGCCAGATTCTTGGCCGTGGTGATTGGATCGTAGGTCGGTGAAGTAATTACGTTTGCCATGCCAGACTCCAGAAGAAAGGGATATACCGGTACAAGGCGACCCCCATTCCCGTTTTGTGAAATTTTCCGCGAAGAAACTTACACAAAGTTCATTTTACCTGCCCGCGGAACCAGAATTGGGTCGCCAGATCATCTTGCCGCTTGGCATCGGTCCGACGTTGCTCATTTGCAACATGCTGCTGCTTTTGCGTCAGCACCTGGTCCAGCACTTCACGCTTGGCCCAGGCCGTATTGAGGGCGCGCTGCGAAACGGCCATATTGGCTTCGTGCAAATGCAAGTCCGTACGGTGCTGGTCGGCCAGTTGCATCACGGCTTGCTTGAAGTTGCCGCAGTTGACGGACAAGGCCAAGGGCAGGGCGCCGCTGGCGCCACTGTCGGTGTACAGGCCCGTCAGGCGCTCCAGGTTTTTCTGGTAGCGGTCGCGTACTGCCGTTTGCGCCGCCATGTCGCTTTGCAGGCGTTCGACCTCGGTGCTGCGCAGTCCCACCAGGGTGGTCAGGTTGCGGATGGTATGCGAGTCGCTCATGGGGTGGTCTAGGCCATCATTTGTTCAAGTTGTGCGATGCACGGCGCCATTGGCGCCGCTTCCTTGGTGCCCTGGCACAGAAAGGCCTCGATCTGCGGATGCAGCTGCACCGCCTTGTCGGTGACGGGATCGGCGCCAGGCACGTAGGCGCCCAGCGGGATCAGGTCGCGCACGCGCGCATGGCGCGCCATCGAGGCTTTCAGCGCCCGTGCCGACTGCTGGTGCTCGGGCGTGATCACCTGCGCCATGCAGCGGCTGATCGAGGCGGCGATATCGATCGCGGGGTAGTGGCCCCGTTCGGCCAGTTCGCGCGTGAGCACGATATGCCCGTCCAGGATCGCGCGCGCCGTATCGACCACCGGATCCTGCTGGTCGTCGCCTTCGGCCAGCACGGTATAGATGGCGCTCATGCTGCCATCTTCATGGGCGCCATTGCCGGCGCTTTCCACCAGTTGCGGCAAATTCGAAAAGACCGACGGCGGGTAGCCGCGCGTGGCCGGCGGCTCGCCCAGGGCCAGCGCCACTTCGCGCAAGGCCATCGCGTAGCGCGTCAGGGAGTCGACCAGCAGCAGCACGTGCTTGCCCTGGTCGCGGTAATGGGCGGCGATCGAGTGGCACAATTCGGTGGCCATGATGCGCATCAACGGCGATTCGTCGGCCGGGGCGATCACTAGCACGGCTTTTTTCAAGCCGTCTTCGCCGAGCGACTTTTCCACGAATTCGCGCACTTCGCGGCCCCGTTCGCCGATCAGGCCGACCACCACCACGTCGGCCACGGTCTGGCGCGTGATCAGGCCCAGCAGTACGCTTTTTCCCACGCCCGAACCAGCCATCAGGCCCACGCGCTGCCCCTTGCCCAGGGTCAGCATGCTGTTGATCGCGCGCACACCCACGTCCAGCGCTTCGACCACCGGCTGTTTTTTCAGGGGATTGATCTTGGGCGGCGTCACTTCGAGGATGTGCTCGCCACCGAGGCGGCCCAGGTCATCGATCGGTTCGCCCAGGCCATTGACCATGCGTCCCAGCCACGATGGCCCGATCTGCAGGCTGGCCTTGTCGGGCAGCGGCAGGACGCGCGCGCCGGTGGTCAGACCGGTGGCCTTCTTGAACGGCATCAAATACGACAGCTTGTCGCGGAAACCCACCACCTGCGCATCGAGCCATTCGCCATTTACGGTTTCAATCTGACAACGCTGGCCCGTGTGCAGCCGGCAGCCGGCGCTTTCCAGCAGCAGGCCGGAAGCGCCGACCAGGCGGCCGGTCGGGGTCGCGACCGGTATCTCGCCGATCTCGAAACTGCGCAGCGTGTCGGCGATCATGCAGGCGCGCCCTGGTCGGCATGTTCGGCGGCCAGCGCCAGGTGGCTGCTGACCTGGTCCATGCAGGCGGACAGGCGCTGATGGCAGCCCGCGTCGACTTCATTGTCGCCGGCCTTGATGCGGCATTCGCCGGCGTCCAGGCGCGCGTCGGCGATCAGGTTCCAGCGCTTGGCGCGCTTGGGATCGAGTTCGCTGATGCGTTTCAATTCTTCGGGGTTCAGGTAGACGTCGATTTCTTCGCGCGTGGGCGGCATCGAGGCCAGGGTTTCATCGACCAGGGCCAGCAGCTGCACCGGTTGCAGCGCCAGTTCGGCGCGGATCACCTGGCGCGCCACCTTGGCCACCAGGTCGACCACTTCCTTGCGCTGGGCGGCGCGGTAATCGGCGCGCACTTTTTTCAGGTCGCGCAAAATGGCATCGACCGGGCGCGCCAGCTTGTCCAGCGCCACCAGGGTTTCATTGCGGCCTTCTTCGCGGCCCTGCGCCACGCCGTCGCTGCGGCCGGCGTCATAGCCGTCCTGCTGGCCTTGCACCAGGCCCACTTCATAGCCGTCGCGCTGGCCCTGTTCAAAGCCTTCCGAGACGGACGCCTGCCACTGGCCGTCCGTGTCCTCGTTCGAGGCGCGCTGGCCGGCCGCGATGAATTGCGACAGCGGCGGAAAGCGGTAGGAGCGGAAGTGCTTCATTCGATCACCGCTTCGGCAAACAGTTGTACTTCGATTTCGCCGGCGTCGGCCAGGCCCTTGACGGTGGCCATGATTTCCTGGCGCGTCTGTTCGATGCGCGACAGCGGCACGGGGCCGGAGCGGCGCATCATGTCTTCGAAGCTTTGTGCCTGACGGCGCGGCATGGTTTTCAGCACGGCATCGCGCACGGCCGGTTCCGCGCCCTTGAGGGCAATCGCCCACTGTTCCATCGGCACGTCTTCCAGGATGCGCGTGAGCGTGACATCGCTCTGCGTGGCCAGGATCAGGAAGTCGTACATGCTCAGTTCGATTTCCGACACCACTTCCGGATCGTGCGCGCGCAGCAGTTCCACCAGCGCCGTGCGGTTGCCCGGCATGCGGTTCAGGATCTCGGCCGCCTGGCGGATGCCTTCCACGCTGGTGCTTTGCGTGTCCAGCGTGCCCAGGCAGCGGCCCACCAGTTCATCGAGCTCGATCAGCAGGTCGCGGTCGATCTCGTCCAGGCGCGCCAGGTTCAGCAGCACCAGGTCGCGGCCTTCGACGGGCAGGGCGTCGAGGATCTGGCCGGCCAGTGCCGGCGGCAAAAAGGCCAGGAACACGGCTTGCATCTGCACGTGTTCGTTGACGATGTATTCGGCCAGCCATTTCGGCGAGGCCCACTGCAAACGCGCCATTTTCGGACGGATGGCGTCGCCGTAGATATTGTTGAGCACGCTATTGGCGATATCGCTGCCCAGCGCCATGTCCAGCGAGCGCTTCAGGTAGCTGCGCGAGGCGCCGTGCACGCCGCTTTGCTGGCGGTAATCGTCGAAGAAGGTTTGCATGGCCGTTTTCACCGCCTCGACCTTGATGCCGCTCATGCGCGACATCACTTGCGTCACTTCCAGCAACTCTTCGCGCGACAGGCAGCGCAGCACGCCGGCCGCCTGTTCTTCGCCTATGCTCAGCAGCACGATGGCCGCCTGTTCGACCGGGGTCAGGCTGACGCTTTCGTACTCGGGCGCGTCAGGAAAATTATTGTTGTTGAGTTCGGCCATTTTTCTGCATCCATTGTTTGACGACTTCGGCGACACGCTCGGGTTCTTTTTCCGCCAGCACTTTCAGGTGGTCGACCATCACGTCGACATCCGAGCCGGGCGGCGGCAAGTTGTAGTTTTCCAGCAGCGGCACCACCGGCATGCTGCCGCCGGCAGTGGCGCCTTCCAGCGCCGGTGCGCCGTTGGCGGCCAGTGCAGCGACGCCATCGGCACCCGCTGCCGTACCGCTGCCGGCGATCGCCAGGGCAGGGTCCAGTTGCTTGAGTGCAGGCGGCGCCAGGCGCGCCGTCAGCAGGCGCATCAAGGGGCGCAGGATCAGGAAGTAACCGAGCACGGCGCCCAGGGCGTACAGCAGCCAGCTGCTGAAATCGACGACGGTATCGCGCTCTTCCCACCATTGCGCCACGGGCGGCTTGGCCGGGAAGGCCAGGGCGGTCAGGCTCAGGCTATCGCCGCGCTGGGTGTTGATGCCCAGGCCGCTGCGCAACATCTTTTCGATATTGGCCAGCTCGGCCGGGGTCCAGCCGGCTTTCGCGTCCGGTGCGGCGGCGCTGTTCAGCACCACTGCCACGCTGAGTTTTTCCAGGCGGCCGCGGCTGCGCTTGATTTGCGTGATGCTGCGGTCGTAGGCGTACTGGCGGGTGGTGGCGTTCTTGCGGGCGGTGCCATCGTCGGGTGGCTTCGGCGCGCCATCGGCAGGCGCTGCGCCGGCGGCGTCGGTCGGCGCCGGCACGGCAGCGGCCGGCGGACGGTTCGACAGGCTGCCCGGGATGCCGGCCACGGTGCGGTTGCGTTCCTGCTCTTCGCGCATCGCTTCGCTGGTCACCTTCGGCGCTTCGCCGTATTTTTCCAGCGTTTCTTCGACCCGGTCATTGTCGACCGCGGCCGTCACGCTCAATTTGAAATTGTCTTCGCCGATCACGGGGCCCAGCAAGCCGGTGACGTTGCGGCGGATTTCATCCTGCACGCGCTTGGCCGCTTCATTGCCGGCGGCCGAGGCGTCGAAGCCGTCCGTCAGATCGATATGCGAAGAGAGCAGGTTGCCGGCCTGGTCGACCAGGCTGACGCGGGTCGGCGCCAGGCTGGCCACGCTGCCGGCCACCATATTGATCACCGCGGCGATCTGTTCCGGCGCCAGGGTGCGGCCCGGTTTCAGCGCCACCACGATCGAGGCGGACGACTTGTCGCCATCGCTGGCCACGAACGAGGTCGACTTGGCGATCGACAGATGCACGCGCGCCGAGGCGATCGCATCCATGGTCATGATGCTTTGCGCCAGCTCGCCTTCCAGGCCGCGGCGGAAGCGCACGTCCTGCACGAATTGCGACACGCCCAGCGGGTCGTTCTTGTCCATCAGTTCCAGGCCGGCCGGCAATTGCGCCGTCACGCCTTTCGAGGCCAGCATCATGCGCACGCGGCCCAGCATGGCGTCGGGCACCAGCACCTGGCCGCTGTCCGGATGCAGGCGGTAAGGGATGTGTTCGGCGTCCAGGGTCGCCATCATGTCCGTCACCGCCACTTTTTCGCGCGCGCCGAACACCGGCTTGTAATTGGCCTGGTCGCGCCAGAAATATACGGTCACCAGGGTGGTGATGCCAATGGCGAGCACCACTATGGGAACCAGGTTCTTCAGCAGGGCGGGCGGGATGGTGGGCTGGGCGCCAGGGCGCCAGCGCGCAAAGGCGGACTTCATGGTGGTTATCACTTGGGGTAACTTTCGCTGTGAGGCTGGGCGTGGATCCGGGCGTGGCGCTTGTGGATATTACTTACAGAGGCAGCTTGATCAATTCGTCGACGGCGCCCATGACTTTGTTGCGCACTTGCATCAACATGGAGAAGGACAGGCTCGCTTCCTGGCTGGCCAGCATGGCGCCGACCAGGTCGTCGCTCTTGCCGCTGTCGACGTCACTCATTTTTTGCGCGGCCAGGCGGTCATCGTTGTTGACCTTGTTGACGGCGTCTTTCATGCTTTGCGAGAAGGAGAAGCCCGATGGTTCTCCTGCGCCGAAGGTGGCGGCCGGCGCGATACTGTTGCCGAGTGCGCGCGCATCGTTGCTTAATGCCGCCAGATCGGCCTTGATCAGACCTGCGAGTTCATTGCTCATCTTGCCCTCTATGTATATGCGATGCCGTATCAATCAGAATTACTGGTGTTGCTGTTCCAGCCGCAAGTACTGCTGTGCCGCTATGCCTGGTCCAATGCCGAACCCATCAGTTTTATCAATTGCCACGCCACGCCATGCGAGAACGTCTTTCAAGCAAATTCACGCGATCGACTGCACAGACTATTTGCAAGGCCACGGCCAAGGATCATTAACTGATGAGAGTTCTACAGGTGGCAATTAGCTGGACTTAAAAACTGCCATAAAAAAACGGTAATCAGGTAAGTGGAATGGCGCACTGCAAATCTGAATTTTGTCGCTGTAAGCTTACCTCGAAGCAACTATAAAGTAAAGAGAGTATTGTCTCAAGTACTATTGATACATGGCAATATTTAAGGATTTCCTGTATTGTTCAGCACCGTAGTCATCTAGCATGCTGCATGATGCGCAATCGTTTGCTCCAGGCTGCGTCAAGCCGCCGCTCACGGTGGATGGCGATGTATTTACTGTATTTAATTTCGGGTGATCCGTATAATTTGTTCTGCCAACGCAATACCGACATGACCATTACATGACAACCCTTACCAAGACAGATCAAACCCTACGCCATCAAGTCCTGGATTCCTGTCTGCTTGGACGTCCTGTCCATTTGCTGCACGTGTTCGGCGCGCAGTTGCGCGATGACCTGGCCGCGGCCCTGCGCCAGCCGATGAGCCGCCGTTACTGGGGCAGTTTCCAGATCGACGCCGTGACCTTGTCGCGCGTCGAGCAGGAAGACAGCAGCAACCGCTGGCTGAGCTTTGCCTCGTCCGCAGGCCAGGCAGGATTCAGCCTTGAGCGGCAGATACTTTTAAGCGTGCTCAACTATCGCTATGGTAGCGGCGGCAGCGCGGGCGCCAAGAGCCCGCTGCCCGATCCGGCGCTGGTGCGCGTGACGGCGACCGAAGAGCGGCTCGCTGTGGTGCTCGGGCAACAGCTGGTAGGCAGCCTGTTCGGCCGTATCAGCAAGAATCTGCACGCCGTCGGCAAGGCCGGCGGCGAGGCCGCCGGCGACAGCACGGCGCATTCCGGCGTGCATCCGGCGCGCGGCAGCTGGATCGTCACGGTCTCCGTCAGCGACGTCGATGCCGGCCAGACCGGTTCTTTCTGGTTTTCACTCGACAAGCGCCTGATGGCCGACGTGCTGCGTGGCTTGCTGCCCGAACGCGCGCAAGCCAAGAAGGCCTTGCGCGGCAGCGTGCGTCCGCTGGCGTCGCGCCTGCAGGTAACGCTGGAAGGACGGCTGGTCAGCAAGCAGGTGCAATTGGGCGCCTTGTTTGATTTGCGCGTGGGCGACGTGATACCCGTCAGCCTGAGCCGCACCGACGTGATGCTCGATGATTCCCGTTTATTTACTGCCGCTGTTTCCGAACACAAGGGCAAGCTCTGTTTAACCTCATTTGAAGATGTCGAATAATATGAACATGACCGATACCAACCAGAGCGAAACCCTGCTGGAAGACCTGGGCGATGAGATGATCATCGACCAGGGCGACGTTGCCGACGTCTCCAGCACCCGCGCGCGGCGCGACATTCCGCAAATGATGCGCAAGATTCCCGTCACCCTGACGCTGGAAGTGGGGTCGGCCCGCATTTCGCTGGAAGAACTGATGGCGATCGGCCCCGAAAGCGTGATCGAGCTCGACATGCTGGCCGGCGAACCGCTGGTGATCAAGGTCAATGGCACGCCGATCGGCCGTGCCGAAGTGGTGGTGGCCGGCGAAAATTACGGCCTGAAGGTAATCGACCTGGATGGCCTCAATCTCGACATGATGACAGCATGAAGCTGGCGGTACCCGGTGTGACCCGGCGCCGCGCAGTGCTGGCGGCGGCCCTGGCCGCGCCCGTGCTGATGCTGTGCTGCGCCTCGGCTGGCGCGCAGGATTTATTGGGCGGTATCGTGCCCGGCGCGAAGACCGACCTGACGGTCAAGACGCAAGTGCTGGTCGTCATGACCCTGCTCGGGCTGCTGCCCGTGATGGTCATGATGATGACCAGCTTCACCCGTTTCGTGATCGTGCTGTCCCTGCTGCGCCAGGCCCTGGGCCTGCAGCAGGGCTTGCCTAACCGTATCGTCACCGGCATTGCCCTGATCCTCACCTTGCTCGTCATGCGCCCGATCGGCGACCAGGTGTGGAAAGACGCGTTCGTACCCTACGACCGCGACCAGATCGGCATGCAGGAAGCCTTGAAGATTGCCGAAGTGCCGATTTCGCGTTTCATGCTGGCGCAGACCAGCAAGGCCGCGCTGGCGCAGATCGCCCATCTGGCCGGCGAACCGTCGACCATGCGCCCGCAGGACCATAGCTTCACGGTCAAGCTGGCTGCGTTTGTCTTGTCCGAACTCAAGACAGCCTTCCAGATCGGCTGCATGCTGTTCATTCCCTTCCTGATCATCGACCTGGTGGTGGCGTCCGTGTTGATGGCGATGGGCATGATGATGCTCTCGCCGCTGGTCATCTCGCTGCCGTTCAAGCTGCTGCTGTTCGTGCTGGTCGATGGCTGGACCCTGACCGTCAACACGCTGGTCACCAGCATACAGGCGTATTGAATGCTGACCCCTGAAGTTGCCGTCGACCTGATTATCGAAGCGCTGCGCATGGTCATGCTGCTGGTGGTGATACTGGTCGTCCCCGGTTTGCTGACGGGCCTGGTGGTAGCCCTGGTGCAGGCGGCCACGCAGATCAACGAGCAGACCCTGAGCTTCCTGCCGCGCCTGCTGGTGACCCTGCTGGCCCTGATACTGGCGGGACGCTGGATGTCCGGCTACCTGATGGATTATTGCGTTTCCATTTTTCAGCGCGCGGCCACCCTGGTCGGATAGCGCGGCGCGCCATGGATCAGATTTTCAATCAGGTACTGCCGTTTCTGCTGGCTGTGTGGTGGCCGTTTTGCCGCATCCTGGCCATGCTCAGCGCCTCGCCGGTGATCGGCGACGCGATGGTGCCGACGCCGGTGCGCGTGCTGCTGTCGCTGATACTGGCGATCCTGATGCTGCCCGTGATGCAGGCCTCGGGGGCCTCGCAGGAATTGCTGAAGATCGATCCGTTTTCGCTGCACGCCGTGGTGGCGACCCTGGAGCAGGCCGTGATCGGCTTTGTGCTGGGACTGGCGTTCCACTTCGCCATGTCCGTCATGTCGGTGCTCGGTTACCTGGTGTCGAGCCAGGTGGGTTTTTCGATGGCCATCATGAACGATCCGCTCAATGGCACTTCGTCGGACGTGATTTCCGGTTTGCTCAGCATCATGTGCATGATCGTCTTCTTTGCCGTCGATGGCCACCTGGTGCTGACGGGCGTGATCGGCGCCAGTTTCAAGGCCTGGCCGGTAGGGCAGGGCTACGGCCCGCTGCTGCTGCAGACGGTGGCCTACAACGTGGCGTGGATCTTCGCTGCCGCCATGCTGCTGGCCCTGCCTATCGTGTTTTCCACCATGGTGGTGCAACTGGGTTTTGGTTTCCTCAACCGGGTGGCGCCGTCGCTGAACCTGTTTTCGCTGGGCTTTTCCATGATTACCATGTTCGGCCTGCTGATGCTGTCGCAGATCGTGAAATTCATACCGGAACACTATATCGCGATGACCAACCGGGTACTCGAGATGATCACCGAACAGATGAGGATCGCGCATGGCGGATAGCAGCACGGGCGATAAAACCGAAAAGGCGTCACAGCAGAAGCTGAAGAAGTCGCGCCAGGAAGGGCAGGTGGTGCGCTCGCGCGACCTGTCGACGGCGCTCGGCATCTTGATCAGCATGAAGTTGTTCGTCTATCTGCTGCCCGGCTACCTGGAAACGTTCCGTGAATTGTTTGCCATGTCCTTCATGCCGCTCGATAGTACAGGTGCGCTCGACAATGCCATGTCGATGGCGTTTACCACCTCGGTGGGCTTGCTGATCAAGATGATCGTGCCGCTGTTTTGCGTGCCGCTGTTCGTCGTGCTCGGCTCCCTGATCCCCGGTGGCTGGGTGATCAGCACCAAGAACTGGATGCCGAAACTGGAACGGCTCAGCCCGGGCAAGAACCTGGGCCGGCTGGTCACGCCCAAGCATGGCTTCGAATTTGGCATCTCCATCGCCAAGGCGGTGGTGCTGTGCATGGTGCTGGTGCATGTCAGCCGCTCCAGCCTGTCGCAGTACGTCGATTTGCAGCACCGTCCCTTGCAGCAAGCCATGCTCGATGGCTCCAGCCTGATGCTCGACAGCCTGATGGCGCTGATCTTCGTGTTTGTGCTGTTTGCCATCATCGACGTGCCGGCGCAGGCGTTTTTCTTTGCCCGCAACCAGCGCATGAGCAAGAAGGATGTGAAGGAAGAACACAAGACCAGCGAAGGCCGGCCTGAAGTGCGCCAGCGCATCCGCCAACTGCAGCAGCAGATAGGCCGGCGCAGCGTGCGCAAGACCGTGCCCGACGCCGACGTGGTGATCGTCAATCCTGAACATTATGCGGTGGCGCTCAAGTATGACCAGGACCGCGCCGAGGCGCCTTTCGTGGTGGCGAAGGGAGTCGACGAAATGGCGCTGTATATCAAGCAGGTGGCCAGGGAACACGATATCGAGACGCTGGAATTGCCGCCGCTGGCGCGCGCCATCTATAACACCAGCCAGGTGCAGCAGCAGATCCCGGTGCAGCTGTACCAGGCTGTCTCGCAAGTGCTGAACTATATCCTGCAGCTGAAAGCATTCCGTTCTGGGCAGCGTGCTGCCCAGCCCCCATTTCCTAACGAGGTGCTTGTGCCATCTCATCTGAGCGAGGTTGTACCGACATGAATTTCCTGAACCGCGTGGTTGCTGAAATGCGCCGCCACAAGTTCGCCACGCCGCTGTTCCTGCTGGTGATCCTGGCCATGATCATCTTGCCGCTGCCGCCGGTGCTGCTCGATATCTTGTTCACTTTCAATATCGTGCTGGCACTGATCGTCATCCTGGTCAGCGTCTCGGCCAAGCGGCCGCTGGACTTCTCGGTGTTCCCGACGGTGATCCTGGCCACTACCATGCTCAGGCTGACCCTGAACGTGGCGTCCACGCGGGTGGTGCTGCTGCACGGCCACACAGGGGCGGATGCGGCCGGTAAGGTGATCGAGGCCTTCGGTAACGTCGTGATCGGCGGCAACTACGTGGTCGGTATCGTGGTCTTCGTGATCTTGATGATCATCAACTTCGTGGTCGTCACCAAGGGCGCCGAGCGTATCTCGGAAGTCTCCGCGCGCTTTACCCTCGATGCCTTGCCCGGCAAGCAGATGGCGATTGACGCCGACCTGAACGCCGGCCTGATCAACCAGGAAAAAGCCCAGGCCCGCCGCAAGGACGTGGCTGCCGAAGCGGATTTCTATGGCGCCATGGACGGCGCCTCGAAGTTCGTGCGCGGCGACGCCGTCGCCAGTATCCTGATTTTGATCATCAATATGGTCGGCGGCGTGGCCATCGGTGCGCTGATGCACGACCTGTCGTTCGGCGACGCTTTCCGCCAGTATGCACTGCTGACCATCGGTGACGGCCTGGTGGCGCAAGTGCCGGCGCTGCTGCTGTCGGCCGCGGCTGCCATCCTGGTGACGCGTATCAGCGATTCGGGCGATTTCGAACAGCAGGTGGCGGGCCAGGTACTGACCTCGCCGACGGTGATTTTCAGCGCGTCCGGCATGATGGTGGCGCTGGCCCTGATCCCGGGCATGCCATGGTTCATGTTCATGACGTTTGCCGTGGTGCTGGCGTACGTGGCCTGGCGCTTGACGCAGCGCGTGAAGAAGCCGGACCAGGCCGGCCTGGCGGCCATCGAGGCCGCCTTGCGCGACGAACGTCCGGCCGAGATGGAATGGCAGCAACTGCCTGCCGTGCAGCCTTTGATGGTCATGCTTGGCTACAAGCTGGTGGGCATGGTCGATAAAACCCAGGGTGAACCGCTGAATAAGCGCGTTCGCGGTGTGCGCCAGAGCCTGTCTGAAGCGATGGGCTTGCTGTTGCCGCCGATCGGCGTGCGCGACGACCTGGGACTGAAACCCTCGCAGTACTCGATCGTGCTGTCGGGCACGGTGGTGGCCCAGGCCGAAGTCCAGGCCGACCGGCTGATGGCGATACCGTCGCCGAATGTGTATGGACAACTGGACGGCATCCCCGGCATCGAGCCTGCGTACGGCATGCCTGTCACCTGGATCGAGCCGGCCGCCAAAGCCCATGCGCTGGGCCTGGGCTACCAGGTGATCGAGGCGCCGAGCGTGATCGCCACGCACTTGTCGAAGATGGTGCGCGAGTATCTGCCTGAGCTGTTCCGCCACGAAGACGTGTCGGCCATGATGGAGCGCCTGACGGCCTTATCGCCCAAGCTGGCGGCCACCCTCGACAAGACGCTCACGCATACGCAGTTGCTGCGCGTGTTCCGCGTGTTGCTGACGGAAAATGTATCGCTGAAAGACATCGTGCCGATCGCCACCACCCTGGTCGACAGCGCGGAGACCACCAAGGATCCGATCCTGCTGGCGGCCGAAGTGCGCTGCGCCTTGCGGCGCCAGATCGTGACCGGCCTGTTTGGCCAAAAGATGGAAATGCAGGCGTTTAACCTGGGGGGGGATCTGGAAAACATGCTGCTTGGTTCCTTGAACCAGGCGCGCCAGTCGGGCAAGGTTACCCTGGACAATTATCCGATCGACCCGCACCTGCTGTCGCAGCTGCAAGTGAACATGCCGGTGGCGCGCGAACAGATGAAACAGCAGGCGACGCCGCCCTTGCTGCTGGTGCTGCCGCAGATCCGCCCGCTGCTGGCCCGCTACGCGCGCCTGTTTGCGCCGGGCCTGCATGTGCTGTCGTATAACGAAATTCCCGAAAACCGCGAAGTCAGCATCATCGGTACCGTAGGGTAAATAAAAAACCGGCGCATGCGCCGGTTTTTTTTGTTTCAATCCTGTTCGTCTATCGGCGGCAGCAACTCTTCCACCTTCGGCTCGGCCAGCAGCAGGAATTCGCCGCCTGGCGCCGAACCATCTTCCTCTTCCCCGTAGTCATGGCCCAGCGGCGCCGCCACTTCCTTCGAGGTGATGATTTCCGCTTCTGGCGTGGGCGATGGCGCCGGCTCTTCCGGCTGCGCCGCCGCTTCCGCCTCGGGCTGGGTCAGCAGCAGCGCCACTTCGGCCATGGCGCGGAACAGCGGCAGCGAAAGCGAAGCGGCCGCCGCCTGCATGGCGAAATTGCCGTGCACGCGCTGCGCATGCAACTGGCGGTTCAGGCGGCAGCGCACCACGCGCAGGCCGGCGCGCCGCACGGCGTCGGCGATCTCGGGCAAGGCCAGGCGCAAATGGCGGATGGCGCTTTCTTCTTCTGCCGCCAGTTCCAGCAGCAGGCCATCGCCCACGGGTTCCATCTGGATCAGCACGCGGCCGATGCCGGCGATCATCAATTCCACGCGCAAGGCGACCTTGGCCCGGCGCCGCGCAGGAGCGTGCTCATCATCTTCATCGCTGGCCAGCACGCGCAGCATCAGCCGCTGTCCGCCCCAGCCGTAGACGGCGAAACGCCAGGCTTCGCTATCGAGCAGCAGCGGCGGACGGGGGCCTTCGCGCAGCAGCGCCGGCTGCTGTTCGGCCATGAACAGGTTGCCGGGCACATGCTGGCCACGCGCCTGTTCTTGCATCACGGCATATTGTTCGCCATAGGTTTTCACCATCACGCGCCAGGACGCGGCCAGCTGCGCCGGATCGGGCGGTTGCCACACCAGCTGGCGGCTGAAGAACAGCTGATTGGCTTGCATGGCGCTGCTGTCGCGCGCGGTGGCGCCCGCGCCATCGGCGTTGGGCTTGATCAGGGCGGCCAGGCTGTCCTGTCCTTGCTGCAGCTGGGCCGGCAGGGTGCCGGCATCGGGCGAGGGCGCCATGTAGGGGCCGACGGGCACCAGCGGCTGCACCACGCCCGGCGTCATCGGCGTAGCCATGCTGACGTCGAGGCGCTGCGTGATCAGGGGCAGGGGATTGCCTGCCGAAATACGGTCTATCGCCATGCCACTGCTTTCACATAAAAATAGTTAAACAACGCGCGCCATCATGGCTGCAGCAGCGACAGGATCAGCTTTGCCATGCTCTGGCTTTGTTTGATCATGGCGGTGCTGGCCTGCAGCAGCATCTGCGCCGACGTCATGTTGGCGCTTTCGGCGGCATAGTCGACGTCCATGATGCGCCCTATCGCGATCTTGGTGTTGGTCACCATATTACCCAAATTATTGTTGACGTGATCGAGGCGGCTGCCAGCCGCGCCCAGGGCCGAGCGCACGCTGCCGACCTGGGAAATGGCGGCGGCCAGCAAATCGATCATGCCATTGGCGCCGCCATTGCTGCTGATCTCGCTGCCGGCCGCGCCGGGGGCGGCGAACCTGGCCGACAGCGTTTGCAACGCCGTGTTCAGCGTGCCCATTTTGCCCGATACATCGAAGCCCATCGTCTCGCTGCTGGATGCGCCAATTTGAAATGTCATGGCGGCCGACAAGGTGCCTGTGCCGGCGCTGCCGTCGCCCAGCAGCTTGCTGCCGCCATAGCTGGTGTTGCGCATGATGTTATACAGTTCCGCACCGAGCGCATCGTATTCGCTTTGCATGGCGTCGCGGTCCTGCTGGTTGGAAGACGCATCGGCCGCCTGCGTCGCCAGGTCTTTCATGCGCACCAGCATATCGGTGACTTCGCCAAACGCACCTTCCGCCGTTTGCAGCAGCGAGGTACTGTTTTGCGTATTGCGCATGGCCACCGTCATGCCGCTCATCTGGGCCCGCAGGCGCGTGGCGATCTGCAGGCCGGCTGCGTCATCCATCGCCGAATTGATGCGAAAGCCCGTGGCCAGGCGCGTCATCGAGGTCGACAGCATGGATTGCGCGCGGGCGGCGGCGCTTTGTGCGGCCAGTGCGGCGATATTCGTGTAGAGGCTCAGCACTCGGCGGCTCCAGTGGGGATTGTTCTATCTTGTATAAGCGACTAGGTGGACAACATCGTTAAATGGCGGGGCAATATAGTTTCATCAAGATGCAGGCCAAAAAAAAGCCAGACCGCAGTCTGGCTTCGATGACTGGCCGCAAGCGGCCAGGCAGGCAATGATTATTGCAGCAGGGACATAACCATTTGCGACATGCTGTTCGATTGCTTCAGCAT
Source organism: Janthinobacterium sp. Mn2066 (assembly GCF_049319705.1). Classification (NCBI taxonomy): domain Bacteria; kingdom Pseudomonadati; phylum Pseudomonadota; class Betaproteobacteria; order Burkholderiales; family Oxalobacteraceae; genus Janthinobacterium; species Janthinobacterium sp. Mn2066. The sequence goes on along the minus strand of NZ_JBMOUF010000012.1, from coordinate 134,378 downwards.
CGCGGTACCAGCTTGCAGCAACATTTGCGACGAGGTCATGTTCGAGCTCTCGGTAGCGTAGTCGGTGTCCATGATGCGGCCGGTAGCTGCTTTGGTGTTGGTCGAGATATTCGACAGGTTGTTGTTGACGTGGTCCAGGCGGTTGGCGGCAGCGCCCAGTGCCGAACGGATTTCACCGACGTTGTCGATCAGGTTCGACAGTGCGGTGATCGCGCCGTTGGCGGTGGTGCCCGAAGCGATTTCGGTGCCGGCGGTCGACGAAGCGCTTGCGCTGTAGCTGCCGACGGCGGCGCCCAGGGCGCTGGCCAGCGAAGCCATTTTGGTCGATACGTCGAGGTTCATCGTTTCGCCGGCGCTGGCGCCGATCTGGAACGTCATGCTCGATGCCAGGGTGCCGCCGGTCAGCAGGCTGCTGCCGCCGAACGTGGTTTTGGTCATGACGTTGTACAGTTCTTTGCCCAGGGCATCGAATTCGGCTTGCATGGCGTCTTTGTCGTCCTGGTTCGACGAAACGTCAGCTGCCTGGGTAGCCAGGTCTTTCATGCGGACCAGCATGTTGGTCACTTCGTTGAAAGCGCCTTCAGCCGTTTGCAGCATCGAGGTGCTGTTTTGGGTGTTGCTCATGGCAACGGTCATGCCGCTCGTTTGTGCTTTCAGGCGGGTTGCGATTTGCAGACCAGCAGCGTCGTCCATTGCCGAGTTGATGCGGAAGCCGGTGCTCAGGCGTGTCATCGAAGTCGACAGCTGGGATTGGGTCTTGGCGATCGAATTCTGTGCGGACAGGGATGCGTTGTTGGTGTGAAGGCTCAGCATGGTGTAGCTCCTAAGGGTAAATTAATTCTGGAGCAGCGATGCATCGTGCTCTCCTCAGTACAAGACGACCATGTTCATCGGTTTATTAAATGCTTTATGGAAATTTTTATGATTATTTCCTGTATTGCTCTTGCCGATATGAAAAAGCCAACTGCGAGTGCAGTTGGCTTTTTTTGTCATCAAGGCCGGTCAGGCCCGGATATCGGTGATTATTGCAGCAGGGACATAACCATTTGCGACATGCTGTTCGATTGTTTCAGCATCGCGGTACCAGCTTGCAGCAACATTTGCGACGAGGTCATGTTCGAGCTCTCGGTAGCGTAGTCGGTGTCCATGATGCGGCCGGTAGCTGCTTTGGTGTTGGTCGAGATGTTCGACAGGTTGTTGTTGACGTGGTCCAGGCGGTTGGCGGCAGCGCCCAGTGCCGAACGGATTTCACCGACGTTGTCGATCAGGCTCGACAGTGCGGTGATCGCGCCGTTGGCAGCGGTGCCCGAAGCGATTTCGGTGCCTGCGGTCGACGAAGCGCTTGCGCTGTAAGTGCCGACGGCGGTGCCCAGTGCGCTGGCCAGTGCAGTCATTTTGGCCGATACGTCGAGGTTCATCGTTTCGCCGGCGCTGGCGCCGATCTGGAACGTCATGCTCGATGCCAGGGTGCCGCCGGTCAGCAGGCTGCTGCCGCCGAACGTGGTTTTGGTCATGACGTTGTACAGTTCTTTGCCCAGGGCATCGAATTCGGCTTGCATGGCGTCTTTGTCGTCCTGGTTCGACGAAACGTCAGCTGCCTGGGTGGCCAGGTCTTTCATGCGGACCAGCATGTTGGTCACTTCGTTGAAAGCGCCTTCAGCCGTTTGCAGCATCGAGGTGCTGTTTTGGGTGTTGCTCATGGCAACGGTCATGCCGCTCGTTTGTGCTTTCAGGCGGGTTGCGATTTGCAGGCCGGCAGCGTCGTCCATTGCCGAGTTGATGCGGAAGCCGGTGCTCAGGCGGGTCATCGAGGTCGACAATTGCGATTGGGTCTTGGCGATCGAATTTTGTGCGGACAGAGATGCGTTGTTGGTGTGAAGGCTCAGCATTGTATGGCTCCTAAGGATGGGTTGGTTCCGGAGCAACGATACACTGTGCTCTCTTCAGTACAAGACGACTGCATGCATGTCTTTATTAAATGCTTTATGGAAATTTTTTATTTCTTTATGCGTGCGGCGCCTAAGCACTCCAGCCGCCAGTGACGCCAGACCTATGCCGGTTTTGCGGATTTGCGGCTGTCCAGGTAGGCTTTCACCGTGGCGGGAGGATTCCACATCAGTACATCGAGAATCGACAGGTGCTCGATAAATTGATAGCGCCGGGTGGGGTAGGTGAACGACACCAATTCCGTGAAGCCCAGTTCGATGCCACGCTGGGCCCATTCGGCGGGATGGAAAATATCCTTGCCCCCGGGCGGATTAAGGTAAGCCTGGGCGCCGAGCGCGGCAGAGATTTCCAGCGCCCAGGCCCCGGCATGCGGTATCTCTGGAAGGTGCAAGTCCAGGTCCGACAGGTTTTGCGGCTGAAATGGAATCTCAAGATAGGCGCAGGTGGCGGCCAGCGACGCCACGTTCAGGTCGCGCAGCAGGCCGCTGGCAGCCGCGGCGAAACTCTGGCTGATCAAGGCGGAGACGGCGTCGAAATAAGGTGCGCCCGCTGCACGGTAGTGCAGAATCTGGCCCTGGATCTTGTCATGCGCCGCTTGCGGCGTGATGAGCGTCACGTCCTTGATCAGGCCCGCGCCGGCATGCCGGTCGACCGGCGCGCTGACATACTGCCACCCCTCCGAGGGGTGCAGGATGCGATTCCGGTTCATCCAGCTCTTCGGCGCGTAGCGTACCACATCGAAAACGATCCAGCGGTCGCTGCGGTTGATCAGGTCGAAGTAACCGAGATAGGGGAAAAAATACGGCTGCATGATGCCGAGCGTGATTTTCTCCGCCATATTATGTCCGCACATGCAAGCTGATCTCGCTTGCGTGCTGTTGCGCGCGCGCCAGCAATTGGCAAATGCGCGCGATATCCTCGAGTGTCAGCAGCGCCCCGATCGGCAGCTGCATGCTGCTTGCGCACAGTGCGTCGGTTTGCGGCAGGCGCTCCTGATACCACGGGAACTGTTCCGCATACGGAATGCAGCGATGGATGCCGGGGTAAAAATAGCGGCGGGCTAACACGTTTTCCGCCTTGAGCAGCGCCACCAGCTGGTCGCGCGACAGGCCGAACCTGGCGGCGTCGATGCTGCAGACCAGGTATTGATAATTGGAAAAGCTGACGCCGCTGGGCGGTGTCACGGTGATGCCGGGAATGTCGCGCAAGCCTTCCCGGTAGGCCTGGAATTGCGCCAGATTGTTTTGCTGGTTGAGCGGGAAGTCTTCCAGGCTCATCAGTGCAATGGCTGCCTGTGCCTCGGACATGCGGCCATTGGATGTCTTGACGACCGGCACCGCATGGCCGGCGCCATAGCTGCTGCGGATATTGCGCAGGCGCGCAGCCAGTGTATCGTCATTGGTACACACGCAGCCGCCTTCGCTGGCACTGAGGATCTTCGTTGCGTGGAAGGAAAACACTTCAAGTTGGCCAAAATTGCCAATTTTCCGGTCGCCCACGGCGCAGCCGAACGCATGTGCGGAGTCGAAATAGAGTTGTATGCCATGTTTGCGGGCCAGGGCTTCCAGCCCTACCGGGTCACAGGCGCCGCCCCACAGGTTGACACCCATGATGGCAGTGACGTCGTCGTCGATCAGCGCCTCGATCTGCTCCAGTGCGATCTGGCCGGTGGCTGGGTCGACGTCGCAGAAAACCGGCTCGATGCCGGTCCAGCTGAGCGACTGGGCCGAGGCGACAAAGGTGAACGCGGGCAGTATCACCTTGCCGCGCAGTTGCATGGCTTCGGCTGCCATCATCAGGCCGATCGTGGCGTTGCTGACGCAAATGACATTGCGGACGCCGAGGAAGTCTTGCAGCCGGTTTTCCAGTTCGACCGTCAGCGGCCCCTGGTTGGTATAGTACTGGCGTTCGAAGATGTCGCGGAAGGCGGCTTCATAACGCTCCCACGCAGGGAAATACAGTTGTCCAACGGGCAATGGTTTCTCAAATGCCGGTGCTGCGCCGAGCAGGGCAAACGTCGATGGGCTCATGCGGCCTCCAGCTGTTGGTTGATCGATGCCGCGTGCTGCTGCAACATGGCGAGCAGTGCTGCAATTTGCCGAATATCGTGCTCATCTACATGGTGGCCGCAAGGCAGCAGCATGAATTCGCCGGACAGCTTGTCGGTACCAGGCAGGTCGGCAGGGATGTGCGGATAGGCCATGGCTTTCTGGTGCAGCGCAGGTGAGTAATAAGGGCGTGCGACGATTTTTTCGGCATGCAGGATGCGCAAGGTATCTGCGCGGTTCAGTGGCCAGCTGGCCTCCAGGCGGACCACGATATTCTTATAGCTGGTAGCGTGCGTTTCATCAAACTCAAGCAGTTGCAGGCCCGGAATCGGCTGCAGCAGCGATTGATAGAGGCGGTAGCGCGCGCGGTTGCGGGCTACTTGCTGTTCCAGGTCATCAAGACTGGCCAAGGCCATGGCTGCATGGACTTCATTCAGCTTGGCGTTCATGCCACCCGGTACGGAGATATTGTCGACTTGCTTGAAGCCAAAGCCGCGCATCAGGGCCAGGTCCTCGGCCAACTGCCGGTTGTTGGTGGTCAGGTAGCCGCCCTCAAATCCATTGATGAGTTTGCTTGCGTGCAGGGAAAAGATTTCTGCATCGCCAAACTGTCCCACCTTGCCTGACGCCTGGCCCTCGTAGACGGATTCCACGGCGTCGAACAGCAGCGGGATCTGCCTTTCACGCGCGAGTGCGGCGACGCCGTCGGTGTCGCAGCAGTTGACGATCGGGTGCACGCACAGGATCAGTGCCGTATCGTCATTGATGCACGCTTCGGCGCTGGCCCGGTCCATGGCCAGGGTCTGCGGATCGACCTCGCAAAAGCGCGGTTTCAAGTTGTTCCAGGCGGCGATGTCGGCCATGCGGCGATATGTCAGCGAAGGCATGACGATTTCGCTCTTGCCCTTGCGCGCCAGGCTGGAAATGGCCAGCACCAAGGCCCAGAAGCCGCTGCAGAATGTGACGCAATACTCGGTCTGGTGAAACGCCGCCAGGCGTTTTTCCAGTTGCCGGACCAGCGGGCCATTGTTGGTGTACTGGCGCTGTGCGTAAAACTGCTTTGAATACGCGAGAAAATGCTCGATATCGGGACGCACCAGATTGGAGGTCGATTTTGGCGTGGCAAAGAGGCTGTTGCCACCAAACAGCGCCAGGTCGGCTGTGGAATTTTTCATGGACAAGGCGTCGTGTTAGCGGGTCAGGATGACGTCGTAGCGGTAGTGCGCCGCATAAAATTGGGGATCGGCGGCGACAAACTGGACCTGCCAGCCGGCGGCATGCGCCAGTGCGGCAAATTCGTCCTTGCTGCGCCAGATGCCGATGCGCGAAGCATGGTCGGACAGTTCGGCGTCGCTGGGGCGATTGTCCTTGTAAAACAGGTCGAGCCGGTCGCGGTCTGGCAAGTTGCCCAGGTAGATTTTTTCGACGTGGCTGAAACGCTGGAACAGCAATTGCAGAACCGCTTGCGCCGCCTCAGCGGAAAAATACGAGAAGCTGCCGTAGCACAGGACTTTTGAAAAGCGCTCTGGCCGCGGCTCTGTCCGCACATAATCATCCGCGCTCTGTTCCTGGAAGGTATAGCGTGGCGCGATTTCATGGTGCTGCCTGGCGACGGAAATCAGATAGCTGGACAAGTCCACGCCGACAAATTCCTGGCAGCGGTCGAACAGGCGGGTCGACAATGCACCGTTGCCGCAAGCTAAATCGAGCAGCACGTCGCCGGCGTGCAGGCCCAGGTTGCTCTTGATTGTCGTCTCGATCAGTGCGATCTGTTCTTCCGTGACAGGCTTGCCATTGACAGTGCGCTTGATCTGCGCCCAGAAATCATCGGCTGGCTGGCTACGTGCATACTGGTCATGATCGAGTACGGGGTAGTCTTTTTCTTGCAATGGCTTGTGTGTGCTCATGACGTGGATTCCTTGGCTGTTCCTTGTTGCTGATCATGTTGTGCAGCATCAAAGGAGATAGGGGGTAATTGCGCGCACCAGCGGCGCCACATGATGCGCAGGGAACGCTCGAGAGCTTGCGTCACCAGTGCCGGCTTGGTGATCGGCGATTGCAGGAAGCGCTCGCGCAGGGTGGCGCGCAGGTGGGCTAGCGCAGAAATATTTTGCGACAGGAAAATGCCCTTGTTGACGAAGTTTTCCTCGTCGTCCGCCGCAAACGCCTCCAGGCCCAGATGGCCCAGGTAAGCTGCCGCCGCGCGGGTCGGGATGGTGTTGCCACTGAGGCTCAGGGTTGGCACGCCCATCCACAGCGCGTGGCACAGCGTGGTAGTCCCCGTGTAGGGGAAGGTGTTCAGGCACACGTCCACCTGATGGTGCAATTGCATGTACTCGTCCATGTTGCCACGTGCGTGGAAGCGCAGCCGCGTACTGTCGATACCCTCTTCGGCAAACCACTCGCGAAGGTAATTGTCGCGTTCATCGCCATTGAGTCCGGCCAGCAGCATGACTGAATCTGGCAAGGCGCGCAGCACTTGCGCCCATAGGGCGATGACCTTGCGATTGAGCTTGTTGGCGCGGTTGAAGCTGCCAAACGTCACATGGCCGTTGGCCAGTGCCGGCAATGGGCTGATGCCGGCGCTGCCGCCATGGGGGATAAACGGGGCGCTGATGGGCAAGTGGACGATTTTTTCCAGAAACTGATGGTCGAACTGGCCCGCTGGCAAGATCTTGTTGTCGCTCAAAAAGTAATCCATGGCCCGCAAGCCAGTCGTGCCCGGGTAGCCCATCCAGCTGACCTGGATGGGTGCTGGCTTGCGCGCAAACACGGGCAGGCGGTTGGCTGCCGAATGGCCCGACAGGTCAATCAGAATGTCGATCGCGTCCGCGCGTATCAGTTTTTCCAGGGCATCGTCGCTCAGGGCGGTCACATTGCGCCATTCATCCATGTAGCCGCGCAAGGTCGCCGTATTGGCATGTTCGAGGATCTTGTTGTAATAGGCGTACAGTGCCAGATTCGGGTTGCCTGCCAGTAGCGCGAGCACGGGAGCGAGAAAGCTGGCGAGGGCATGGTTGTTGAAGTCGCCAGAAACCAGGCCGATGCGCAGGCGCCGTTCAGGTTCCGGTGTATTCGAAAATGGCAGGCTGGCCAGTGTGCCGTCGAGATTGGCTTCAAGCAATGCGCCAAAACGGCAGTGTTCGGCAAACAGCGTGTCGGCATCTGCCGTGTCACTGTGGCTGAGGCTAAACAGCAGATTGCTATGCGCCATCGTATAGTGGCCTTCCTTGGCTTGCAAAGCTTGCCGGATATGCGCCATGCCCTGTTCGCCCTGGCCTTGCTGCTGCAGCAAGGTACCCAGATTGACATGCGCTTCTGCATATTCTGGATCGTGTTCCAGCGCCATCAGGTAATGCGTTTTTGCGGCATCTGTCTGCCTGAGCGCCTGCAGGGAATTGGCCATATTAAAATGGAAAGCTGCATTGTCTTCCCCCAGCTCCTGCATGCGGTTGCATACTTGCAGCGCTTCCTCGTGCCGTCCCAGGTGCTGCAGCGTAGTGCACAGGTTGTTGTGGACGATGATGTAATCGGGGCTCAGGGCCAGCGCCTGGCGGTAGCTGGCTTCGGCTTCGCCAAATTTCCCCAATGCTTGCAGGCAAGCGCCGAGGTTGCAGTGGGCGATCGCCGAATCCGGACTGGTCCTGACGGCGTGCTGCTGGTGCGCGAGGGCTTCGTCGAATTGATGAAGGCCCAGTAGCGCTGCTCCCAGATTGTTCAGGCTAACGATGGAATTACCATCGATTTGCAGCGCCCGGCGATAGCTGTCGACTGCCTGCCCGGCATGCCCCAGGTTCTTCAGGCAGATGCCGAGATTGATATGGGTGTCGATATCATCGGGATGCAGCCTGGCCGCATCGCGGTAGTAAACAAGCGCTTCTTCAGCCTGTCCAGATTGTGTCAGCGCAATTGCCAGCGATAGCATGAGTTTGCCATTTTGCGTATCCAGGGCCAGTGCCTGGCGATAGCAAGCCACCGCTGCCTCGGCTTGTCCAAGGGCCCAGTACGCTTCGGCCAGGCGCGTATGCAATGGCGCGCAATCGGATGCGGTGGCCAATGCCTGGCGATAGGCGTCTACGGCGGCGTCATATTGCTCCAGCGAGTGCAGCGCCAGCGCCATATTGTGATGCAGCATGTCGAGTGCCGGATCGAGTTCTGCCGCGCGACGGTAGCTGGCGACGGCATGTTCCAGCTGTCCTGCGCCCTGCAGGGCGGCGCCCAGGCCGGCATGCGCCCTGGCGTCGAGCGGCGTTATCTGCAATTGGGCGCGGAAACTGCTGGCCGCTGCGTCGAAATGGCCAAGCGCATGCGAGATTTCCCCGAGCTGGAAATGTGCTTCGGTATCGTGCGGCATGAATTCCAGTGCGCTGCGGTAGCTATTGGCCGCCTGCTCAAGCTTGCCTTGTGTCTTCAAGGTGTTCGCCAGGTTGAAATGGGCCTTGGCATAATCGGGGCGTATGGCCAGCGCGCGCTGGTAGCTGGCCGATGCTTCCTGATGGCGTCCCTGCGACTGCAGGGCGCTACCCAGATTGCTGTGCGCCTCGGCAAACTCTGGATCGATCTCCAGTGCCCGCAGATAGCTGTCGATGGCGGCGTCAAGGTTGCCGATGTCTTGCAAGGCATTGCCCAGGTTGCCATGCGCCTGGGCATCGTATGGCGTCAGTTCTACCGTCTTGTGCAGGGCCGCGAGCGCATCTTTGCCTTGCACCTGCAAGGCCGTTCCCAATACGCTCCAGCCAAAGGAAGACTCGGGAAACTTCTCCAGCAAATCGCGGCAAGCGCTTTCCATCTGCGCAAAATCACCGCTGTGATACAGCTTGACGATGTGTTCCTTGTCTTCCCGGGACGGCGAAAGGGCGGCTTCGGCAATAGCCTGCAGCACGCGCTGGCGCAGGATTTGCGAGCTGTCATTGTCAAGCCCGCGGCCAATCGCCGTCTCGACGATGTCAAGCGCCTCGGCAGCTTGCCCTGCCTGCAAAAGACCGTTCGCATAGGACAGCCAGAATTGGCCCTCGTCCGGCTCGACCGACAGTGCCTTGTGCAGATACGGCAAGCCGGCTTCGTATTGCCCGACTTGCCCCGCAAGCAGGCCCAGGTTGTGATTGGCGATGGCGTGATACGGCTGCACTTGCAGAATCGACAGGTAAAGTTCCTCCGCCTCTGCGTAGCGTCCTGCCTGGTGTTCAGCGATAGCCTGCTGCAATTCGGTTTCGAGTGGCGCTACGGGCGGGGCATTCGCTGTCATGGGGAGGCACTGAAATGTTGATCAACAGGAATTGTAACTGTTGACAGTGCTTATGAGAAACTTTCCTGTCGGAATTTTTATGCCAAAAGCTGTTTCAATGCAAACTTTATGTTGCTAACAGGTATCAGCAGGGCCAGGCATGGCGTTTGTCATAAAAAAAAGCGCACCACCGCGAGGTGGCGCGCTGTCTTATGCGCAGGTCAGCGTTTGCTGGCGGCCTGGCCAGGCATTACATATTCGGATAATTCGGTCCGCCGCCGCCTTCCGGCGTGATCCAGACGATGTTTTGCGTGGGGTCCTTGATGTCGCAGGTTTTACAGTGCACGCAGTTCTGGGCATTGATCTGCAGGCGCTCGGCGCCGTCGTCGTTTTTCACGAATTCGTACACGCCGGCCGGACAGTAGCGCGCTTCCGGGCCTGCATACGTCGCCAGGTTGACGTCGACCGGCACGCTGGCGTTTTTCAGGGTCAGGTGGATCGGCTGGTCTTCGGCGTGGTTGGTGTTCGAGATGAACACCGACGACATCTTGTCGAAGGTCAGCTTGCCGTCCGGTTTCGGATACACGATCTGTTTCGACTGGGCCGCCGGCTTCAGGCATTCGTGGTCGCCATGCGTGTGGTGCAAGGTCCATGGCGCCTTGCCGCGGAAGATGATCTGGTCGATGCCTGTCATCAGGCTGCCCAGGTACAGGCCTTTCGACAGCCATGGCTTGACGTTGCGCGCCACGTGCAGTTCTTCATGCAGCCAGGATTGTTCGAAAGCCACAGGGTAGCTGGTCAGTTCATCGTGCTGGCGCTGTTCGCCCAGCGCGCCAAACGCCGCTTCCGCCGCCAGCATGCCGCTTTTAATTGCCGCGTGGCTGCCCTTGATGCGGCTCATGTTCAAAAAGCCCGCATCGCAGCCGACCAGCGCGCCGCCGGCAAACACCAGTTTCGGCAGGGATTGCAGGCCGCCGGCCGTGATGGCGCGCGCGCCATACGAGACGCGTTTGCCGCCTTCAAAGAATTTGCGGATTTCCGGATGCGTTTTATAGCGCTGGAATTCTTCGTAGGGCGACAGGTACGGGTTTTCATAGGCCAGGCCCACCACGTAGCCGACCATCACCTGGTTGTTTTCCAGGTGGTACAGGAAGGAGCCGCCATAGGTTTTCGCGTCCAGCGGCCAGCCGGTCGAGTGGATCACCAGGCCAGGCTGGTGCAGGGCAGGGTCGATTTCCCACAATTCCTTGATGCCGATGCCATACGATTGCGGGTCCTTGCCGGCGTTCAAGTCGTACTTGGCCATCAATTGCTTGCCCAGGTGGCCGCGCGCGCCTTCGGCGAACAGGGTGTACTTGGCGTGCAATTCCATGCCCAGCTGGAAGTCGGGGCCAGGCTCGCCATCGCGCTTGACACCCATATTGCCGGTCGCCACGCCTTTGACGGAACCGTCGTCGTTGTACAGGATCTCGGCGGCAGGGAAGCCGGGGAAGATTTCCACGCCCAGGTTTTCCGCCTGTTGGCCCATCCAGCGCACCACATTGCCCAGCGAGACGATGTAGTTGCCATGGTTTTCAAAGCAGGCCGGTACGGCAAAATTCGGGGTTTTATAGGCTTTGGTTTCGGTCAGGAACAGGATGCGGTCTTCCGTCACGGGCGTATTGAGCGGCGCGCCCAGCTCTTTCCAGTTCGGGATCAGCTCGGTCAGGGCTTTCGGGTCCATGATGGCGCCCGACAGGATGTGCGCGCCCAGTTCGCCGCCTTTTTCCAGTACACAAACGGATACTTCCTGATTTTTTTCAGCCGCCAGCTGTTTCAGGCGGATCGCTGCCGCCAGGCCGGCCGGGCCGCCGCCCACGATGACGACGTCGTATTCCATGGCCTCGCGCGGTCCATACTGTTCAATTAAGTTATTAGCTTGTGTCATGGTCTCGTTTTATAGTGACTAAATTAGGTAAGTGGGGCATCTTCGGGAAAATTTAAGCACGAGTGTGCTTGTTTTTGGCGAGGATTGCAACTTTGGCGCCATTTTGCGTGACAATCCCCCACGCCGCAATCTAAATCCGGGCATTTTGTGTAATGATGGCGTTTACTTATGCCCAGCTGTGGTCTACGGGTTTTTGCCGTTTTCCATGGACAGCGTGCAGGGTGTTATCTAAAACAAAACAGGAGTAGCTCGTGGGCATAGAAGTCAACTTCGAGGGCAAGATCGCCCTGATTACCGGCGCATCGAGCGGCCTCGGCGCGCGTTTTGCAAAAGTGCTGGCGCAAGCGGGCGCCCAGGTCGTGCTGGCGTCGCGCCGCACCGAGCGCCTGAAGGAATTGCGCGCCGAGATCGAAGCCGATGGCGGCGCCGCGCACGTGGTGTCGCTCGACGTGACCGATTACGCCAGCATCAAGTCGGCCATCGCGCACGCGGAAACGGAAGCGGGCCCGATCGATATCCTGGTGAATAATTCCGGCGTCTCGACCACCCAGCGCCTGGTGGACGTCACGCCCGAGGATTACTCGTTTGTGATGGACACCAATCTGCGCGGATCGTTCTTCGTGGCCCAGCAAACGGCCAAGCGCATGATCGCGCGCGCCAAGGGCGACCCGAAAAAACAGCACCGCATCATCAATATCGCCTCGATGGCGGGCTTGCAGGTGTTGCCGCAAATCGGCGTGTATTGCATGAGCAAGGCCGGCATGGTGCACATGACGCGCGCCATGGCGGTGGAATGGGGCAAGTATGGCATCAACACGAATGCCATTTGCCCCGGTTATATCTCGACCGAAATCAATGAAGACTACTTTGCTACCGAGCAAGGCAAGAAACTGATCGAGATGTTGCCGAATAAACGTCCGGGCAAGCCGGAAGACCTCGATGGCCTGTTGTTATTACTGGCAGGCGAGGATTCGCACTTCATCAATGGCGCCATCATTTCAGCCGATGGCGGCATGAGTACTTTTTAAGGCCGCGCTTTACAGCTGCACTCCCGCCAGCTTGTGCACCAGTTCGGACGAGGTGGCGGCCGAGAATTTGCGCATCAGCCTGGCGCGGTGCATTTCCACCGTGCGGGGGCTGAGGTCGATCTGGCGGGCGATCAGCTTGCTGGTCTTGCCTTCCACCAGCAGCGCGGCGATTTCGCGCTCGCGCGGCGTCAGTTCCGCCGTCACCGGGCGCTTCTCGCTGACATCCTCGAACGTCCAGATGCCTGGTCCCAGCGGGTCCGTCGGCAGCATGGCGTGGCCCGTCACGTGGCACCAGAATAATTCATCGTTGCTGCGGCGCATGATGCGCTCATCCGAATAGCGCCCCTTGGCGTTCATGATGGGGATGATGCGGTCACCCGTGCGCAGGAATTCATCGAGCGTAGGGTAGAGTACCTGGAAGGACTGGCCCACCAGTTCGGCACGTTCATAACCGAACATGGCGGCCAGTGCCTCGTTGCAGCTGCGAATGATGCGTTGCTCCGACATGCACATGCCGACCGGCGCGTGCAGGAAGATGCTTTCATAATCGATGGCTGCTGGCGCTGCATTCACATTCATCATCTGATGTACGTCACTCTCACAGGTGGATAGTCGGCACGGCGCCGGTAGTTCTACGGTATTGTACTTTCGACTGGCGTATTTTATGCTGACTTGCGGCAAGAGTCGCAGACTCCAGCCATGGAACTGGCATACAACGCTTATTCAATTGCAGACAAAAGTTTAACGATAGAGGGACACCCATGAATAAAGTTTATCCTGACGCCGCCTCGGCGCTGGCCGGTATCGTCCAAGATGGCCAGACCATCGCCGTTGGCGGCTTCGGCCTGTGCGGCATCCCCGAAGCCCTGATCGCCGCCTTGCGCGATTCCGGCGTAACGGGCTTGACGGCCATTTCCAACAACGCTGGCGTGGACGAGTTTGGCCTCGGTCAATTGTTGACCACGCGCCAGATCAAGAAAATGATCGCATCCTACGTGGGCGAAAACAAGGAATTCGCCCGTCAGTACCTGGCCGGCGAACTGGAACTGGAATTCACGCCGCAAGGCACCCTGGCCGAGAAGCTGCGCGCCGGCGGCGCCGGCATTCCCGCCTTCTTTACCAAGACGGGTGTGGGCACCATCGTTGCCGATGGCAAGGAAATCCGCGAATTCGACGGCGAGCAATACGTGATGGAACGCAGCCTGGTGGCCGACGTGGCGCTGGTGAAAGCGTACATGGCTGACCGCGCCGGCAACCTGGTGTACCGCAAGACGGCCCGCAACTTCAACCCGAACGCAGCCATGGCGGGCAAGATCACCATCGTCGAAGTGGAAAAACTGGTGGAAGTGGGCGAGATCGACCCGGACCACGTCCACACGCCGAGCATCTTCGTGCACCGCATCGTGGTCAACGCAACCCCGGAAAAACGCATCGAGCAGCGCACCGTGCGCGCCGACTAAATAGAACAGACGGAGATAATTATCATGGCCTGGACCAGAGATCAAATGGCTGCGCGCGCAGCAAAAGAATTGCAGGATGGCTTTTATGTGAACCTGGGCATCGGCTTGCCGACCCTGGTGGCCAACTATGTGCCGGACAATATCGAAGTGTTCCTGCAGTCGGAAAACGGCTTGCTGGGCATCGGCCCGTTCCCCACCGACGATGAAGTCGATGCCGACCTGATCAACGCCGGCAAGCAGACGGTGACGGCCTTGCCGGGCGCTGCCTACTTCAGCTCGGCCGACTCGTTTGGCATGATTCGTGGCGGCAAGATCAACCTGGCTATTTTGGGCGCCATGCAGGTGTCGGAAAAGGGCGACCTGGCGAACTGGATGATTCCAGGCAAGATGGTCAAGGGCATGGGCGGTGCGATGGATCTGGTGGCCGGCGTCAAGCGCGTGGTGGTGCTGATGGAGCACGTGGCCACCGCCAAGGATGGTACGACGTCGCACAAGCTGCTGAAACAATGCGACTTGCCGCTGACGGGCGTGGGCGTGGTCGACATCATCATCAGCGACCTGGGCGTGATTGACGTGACGGAAAACGGCTTGAAGCTGGTGGAACTGGCGCCGGGCGTGACGAAGGAACAGATCCAGGCGGCCACGGGCGCCGAGCTGGACGTAGTGGGTTTCTAAGCCCCTATCGGCTGCAATCAGAACGGCGCAGGCTCCTTGAGCTTGCGCCGTTTTTTGCTTTACGCCGTGGCAGCCTTGCTGCGCACGCCATCGAGGCTGAAGGCGCCGCCGCCGGCCGTGGCGAAGTACAGGAAGGTAAAGCAATACAGCACGGCCAGCTCGCCGCCGTTCAGCATCGGCAAGAAGCCTTGCGGCGCATGCATCATGAAGTAGCCGACGGCCATCTGGCCCGACAGCAAGAAGGCGGCGGGACGGGTGAACAGGCCCAGCAGAACCAGGCTGCCACCGACCAGTTCCAGCACGCCGGCCGCGCCCATCAGGGAAAACAATTGCAAGCCATCGAACATGGCCACGTGCGGCACGCCGAACAGCTTGGACGCGCCATGCTGCAGATACAGGAAACCAACGATGATGCGCAACAAGCCTTGTGCGCGTGGCGACCAGGTGGCGCTGAAAGCAGGGGAAGGGAACATGATGGACTCCATTCAAAAAAGTGGATAAATCAATCTCATGCTGCAAAGTCGATGATCGACGCTTCAACATGACGGCGAGTGATGAAGACTATAATGATTTTCATTGGGTTGATCATCATGATTTTTATTGATGCATCATTTCTCATTCATTGATAATGTGCCTTGTCACTGTTGTTTAAGTTAACACATCTGTCTTGCGATTCGCCTGTTTTTGCCTGATAATGAGAATACTTCTCATTTAATCCGTGCCTCGCCGCGCGACTTCCCCTTCGATGCCCGCCAGCGACCTGATGCTTCCCAGTTCTGCCCAGCATGCCGATACGGTAGGGCGGCTGTATGGCGAGCATCACGGCTGGCTGCTGTCGTGGCTGCGTTTGAAGCTGGGCTCAGCCCATCTGGCGGCCGACCTGGCGCACGATACCTTTTTGCGCGTGCTGGCGGCGCGCGCTGGCGTGGGCATCCTGCAGCCGCGCGCCTACCTGTGCACGATTGCACACGGCCTGGCCGTCAACCACTGGCGCCGCCAGGATATCGAACGTGCGTATCTGGACGCCCTGGCGGCCATGCCGCTGGCGCTGGCCCCCTCGCCGGAAGAGCGGGCACTGGTGCTCGAAGCGCTGCACGCGGCCGACGCCATGCTGGCGCGGCTGCCGGCCAAGGCCAGGCGCGCCTTCCTGATGCACCAGCTCAATGGTTGTGCGTATGGTGAAATCGCGTTGGAGCTGGGCGTATCCGAGCGCATGGTGCGCAAATACATGGCCCAGGCGATGCTGCATTGCCTGGCCAGCGCAGCTTGAGGCCCGCTGGATGACGCGCGCCATGCCGGCCAAGGGGGAATTCATTATCTTGCAGCAAGCGGCGGAGTGGTGGGCCTTGCTGGCTTCCAATGAAGCGGGCGCCAGCGACCATGCCAAGTGGCAGCGCTGGCTGGACGCCGACCCCGCGCATGCGGCGGCCTGGCAAAGAGTGCAAGCCATCAGCGGACAATTCCAGCGCCTGCCCGGCGCACCGGCGCACGCCGCCTTGTCGGCGGGCGGTGCGCAGGGGCGGCGCGCGTTTGCCGCCATGCTGGTGGCGGCCGTCGGCGGGCTGGCCTTGTGGCAATGGCGTAGCGGCGAAGAGCCTGCTTCCATCAATGCGCTGGCCAATAGCGCGTACGGCAGTGCAGTCGGCGGGGTACGCCAGTTGCTGCTGGCCGATGGCAGCAGTCTGCATCTCGATACGGATAGCGAGGTCGAGCTCGCTTACAGCGCCACGGCCCGGCGCATCATCTTGCGGCGCGGCCGTATTTATGTGAGCAGCGCCCCCGATCCGCAGCATCCGCCGCGGCCCTTGCTGGTGCAGACGCGCCAGGGCAGCTTGCGTGCGCTGGGCACGCGTTTTGAAGTATGCCTGCAGGGTGGGCAGACGCAGTTATCCGTGGAGCAGGGCGCGGTTGAAATCACGCCGCTGCACGCTGGAGCGAAGGTGATTGCGGCAGGGCAGGGCGCCCGTTTTGACGCTGGGTACATCGACGCCCCCGCCCATGTGCCGGCCGCCGCGCCCGGCTGGACGCGCAAGATGCTGCTGGCCGACAATATGCGCCTCGATGCCTTCCTGGCCGAGTTATCGCGCTACCGCCATGGTTATGTGGGCTGCGCGCCGGAAGTGGCGGCGCTGCGCCTGGTGGGCGCGTATCCGCTCGATGACCAGGACGCCATCTTTGCCATGCTGGAAGCGAGCTTGCCGGTGCAGGTGCGGCGGCCGCTGCCCTGGTGGATCAGCGTGTCGGCGCGGAATAATTCCTGACAAGAATAAAAAAATTCAAAAAGTGGTTCCGCTTTTGGCGTTTCGATTGGCAGACAAGAGAAAGCCCCATCTCTGTTGTGTTGATCGAAAAGGAAACCCATGCATTTTGTTTCGCCCCGTATCGCCTCTCCGCGCCGTCTGGCTGCTGCCGTCCAGGCCGCCCTGCTGATGCTGCCAGCCAGCCTGGTGCTTGCCGCCCCGGCGTCAAATACTCCTGCCGCGCAAGTTGCCGCCCGCGCCTACCAGATTCCTGCCGGCCCGCTGAGCACGTCCCTGAGCCGCTTTGCCGGCGAGGCAGGGATTGCGCTGTCCGTCAACGCCAGCTTGACCGATGGCAAACTGGCGCCCGCCCTGCAAGGCAGTTACACGCCAGAGCAAGGCTTGCAGCATTTGCTGGCGGGCAGCGGCCTGGAAGCCGTCGCCCGCGCACCGGGCAGTTATGTGCTGCGCCAGGCGGCAATCGCAGCTGCGCCTGCCGAGCAATCGATGGCGGTGATTACCGTGGTCGGCAACTGGCTGGCCCAGCCCGATGCACAATCCGTGTTCGAACATGGCGGCGCGCGCAATGTGGTGGCGCGCGACGAATTCGTGCGACTGGGCGCGACCGATGCCCGCGATGTGCTCAACCGCATTCCGGGCGTGCTGGCGCCGGCCAACAATGGCACGGGCAGCCACGACATGGCGCTGAACTTTGGCGTGCGCGGCTTGAATCCACGCCTGGCGGCCCGCTCCACGGTCTTGATGGACGGCATCCCCGTGCCGTTCGCCCCGTATGGCCAGCCGCAACTGTCGTTTACACCCATTTCCATGGGCAATATGGATGCGGTGGACGTGGTGCGCGGTGGCGGCGCCGTGCGGTATGGTCCGCAAAACGTGGGCGGCATTGTCAACTTCGTCACGCGCGCGATTCCTGACAAAGCCACCGGCGAAGTCAGTGTGCAGGGCGAGCAAAGCCCCTCGTCGTCCAGCGACAGCATCAAGACGCATACCAGCGTGTTGCTGGGCGGCACGCTGGACAATGGCCTGGGCGGCGCCATTTTATATAGCGGCGTGCGCGGCGCCGACTGGCGCGAACATGGCGACACCAAGATCGATGACGTGATCCTGAAAGGCCGCTACCGCATCGATGGCGCCAGCACCCTGACGGCCATGCTGCAAAACTATGAAGGCCGGGCCGACATGCCGGGCGGCTTGACGGCCGCCGCGTATGCGCGCGACCCGTATCAATCGACGCGCCCGTATGACAATTTCTGGGGCCGCCGCAACCTGGCCAGCCTGGCGTACGAATACAAGCCGGACCGCCAGCGCCAACTCACCGTGCAGACGTTCTATACGGATACCTTGCGCAGCGGTTATCTGGACCAGGGCAAGAACCTGACCTTGTCGCCGCGCACGTACACGGTGCGCGGCATCGAGACGCGTTATTCGCAGGCATTTCGCGCCGGTAGCGTGCGGCACGAGATCGGTGTCGGCCACCGCTATATCGATGAAACCAGCCATGAGCTGCGCTACTGGCGCCTGAAGTCGGGCGGCATTCTGCCCACGCAAGCGAGCCCTTTTGATCGCGACACTTCGGGCAGCACGCGCGCCAACGCCTTCTTTATCGATGACCGCATCGACGCGGGCAACTGGACCGTCACGCCCGGCGTGCGCAATGAGCGCATCCGCTCGCACCAGGACAATAACCTGACGGGCAAGCGCGATGGCGGCGACTACAATGTGCTGCTGCCGGCGCTGAACGTGATCTATCACGTGAGCGAACAATGGAATCTGTACGCCAGCAGCGACAGCTCGTTTGGCACCGTGCAATACAGCAAGATGGCCAATGCCGTCGTCAGTGGCGGCGCCGAACCGGAAAAAGCCCGCTCGTGGGAATTGGGCACGCGCTACCAGCAAGGCGGCTTGCGCCTGGACGCCGACCTGTTCCTGATACGCTTCAGCAATCAATATGAAAGCAACCAGCAAACCAATAGCGTGTATGCGCGCGGCAAGACGCGTCACCGCGGCCTGGAAGGCAGCGCCCAATATGCGCTCGGTGAAGCGTGGCCGCAGCTGCGCGGCGTGAATGTCTACGCCAGTTATGCCTATGTCGATGCCGCCATCAAGGAAGAGGGCGACAATTTCGGCAAGCAAGTGCCGTTTTCGCCACGCCACAAGGGCACGGCCGGGATTGCTTACCAGGCGGGCAAATGGAGCGCGAGTCTCGATGGCATGTTCGAAGGCGGCCAATATGCCGACAGCGCCAATACTTTGCTGGAGAGCGCAGCCGGCAACAATGGCCGCATTCCCGGCTATGGCGTGTGGGCTGCGCGCGGCAGTGTCGACCTGGACGGCGGCCCGGCCGCCTTCCGCCTGAGCCTGGGCCTGAAGAACCTGTTCGACCAGCGCTATTTCACGCGTTCGTTCGACGACAATAACCAGGGTAAATACGTGGCCCAGCCACGTACTATTTATTTGCAGCTGAGCAGTCGCTTTTAAGGGACACGGCGGCCATGAAAAAAGCCCCGGCAGCTTTCGCTACCGGGGCCTTCTGACTACTCAATTAGCAGTCTTGATTACTTCACGGTATTGACTGCTGGTGCAACATAAGCGTCATCGGCCGCGTAGGTTGGGTGGGCCAGCTCGTTGCGCAGCTTGTCCATGTCCAGCTCTTTTTCCCATTTCGATACGACGATGGTCGCGACGCCGTTGCCGACGAAGTTGGTCAGCGCGCGGCATTCGCTCATGAAGCGGTCGATGCCCAGGATCAGCGCCATGCCGGCCACTGGAATCGTCGGCACCACGGCCAGGGTCGCGGCCAGGGTGATGAAGCCGGCGCCGGTGATGCCGGAGGCGCCCTTGGAGGTCAGCATCGCCACGCCCAGGATGGTCAGTTCCTGCCAGATGGTCAGGTCGGTGTTGGTGGCTTGCGCAACGAACAGGGCGGCCATGGTCATGTAGATGTTGGTGCCGTCCAGGTTGAACGAGTAGCCGGTAGGGACCACCAGGCCGACCACGGGTTTCGAGCAGCCCAGGCGCTCCAGTTTTTTCATCAGTGCCGGCAAGGCCGATTCCGACGAGCTGGTGCCCAGGACGATCAGCAGTTCTTCCTTGATGTACAGCAGGAAGCGGCCGATCGAGAAGCCGGTGTAGCGGGCAATGATACCCAGGACCACGAACACGAACAGGCCGCAGGTCAGGTAGAAGGAACCCATCAGTTTAGCCAGCGGGATCAGCGAATGCAGGCCGTATTTACCGATGGTGAAGGCCATCGCGCCGAAAGCGCCGATCGGAGCGGCTTTCATGATGATGTTGACCATGCCGAAAATCGCATGCGACAGTTCGTCGATCAGCTTGGTAACAGGGCGGCCGCGCTCACCGAGCAGCGACAGCGAGAAACCGAACAGGATGGCGATCAGCAGCACTTGCAGGATGTCGCCCTTGGCGAACGCATCGACGAAGGTCTTCGGGATGATATTCATCAGGAAGTCGATCGTGCTCAAGCCTTCGGCGTGCGTGTATTGCGCGATGGACTTGACGTCGAGGTGGGCAGGGTCGGCGTTGAAGCCGGCGCCTGGTTTCAGGATGTTAGCGACGAGCAAGCCAATTGCCAGTGCGAAGGTGGAGACCACTTCGAAGTACAACAGCGCTTTGCCGCCGACGCGGCCGATTTTCTTGATGTCTTGCATGCCGGCAATACCGGACACGACAGTACAGAAGATCACCGGAGCGATGATCATCTTGATCAATTTGATGAAGCCGTCACCCAGAGGTTTCATGTCGACGGCGTTGGCTGGGTAAAATACGCCCAGCAGCACGCCGACGACAATGGCGAATATCACCTGTACGTACAGGATTTTATAAAATGGTTTTTTCACGAGTGGTCTCCTCTTGCGGGTTGATGGCGTGATCATCCGCGCATTGCCGCCCCTGCTCAATTGTGGATAACCGCAGATATGCGCATTCAATATATCCGGTATTTCACTGCTGTGCTGGTGCTGCATTGCAGCATTTTGGCCGTCCGCTTGGAGCATTGCCCGCGCTGCGCTACACTGCCGTAGAGTCGCGCGCGGGCAGCCGGTAAATGACCGGTTTCTTGTTTTTTAATATCCAATTTAACAACGCCTGATAAAACCGACGCGCAGCAGGTTTAGTCCAGCGTTATAGGAAGAAACGCATGATTGAAGCAAGCATCAAGTCCGTCCAGTGCATTTCCCCGGCTGGCCTGCACACCATGTCTTATAAGGAGTGGGGCGCGCCCGATAATCCGAACGTGCTCGTCTGCGCCCATGGCGTGACGCGCGTGGCCGACGATTTCGATAGCCTGGCGCGCGCCATGGCCAGCGATTACCGCGTGATCTGCCCCGACGTGGTGGGCCGTGGCCGCTCCGGCTGGCTGGCCAACCCGCAGTTTTACCGCGTGCCGCAATATGTGAGCGACATGGTGACCCTGCTGGCCCGCGTGCTGGCCAATGGCGAACGGCAGACGGTGGACTGGTTCGGCACCTCGATGGGCGGCTTGATCGGCCTGGGCCTGGCGTCCTTGCCGGACAGCCCGATCAGCAAGCTGGTCCTGAACGATATTGGCCCGACCCTGGCGCCGGAAGCGCTGCAGCGCATCGGCGACTATATCGGCCAGGACTTGCGATTTGAAAGCTTCGAGCAGGGCGCCCAGTTCGTGCGCGACGTGTCGGCCAGTTTCGGCCCGCACACGGATGTTGAATGGCACAAGCTGGCGTCCGATGTATTGCGCCAGGATAAAGACGGCTACTGGCGCCGCCATTACGATATGGGACTGGCCATGCCCTTCCGCTCGGCAACGCCTGAATCGGCGGCCAGCGATGAAGCGCTGCTGTGGGCCGCGTACGACGCCGTGCGCTGCCCGACCTTGCTGGTGCGCGGCTCCGAATCGGACTTGCTGTCGCACGAAACGGCGCTGAGCATGTTGCAGCGTGGGCCGAAAGCGCAACTGGTGGAAATCGCCGGCGTTGGCCATGCGCCCACCTTTATCCATGACGACCAGATCGCCATCGCGCGCAAGTTCTTGCTGGACAAATAAGTAACTGAAGACAGATTTTGAAACAACCGGAAGAAAAAGTATGGAAATTAAACGACTGTACGTAGGCAAGCGCCTCTCTGAAGTAGCGATCCACAACAACACCGTCTACCTGGCGGGCCAGATCGCCGAAGACACCACGCAAGACATCGCCGGCCAGACGCGTGAAGTGCTGGGGCACGTCGACCGCCTGCTGATGGAATCGGGCAGCGACAAGACCTGCATTTTGTCCTGCCAGATTTATATCGCCGACATGAAAGACTTCGACGGCATGAACGAAGTGTGGGACGACTGGGTCGCCTCCGGCCACACGCCGCCGCGCGCCACGGTCGAAGCGAAACTGGCCAATCCGGCATGCCTGGTTGAAATCGTCGTCATCGCTGCAGAACGCTAGGTTACTACGCTGTTACTACGCTGTTAAGTTAAAGGTATTACATGGTTTCCATCTCGGCCCCGAATAGCACCTCGGAACAACTGGTAGAGGGTTTGAGTGCGCCAGACAGCGCACGCGTGCTCGACGCGCTTGCCTACGCCACCGAGGCGTATGGCGACAAGCAAACCTTCGCCGGCCGTTCCGCGCTGGAATTTGCCATCGGCGTGGCCTCCACCCTGGCGTTTTTGCGCAGCGATGCGGAAACGCGCATTGCCGGCCTGATGTTCGAGCTGACCCTGATCGAACCCGATACGGCGGCCGATATCGAGCCCCGTTTCGGCAAGCAGGTGTGCGACCTGGCCACCGGCGTGCGCCAGCTGATACGCTTGCGCGCGCTGACCCAGACGCAGCATGCGGGTAGCGGGCGAGGCAAGAATGCGGCGCAGCAAGCCGTGGCCCAGGTGGAAACCTTGCGCAAGATGTTGCTGGCCATGGCGTCCGACATGCGCGTGGTGCTGGTGCGCCTGGCCGCCTGCGTGACGACCTTGCGCTATTTTGCTGAACTGAAATTGTTCAATGAAATGACGCGCGAGTATGGCAAGGAAACGCTGGACCTGTACGCGCCGCTGGCCAACCGCCTCGGTATCTGGCAGCTGAAGTGGGAGCTGGAAGACCTGTCGTTCCGTTTCATCGAGCCGGAAGCGTATAAACGCATCGCCAAGATGCTGGAAGAAAAACGCATGATGCGCGAGGGTTTTGTGTCCTCGGCAATTTTGCGCTTGCAAACGGAGCTGGCTTCGGCCGGTATCCAGGCGGAAGTATTTGGCCGCCCGAAACATATCTATAGCATCTGGAACAAGATGCGCGGCAAGGAGCTGGACTTTACGGCCCTGTACGATGTGCGCGCCTTCCGCGTGATCGTGGCCGACGTCAAGACCTGCTACACGGTGCTGGGCGTGGTGCACAATATCTGGACCCCGATCCCGAAAGAATTCGACGATTATATTTCGCGGCCCAAGCCGAACGGCTACCAGTCGCTGCACACGGTGGTGACGGCCGAAGATGGCCGGCCGCTGGAAGTGCAAATCCGCACCAATGAAATGCACAGCTTTGCCGAATACGGCGTGGCGGCGCACTGGCGTTACAAGGAAGAGGGCGGCTCGAACTTTGCCGGCCAGAAATACGACGAAAAGATCGCCTGGCTGCGCCAGTTGCTGGCCTGGAAAACCGAGGTGGCCGACGCCGTCGTGGGCCAGGAAGAAATCCAGCGCGAGTGGGTAGAAAAGTTGAAATCCGCTACGCTGGACGACCGCATCTTCGTCATGACGCCGCAGGCGCGCGTGCTCGAATTGCCGGTCGGCGCCACGCCTGTCGATTTTGCGTATCACCTGCATACCGACGTGGGCCACCGCTGCCGCGGCGCCAAGGTCGACGGCATCATGGTGCCGTTAAATACGCAGCTGAAGAATGGCCAGACCTGCGAAATCATCACCGCCAAGGGCGCACCGGGCACGGCCGGGCCGTCGCGCGACTGGCTCAGCGCCGGCTACGCCGTCAGCACCCGCACGCGCTCGAAGATACGCGCCTGGTTCCATGCGATCGACATGGAAGAAACCCTGTCGCATGGCCGTGCGCTGGTGGAAAAATCGTTGCAGCGCGAAGGCAAGACGGCCGTCAACCTCGAAGCGCTGGCGCAAAAGCTGGGCTTTGGCAAGGTCGATGAATTGTTCCTGTCGGTCGGCAAGGATGAATTCAGCCTGCGCCACGTCGAGCAGGCGCTGCACGACAATGGCGAAGTGGCCGTGCCGGAAGACGCCGTGTTGCTGGGCAAGAGCCGTGCCTCCAGCGTGGAGCAGGGCGCCAAGTCCGGCGTGCTGGTGGTGGGCACGGAAGGCTTGATGACGGTGCTGGCCAAGTGCTGCAAACCGGCGCCGCCCGACAGCATCGTGGGTTTCGTGACGCGCGGCAAGGGCGTCTCGATCCACCGCGCCACCTGCAAGAATTTCGAGGAAATGCGCGCCAAGGCGCCCGAACGCGTGATCTTTACGGAGTGGGGCAGCGCTGGCCAGGATACGGTCTATCCGGTCGATATCTTCATCCTGGCAGGCGACCGCCAGGGCTTGCTGCGCGATATTTCCGAGATTTTCTCGCGCGAAAAAATCAACGTGATCGGCGTCAACACCCAAAGCGCCAAGGGCCAGGCCCGCATGACCTTTACCGCTGAAATCAGCTCGACGGCGCAATTGCTGAAAGCCTTGAATGTGATCAAGGACGTCAGCGGCGTGCTGGAAGCGCGGCGCAGCTAGGAAGCTGGGAAGCTAGCTTAAGCGGCTGCGTGTGCAACTGAAAAGTTGCGGGCCGCGATCAGGACGGGCAGCAATTGCCTGCCCCGTTCTGACATTTGATATTCCACCCGCAGCGGCTTCTCGCCGAAATCAATCCGTTCGACCAGGCCATCCTCGGCCAGTTCGCGCAGATGCTGCGTGAGCATCTTCTGCGAAATACCCGGTAAATCCCGTTTCAGTTGCAAGGTGCGCATCGATGGATCTGCATAAAGCCGGAACAGTATCGGCAGCTTCCAGCGCCCTTGTATCATCCGTATCACGCGCGTCACATGCGCTACCGAACCATCCGGCCCCAGGCAGATACCGCGTTCCTCCTGCGTGACGGGCGTCGCGGTGGGTACATAAAAGTGCGTACTGTTTTGGTCCATTTTTTCACTATACCATGCGTTAAATCACCGCAACCTACAAGGATTACGAGCATGGATCTGCAATTGGATGGAAAGAAAGCGCTGGTCACCGGCAGCAGCAAAGGCATCGGTGCCGCCATCGCCAGGAAACTGGCGCAGGAGGGGGCGATTGTCATCGTGCATGGCCGCGACAGGCAGCAGGCGGACCAGGTTGCCGCAGATATCATCGCCCAAGGCGGCCGCGCCCATGTCGTGACCGGCGACCTGACGGACGATGCACAGGTGCAAGGCTTGCTTGAGGCGGCGCAGCAATGCGCCGGTCCTATCGATATCGTGGTCAACAACGCCGGCGGCTCGGGCGGCGCCAGGGAGGACTGGAGCACTGCGCAAGCGGCATCATGGGTGGCTGCCTACGATCGCAATGTGCTGGCTGCGCTGCGCATCACCACCCGCTTATTGCCGGCCATGCGGCGGGCCCGATGGGGGCGCGTGATTAATATTTCGAGCCTGGCTGCCACGATGCCGCCATCTTCCGCGCCCGACTATTCAGCTGCCAAGGCGGCCATCAACGCCATGACGGCGTCGATGGCGAAAGCGGTCGCGGCTGACGGCATCACCGTCAACGCCGTGTCTCCCGGCACGATACACAGCGCCACGCTCGACGCGCGTTTCCGTGCAGTGGCCGCCGAGCGCGGCCTGGCACAGGAAGGGGCGCCCTGGGAAGAGGTTGAACGGGCCGTGCTGCCGCTTTTTGCACAAGTGCCGTTGGGCCGCGTTGGCCGGCTCGACGACATTGCCGCAGCCGTCGCTTTTCTCGCCAGCCCCCTGGCAGGCTACATCACCGGCAGCAACCTGCGCGTTGATGGCGGACTGTCGCCCGGCCTGTAGGGGGTCGGCCGGCCCTGGTCCGATAACATCACCGTCAGTTGTTTCTTGACTTGCTGCGACAACTGTCACACAATAGTGACATGTATCGCAATCGAGTGCGCAATGATGTTATCGAATATCCTGGTGTTCCGTTTTCTGCTGGCCAGTTGTGGCTGCCTGCTCACGGGCCTGGTCGTCTGGGGCCTGATGAGCGCGTGCCGCCGCCGTTTTCCCGTGTTTTCCCTGCAGCGCGCCGGCTGGCTGCTGGGCCAGCTGGCGGTGGTGGCCACCTTTGCCGTGATCCTGCTGCCGCACAGTGAACGCCTGCGCCTGGCGCCGCCGATCGAATTGCCCGAATCGCTGCTGGCGCAAGCGGCTGGGCCGCACCAGGCGGGGGCGGGGGCGAACGCTTCCAGCACCACGGCCGAGTCCAATGCAACCGTAAAAGAATATTCCTGGCTGAGCATGCTTGCCCACGCCTGGCTGCTGGCCTATCTGCTGGGACTGGCCTACACCGTGGGCCGCTGGTGGCAGGCGCGGCGCGTCTTGCACGGCCTGGCCGCTGCCGGCACGGCGCTGCATGAGCGCTGGGGCATGCCGGGCACATGGCCGGCTGGCTTGAGCGTTACCGAAGTCGATGCACCGATTTCCCCCATGCTGTTCGGTCTGCTGCGCCCGCACCTGTTATTGCCTGGCCACTTGCGCAGTTTTGAGCCTGAGCAACAGCAAATGATCATCGAACATGAATTGATGCACTTGCACCGGCGCGACCTGCATTGGATGAGTGTTGGCCTGCTGCTGCAAACCTTGCTGTGGTTTAACCCTTTCATGCGATTGCTGCGCAATGAGCTGGCCTGGGCGCAGGAACTTGGCTGCGACCGCGATGTGTTGCACCGCCGCCCGGCATCGGCACGCCGCGCCTATGCGGCGGCGCTGGTGGCGCAATTGCAGCTGCAGCATCGCCAGGGCAAGGCGGCGCTGGCGTTTGGCGGCGTCAGCGCTGGCACGGTGGCGGCGCGCATAGGCTGGATACGCGCGCCGGGCGCTGTGCATAGCCGGTGGGCAAGGGGGACGGCCATGCTTGGTTTGGTCGCCGTGTCCGGCGGCAGCCTGGTGCTGCAGCCGGCGCTGGCATGGAAGGTCGCGCCGCCATCGCCGGCTGCAGTTGCGGCCACCACCACGCCCTTTAGCTGCACCGAAATGGTGGACGCCGGCAGCGGCCGGCAACTGGTGCACGAGGGCCATTGCGATGAGCGCGTCACGCCGGCCTCGACCTTCAATATCGCCGTCAGCCTGATGGGCTATGACAGCGCCATCCTGCGCGATGAACATAGCCCGCGCCTGCCTTTCAAGGCCGGCTATACAGACTGGAATCCCGATTGGCGGGTAGCAACCGACCCCACCAGCTGGATACATAATTCCACCGTCTGGTACGCCCAGCAGGTAACCACGCGGCTGGGCGCTCCGCAGTTCCGGCGCTATATCAAGAACTTTAATTACGGCAATCAGGATGTCTCGGGCGACGTGGGCAAGCACAATGGCCTTACCATGTCCTGGATCGCTTCCAGCCTGACCATTTCGCCAGTCGAACAGGTGGCCTTCCTGCGCAAAATCGTCAACCGGCAATTGCCCGTATCGGCCCACGCCTATGACATGACGGCCAGGCTGACTGCGCTGGGCACCTTGCCCAACGGCTGGGAAGTGCATGGCAAGACGGGCACCGCTTCGCCGGTATTGTCGAACGGCAAGGATGACTTGCGACACAGCTATGGCTGGTTCGTCGGCTGGGCCAGCAAGGGCGGGCGCACGATCGTGTTTTCCCGCCTGGTGCTGGAAGCCAGCCAGCCCGGCAGTTCGGCAGGCCCGCGCGCCAAGCAAGCTTTTTTGCGTGACTTGCCAGCACAGTTGGACGCGCTCTAAGCGTTTTTCACCACACGACCAAGGAGTTGTATGAATTTTCGCCACATCATCATGGGGGCGCTGGTTAGCTTCGCCCCGCTATCGGCCGTACACGCTGCAGTGCCCACTCTCAAGAGCTTGCCGCAACAGCAGGGGCCGCTGGAAAAGCAAGCCCGGCTGAAAGCCAAGGTGGATGAACTTATCGCACCGCTGATGAAGCAATACGGTGTGCCGGGCATGGCCGTGGCCATCACCGACCATGGCAGGCACTACGTCTTCAATTACGGCCTTGCCTCGCGTGAAACGGGCCTGGCCGTGAATGACGACACCCTGTTTGAAATCGGATCGGTCAGCAAGACCCTGGCCGTGACCCTGACAACGTACGCGCAAGCGCAGGGCAAGCTGGCGCTGACGGACAGCGTGAGCCAGCACCTGCCGTCCTTGCGCGGCAGCAGCTTTGACCATGTCAGCCTGATCAACCTGGCCACCCACACGGCCGGCAACTTCCCCATGCAGGTACCCGACGCCATCAAGAACGAAGCCCAGTTGATGGATTACTTCAAGCAATGGCAGCCGGCCGACCCTGCCGGCACCCATCGCACCTATTCGAACCTGGGCATCGGCCTGCTGGGCATCGTCACCGCCAACAGCCTGGGTACAACTTTCGCACAAGCGATGGAGCAGCAATTATTCCCCGCCTTGGGCATGGCCCACAGCTATATCAAGGTGCCGCCATCGCAAATGCAGCATTACGCCCAGGGTTATAACGGCCGCAATCAGCCGGTGCGTGTCAATCCCGATGTGCTGGCGGACGAAGCGTACGGCGTCAAGACGACGGCTTCGGACTTGCTGCGATTCGTCGACGCCAACCTGGGGCAGATCGCGGTGGCCGCACCCTTGCAGCAAGCCATCAAAGCCACGCAGACCGGCTATTTCCAGGTGGGGCCAATGACGCAGGATCTGGTCTGGGAACAATTCCCAGCAACATCAAAACTGCCTGGCTTGCTGACCAGCGTGGATGACAAGATCGTCTTTGCAAACAACCCCGCCACCCGCATCACGCCACCCTTGCCGCCGCAACAGGATGTGCTGATCCATAAGACAGGATCGACAGGCGGCTTTGGCGCCTACGTGCTGTACAGCCCAGGCAAGAAAACCGGCATCGTCATCCTGGCCAACCGCTTTTATCCCGGCGCAGAGCGGGTGACGGCGGCGTATCGGATACTGGAGCAGCTCGATCAATAAGCGGTATCAGTGTGTCTTGTCGTCCGCGTGCAGCCCCGCCATGGTCGCCGTTTCCGGCTGCAAGGTGATATGGTCGATGCCGTGTTTGGCCAGCAGCATTTTTTTGATCGCGCGCAAGACGGTGGGCCAGTGGTCGAGGTGTTCGATTTCCACGTGGCCGATCAGGGCGGGCTGGCCGGGCGACATGTCCCAGACGTGCAGGTCGTGCACGGATTTGACGCCGTCGATTTGTTCCACGTCATTGCCGACGGTGATGTAGTCGATTTCGTGGGGCACGCCTTCCATCAGGAAGTGGTAGGAGTCGCGCAGTACGCCAAACGTGGATTTGAGGATCAGCAGGGAGACCAGTACCGACAGCAGCGGGTCGATCTGCATCCAGCCCGTGAAGTAGATCACGACGCCGGCCACGATGGCGGCCACCGAGCCCAGCAAGTCGCCCATCACGTGCACCAGGGCGGCGCGCGTGTTGACGCTTTGCTGGTCTTTCGACAGCACCCAGGCTACCACCAGGTTGATCGCCAGGCCGATGCTGGCGACGATGAATACCATTTCGCCATGCACGTCTTGCGGGGTGGAAAAGCGCAGCACGGCTTCGTAGCAGATCCAGCTGACCACGCACAGCATCAATAAACCGTTGACGAAGGCGGCCAGCGCCTCGGCGCGGCCGAAGCCGAACGAGTGGCGCGGGGAGGGCGGGCGGCGCGCGATGATCTGGGCCAGCAAGGCCAGGCCCAGCGCCGCCGCGTCCGTCACCATATGGCCCGCATCGGAAATCAGCGCCAGCGAATTGGAGATGAAACCGGCGATGACTTCCACGCCGGCAAAAAAGATCGTCAACCCCAGCGCCCAGGCCAGGGTGCGCTGGCTGCGGCCTTCAAACGAGTGCGTATGCTTGGCGTCGCCTTTTAAATGCGCGTGCAGGTGGGCGCCGCCCTGGTGGTCGTCATGAGAGTGGCTATGGTGGGGTGCGGGCATGGCATGCTTGGGAGAATGATCTTGCTCCCAGTGTAATGGAAAAGCAGCCGCGCTGGGCTGCGGCTGCTTTGTCTTGCGCACGCTGATCAGGCTGCCGTCTGGCCAAACTTTCCTTCGCGGAAATCCTGCACGGCCTGGTAGATTTCTGCCTGGGTATTCATCACGAACGGGCCGTACTGGGCGATCGGTTCGTTCAGGGGCTTGCCGGCGACCAGAATGACGCGGCCGCCTGCAGGCGCGGTGATGCGCACGCCGTCGGCGTCTGGCGTATTGGCCAGGATCGCCATGCGCTGGTTCGGTACGGACTTGCCATCGACTTGCACTTCGCCGCGAAATGCGTACAGGAAGGCGTTATGGCCTGGTGGCAAGTGTTGGTCGAAGCTGCTGCCGGCCGGCAAGTCGATATCGAGGTAGACCGGTTCCGTCACGGCCCGCTGCATGGCGCCCGTCACGCCGTGGCTGTGGCCGGCGATCACTTGCACGCTCACGCCGTCGTCCGTGGTGTAGCGGGGGATTTCTTCGCTGGCGAAATCGCGGTACCAGGGCTTGCACATCTTGTCGCGCGCTGGCAGGTTCAGCCACAACTGGAAACCTTCCATCACGCCTTCTTCCTGTTCCGGCATTTCCGAGTGCTGCACGCCGCTGCCGGCCGTCATCCATTGCACGCCGCCGGTGGCCAGCAAGCCTTCGTGGCCGGCGCTGTCGCGGTGGCGCATGCGGCCGGCCACCATGTAGGAGACGGTTTCCAGGCCCCGGTGCGGGTGGGCGGGAAAACCGGCGATATAGTCGTTCGGCTGGTCGCTGGCCAGGTTGTCGAGCATCAGGAAAGGGTCGAGGCGGCGCTGCAGCGCCTGCGTCAGCACGCGGTTGATCTTGACGCCGGCGCCATCCATGACGGACTGGCCGGCGAGCACGCGTTCGACGGCGCGCGGTTTGGTGATGGTGTCACTCATTGGCTTCTCCAGCATAGTGTGGATGTTATGTTGGGGTCAGACCCGGTGGGTCTGACCCCAGCTTTGGCTTACACCAGGATCGCGTTGATCTCGGCATCGGCCAGCGCCTGGGCCTTGGCCACGGCGTCCGGGCCCATGCCCATGCCTTCCGAGTACACGTATTGCACGTCGGTCATGCCCAGGAAGCGGAACATGGTGTTCAGGAACGGTACCTGGCTATCCGTGACGCCATCGCGGTGCAAGCCGCCGCGCGACAGGCCCACGTAGACTTTCTTGCCGGTCAGCAGGCCAACCGGGCCGTTTTCCGTGTATTTGAAGGTGACGTTGGCGCGGGCAATCGCGTCGAACCAGCTTTTCAGTTGCACCGTGATACCGAAGTTATACATCGGTGCGCCGATGACGATCACGTCGGCCGCTTGCACTTGCGCAATCAGGGCGTCGTCCTGGGCGACGCGCGCCGCTTGTTCAGCCGTGCGTTTGTCCGCTGGCGTAAACAGTGCCTGCAGGGTGGCTTCGTCGAGCACCGGGTGTGGTTCGGCAGCCAGGTCGCGGCGCACCAGGGCGGCTTCGGGTTTGCTGTTGCGGATGCGGGCGACGATGGCGTCGGCCAGGCGGGTCGATGCGGAGCCGGTGCTGCGGGCGCTGGAATTGATTTGCAGGATGTTCATGGTATTTCTCCGGGTGAGTTGTCTTGCGATGGATGAACTATAGCAATCCCAAAAATCATCCGGAAGCCGTTAAAATGGATAACATTGGTCCAATAATGGAACAATTCTGATAAAAGGCATGCGTATGAATATCGATCCCGGTGATTTGCTGCTGTTTGCGCGGGTGGTGGAAAACGGCAGTTTTTCACGCACGGCAGACAGGGTGGGCTTGCCGAAGTCCACCTTGTCGCGCCGTATTTCCCAGCTGGAAACGCAGCTCGGCGAGCGCTTGCTGCTGCGTACCACGCGCAAGCTGGCGCTGACGGAGTTTGGCGCCAGCCTGCTCGAACATGCGCGCCGGGTGGCCGAGGAAACGGATGCGGCCGCTGCGCTGACCCAGCATCGCCAGGCCGGTCCCAGCGGCTTGCTGCGCATTTCCATGCCGGCCGACTTTGCCGATACCGTGATGCGCCAGGTGCTGGCGGAATTCGTGCAACGTTACCCGGCCATTTCGCTGGAACTCGACTTGTCGGCGCGGCGGGTGGATTTGCTGGCGGAAAACTTCGACCTGGCCATCCGCATGGGCACCTTGCCCGACGATGCCAGCCTGGCGGCGCGCCCGGTGGCTTTCAGTACCTGGTCGCTGTACGCCTCGCCGCAGTACGCCAGCCTGCATGGCTTGCCCGAACATCCTGACGACCTGTACCGCTACGATTTGCTGAGCCTGCCGCGCGCGATCCACGGCATGGTGCGCTGGAATTTGACGCGTGGCAAGACCAGCTGGGAGCGCGATTTACCGGTGCGCCTGCTGGCCAATTCGCCGGAATTGCTGGTACGCATGGCGTGCATGGGCACGGGCATCGCGGCCAGCACGGACCGCTTTGCGAAACCTTACCTGGAACGGGGAGAACTGGTGCGCGTGCTGCCGGAATGGCGTTTTCCGCGCGTCACGGGCTGGGCCGTATTTCCCGGCCGGCGTTTGATGCCGGCCAAGACGCGCGCGTTTCTGGATTTAATGGAGGAACTGTATCAAACGGACATGCCCGTTTAGGCTGGCGTGTTGCCCATCACCTGGCCCAGTTGCACCGGGCCGGCAGGTTGCCAGGCCGGATTGAAATCCACGGTGTCTTTCGGGAACAGCATCACCACGGTCGAGCCCAGCAGGAAGCGGCCCAGTTCTTCGCCTTGTTTCAAGACGATATTGTCGTTGGCATAACTCCAGTCGCGCACCTGGCCCGTGCGCGGCGGGTTGACGACGCCGTGCCAGACGGTGGCCATGCTGCCGACGATGGTGGCGCCCACCAGGGTCATCACGAACGGACCGTTGGCCGTGTCGAACACGCAGACCACGCGCTCGTTGCGGGCGAACAGGCCGGGGATGCCGCGCGCGGTGGTCGGGTTGACGGAAAACAGTTCACCGGGCACATAAATCATGCGCGTCAAACGGCCATCGCATGGCATGTGGATGCGGTGGTAGTCGCGCGGGCTCAGGTAGAGGTTGGCGAAGCTGCCGTGCTCGAACCGGGCCGCCAGCGCTGCATCGCCGCCGACCAGCGCGGTGGTGCTGAACTGGTGTCCCTTGGCCTGGAAGATCTGGTCCTTGTCGATCTTGCCGAACTGGCTGATGCGGCCATCGACGGGGCAGACGTAGCCGGCCTTGGCCAGCGGGCGCGCATCGGGGCGCAGCGCGCGCGTGAAGAAATCGTTGAAGCTGGTGTAGTGCGTGATGTCCGGGTCCAGCGCCTCATCCATGTTGACGTTGTAGCGGCCGACAAACCAGCGGATCAGACGCGTGGTCATGGCGCCGCCCTTGGCGCCAGCGACTCTGCCGGCAAAATTGGTCAACGCTCCCTTGGGGAGCAGATATTGAGGCAGGACGGCAAGACGGTCAGACACGATGGTGAGCCTTTGGTGGGAATGGTGAAAACGCATTATAGCGGCGATGCAGCGCGCAGCGAAATGCAGCGCACGCCTTGCCCGGATGGTCGTGTGCGCGCCGAATTTAATTTGCTCTAAGAAATATTTTCAAAAAGGTGTGCCATAAGAGCATTTTTGACGCAAAATGCGGCTGCGTATTTTTTAGTATTTAGCCATTTTCATTCAGCCAACTTTTGTCCACCTCAATGATCCCTCGTCACCCGTTTTCCCTGCGCCTCACCGTTGTCGCCGCCGCTGTCCTGTTTGCCTGGAATGCCCAGGCCCAGCAAAATCCCGCCACTCCCCAGCCGGATGCGCAAGCCGCAGCGGCTGACGCGAAGACGCTCAAGCCAGCACCCAAGCCTGCCAAGGACGAGGCGCCAGCCGTGCAAACGGTGGAAGTGAAGGGCAGTGGCTACGATCCGCGGCGCGACGATACGGCCAGCAAGATGATCGTCAGCAGCGAGGAAATCCTCAAGTACGGCGACACCAATGTCACCGACGTGCTCAAGCGCCTGCCGGGTATTACGGTTTCCGGCGCTGCCGGGCGTTCGGGCGGCGAAATCCGCATGCGTGGCCTGGGCAGCGGCTATACGCAGATCTTGCTCAATGGCGAACGGGCGCCGGCCGGTTTTTCGCTCGATACCCTGTCGCCCGACGTGATCGAGCGCATCGAGATCTTGCATGCGGCCAGCGCCGAATACAGTACGCAATCGATCGCCGGCACCATCAATGTGGTGCTGAAGAAAGCCGTGAAGACGGCGCAGCGCGAACTCAAGCTGGGCGTGCAGCGCAGCCGCGACAGCTTTTCGCCCAGCGTGAATCTGCAACTGTCCGACCGCGATGGCAATTTCTCGTATTCGATGGCCGGCTCGCTGTTCCGCTATGACTACCATTACGACAATCCCGCGCTGGAACAGGGTTTTGCGCCCGACGGCCGGCAAAACATGCTGCGCCGTACGTTTGGCACGGGCGATGGCCGGCCCGAAGGCATCAATCTGTCGCCGCGCCTGAACTGGGCCTTGCCGGGTGGCGATAACCTGACGGCGCAATTCTTCTTCAATGGCGGCCGCTCGAATCATCGCAACTTCAGCCGTGCCAACACGGAGCAGGGGGCGCGGCCGGATTACGACAGCAACACGGGCAACTCCAGCAATCACAATGCCTTTGGCCGCAGCGACCTGACGTGGCTGCACAAGCTGGAAGGCGGCGCGAAGCTGGAACTCAAGATCGGCGCCTCGTCCGCCCGCAATACTTCGGACGGCTGGCAGCAGGGCTACATCGATGGCGTGGGCCTGGCGCTGGAGCGTCTGACGCACGTCAAGTCCACCGAAAATGGCGTCAGCTCCACCGGTAAATATTCCACGCCGCTGGTGCCGGGCCATGCCCTGTCCATGGGCTGGGATGGCGCTTACAACAAGCGCGAGGAAGAGCGCCTGCAGCGCGAAACGCCGCTGCCCGGCGGGCGTCCGCCATTCAATAGCGATGAAGGTTTCGACGCCAACATCAAGCGCCTGGCCCTGTATGCCCAGGACGAGTGGGATATCACGCCGCGCTGGTCCATGTATGCGGGCGTGCGCTGGGAAGGCATGGATACGCGCAGCGCCGGCAATAGCTTTGACGAAGTGCAGCAGCGCACCAGCGTCTGGAGCCCGCTGCTGCAAACCTTGTGGAAATTGCCTGATACCAAGGGCGACCAGGTGCGCCTGGCCTTGACGCGCACCTACAAGGCGCAGCCGACATCGAGCCTGATTCCGCGCCGCTTTACCTCGACCAATAATAGCCAGACCGATCCCGACCGCGAAGGCAACCCGAACCTGAGGCCGGAGCTGGCGCTGGGCATCGACGCTTCCTACGAGCATTACTGGGCCGAAGGCGCCTTGCTCAGCGCGCGCGCCTCGGCCCGCCGCATCGATGGCTATACGCGCCAGGGCTTGCTGTTCATCAATGACCGCTGGGTTTCCACGCCCGTCAACGATGGCCGCGCCAATACGCAGACCCTGGAGCTGGAAGCGAAGTTTCCGCTGCGCGCCGTCTTTGCCACCCCCGTGCCGGCGATAGACTTGCGCGGCAGCATCAGCCGCAACTGGTCGAAAGTGGACCAGGTGCCGGGACCGGACAACCGCCTCGATCAGCAAACACCGGTCAGCGCCAACTTTGGCATCGATTACAAGACGCCGGACGGCGTGCTGACGACGGGTGGCAGCTTTAATTTCCGCAATGGCGGCCCGGTGCGCATCACCGAGCGCCAGAGCGCCTACAGTTCGCCGCGGCGCGACCTCGACCTGTATGCCTTGTGGAAATTCAATCCGAAGAACCAGCTGCGCCTGGCCATATCGAACTTGCTGGCGCAAGACTTTGAAAGCGACACGCGCTACACGGACGCCACCGGTACCATACAGCGCAACAACATCTCGCCGAGCTCGCCGCAGGCGCGCGCGACACTGGAAATGAAGTTTTGACGACGTATTGAGATTGCGGTTTTCCTGATGAAAGCATGGGCCGGCATCTCTGCTGGCCTATAATCGCGGCTCCGTGTTCTTTTGCTGCAAGGTTTCCCCATGAGTTTTTCTTCCCTCGGCCTGATCGATCCCCTGGTCCGCAAACTTGACGAGCTAGGCTATACCAAGCCGACCCCCGTGCAGGCGCAAGCCATTCCCGCCGTGCTGGCCAAGCGCGACCTGATGGCCGCGGCCCAGACGGGGACCGGCAAGACAGCGGGCTTTGCCGTGCCGCTGCTGCAGCAACTGACATTGGCCGGCGTGGTCGAACCGTTATGCGTGCGCGTGCTGGTGCTGGTGCCCACGCGCGAACTGGCCGAGCAGGTGTATGCGAGCTTCCGCAGCTATGGCGGCAACTTGCCTTTGCGCAGCTTTGTCGCGTATGGCGGCGTGCCGATCGAGCCGCAGGTCGCCAAGCTGCGCAAGGGCCTCGACGTGCTGGTAGCCACGCCGGGCCGTCTGCTCGATTTGCAATCGCAGGGCGCGATCAGGTTCGAGCAAGTGCAAACCCTGGTGCTGGACGAAGCGGACCGCATGCTGGACCTGGGTTTCGAGCGTGAACTGGACTTGCTGCTGATGGCCTTGCCCAAGCAGCGCCAGACCCTGCTGTTTTCTGCCACGTTCTCGGACGCCATCCGCGCCATGGCCAAAACCATGCTGAAGGATCCGGTCTCGGTGGAAGTGAGTCCGCGCAACAGTACCGTGAAAGCCGTGCAGCAATCGGTGATTGTGTGCGACAAGAAACGCAAGCCGGAATTGTTCCTGCACTTGTTGAAGAAAAAGCGCTGGGGCCAGGTACTGGTGTTCGTCAAGACGCGCAAGGGCGTCGAGCAACTGGTGCATACCTTGCTGGAACATGGCGTGCGCGCCGATTCGATTCATGGCGACAAGACCCAGCCCAACCGTCTGCGCGCGCTGGCCCGCTTCAAGGCGGCAGAAGTGCAGGTGCTGGTGGCCACCGACGTGGCCGCGCGCGGCCTCGATATCGAGCAATTGCCGCAAGTGGTCAATTTCGATTTGCCGACGGTGGCTGAAGACTATATCCACCGCATCGGCCGCACGGGCCGCGCCGGCGCGTCGGGCGTGGCCTTGTCGCTGGTCTGTGCCGACGAGGTGGAATTGCTGTCGGCCATCGAGGCCCTGACCAGGCAAACCCTGAAGCGCAGCGAAGAGCCGGGCTTCGAGGCGGAACACCGCGTGCCGGGTACGGGCGCCGGTGGCGCGATCCAGAAAAAGGCCGTGAAAGTGATGACGCCGAAAGCGGCCGAGCGGGCCAGCAAGCGGCGCTTTTACAAATAACAGGGCGCAGCGGGGCGGCGAGGAGTGCTGCACGGATATGCCATTCGTGCCATCATGCGGCATGACTTCGATACCTTTGTTCCCGCTCAATACGGTACTGTATCCTGACGGTTATCTGCCGCTGCAGATCTTTGAGGTGCGCTACCTGGACATGATACGCAAATGCATCATGGGCGAACAGCCGTTTGGCGTGGTGCAGTTGTTGGATGGCGCGGAAGTGCGCAAGCCGGGCCAGCATGAGACCCTGGCGCCGGTGGGGACCTTGGCGCGGGTGATCGAATGGGCGGCGCCCTTGTCAGGCTTGCTGCAAATCAAATGCATGGGCACCCAGCGTTTTCGCATTGTGCACAGCGAACAGCTGCAGCATGGCTTGTGGATGGGGCAGGTGGAAATGCTGCCGTCCGACAAGGTCATCGCGATTCCGCCAGAACAGCAAAATGTGGCCGATGCGCTCGGTGCGCTGATACGCACCTTGCAGGAACAAAAAATCCCCGTGGACCAGATGCCGATGCAGCCGCCATACCGGCTCGATGAAAGTGGCTGGGTGGCGAACCGCTGGTGCGAACTGCTGTCGCTGACCGCGATGCAAAAGCAGTTATTGCTCAGTCAAGACAACCCCTTGCTGCGGCTGGAACTGGTGCAGGATGAGCTGAGCGAACATGGCCTGCTGGAAGGATAGTTTAAGCTGAATCAAAATTCTGTTGTGCAATTGTAATTTCTATTGAGAAATACTTTACGTTTTGCCCTCGCTTGGATAAGATGTTGTCCCTAAGCATCATGTCTCAAAAACATGATGACCCCGGCAACAACCACAAGAAATACACGAGAAAACGAGATGGCAAAAGTAAGCGCGGAACAGATCAATGCGGCGATGGATGCGATGGCGGCGCAAGGCCAGGCCATCACGGTGCGCGCGCTGCGCGAAACCCTGGGCAGCGGAGCTTGCCTGGGGACTGTCAGCAAGCTGTTGCAACGCCGCAAGGCCGGGGCACAGCGCCAGATCGCTGCGGCCGCCACGCTGTCGCCGGTGCTGCAGCAAGCCATACTCGATTTCGTAGGACAGGAACTGAGCGCCAGCCACACGGCGCATGAAGCCGAGATGAACGACAATCAACAGGAATTGATGGACCTGGCCAGCGAAAACGAGCGCCAGCAAGAGTTGCTGGATGTACAGGCTGGCGAGCTGGACACCTTGCGTGCCGAACTGGAGCGTGAGCGCCAGGTCGCCAACCAGGCCCGCACGGAGCTGGCCAAGGCGCAATTGCGCCTGGAAGGCTTGCCGCGCCTGGAAGAAGCTGCCGAGCAGGCGCGCATGGACCTGGCCAAGGCCCAATTCAAGCTCGAAGGCATCCCGCGCCTGGAAGAGGCGGCCGAAGCGGCGCGCGCCGAACTGGTGCAGGCACAGTTGCAGCTGGAAACCCTGACCCGCGTGGAAACGGAACTGGCGACCGTACGCCTGGAACTGGAAGCGGAGCGCGAAGAGCTGGGCGAGACGCGCGCCGAGCTGGACGAAGAACGTACCCTGCGCATCAAGGCCCAGCAATTCATCGTCGATCCTATCTTCAAGACGCCGGTCTGACCACGCGGATGGCCGTTTGCGCATGGCGGCGTACGGACATGGCGCCGACGCCGGCCGATACTGGGGCAAGATTTCTGATGGTGCAATGTTAAACTAGGGCCTGTAGCGCCTTGGTCTCCCATCCAGAATAAAGATTTATGTCGGTAGAAAAGAAAATCCCCGCGTCCCAGGTCCTGGGTCCAGCTTCATCACGCGGTTTACCCCCGCGCCCGCCAGCAGAATTTGCTACGCCCGAAGACGCGCTTGCCAGCAAAGCGGCGCGCGAGCGCAAGGATGCGCAGGTGCGCGGCGTGGAATCCATCGACGCCATGCGCACTGCCATCAAGCGCGCCGCCCATGACTTGCCCGCGATAACCAGCGTGCCGCGCCTGGGGGTGCTGAGCGCTGCCGCCTTCCGTGCGCGGGCGGCACGAGGCTTGCCTTTCCTGATGAGCGGGCTGGTCAAGCGCTGGCCCCTGTTTGCCGAAACGCCCGATATTTTGCGTCAGCGCTACGGCCATGTGCCCGTGCGGGCCCGCGTGGGCGACTATATCAACACGGCTTTCGCGCCCGACCGCGCCATGCAGGATATGTCCATGCTGGCATACCTGGACCTGGTGGCCAGCGGCGAGCACGCGCTGCCACCGTATCTGGGCAACCTGGAATTGCGCGAATTGAATAGCCAGTGCCATTGGCCCACGTATTTCGACAAGATGGGTCCGCCGCGCTTCTGGATCGGCCCGGCCGGCACGGTCACGCCCCTGCATTGCGATTACGACGACAATATCTTTGCGCAAATATGGGGCAGCAAGCGCATTTTCCTTGCGCCGCCGCATCATGACGCATTTTTATATCCGAGCGAAGCGAACGCCATCCTGTTCGGCTCGCCGTTCGACCCGGAAGCACCCGATTTCGACAAGTTTCCGCTGGCGCGCCAGGCCAGCATGGTCGAATGCATCGTCCATCCCGGCGACATGCTGTACGTGCCCGCCGGCTGGTACCACCAGGTGCGCGCATTGACGTTTTCGCTGTCATCGAACCGCTGGGCCAGGGCCGTGCCGCTGGCCTTGCAGGGGGAGGCGAGCCCTGCATTGAGATAGGTCATGCTAACATGCAACATTACCTCCACTCTCATAGCGGAACGCATGAAGCACAGACTGTTTTTGTTTGATTTAGATGATACCTTGCTCGACTTCCGGGCTTCCGAAAAACTCTCGTTTGTGCGCACCATGCACGCTTTGGGCTTGCAAGAGCGCGTGGACGGGCTGTTCACCGATTACCAGGCGATCAACACGGAACTGTGGCGCAAATTCGAAACAGGGGACGTGACGAAAGATTTCCTGAAAGTCGAACGTTTCCGCGCCAGCTTCTTGAAACATGGCCTGGCGCTGGACCCGGAAGCGGCCAGCAGCCTGTACCTGGACTCCCTGCCCGACACCGTGGTGCTGATCGATGGCGCGCGCGAAGTGTGTCTGGCGCTGGCGGCCATCGGCGAAGTGGGCATCATCACCAACGGCGTCGACACCATCCAGAACCGCCGCATCGCCAGTTCCGGCCTGGGCGACTGCATTTCCTTTGTCGCCACCTCGGAAGCGTGCGGCCACGCCAAGCCCGATGTCCGCTTCTTCGAGTACGCCGCGAATATGGCGCGCCCGTTT
Source organism: Janthinobacterium sp. Mn2066 (assembly GCF_049319705.1). Classification (NCBI taxonomy): domain Bacteria; kingdom Pseudomonadati; phylum Pseudomonadota; class Betaproteobacteria; order Burkholderiales; family Oxalobacteraceae; genus Janthinobacterium; species Janthinobacterium sp. Mn2066. The sequence continues at coordinate 94,189 of NZ_JBMOUF010000012.1, read as the reverse complement.
GTCAAGGAAGAAGCCATCATCATCGGCGACCGCCTGGATGCGGACATCCTGGGCGCCAACCGCTATGGCATCGACAGCTGCTGGTTCAATCCTGGCCGCCTGGCCAACACCTCGGAAGCTGTTCCCACGTTTGAAGTGGCCAGCCTGCGCGAGATCGTGCCAGCTTTAAAGGCGCTGGCGCTGGTCTGATTACTGGCTCAGCTCGGCCTTGGCGCTGTCACCGGCCTTGTTGGGACGCCATTCGCTGAGGATGCCGGCGGCAATGATCAGGATGCCGCCCACGATCGCCATGCCTGGCAGGCGTTCGCCGGCGATGCGGCCGATCACGCCGGCCCACACGGGTTCGCCCGCATAAATCAGCGTGGCCTTGGTGGCGGAAATGCGCTTTTGCGCCCAGTTCATCACGTATTGAATCAGCGCGCTGGCGCAGCCCAGGGCAATCACGCTGAACACAAAAGTCTTGCTCAGTGGCGGCGGCGCTTCACCGAGCACTGGCATCAGCACCAGCGCAATCAATGACGCCGTGGCCAGTTGCACGATGGTCACGCGCAAGATGTTCAGGCTGGCGGCCACGCGGCTGACCAGGATGATTTCCAGCGCAATCGCAACCGCGCCCACGGCCGTGATCAATTCGCCCTTGCCGAAACCCATCGTCAAGCCATCGGTGCCCGTCAGCAACACCAGGCCCGTAAAGGCCACCACTACCGCCACCCACACGGCCGGGTGAGGGCGCTGCCTGAAGACCAGCCATTGCACCAGCGGCACGATCGGCACATAAAAGGCCGTGATAAAGGCTGATTTGCTGCTGGAAATGAACATCAAGCCATAGGTTTGCAAGGTGTAGCCGCCAAAGATGCTGGCGCCGATGGCCACGCCTGCGACGAACTCCGTCTTTGTCAGCTTGAGCAGTTGGCGCCGGCAAATCAGGCTGCAGATGGCGGCGGCGATGGCAAAGCGGGCGGCCACAAAGGCCAGCGGACCGCTGGCGGTGACGGCGTTGTGCACGACCAGAAAAGTGCCGCCCCAGATAAAGGTGATGGCGATCAGGGCCAGTTCGGGCAGGTTGACGAAAGTATTGGATTTGGGGTTGGTGGCAGGAGATACTTGTTTTTTCATCGAAAGCTATGCGGTGGGCAAAATGTTTCCCATTATACTAGGGGCACTATATTGCCCGCCCGCCCAGAGGCCGGTGGCGGCCAGCGTTCAATCGGACTTGCCTTCCTGCCGCTTCGCATGCCCGCTGCGCTGCGCCCGGTAGATCCCCGCATGGCCTGAAAACAGATACGCCACCACGCAGGCGATGGCCGCGTACACGCCGATCTCGGCGCCAAACAGTTCCATCGCCATCAGGGTCGAGGCGATCGGCGTGTTGGCGGCGCCTGCAAACACCGCCACGAAACCGATGGCGGCCAACAAGGTGGCGGGCTGGTGCAGCACGGGGCCCAGCGCATTACCCAGGGTGGCGCCGATAAAGAACAAGGGCGTGACTTCACCGCCTTTGAATCCCGTGCCCAGCGAGACGATGGTAAATGCCATCTTGCCGAGAAAATCCCAGGCCGGCAGCGGTTCTTTCAATGCATCGACGATGGTGGGGATGCCCAGGCCGATGTACTGATCGGTGCCCAGCAGCCAGACGGCGCAGGCAATGATCACGCCACCGAGCAGAGGGCGCAGGGGCGCGTAGCGGATCCAGCGTTTCATGGCGTGTGACAAGCCATGCGTGGCGGTGGCAAACACTTTGCCCGTGACGCCAAACAGCAGGCCGGCAATCACCATGGCAGCCAGGGTCCAGGCCGAGATGGCAGGGATCAGCGGTATTGCGTAATGCGTATGCTGCACGCCCCACAGCAAGCCCACCTGGTCGGCAATCACGGCTGCGGCCAGGCAGGGCAGCATGGCTTCATAGCGCAAGCGGCCGATGGCCAGCACTTCCAGGCCAAAGATGGCGCCTGCCAGCGGCGTGCCGAACACGGAGGCAAAACCGGCGCTGATGCCGGCCATCAGGACGATGCGGCGGTCTTCCGTATCCAGGCGAAAGAGTCGTGTCAGCTGGTCGGCCAGCGCGCCGCCCATCTGCACGGCCGTGCCTTCGCGGCCCACCGACGCGCCGAACAGGTGCGAGACGACAGTGGCGCCCAGCACCAGCGGCGCCATGCGCAGCGGAATGATTTTTTTCGGATCGTGGATTTCATCGATCAGGAGGTTGGCGCCGCCTTCCACGTCGCTGCCATAACGCAGATACAGCCAGCCGACGGCAAGGCCGGCCAGCGGCAGCAGCCAGATCAGCCAGGGATGCGCCATGCGCGTGCCGGTCGCCCACACCAGGGCAAACAAAAAGCCGGCCGAGGCGGTGCCCGCCAGTACGGCCACGACGGCGGCGATCAGCAGCCATTTCAACAGATGCGAGAGTAAATCGGCGAAGGCGGAAATGCGGGTCATGATGCAGTGTCCAGTCTGGGGTGGGCCGAACCTGGACAGGTGGCGGATGCATGAACGCTCTGCGCGCGCCTGCATCTTTCCGGTCATCCAGGAAAATATGCAGGCATCATCAGCCCGAAGGCGGTTCACGAAAAACTTTTAAAGTTGCGTTGGAGGAATGCCATCTCCAGACAAAATTCTAGCACCGTGGTGGCATCCGTACTATTAAATTTTAGCAACCCTGGTTGCGGGCCGCGCCTGCAGCAGCAAGGCCAGCAGCGCCAGCGCGCACAACAAGGCGCCCAGCCAGCCATTGGCCAGCAGTCCCGCCTGGCCAAAATGGTCCAGGCTGGCCGCGCCCACGGTAGCGCCCAGCACCACGCCCAGGTTGAAGGCGGCGATGTTCAGGCCCGAGGCCGCCTCCAGTGCATGCGGCGCCGTGTGGCGGGCCTGCTCCATGATGCGCGACTGTAGCGGCGCAATCACGCCATAGGTCGTCAAGCCGAGCAAGCCGACCAGTCCTGCCATCATCCAGGGCAGGGCAGCCCAGCACCAGATGCCCAGCAAGCAGGCAAGCAGGCCCAGCAGCAAGAAGGCGGCGGTGCGCGTGGCGCCCCAGCGGTCCGTCAGCAGGCCGCTGGCGATATTGCCCAGCGCCGCGCCGCCGCCATACACCAGTAGCAGGGCGCTGGCGCCCACGACACTGACCCCTGTCACTTCCAGCAGCAGCGGCGAAATATAGGTGTAGACGGCAAAGGCGCCCGCGAACGCCAGCATCGGCACGCTGGCGCCGGCCAGCAGGCGTTTGTCCAGCAAGCCGCGCAACTGCTGCCAGGGGCTGTGCCCGCCTTCCGCCGCTTCCAGCGGCATGCGCAGTGCGATGCCGGCCGTGCCCAGCGCGGCGCCAGCAGCCACCAGCAAGAAGATGGCGCGCCAGCCCAGCAGGCTGCCCAGCCAGGTTCCCAAGGGTACGCCGGCCGTCATGGCGACCGTGACGCCGCCAAATACCAGCGCCAGCGCTGCGCCTGAGCGTTCCTTGGCTACGGCGCGCATGGCGCTGCTGGCGGCAATCGCAAAGAACGCGCCGTGGGCCAGGCCCGATACCAGGCGCGCCAGCAAGATGGGGGGAAGTTGCGAACATGTGGCCAGGGCCAGGTTGGACAGGGCAAAAGCGCCCATCGCCAGCAGCAAGGCGTGCTTGCGCGGATAGCGCGACGATAGCGCGGCCAGCAGCGGGGCGCCGATCACCACGCCCAGCGCATAGGCGGTCACGGCCATGCCCATGCGGGCCACGTCCACCTGCAGGTCGTGCGCCATGGCCGACACCAGGCCGATGGTGACGAATTCGGCAAAGCCGACAAAAAACGCGCACAGCGCGAACAGATATATAACGATGGGCATGCTACTCCTTTCAGGCGCGCCTGCCGCTTGCCCATGCAAGCGGCCACGGCGCGCAGCCAGGTATTCTGCCGGCTGGCAGTGCTGCTGAAAACGCGTAAAATTGAACAATACTTATGGCGAAACGGAATAAATGAAACTGCGCAATCTCGACGATCTGGAAATATTCATCAAGGTGTGCGATACGGGCGGCTTTTCCGCCGCGGCGCGGGCCATGCACCTGGCGCCAGCCACCGTCAGCAAGCAGATCGCCCGGCTGGAGCAGGCATTCGGCGCCAGCCTGTTCGAACGCAATACGCGCAGCCTGAAAATCACGGCCGAGGGCGAGGCCGTGGCCGAGCATGCGCGGGCCGCACTGGCCTTGCTGGAGCAGGCGTCCGACGCAGCCCTGCTCGGTAGTGGCGCGCTGGCCGGCCCGATCAGGCTGAGCGCACCGGTGCCGTTTGGCGCCCGCTATGTGGCGCCGGCCATCGCCGCGTTTCGCCGCTTGCATCCGCAAGTGCAGTTTGAGCTGCAATTATCCGACCACGTGGCCGACCTGTATGCGGGCAATCTTGACCTGGCGATAAGGGTGGGGGACCTGGCCGATTCGCGCCTGCTGGCGCGGCGCCTGGCCACCAGCACGCGCATCCTGGTCGCCGCCCCCCAGTATCTGGCCGAGCGCGGCACGCCCAGGCAGCCGTCCGACCTGCCAGCGCATGAGTGTTTGCTGTTTGCCTATGCCGGGATGCGCCTAGATCACTGGAAATTATCGAATGGACAGCAGCAGGAAGCGATCGTCGTGCAGGGCAGTTTGTCCAGCGACAATGGCGACGCCTTGCGTGCCTGGAGCGTGGCGGGCATGGGGATTGCCCTGCGCGAAACGTGGGATGTGGCCGATGACTTGCGTAGCGGCCGCTTGCTGCGGGTATTGCCGCAATGGCAGGAGGACGCGGTGGTGATCAGCGCCGTGCGGGCCAGGCGTGCTCCCGTGCCGCGCCGCATCAGCGCCCTGATCGATTTCCTGGCGCAGACATGGGAGTCTGCGCCATGGGAATAGGGTAGAAATAGCGCAGAAAGGTGCTACAGGCCCAGTTCCGCCACCAGCGCCTGGCCGATGGTGCGCTGCTCATCGAGGATGGCCCGTAAATGGTGGGGCCGGGTCTGGACATTGCTCATCACCACGCGCAATACATTGGTCGGCCCCGGATACGCCGTCGATTCGAGCACGGTGCGCGACACGAAGCTGTGGCCTTCGGCTTTCTGGCGGTTCTGCAGCTTGGCGTTGAGGGTATTGAACTTCTGGTTCAATGCCGTTGCCGCCTCGATCTGTTCGCTCGCCAGCAATTCTGCCATGCGCTGGCGCAAATGCGCGGGCACGTAGCGGTAAGTCAGGATAAAGGTATCGGAACGGGTGATCAGTTCAAAGTCCGTTTGTTCCACCAGCAGGGCTTGCAGCTGGCCGCTCAGGGTCGCGGCTTGCTGCAGCAGGGTGGTGTAGCCGGACACGCCCAGCAGCTTGAACGAGGTCCACAGCTTTAATGTATCGAAGCGGCGCGAACCTTCCAGCGAAGTCTGGCCCAGGTCGCCCGAATTGTCGCGCAGGATGTAATTGGCGTTGTGTTTGAGCAAGTTCAGGCTGGCGCTGTCCTTGAACAGCACCATGCTTTGCGCCATCGGCACCCATAGCAATTTATGGCCATCGATCACCACCGAATCGGCCAGGGCAATGCCGTCGTACAGCGGGCGGTATTGTTCGGCGATCAACAGGGCGCCGCCCCAGGCTGCATCCACATGGAACCAGATGTTTTCGCGTGCGGCGATGCGGGCCATGGCGGCCAGCGGATCGATGGCGCCCGTTTCCGTGGTGCCCGCGATGCCGATCATGGCCACTACCTTGATGTTGCGCACTTTCAAGTCAGCAATCGTCGCTTCCAGCGCGGTGATATCGATGCGGTTGTCGCGGTCGACCGGTACCAGGTGCAAGGCGGCTTCACCGAGGCCCAGGGTGGCCAGGGCTTTCTTGACGGAATAATGGCTGCGGGCCGAGCCGATCACGGCCAGGCCGCTGTAGCCCGACTCTTGCATGGAGGCAAACAAACCGCGCTTGCGCGTGCCTGGCATGTGATGTTCGAGCGCCACCGCCAGCGCCGTCAGGTTGCCCATGGTGCCGCCATTGACGACATTGCCCAGCGCGCCGCTGGTGGCCGCCATCGCCTGCGTGTAGACGCTATCGTCGTGCTGGTAGACTTGGCGATGCAGCCAGCCCAGTATCTGTTTTTCGATCAGGGTCGACACATAGGCCGTCTCGATCTTGACCTGGTTCTGGTTCAGCGCGGCCGTAAACGCTTCGGCCAGCACGCTGACCCAGGGCAGGGCCTGGGTCATGTGGCCGATATAGCGCGGGTGATTGAGCTGGGCCGTATTGGCCAGCACGGTCGAGTCCAGCTCCTGCAGGAAGTCCGTCACCGCCATGCCGTGCGTTGGCGGGCTGATCGCGGACAGCTGCGGTATCAGTTCCGCGTATGGCGTATGCGGATACGGGGTGTCGCGGCCGGCGGCCAGCCAGCCGCCCAGCATGCGCAGCGCCTGCTGCAAGGGAGCGGGCGCCTGCTGCAGAGCATCGATGGAAAAATGCTGCTGCAGCAGCTGCTCGATAGCGGTATCGTTCATTGCGCCTTGTTGTCCTTGCTGATTGCTTATTTCACGGTTACAAAATGCACCGCGCCCTGGCGGAGACGGGATTTTACCCGACTCCGGCAGGGCGCATCAGCTTGCTATTACAGAATAGTAATTAAAAGCAATTAAAAGTAGTTCAGACCCAGCGCCGACTTGACTTCATCGGCCGTGCGGGCCGCCACTTCGCGGGCGCGGAAGGTGCCTTCTTTCAGCATCTGGATGATCTGGCCCTTGTCCTTGGCGAACTCTTCGCGGCGCGCGCGTATCGGCGCCAGCAAGTCCTGCAGCACCACTTCCAGGCGCTTCTTGACGATGCTGTCGCCCAGGCCGCCGCGCACATAATGGGCTTTCATTTCTTCCAGGGCGGCCTTGTCCGGGTCAAACGCGTCGAGGTAAATGAAGGCCACGTTGCCTTCCAGGTGGCCAGGATCGGCCACGCGCAGGTGCAGCGGGTCGGTGTAGACTTTTTTCACGGCGGCCGTGATTTCATCCGGCGTGGCGCCCAGGTTGATGGTGTTGCCCAGGGATTTGCTCATCTTGGCCTTGCCGTCGATGCCGGGCAGGCGGCCGATTTCCGGCACCAGCGCCTTGCATTCCATCAACACTTCGCGGTTGTACATGCGGTTGAAGCGGCGCACGATTTCATTGGTTTGCTCGATCATCGGGATCTGGTCTTCGCCGACCGGCACCACGCCCGCCTTGAAGGCCGTGATGTCGGCCGCCTGGCTGGCCGGGTAGGTCAGGAAGCCGGCCGGGATGTCGCGCTCGAAGCCGCGCAGGCGGATTTCTTCCTTGACGGTGGGGTTGCGCTCCAGGCGGGCCACGGTGACGATGTTCAGGTAATAAAAGGTCAGTTCGGCCAGTTCAGGGATCTGCGACTGGATGAACACCGTGGTCTTGGTCGGGTCGATGCCGACGGCCAGGTAGTCCAGCGCCACTTCGACCACGTTGCGGTGGACCTTGTCGATGTCATCCATGTTGTCGGTCAGCGCCTGCGCGTCGGCCAGCATGATGAATTGCTTGTAGTCGTGCTGATAAGTCACGCGGTTGCGCAGGCTGCCCACGTAATGGCCCAGGTGCAAGGGGCCGGTCGGACGGTCGCCCGTCAGGATCACGGATTGCGAAGCGATAGCGGCAGGCGACAGCGGTGCTGCCGGCGCGTCTGGATTGTCTTGGGTATCTGGAGTATTAGGCAAGCTCATCAAGTTTCCTTTCGAGCCACCTGGTTCGGGGATGATCCAGGTTTGCACCTGTTACGCCACCGAACTAGGCGGCGTTGATCATGATCACATCACTAAATAGTGGCCGCGCGGAGTGAGCGGGACCACCAATTCAAGCAGGCGTGTTGTGAAGGGATAAAGTTCATGGCGTTATGGTTGCAGTTCAACGGTGATCTGTCAAGTTTTGTCGGGAATGGTGCGCCGGCTTGCATTGCTTAAGGTCCATTGTTTCGCTACCATGGCTGTTTACCTTTTCGTTCTTTGGAGAAATACATGCGCCTCCGGCCTGTCGCCCGCTATACCCAACTCACCCTGCTCGGCGCCATCATGGCCGCCACCTCATTGCCGCTGTACGCGCAGCAAAAAACAGCGCCGATGACGCCGTATATGCAGCCCGATATCGGCGCCAAGTTGGTGATGCCGGACTTGAACGATTACGTCAAGCGCGTGGTGATGATCCCGATGCGCGACGGCGTCAAGCTGTACACGGTGATCGTGGTGCCGAAAGACGCCAAACGCGCACCGATCATGCTGACCCGCACGCCCTATAACGCGGCCCGGCGCGCCGAGCGGGCCGCCAGCCCGACCATGCTGGGATTGTTGCCACAGGGTGACGATACCCTGGTCGAGCACGGTTACATCCGCGTGTTCCAGGATGTGCGCGGCAAATATGGCTCCGAGGGCGATTATGTGATGACGCGCCCGGTGCGCGGCCCGCTGAACAATACCAAGGTCGACAATACGACGGACGCCTGGGACACCATCGACTGGCTGTCGAAAAACATTCCAGAGAGTAACGGCAAGGTCGGCATGCTGGGTTCTTCCTATGAAGGCCACACGGTGCTGATGGCGCTGGTCGACCCGCATCCTGCACTGAAGGTGGCAATTCCCATGAGCGCCATGGTCGACGGCTGGCGCGGCGACGACTGGTTCCATAATGGCGCTTTCCGCCAGCCCAGCCTGTCGTACATCGCGGGGCAGACCAGCGCGCGCAGCGGCGGTCCATCGCCGGCATTGGGCGTCTACGACGATTACGAAGCGTACTTGCGCATCGGCTCGGCCGGCGACTTTGCGAAGAAATTCGGTATCGACAAGCTGACCTACACCAAGAAGCTGTTCGAACACCCGGCCTATGACAGCTACTGGCAGGAACAGGCGCTCGACAAGATCCTGGCGAAAAAACCATTGACCGTGCCGACCATGCATGTGGTCGGCCTGTGGGACCAGGAAGATATCTATGGCCCTTATGCTACTTATACGGCGATGGAAGGGCGCGACAAGAACAACAATCTGAATTATCTGGCGGTGGGCCCATGGCGCCATAGCGGCGTCAACTATGAAGGCTCGACCCTGGGCCCGCTGAAGTTCGACGGCGACACGGCGCGCCAGTTCCGCGAAAAAGTCATGCAGCCATTCCTCGACCAGTACCTGAAGGATGATGCGCCGGTGGCCAACACGGCGCCCGTGACGGTCTACCAGAGCGGCACCAACCAATGGCAGCGTTTGCAGCAATGGCCGCTGGCGTGCGACACCTGCGATACGAAATTGACCCCGGTCTACCTGCAAGACGGCAACAAGCTGGGCTTTGCCGCGCCACAGGCTGGCGTCGATGCCGCGACGGGCGCCTACGATGAATATGTCTCCGATCCGGCCAAGCCCGTGCCTTTCGTGCCGCGCCCGGTACGCCTGGATAATGGCGACGTGTGGAAACCATGGCTGGTCAGCGACCAGCGCGGTTATAGCGACCGCAGCGATGTGCTCAGCTATGTCTCCGAACCGTTGAAACAGGCCGTGCGCATTGCCGGCGCACCGGTGGTGAACCTGTTTGCGTCGACCAGCGGCACCGATAGCGACTGGGTGGTGAAAGTGATCGACGTGTATCCGGACGAAGTGCCATCGCAGCCGGCGATGGGCGGCTACCAGCTGGGCGTTTCCATGGATATCTTCCGTGGCCGCTACCGCGACAGCCTGGAACATCCGACCGCGATTCCATCTGGCAAGGTCGAACGCTACCGCTTCGCCTTGCCGAACGCCAACCACGTCTTCCTGCCGGGCCACCGCATCGCCGTGCAGGTACAGTCGAGCTGGTTCCCGCTGTACGACCGCAACCCGCAAACCTTCGTGCCGAATATCTTCCTGGCGCAGCCGCAGGATTATAAGAAGGCCACCCAGCGCGTGTACCACGCGGCGGGCGCGGGCAGTGCGATCGAACTGCCGATCGTGCCGAACGAGAAGTAACCGTCAAACGTCAGCCGGCCCGCATCAGTGCGGCGCCGGTGTGTTTCAGCGCGGGCGCACGCTCGCGCTAAGCAGCTCGGGCCGGTGGTTGCGCTGCAAGGCGTCCAGCAGGGCGCCCGAGCGGCCCACTTTTTCCAGCAATTCGCGCAAGGTGGCCTGGTCTTCCGGCGTGAGGGTTTTGCGCGACAGATAGGCGCCGCTCATGCCCCAAGGCAATTCCGGCAAGGCTTCCAGGCGCAAGCGGTCTGCCAGGCCATACACGCGGGCATCATTTTGCGCCACGCCGGACAGGATGGTCGGGCTCATGATGGTGGCGTCGATGAAGCCGCTTTGCATCAGCCGCGCCACGGAGAGGGCGTCGACTTCATAAAACAAGCGGCCCTGGCTGCTCAATTCCCTGGCCAGCGCCTGGTAGGACGCGCCGTAATCATAGCCGCGCACCAGCGCCACCCGCAATTCGCGCCGGTCGATCAATTCCTGCATATTGTTGACGGGTGCACGCGATCCTTGCAGCGAAATGAGCAGCGGGCGGTTACCCATCAGGGGCACGAACAGGCCTTGCTGGTCGCGCCGCTGGGTGCTGGTGGCGGGGATCAGCAAGTCGGCCTTGCCCAGCTCAAACATGGCTTCCTGGCGCGCGCGCGGCACGGCGGTAAACACGAAGTTGCAACCCATCTTGGCGCCCAGCGCGCGCAACAGGTCGGGATAGATGCCGCTGATGCTGGCGCCATTGACGACGACGTTCGGACTGACCGCCGAGACGGGCACCTGGATGTCGCGCGAACATTGCCCCCACGCCAGGGTTGGCAGGGCCAGCGCCAGCATGGCCGCAGTACGGCGCCAGGCGCTGCAATAAAAATCAGTCATACCCATCCTTGCTCGCACTCGAATACCGAGCACTTGTACGCCCGGCGGATTTCTTCATTTTCACCTATTTATTTCTTGCATGCAATGCTTAGCTGGACTACCCCGGTGTAGTGCGTAGGCTGGATATTAACTTTGCTTGCCGCTTATTTTCCACCGCGCAAGGTGAAATAACGCCAGGCAACGAGCAAGCCCAGGGTTTGCATGAGGGCGCAGACAAAGAAGGTGCTGCCGATGCGCCAGTCATTGGCCGGTAAATGGCTGACCTCGCCGAGGATGGCGCTGCCCAGCAGCGGCATGAAGATGATGCCCAGGCTGCTGATCGATTGCAGCGAACCCATCAGTTCGCCCTGCTCGCCGGCTGCCGAGGCTTTGGAAATAATGCCTTGCAGGGCAGGACCGGCGGCAAAAGCCAGCAGGTTGCACAGGATCAGGGCGTACATCATCCAGCCTTGCGTCGCCAGGCCATACAGTGCATAGGTGATGGCGCCCGACACCATGCCCAGCAAGGATAGCCGCACTTCGCCAAAACGCTTGATCAGGATGCCCAGCAAGCCCGCCTGCACGACGGCCGCGCACAGGCCCACGCAAAACAGGGCGATGCCGTTCTGGCGCGGGGTCCAGTCGAAACGGAAGTGGGTGTACAGCACCCAGGTGGTGTTGAGCATCATCTGCGCAAACGTCATCAAGCCGAAGGCCAGCACCAGGCCGCGGATTTCCAGGCGGCGCAGCAGTTTCAGCAGGGCAGCAAACGGATTGATACGGGCCAGGGTGAACGGCGCCTTGGCGCCCGGCGCCAGCGATTCGGGCACCAGAAAATAGCCATAGATGAAATTGGCTGCCGACAGGCCTGCCGCCACAAAGAAGGGCAGGTGCAGGTTGATGTCGCCCAGCAAGCCGCCCAGCATGGGGCCGCAGATGAAACCGAGGCCGAAGGCGGCGCCGATCTTGCCGAAGCTCTTGGCGCGGTTCTCGGGCGTGGAAACGTCCGATGCATAGGCCGAGGCGACCGACATGCTGGCCGACGACACGCCGCCGATGATGCGGCCGATGAACAGGCACGCCAGGTTGGGCGCCCAGCCCGTGGCCAGGAAGTTGACGCACATGCCAGCCATCGAATACAGCAGCACGGGGCGGCGCCCCACGCGGTCGCTGATGGCGCCCAGCATGGGCATGAAGATGAATTGCAGCAAGCCAAACACGGCGGCCATGATGCCGTACCAAAACGCTTGCTGGTCGCGCCCGCTGACGAAGTCGCCGATCAGGATGGGCAGCACGGGCACCACCAGGCCGATGCCCAGCATGTCGATGAAGACGCAGACGAGGATGAAGTTCAGGTTGCCGCTGCGCGCCGGTGCTGAGGGCGCGGGGGAGGGCGTAACGGTGTGTTTGGACATGCAGGCTTTCGGCGCAGTCCCCGCGCCGCCAGCGCTGGCCAGGCTGGGCGGGGATAGGTTATTGGCGTGGCGCCGGCGAGTCAGGCCGCAGCGCTAGCTGAGCCTTGTATTATAGACAGCATGCGTCTTGCTGGCTATTGCCATCAAGCAGCCGGGTCTATCGTCCACTCTTGCGCAAACGTGGCGCGGAACTCAAGCAACACGCTCAAGCGGCGTTCGGCCAGCGCGCGGCCCGCCTGCGTCTGCATCTTGCCGGGCAGCCTGGCCAGCTTGGTTTCGATATGGTCGAGCGCGTAAGCCTTGTCGTTGAGCGGGCGCTGCCGGGCCAGCGGATCGGCGCCATGCGCCAGCGCGCTATCCATGCGGGCCGCCGTATAAAACAGCCGCGCCAGGCCCACGGCGCCCAGGGCGTCGATGCGGTCGGCGTCCTGCACGATGCGCGCTTCGATGGTGTGTGGCGCCAGGTCGGCGGAAAAACTGTGCGTTTCAATCGCATGGCCCACGCCGGCCAGCTTGTCGGATGGAAAATCCTGTTCGGCCAGCTGGCGGCAAGCGAAGGCGGCGGCCTGGCGCGACGCCAGGTGGCGTTCGGGATGGTTTTTCGGCAAGTTGACCAGGTCGTGCAGGTAGCTGGCCGCCATCACGACCAGCGCATCGGCTTCCGGATGCTGTTTCAGCAGGATGGCCGCATTGCGCCAGACGCGGTGCAAATGCTGGAGGTCGTGGGCGCTGTCATCGCCCAGGCCGGCGCTGGCCAGGGCCAGCAGGCGAGGTTGCCATAGGGAAAGCAAAGATTGCATATTTCTGAGTGGGTGAAAAACGGAGGCGCTAGTGTGGCATAAAGCGGCGCGCTCCGCAGTATCTGAGGCGAGCTGCATTTTCTTGTGCATGTAAAATTTACATGAGGTAATATTGCCACGCAGAAATTTCATAAGCTGGCTTTGCGGCAAATTAGTTGTGAAAATAGATAGATTATTTTACTAAGGGATTATCATGAACACTATCGCTAGCGAGTCTGGCGCGGCCGTCGCCAAGGCTGCCGAATATCTGGCTTTTACGCTGGGACAGGAAGAGTACGGCATCGACATCCAGAAGGTCAGCGAAATCCGCAGCTATGAAACGCCGACCCGCATCGCCAACGCGCCGGAATTCGTCAAGGGCGTGGTCAATCTGCGCGGCATCATCGTGCCCATCGTCGACATGCGCATCAAGTTCAACCTGGGCACGCCCAGCTACGACCAGTTCACCGTCGTCATCATCCTCAATATCGGCAACCGCGTAGTTGGCATGGTGGTCGACCGCGTCTCCGACGTGACCACCTTGTTGCCCGAGCAAATCAAGCCGGCGCCCGACATGGGCCGCTCGCTCAACACGGAATATGTGATCGGCCTGGGCACGCTCGACGAGCGCATGCTGATCCTGGTCGATATCGACTTGCTGATGTCGAGCGCCGAAATGGGCTTGATCGAAAAGCTGGCTGCGTAAGCCATCGTTATGTAGCAGATTTTCCTGGCGCACGGTTCCACTGGACCATGCGCCAATTTTTTCAGGATGATATTATGAATTTATTAAGAAATATCAGCATCGGCTCCCGCCTGGGCCTGGGGTTTGCCGTGATCCTGCTGTTTTCCATGTTGATTACCGGCATCAGCGTGTGGCGCTTGCATGATGTGGCGACCGCCACGCGCGTGATGATGGAGCAGCCCCTGGCCAAGGAGCGGCATATTTCCGACTGGTATGCGCGCATCGATAGCGCCGTGCGCCGCACCATCGCGATTGCCCGCAGCTCTGACACGTCCTTGAGTGCCTATTTCGCAGAAGAATCGAAAGTCTCGTCGGCCAGCTCGGCCGAGTTGCAAAAGAAGATCGAGGCGCTGATAGACCAGCCGATTGAAAAAACCATGTTTGCTGCCTTGCTGGAACAGCGCAAGCTGTACCTGAGCTCGCGCGACCAGGTCTACAAGCTCAAGGGCGAAGGCCAGGCCGAGGCCGCCAATGAAGTATTTGAAAAGACCTTCGTGCCGGCCGCCGCCACCTACCAGAAGATGGTGTTTGAATTGCTCGAACACCAGCGCGCCAGTATCGACGCCACCGCGCGCGATATCGACCGGGTGGCCAGCACCAGCCGTAATCTGCTGCTGGTGCTGACGGCCCTGGCGCTGGCTTTTGGCGTGGTCTGTTCCTGGCTGCTGACGACCGGTATCGTCGGGCCGCTGCGCATGGCCGTCGACGTGGCGCGCCGCGTGGCCGATGGCGACTTGACGGCGCAGATCGATGCCAGCGCCAAGGATGAAACGGGGCAATTGTTGCTGGCTTTGAAAGACATGAACAGCAGCTTGCTGACCATCGTCGGCGAAGTGCGCAGCAGCACGGACAGCATCGCCACCTCGTCGACGCAGATCGCGGCGGGCAACCAGGACTTGTCGAGCCGCACGGAACAGCAGGCCGGCTCGCTGGAAGAAACGGCTTCGTCGATGGAAGAACTGACCTCGACCGTCAAGCAGAACGCCGACAATGCGCGCCAGGCCAACCAATTGGCGGCGACAGCGGCGCAAGTGGCAGTCAAGGGCGGCACGGTGGTGGCGCAGGTGGTGGGCACGATGGATGCGATCAATGTGTCGTCCAACAAGATCGTCGATATTATTTCCGTGATCGATGGCATCGCTTTCCAGACCAATATCCTGGCCTTGAACGCGGCCGTGGAAGCGGCGCGGGCAGGCGAGCAAGGCCGCGGCTTTGCCGTGGTGGCCACCGAGGTACGCAACCTGGCGCAGCGCTCAGCGTCGGCTGCCAAGGAAATCAAGACCCTGATTGGCGATTCCGTCGAGCAAGTTAATGCGGGCAGCAAGCTGGTGGCAGAGGCGGGTTCAACGATGGATGACATTGTTGCCAGCGTACACCGCGTGAGCGACATCATCACCGAGATCACGGCCGCCAGCAACGAGCAAAGCGTGGGCATCGATGAAATCAACCGCGCCATCGGCCAGATGGATGCCGTGACCCAGCAAAACGCGGCCCTGGTGGAAGAATCGGCGGCCGCCGCCGAATCGATGCAGCACCAGGCGCATCAGCTGGCGCAGGTGGTGAGCGTGTTTAATCTGGGTGGACAGGCTGGCCTGAAGCGGCCGGCGCTGGCAAAGCCGAAACAGGTTTTGCGGATCAGCCGCGTGGCTTGAAAATAAACCCCTGACGTCAAAGAGCTGCAGGCGAACACATCGGGGTGTATGTCGCGACACATAGGACACATTTTTTATGATGATCGCATCATGTTAAATATTGCTAAAAAATGCATTTAAGTTGTTGGCTATGCAGCGTTCCGGCTTCAAACCATCATACCGTGATGCGGACATCTTGCATTCATCGGCACTTGCGACTACAGTCATGCGGTATTTTTTTTGCATTTTTAAGTTGCTAATTCCGCATCATCAGTAGATATATAAGCTCGGTGAAGAGCGCTTGGCCGCAAGCGTTTTTTTGGGTGGCGAGGTATACCTGTGCGCTGATACTAGAAAAATTTCTTTGGACGGCGAGACCATGAAACGAAAAAAGTACGAGCAAAGAAGGCAGCATTTTGTCCCGGTGTGCTATCTAAAAGCTTGGCTAGATCCTTTGGCGCCTAAAACAAACAAGAACACGCCGTACATTTGGTTATTTGATAGAACGGGTGAAAACCCTAAGGCTAGATCGCCAGAAAAAATCTTCCGTGAATCCGATATGTATACGCTGACTCCGCCTGATGGTGGTCATGATTTACGTCTTGAGCACGGTTTGGGGACTGTGGAGTCGAACTTCACGAGAGTGAGAAATAGCAAGTTCAACTTCAAGCGTCCACTCACGGCTGAGGATTGGTTGTGGGTATGCCTGTTCGCTGCCACGGCACACAACCGTACCGCCGCAATGCGTGATCACTTCCTCAGTCAAATGGAGAAGGTGAAGGAGATGTTTGAGAAGGTCGCAGGTTCCGACTGGGAAACTAGAACCGTCGAGCCAGAGCTTCCTCCTCACGTTGACCGGTCTAATGTCTATATTCCTAAACCAGGAGACTTTGATAATTTAAAGGAAAAGGCCACTACAACACTGCTCGATGCAGCGGAGAAGCTGATTCTTCCAACACTGCTTGGTATGCATAAGACGGTGATTTGTACAAGTGACGCTCTTGGATTCCTCACCAGTGATGCCCCATCAACGTGGCACGATCCCACAGCCTACCGCCGGCATCCGTTCGAGCGAGCCGTCGGTCTAGAGAACCCATCCATTGAGATCACGCTGCCGATTTCACCAGAGCAGTGCCTCCTATTCACGCACCGCCCCACCCACCCGCTATATTCCGAGGTTTCATCAGACTGGGTCGATGCCTTAAATCATCGACATGCTGCTTATGCTCCAAGCACAGTCATAGCACGGAGTAAGGAAACGCGAGCCAGATGGTTTCAAGCTGGAGAGCCACCTGCCGATTCGTGGGAAGCATTACATCCAGATCCTGACGAAAAATTCGGATGGACTAGTCCGGATTGCCCCTCCGATTTGCGCGACATTCTTCGAACGTAGGTAAATTGATCGCTAGAGTCAACCGCAAGAGTTTACTAAGCTGTTTGACTTGTTCTTGGTGCCGATCCGTTAGTGCGTCAAAGAGCCGCTGCATAGCAGTATAAATATTGTCAGATGCGCGTTCGTATTAGCACATAAGTGGGAGTCCAAGCCAATCAACGTACTATCGATATCTATCGCTTAAATACCTTCAGGAGCTGATGTTGGCAGTTTGACTGTTCGAGTGGATTCCACCCACGCAACGATGGCCAACTGCGACAAACGGTCCGCCTCGCCATTACGGTGGCGCGGTATCCAGCGCAACGTCACCTGATTAAGTTGTTGCAGCAGGGCCACTACGGTGGCCCTTTGTGTTTCCAGTCCCCTGGCGCCCACGGCAGCGGTTTCCAGTACGTCATTGATCACCACCTGGCTATCGCCATACAGCAGCAGTTCCACCGGCGGCGGCTTCAGCGCCAGCGCCGCCTGCAGCACGGCGATCAAGGCCGCATATTCCGCCTCGCTGCTGTTGCCGTAATCCAGCGGTTCACTGATTTCCACCCGTTCGCCGTTCGGTCCCAGCAGCAGGGCGCCGATGCCCAGCTTGCCGGGATTCGGATGGGCGGAACCGTCGAACCAGCCGCGCCAGGCCAGCGGGCCTGCAGCATCCTGGCGTTTCGCGGCCCACAGTGCGCGCCGCTCCTGCAGTTTTTCTTGCTTGCGCTGCCTGCGCGCCTCTGCGTCCTGCGTCATCGCGTGACGATGAATGTATCGACCAGGCTGCCTATCCATAACGCCGCCAGCACCCAGACGGCGATGCTCATGGCGGGGCCATCGCTGGCGGAGAGCGCCTGCACTTTTTCCATGATCAGCTGCGGGTCAAACGGCAGGGCGCCGCTGTTGATCTGGTCTACCAGTTGATCGGCGCGGGTCATGACATCGCGCAGCACGAAAACGATGGCGGCCAGGGTGGGCAGCACAAAGATGCAGCCACGTATTTTATGGCCCAGCACAAAGTGTCCGCTGCCGGGAAAGACCAGGCCCGAGAGTAGCAGGGCCAGCTTGCGATTTTTACGTTTGGGGAGGGGAGAGCCGCTCATGTACGCCTAAAAAGGTGATCGGGGAGGTAGGAGCGGCCCATCATACTATTGCCAGCCGAACTTGCGCAGGTAAATGCGTTTCATCACGGTCGTCAGCACGGTGTAGCAAACCAGGATGGCCAGCAGCCACGGGAAGTAATTGAGTGGCAAGGCTTCCAGCTTGAAGTAGGTGGCAAACGCACCCATCGGCAGGAACACGCCCACCGCCATGATGGCCGTGGTGGCCACCAGCAGCGGCACGGAAGCGATACTTTCGATGAACGGCAGCTTGGGCGTACGGATCAGGTGCACGATCAGGGTTTGCGTCAGCAGGCCCACCACGAACCAGCCGGACTGGAACAGGGTCTGTTTTTCCGGCGTATTGGCGTCAAACACGTACCACATCAGGGCAAACGTGGTGATGTCGAAGATCGAGCTGATCGGACCGAAGAAGACCATGAAACGGCCGATGTCGCGTGGGTTCCAGCTCAGCGGCTGCTGGATCAGTTCGGCGTCGACATTGTCGAAAGGAATGGCGATCTGCGATACATCGTACAGCAGGTTTTGCACCAGCAAGTGCAGCGGCAGCATCGGCAGGAACGGTAAAAAGGCGCTGGCCACCAGCACGGAAAACACATTGCCGAAGTTCGAGCTGGCCGTCATGCGGATATATTTCAGCATGTTGCTGAAGGTGCGGCGGCCTTCCAGCACGCCTTCTTCCAGCACCATCAGGCTCTTTTCCAGCAAGATGATGTCGGCGGCTTCCTTGGCGATATCGACCGCAGAGTCGACGGAAATGCCGATGTCGGCGGCGCGCAGGGCCGGTGCATCATTGATGCCGTCGCCCATGAAGCCGACGATATGGCCATTGCCGCGCAGGGCGCGCACCAGGCGTTCCTTGTGCAGCGGGCTGAGCTTGGCGAACACGGTGTTCTCTTCCGCGACCCTGGCCAGGGTCGCGTCATCCATGTCGTCCAGCTGCGGTCCCTGCAGCACGCCATGCACGGTCAGGCCCACTTCGCGGCAGATTTTCGCCGTTACCAGATGGTTGTCGCCGGTCAATACTTTCACCGTCACGCCATGTTCGGCCAGCGCGCGCAGGGCGGGCGCCGTCGATTCCTTCGGTGGGTCGAGGAAGGCTACGTAGCCGATCAGGGTCAGTGCCGTTTCATCGGCCACGCCATACACGGTCTTGTGCGGCGGCACTTCCTTGACGGCCACGGCAACCACGCGCAAGCCTTCCGCATTCAAGCCTTGCGTGGTGGCCAGTACTTTTTCCAGCAGGGCGTCGTCGAGCGGAATATTGCTCTGGCCCAGGCGCAGATGGCTGCAGGCAGCGAGGATTTCCTCGACGGCGCCCTTGCAGATCAGTTCATGGTGGTCATTCTTTTCGGATACGACCACGGACATGCGGCGGCGCACGAAATCGAACGGGATTTCATCGACCTTGACGTAATCGCGGGCCAGCTGCATTTCCGTTTGCAGCTCGACGTGGTCCAGCACGGCGCGGTCCAGCAGGTTTTTCAGGCCCGTCTGGTAGTGGCTGTTCAGGTAGGCAAATTGCAGGACTTCATCCGATGGCTGGCCGAATACGTCGGTGTGGCGCTCGAGCACGATCTTGTCCTGCGTCAAGGTGCCGGTTTTATCGGTGCACAGCACGTCCATCGCGCCAAAGTTCTGGATGGCGTCCAGGCGCTTGACGACAACTTTCTTTTTCGACAGTTTCACGGCGCCCTTGGCCAGGGTGCTGGTGACGATCATCGGCAGCATTTCCGGCGTCAGGCCGACCGCCACCGACAAGGCGAACAGGAACGCTTCCATCCAGTCGCCCTTGGTCCAGCCATTGATCAGGAACACCAGCGGCGCCATCACCAGCGCAAAGCGGATCAGCAGCCAGCTGACGCTGTTGACGCCCGCTTCAAACGCGGTCGGCGTGCGCTCGGTAGCCGTCACGCGGGTGGCGATGGTGCCGAAATAGGTGCGGTTGCCGGTCGCCAGCACCAGCGCCGTGGCGGCGCCCGAGATGACGTTGGTGCCCATGAACAGCAGGTTGGCCATGTCCATCGGGTCTTTGCCATTGGCGTCGCTCAATTCGGCCATCTTTTCCACTGGCAGGGATTCGCCCGTCATGGCCGCCTGGCTGACGAACAGGTCCTTGGCCGACAGCAGCCGGCAATCGGCGGGGATCATGTCGCCGGCCGACAGCACGATGATGTCGCCTTGCACCAGCTTACGGATCGGCAATTCGATTTGCTGGCCGGCGCGCAGCACGGTGGCGGTGTTGCTGACCAGCGCCTTCAGGCGCTCGGCGGCGCGGTTCGAGCGGCCTTCCTGCACGAAGCGCAGCAAGGTCGACAGAATCACCATGGTGCCGATGACGATGGTCGCCTTCGGATCTTCCGTCAGGTAGGACACGATGGCCAGCACCGTCAGCAGCAGATTGAACGGATTCTTGTAGCACAGCCACAGATGCTGGTACCAGGCCAGCGGCTTTTCGTGCTCCACCTCGTTCGGACCCGTTTGCGCAATCACGTCCAGCGCTTCGTCTTCGCTCAAACCACTTTCACGCGTATGCAATCGCTCCAGCGCCGCATGCAATTCTTCATGGGCGGCCATCAGTAACTGGCGCGCCAGATGATCGGGCACAGGACGGCCGGTGCTGTTTTCAAGCGGCATGGCATGGCGGCGGAAATGGCCGGCCGTATGGCGCTTGCGCAGGAACGATTCGAACAAACGGGTGAAGAGATTCATGCTCTTCCTTTCACGACTAGGTGTTGGCGGGCGGCGCAGCCGCAGGCAAGACTTGCGTGCCGCAAGCGTACCATGATGCACGAGGCAAATGGTGCTTGCGGGCAATCCGGGTCAGTAGCCGGTCGCGATCGGAAAGAAAAAGGGAAGAGGGGAGAAACGCACGGCCGACAGGCCGCAAGAGACACCGCACCTTGCTCAGCAAGGCACGGAGGACAACGGATTCCGTGTTGCTTGCTGCTTAGCTGCCGATAACATCGCTATTACGCGATCGACTACTGTCACTAGAACAAGTACCCACGAGGGACTCCGTAAATGAATAATGCCCGCATGATATTGATGAGGTCAAAAGGTGTCAACTGAAGAAATCTTAGATTTCCAAACTGTAATGTTAGGCGGCATGGGAGAGGGCCGCCATGGCCAGCGAATCGGACAAAATCTGCCACAGCGCGGCGTGGCGTTGCTGCAAGGCTGCGCCATCGGCATAGATCAATTCCACCTGCATGCTGTCTATGATGCCGAGGTAAGCTTGCACATACAGCGCCAGGCGCGGCTGGGCCAGCCACGGTGCGGCGTGCAGCAGGCTGGCCGCGTAATGGCGCTCGAGCTGGTCGAGCAGGGCGCGGTAAGCGCCAGTGATGTGATCGCGCAACACTTGTGGCGGCAAATACACGGTGCGCAGCAAAAAACGCGCGTGCGGCGACTGCCCATAGCGCTGCGCCATGCGGTCGCAATACAGGGCGCCGGCCTGCTGCATCGCTTGCTGCGGCGCTTGCTGCAGCGCCGCTTCGTCGTCGAAGCATCGCTGCATGAAGCTGTGCTCTTCCAGCAAGGCGTCGGCAAACACGGCCAGGAACAGATCATCCTTGCTATCGAAATGCGAGTACAGGGAAGCCTTGCGCATGCCGGCCAGTTCGGCGATATCACTGAGGGACGAGCCGTCATAGCCGTGTTCGGAGAAATGCCCGACGGCCACGGTGCAGATTCTGTCGGCCGAAGCCGAGCGTTTCTTCATGGTGGAGAGATTCTTTGAAAGTGGTGGAACGATGCCGGCCGCGACAGTGCGCTGCCAGGCTGGCTTGCTACCGCAAATCACCAGCGTTTGCCATCATACCAGCAGATGGCAAACCGTCAAGGACGGTACTCGGAGCGTCCCCTGATGCAAGCGTGCTGCACTTTCTGCCATTTTGAGTTACACTTGCTTCCTACCGGTCGGTAGTCGATCGGGCTTCATAGATATGATGACGACGATAAACAAGGAGGTTGTATGGTGCCATTGGGAATTTCACTGTTCGGTATCGGCCTGGCGCTGCTGTTTGCCGCCTGGAGCGCCAAGCGCGCACGCTGCGAACGCCGCGATGTAGTCTGCCTGGGCATTGCCGCCGGCGCCATGGCCTTGCCGGGAGCAGCTTTGCTGGCGCTGTAAGCTTCACTGCACGAACATAAAAAAACGGCAGGCCACTGATGGCCTGCCGTTTTTGTTTTCAGCGCGCACTCGCACTCCCGGTTTGCACCGGGAGTGCGGCTTGCTTACTTTTACTCTTCTTCGTAAGAGCTGATCGGCGCGCAGCCGCAGAAGAGATTACGGTCGCCGTAGACGTTATCCGCGCGGCCCACTGGTGGCCAGTATTTGCGCTGGCGCAGCGAGGCGACCGGGTAAGCAGCCACTTCGCGGCTGTACTTGCGTTCCCAGTTATCCGACAACAGCACTTGTGCCGTGTGCGGTGCGTTCTTCAGCGGATTGTCGTCGTGGTCGAATTCACCGCTGGCGACCTTGGCGATCTCGGCGCGGATGGCGATCATGGCGTCGATGAAACGGTCGATCTCCACTTTCGATTCGCTTTCGGTCGGCTCGATCATCAGGGTGCCCGGTACCGGGAAGCTCATGGTCGGCGCATGGAAACCGAAGTCCATCAGGCGCTTGGCCACGTCTTCGTTGCTGATGCCGGTGGCGTCCGTGATCGGGCGCAGGTCCAGGATGCACTCGTGCGCCACCAGGCCGTCGTGGCCCGAGTACAGCACAGGGTAGTGCGGCGACAGGCGGCGCGCGATGTAGTTCGCAGCCAGGATGGCCGTCTCGGTAGCGGCCGTCAAGCCTTCTGCGCCCATCATCGCGATATACATCCACGAGATCGGCAAGATGCTGGCCGAGCCGAATGGCGCAGCGCTGACGGCGCCGATGCCGGCAACGTCGCGCTGGTAGCCGCTCGAACGCTGGTTCGGCAGGAATTTTGCCAGGTGTGCGCCCACGCCGATCGGGCCCACGCCTGGGCCGCCACCGCCGTGCGGGATGCAAAAGGTTTTGTGCAGGTTCAGGTGCGATACGTCGCCGCCGAACGAGCCGGGAGCGGCCACGCCGACCAGCGCATTCATGTTGGCGCCGTCGATGTAGACCTGGCCGCCGTGCGAGTGGATGATCTCGCACAGTTCCTGGATGCCTTCTTCAAACACGCCGTGGGTCGATGGGTAAGTGACCATTACGCAGGCCAGGTTGGCGCTGTGTTTTTCTGCCTTGGCTTTCAGGTCGGCCAGGTCCACGTTGCCGTTGGCGTCGCAGCTGGTGACGACCACCTGCATGCCGACCATATTGGCCGATGCCGGGTTGGTGCCGTGCGCCGACGACGGAATCAGGCAAATGTTGCGGTGGCCTTCGCCGCGCGATTCGTGGTAAGCCTTGATCACCAGCAAGCCGGCGTATTCGCCTTGCGAACCGGCGTTCGGCTGCAGCGAGACGGCCGCGTAGCCTGTCAGCGCGCACAGCATCTCTTCCAGCTGCGAGATCATTTCGCGGTAGCCCACGGTTTGCGCATCGGGCGCGAACGGGTGGATATTCGAGAATTCCGGCCAGGTGACGGGGATCATCTCCGACGTGGCGTTCAGCTTCATGGTGCACGAACCGAGCGGTATCATGGTGCGGTCCAGCGCCAGGTCCTTGTCGGCCAGGCTGCGCAGGTAGCGCAGCATTTCGTGTTCCGAGTGGTAGCTGTTGAAGACCGGGTGGGTCAGGTAGGCGCTCGAGCGTGCCAGTTGCGACGGCAGCGCGCTGGTCACTGCCGCTTCGACGGCGTCCAGGTCCGGGGCGGCAGGCGCGTTGGCCACGCCGTCGGCGAAGACATTCCACAGCAGCGCGATATCGGCGCGGGTGGTGGTTTCGTCCAGCGACAGGCCGACGTGGGTAGCATCGACCTTGCGCAGGTTGACGCCATGTTTCAGGGCGGCGGCGTGCAGTTTGTCTGCATCGGCCACCTGGATCGTCAGGGTGTCGAAGTAAGTCGCGTTGGCAACCGTGTAGCCCAGGGTTGTCAGGTTGGCTGCCAGCACGCCCGTAAAGCGGTGCACGCGCTGGGCGATCTGCAGCAGGCCGGCAGGGCCGTGGTAGACGGCGTACATCGAGGCCATCACGGCCAGCAGCACTTGTGCGGTGCAGATGTTCGAGGTGGCTTTTTCGCGGCGGATATGCTGTTCGCGCGTTTGCAGGGCCAGGCGATAAGCCTTGTTGCCTTGCGCATCGACGGTCACGCCCACCAGGCGGCCCGACATATTGCGCTTGAATTCATCGCGGGTCGACAGGTAGCCTGCGTGCGGGCCGCCGAAACCGAGCGGTACGCCAAAGCGCTGGCTGTTACCGACGACGACGTCCGCGCCCCATTCGCCTGGTGGCGTCAGCATGGTCAGTGCCAGCAGGTCGGCGGCGACGATGACCATGGCGCCATTGGCATGCAGTTTTTCCACGCCGGCGCGGTAGTCGCGCACGACACCGTTGACGCCCGGGTACTGCAGCAGCACGCCGAAGCAGCCGTCCAGCGCTTCGATTTCGGCCGGATCAAACGTGCGCACGTCGATGCCGATCGGCTGGGCGCGCGTTTGCACCACTTCCAGCGTTTGCGGCAGCACGTCGTTGGCGACATACAGCACGTTCGATTTCGACTTGCCCACGCGCTGGATCAGGGTCATCGCTTCAGCGGCGGCAGTGCCTTCGTCCAGCATCGAGGCGTTTGCGATGCCCATGCCGGTGAGATCCGTGATCACTTGCTGGAAGTTCAGGATGGCTTCCAGGCGGCCTTGCGAAATCTCTGGCTGGTAAGGCGTGTACGCCGTGTACCAGGCCGGGTTTTCAAAGATGTTGCGCAGCACCACGCCAGGCGTAAACGTGTTGTAGTAGCCCTGGCCGATCAGGGACTTCAAGACCTGGTTCTTGCCGGCGATGGCTTTCAGGCGCGACAGCGCTTCCTGTTCCGGCATCGGCTGCGAGTAAGCGCCCAGGGGCAGGGCGCCCTTGTTGCGGATGTTGGCGGGAACCAGGGCGTCGATCAGGGCGGCGCGCGAGGCGTAGCCGAGGGTGGACAGCATGGCTTCCTGTTCGGCGGCGGAAGGGCCGATGTGGCGGGCGATGAAGGCATCGCGTGCTTCGAGTTGGGTCAGGCTGGTGCGGGTCATGATATAGAGGCCAAAAAAGACTGAAAAACCGGGATGCGGCGCGCGGGCGCGGCGGTGAAATGGAGCTGGAATATGCAAACGGGCCGCAAACGCGGCCCGCTTCAAACGTGATTACTCGCCGGTGGTGGCGCCGTACGCTGCAGCGTCGAGCAAGCCGTCCAGCGCCGACACGTCGGCTGGCTTGATCTTGAACAGCCAGTTGGCGTACGCGTCGGCGTTGATCGCTTCTGGCGAGTTGACGACGTCGTCGTTGACTGCCACGACTTCGCCAGCGACAGGCGCGTAGATGTCGCTGGCTGCCTTGACCGATTCAACCACCGCTGCATCGTCGCCGGCGCCATAGCTGTTGCCGACGGTCGGCAGTTCAACGAACACGATATCGCCCAGGGCGTCCTGCGCGTATTCGGTGATGCCGACGGTGATGGTGCCGTCCGCTTCGAGGCGTACCCATTCGTGGGAGGCGGTGTATTTCAGGTCAGCAGGAATGTTCATGTGTTGCTCCAGAGGGTGAGTGTTTGTTTATTGATTATGTTGCTCGCGTCGCGTCCCGTGCTCAGTTGCGTACTAAGCAGCCAGGATTTTACCGTTACGCACGAAAGGCAGCTTGACGACGGAGGCGGCCAGTTGCTTGCCGCGGATTTCCACGTGCACGGTGTCGCCCACTGTCACGCCGTTCGGCACGCGCGCCAGGGCAATCGCTTCCTGCATGGTCGGGCTGAAGGTGCCGCTGGTGATTTCACCGGTGGCGTCGGTGCCGGCCACGATGACTTTTTGATGCGCGCGCAGCACGCCGCCTTTTTCACGCAGGATCAGGCCCACGAATTGGGCGTTCTGGCCTTGGGCCAGCAGGGCCGCCTTGCCGATGAAGTCGCGCTCGCTGACCAGGTCGATGGTCCATGCCAGGCCGGCGTCGAGCGGGTTGACCGTTTCATCCATGTCCTGGCCGTACAGATTCATGCCCGCTTCCAGGCGCAGGGTGTCGCGTGCACCCAGGCCGGCCGGTTTCACGCCGGCGGCCAGCAGCGCGTTCCACAGCGCTTCCACTTGCGTAGCGGCCACGCCGATTTCAAAACCGTCTTCGCCCGTGTAGCCGGTACGCGCCAGCATCACTTCGCCAAATGGCGTGTCCTTGACGATGACGACCTTGAATGGCTTGATGGCGTCGGAAGCGGCTTGCGTTTCCGGCAGCACCTGCCATACCTTGGCGCGCGCGTTCGGACCCTGCACGGCCACCAGGGCGATCGGGGCGTTCGCGTTGCGGCGCTCGGTGATGGTCAGGCCGCTGTTGGTGGCGGCGTTCTGTTGCTGCATCCACGCCACGTCTTTTTCGGCCGTACCGGCGTTGACGACCAGGCGGAACCAGTTTTCGCTGAAGAAATAGACGATCAGGTCATCGATGACGGTGCCTTCGACGTTCAGCATGCACGAATACAGCGCCTTGCCCGGCACTTGCAGCTTGTCGACGTTATTGGCCAGCAGGCCGCGCAGGAAAGCGCGCACGTTCGGGCCTTCGATATCGACCACGCACATGTGCGACACGTCAAACATGCCGGCGTCGCTGCGCACGGCGTTGTGTTCTTCGATTTGCGAACCGTAGTTGACAGGCATGTCCCAACCGCCGAAATCTACCATGCGGGCGCCGAGGGCACGGTGGGCGTTATTGAGTGGGGTCGCTTTGAGCGTCATTGAATCCTCGGAACGAAGGTATAGGGGGAAGTTAACAGAACACACAAGAAAGCCGCCAACGCGTTTCTCCATGGCATTCACTCACCCCCCTGTCCTTTGTACCTGAGAGATTACGGGGCTAGCCCCGTGCGCCCCTTCGGTGGGCCGCCGGCGTTTCGCCGCGGCCGCTCTCCAGAGTTGAGTCATTGTGTTGCCAAAGCAACAGCTTGAGCTCGCCTGATCGGTCCTTTTGCCTGAGAGTTTTTGGGTAGTGCCCCTTCGGCGGCAACGCTGGATTGCCCTCTCCCGATCAAGTGTGTGGAATATATGTCAGCAGGGGTGTTCTGTCAATCTGAAAAGGCTTTCCAGAACGCACCAAAACTCGCACCAAAACAGGGCAAAGACACGCATGTTTGATGGCTGGGCAACTGTTGCTTTCACGTCGCATCGTGCGTGTGTTGCGGCAGAAATTTGCTATGATGAATCAGGCTTTATTTGCGGGTTTCTGCCATGAACGATACGCAAAGCAATACCGATCAGCACGCCTATTTCACGCTGTCTGGCGACGTCAACAGCGATATGGTCAGGCGTGTCTTCAATGCGGTGTCCGATATGACCGAAGACAAGATCAGCACGGCGCACGTGCTGATCCAGTCGAACGGCGGTTATGTCAGCGACGGCATCTGTCTGTACAACTTCCTCAGCAAGCTGCCGATCGAACTGGTCACGTATAACGGCGGCGCCGTGGCGTCGATTGCGGTGACCCTCTTTCTTGCCGGGCGGCATCGTTGCGCCAGCGACACGGCCCGCTTCATGGTGCATAAATCGCACGCCACCGCGTCGCCCGGCGCGCGACCCGATGCCCTGAGCATCATCGTCGAAGGCTTGCGGGCCGATGACTTGCGCACCGAACGCATCCTGCGCAGCCATGTGAGCCTGAATGAGGAGCACTGGCGGGTCCATGCGTATTCCGACCTGCATCTGACGGCCGAGCAGGCGCTGGAGGTGGGCTTGATCGACGCCATCCGCGATTTCTCGCCGCCCAAGGGCAAGCGCCTGACCAATATTTAGTGGTTCAAAACAATCTTTAGTGTTTTAAAAGAAACAGGGCTGGCCGCTTCATGCATGCTGCGGCCAGCCCTGTTTTGCCGCCTGCCGGCGGTTCGGGCTATCGTGGCGGCAGCAGGGCCTCAGGATTTGCCGCCCTTGTTGCTGGAAGTGCCAGATTGTTTGTTGCCGTCATTTTTATGGCTTTGACGGCCGGCATCCACATGCTGCTCGTGGGTGCCGCCTTGTTTGCCGCCCTGGTTGCCACTACGGGAGCCGCTACCGGACTGCTTGTTGCCTTGATCGCCTTTTTGATTCGAGTTCATCATATTTCCTTTGCTGAAATGAAAGAAGTCACTCGCCGGAATTACTTCCGGTGGCAGCATGATGCGCAGAAAGCTTGGACGCCAGTATCGGAACACTGCTCGACCCCGTGTAGGAGCTTGCCTGATGATGTGATGCAGTTGTTTTCTTATTGCAATATTTAGGGTGGAAATTGTAATTGAATGTAATTCTCGCCCTGTGCTGATGAAAAGCCGGGCAGCAGGGGTGACAGTCATGGCATAGTTCAGCCTGATGATGAAATAGGCTGTTGCGATGAATTGGTGGAATAGTATTTCTTTTACGGCCGATATGGCCTTGATGGGACCGGCTGGCGTGGCGATTGCCCTGTGGCTGCTGGTGTCCAGGCAGTGGCGGCTGGTGTTCAGCTGGAGTCTCTGGTACGGCGGCGGCCTGTTGCTGGTGGTGCTGTCGAAACTGCTCTTCATGGGCTGGGGCGTGGGCAGCAGCGCGCTCGATTTTACGGGCTTCAGTGGCCACGCCATGCGCGCCGGCGCGGTTTTCCCCGTCTTGCTGTATGTCGTGCTGCAGCGCGCCCAGCCGCGCTGGCGCCAGGCTGGCGTCGCGCTCGGCGTGGCGTATGCCGTGCTGATCGCCATCGCGCGCGTGCTGGGCCATGCGCACAGCGTGTCGGAAGCCGTCAGCGGCTGTGTACTGGGCCTGGCGATGGCGGTCGGCTTTATCTGGAGCGCGCGCGGCGCCGTCGATATCGCCATCAGCCGGCCGCTGGTGCTGGCCAGCCTCGTCGTGATGGCGGTGCTCAGCTTCAAGGCCGAGCCCGTGCCAACCGAGCTGTGGCTGCATAAAATCGCCATGTATCTGTCTGGCCATGAGCGCATTTTTTCGCGGGCAGACTGGAAGCTGGCGCAGGATGGCCATCGCAGCCCTTGAACGATAAAGTCGGCCCCTGCGGCGCACACGTGTTTTTAGCCAGAAAATCATCAGGAAATGGTATGATGAGCCACTTTTTAGTGGCATCATCGCCAGTGCATGCACCAGTCAGTGCGCGAGCCGGATTGGTCTTGATACGGCGGCTCTTGATGCGGCACTTTTAAACCCCTTACCACCAGCCCAGGCCAGGAACTCTAAAACACGTGCGTCTCTCTTCCATCAAGTTGTCGGGATTTAAGTCTTTCGTCGATCCCACCAATTTCCAGGTGCCAGGCCAGCTGGTGGGCGTGGTCGGGCCGAACGGCTGCGGCAAGTCGAACATCATCGACGCCGTGCGCTGGGTGCTGGGTGAGTCGAAAGCGTCCGAGTTGCGCGGCGAGTCGATGCAGGACGTGATCTTCAACGGCTCCACGCACCGCAAGCCCGCCGGGCGCGCCTCGGTTGAGCTGGTGTTCGACAACAACGATGGCAAGGCGTCGGGCCAATGGGGCCAGTATGCCGAAATCGCCGTCAAGCGCACCCTGACGCGCGACGGCACCTCCACCTATTACATCAATGGCCAGCCCGTGCGCCGGCGCGATATCCAGGATATTTTCCTCGGCACCGGGCTCGGTCCGCGCGCCTACGCCATCATCGGCCAGGGCATGATTTCGCGCATCATCGAATCGCGCCCGGAAGAGTTGCGCGTGTTCCTCGAAGAAGCGGCCGGGGTATCGAAATACAAGGAACGCCGCCGCGAGACGGAAAACCGCTTGCAGGACACGCGTGAAAACCTGTTGCGGGTGGAAGATATCCTGCGCGAACTGAACGCCAACCTGGAAAAGCTGGAAGCACAGGCGGCGGTGGCCACCCGTTTCCACGCCTTGCAGGCCGACCAGGAAGAAAAGCAGAAGCTGCTGTGGCTGCTGCGCAAGAATGAAGCGCAGAACGAACAGACGCGTTATTTCCGCGAAGTGGAACAGGCGCAGACCGACCTGGAAGAACAGACGGCCAAATTGCGTAATGTGGAACTGACCCTGGAGCAGATGCGCCAGGCCCACTTTGCCGTGGGCGACCGTTTGCATACGGCGCAAGGCCATCTGTACCAGACCAATGCCGAGATCGGCAGCCTGGAAGCGCAGATCAAGTTCGTGATCGAATCGCGCGCCCGCCTGCAGGCACAACTGGCAACCTTGACGGCCCAGCGCGACCAGTGGAGCAGCCAGGGCAGCGAATACCAGGAACAGATCGAGGAAGCGGAATTCCACCTCGAAGAACTGGCTGCCAAGGTGGAACAGTCGCAAATGATGGCCGAGCAAAAGGGCGAGCAATTGCCCGAGCTGGACGCGGCCTGGCGCGCCGCGCAACACAAGAGCACGGAATCGCGCGCGAAAATCATGCAGGCCCAGCAGCAGCTGGAACTGGAGTCGGCGCACCAGCGCAACGCCTCGAATATCCTGAATAGCTTGCTGACCCGCCGCGAGCGTCTGCAGCAGGAAAAAAACAGCCTGAGCTTGCCCGACAGCAGCCATCTGGACAACCTGAAACTGCAGCTGGAAGAAAAGCAGCAGGCGCTGGAAGAGCAGGGCTTTTACCTGGAAGAAGCGCTGGAGCAGCAGCCCAAGCTGGAGCAGGAACGCCAGGAAGCCCAGGCGCAAGTCAATGCCGAGACGGCTGCCAATGCGCAGCTGGAAGCGCGTCTATCTGCGCTGAAACAATTGCAGGAGCGCGTGCAAACGCAGGGCAAGGTCCAGCCCTGGCTGAAAAAGCATGAACTCGACAGCTTGCCGCGTCTGTGGCAAAAGCTGCAGATCGAAGCGGGCTGGGAAGCGGCCATGGAGTCGGTCTTGCGCGAGCGCACGTCCGCCTTGCAATTATCGAATATCGACTGGGCCAAGGCGTTCTTTGCCGATGCGCCGCCAGCCAAGCTGGCCCTGTATGCGCCATCGACCGTGCCGCCGCTGCCCGTGCCGGAAATAGCGGGCTTGAAACCGTTCTTGAACTTGCTCAAACTCAACGATCCGGGTTTGCGCGGCTTGCTGCAGGACTGGCTGTACAACGCCTACGCGGTGGAAGACGCGTCCGAGGCGTTGCTTGAGCGCAGTAAATTGCCGCCGGGCGGCTATTTCGTCACGCGCCTGGGTCACGTGATCACGGCCACCAGCGTGCGTTTCCACGCCGCCGATTCCGAGCAGGAAGGCATGCTGGGCCGCCAGCAGGAAATCGATAATATCGGCAAGCAGCTGCGCGCCCAGCAATTGCTGGCCGAAGAGGCGCGCGCCCGTTCCGTGCGGGCCGATGCGGCCGTGTCAGCGCTGTCGCGCAATCTGTCCGACTTGCGCCTGCGGGTGCAGCAGCTGACCTCATCCGTGCACAGCCTGCAGCTGGAAGTGGTGAAACTGTCCGAAGTCGAGGCGCGCTTCAACCAGCGCAGCACGCAGATCGGCGCAGACCTGGCCGAGATTGCCGCACAGGAAGCCGAACAGCAGCAGATCAAGGCGGAATCGGAAGAGAAATTCGAACAGCTGGACATGGAACTGGGCAACTTGCAGGAAGCGCACGAAGACGGCCATACCGATTTCCTGCAGAAGGAACAGCGCCTGGCCGAGGCGCGCGAAGCCTTGCGCGACCTGGAGCGGGCCGCGAAAGATACGGAATACGCGGAAAAATCGCAGCGCGCCAAGATCGAGGAATTGCGCCGCAATATCGCCACGGCCAGCACGCAAGCCCAGCAAGTGTCGGAAAGCCTGCAGGCGGGCCAGCTGGAACTGGCCAACCTGGAAAGCGGCGCCGCCAACGATGGCTTGCAGGATTTGCTGGAACGCCGCACCACGCAGGAGCGGGCGCTGGCCGATGCACGCCACGAACTGGACCAGATCACGCAGCAGCTGCGTTTATCCGAAGATGCGCGCACGCAATCGGAACGCAGCTTGCAGCCGCAGCGCGACAAGATCATGGAAATGCAGCTCAAGGAGCAGGCCGCGCGCCTGAACCAGGAGCAATTCGCCCAGCAATTGCTGGAATCCGGCGCCGATGAAGCGGCCCTGACGGAAAAATTGCACCCGGACATGCGTCCATCGTATCTGCAAGGCGAAGTGACGCGCCTGACCAACGCCATCACGGCCCTGGGCGCCGTCAACCTGGCGGCGCTCGACGAGCTGGCGCAGGCATCCGAGCGCAAGAATTTCCTCGACGCCCAGAACGCCGACCTGACGGAAGCGATCAATACCCTGGAAGACGCGATCCACAAGATCGACAAGGAAACGCGCGACTTGCTGCAAGACACCTTCGACAAGGTGAATCATCACTTTTCCGAGCTGTTCCCGATTTTGTTCGGCGGTGGACAGGCCCGCCTGACCATGACGGGCGACGAGATTCTCGATTCCGGTGTACAAGTCATGGCGCAACCGCCTGGCAAGAAAAATGCGACCATCCACCTGTTGTCCGGTGGAGAGAAGGCGCTGACCGCGACCGCACTGGTGTTTTCCATGTTCCGCCTGAACCCGGCGCCGTTCTGCCTGCTCGACGAAGTCGATGCACCGCTGGACGATTCGAACACGGAACGCTTCTGCCGCATGGTCAAGCGCATGTCCGACCAGACCCAATTCCTTTTCATTTCGCATAACAAGATTGCGATGGAAATGGCCCATCAATTGATCGGTGTGACGATGCAGGAGCAAGGCGTATCGCGCATCGTGGCGGTGGACATGGAGTCCGCCGCAAATTTTGCTACCGAGGCACAAGCAGCATGACAGATCTTCAAATTACCTTGTTCGGCGCCGGTGGCGTCTTTATCGTCGCCGTTTTCTCCTACAACAAGTGGCAGGAATACAAGGCCAAGAAAAGCGTGGAACGGGCGTTTTCTACCGACCACGATGACGTGCTGATGCGCGAAGGCGAAGCGCCTGCAGCGGCGCCTGCGCCCGCAGCCGCGCCCGTGGAACCCGTATTGCGCCAGGAACCGCGTTTCGATGCGGCGCCCGCCGTCAAGACGGAACCTTCATTCAGTGCGCCGCCGGCCGCTGCCGTGGCGTCGGCGCCGGCCCCCGTGCAGGCGCATGCCGAACCGTCGCTGGAGGCGGCCCCTGCCGTGGCGCCTGCCGCGCCGGTTACTGCAGCACCGCAGGAAGAAGTCAGCGTTGCCACCGAGCAAGCCACCAGCCTGGTCGATCCGCTGATCGATTGCCTGCTGCCGCTGTCGCTGGAAGCGCCCGTGCGCGGTGAAAAAATCTTGCCGGTGCTGCAAACCCTGCGCCTGGTGGGTAACAAGCCCGTGCATTTCATTGGCTTGCACGTGAATGGCGACTGGGAACCGATCGTGCACGGCGGTGTCTACACCAGGATGCAGGGTGGCGTGCAGCTGGCCAGCCGCACCACGGCCTTGAATGAACTGGAATACTCGGAACTGGTCACGCGCCTGCGTGGCGTAGCCGATGAAATCGGCGCCGAGCCGGAAGTGCCGGACATGATGGAAGTGATGGCCGAAGCGCGCAATCTGCACCGTTTCGTCACCGGCCACGACGCGCAGCTGGGCGTCAACCTGCATACCAATGGCGCGCCCTGGGCGATTTCCACCTTGCTGTTCGCCTTGGAAAAACAAGGTTTCGACGTGCGTCCCGATGGCCGTTTCGTGATGCCGGACGGCGAGGGAGGATACCTGTTCTCGCTGTCGACCAATGTCACCCTGGCCGAGGAAACCACGCCACGTTTGACCCTGTTGCTGGACGTGCCTTGCGTGGCGCCGGCGCGCGACGGTTTCGGCGCCATGGTCGCCTGCGCCCGCTCGCTGGTGGGCCGCCTGGACGCCACCATCGTCGACGATTACAACCAGGCTTTGTCCGATGCGGCCCTGGCCGAGATCGCTGGCCAGGTACAGGAGTTTTACCAGGAAATGGACGCCGCCGACATTCCGGCCGGCTCTACCCGCGCCCTGCGTTTATTTAGCTAAGAATCCCGCAACAACATGACTGAACTTTCCCACCAGGACGCGCAACAACGCGTCCTGGCACTCACTGCCGAACTCAACCGGCACCTGCACGCCTACCATGTCCTCGACAACCCCACCATTCCCGACGCCGAGTACGACAAATTGTTTGTCGAACTGCAGGCGCTGGAAGCGGCGTTTCCCGACTGGCGCCTGCCCGATTCGCCTACCTTGCGCGTGGGCGCGGCGCCCTTGCCGCAATTCGAGCAAGTCACGCACACGGTGCCCATGTTGTCGCTCAATAACGGTTTCTCCGACGACGACATCGTCAACTTCGACCGCCGCGTGCGCGAAGGCCTCGATCTCGATGCGGGCCTCGTCGATTATGCGGCCGAAGTGAAATTCGATGGCCTGGCCATCAATTTACGCTATGAAAACGGCTTGTTCGTGCAGGCGGCCACGCGTGGCGACGGCGCCACGGGCGAGGATGTGACGGCCAATATCCGTACCATTTCCGGCATCCCCCTGCGTTTGCTTGGCGACAGCGTGCCTGCCGTGCTGGACGTGCGCGGTGAAGTGATGATGTTCAAGTCCGACTTTGCGCGCCTGAACGAGCGCCAGCGCGAGGCTGGCCAGAAAGAATTCGCCAATCCCCGCAACGCGGCTGCCGGCAGCCTGCGCCAGCTCGATTCGCGCATCACGGCCCAGCGCA
Organism: Janthinobacterium sp. Mn2066; assembly: GCF_049319705.1. NCBI lineage: Bacteria > Pseudomonadati > Pseudomonadota > Betaproteobacteria > Burkholderiales > Oxalobacteraceae > Janthinobacterium > Janthinobacterium sp. Mn2066. Next base: position 59,645 of record NZ_JBMOUF010000012.1, on the reverse strand, counting down.
AGCTGCGCTTTTACGCCTACGGCATCGGCGCCCTGGAAGGTGCAGAGGCGCCGGAGTCGCACTCGGCCTTGCTGGACTGGTACGACAGCCTGGGCATACCCGTGTCGAAAGAGCGCAAGGTGGTGCAGGGTGCGCAGGGCTTGCTGGCATACTACGCCGACATCGGCGCGCGCCGCCCCGGCTTGCCGTATGAAATCGATGGCGTGGTGTACAAGGTCAACGCCACGCAGGACCAGCAGGAACTGGGTTTTGTGTCGCGCGCGCCGCGTTTTGCGCTGGCGCATAAATTTCCCGCCGAAGAAGCCATGACGGTGGTGCTGGGCATCGATATCCAGGTGGGCCGCACGGGCGCCATGACCCCGGTGGCGCGCCTGGCGCCTGTTTCCGTGGGCGGCGTGACCGTCACCAACGCCACCTTGCACAATGAAGATGAAGTGCTGCGCAAGGATGTGCGCGTGGGCGATACCGTCATCGTGCGCCGCGCGGGCGACGTGATCCCGGAAGTGCTGGCGGTGGTGCTGGACAAACGGCCTGAACCGGTCCCGGCGCCGTTCAAGATGCTGGAACATTGTCCCGTCTGCGGTTCGCACGTGGTGCGCGAAGAGGGCGAGGCGATTGCGCGCTGCTCGGGTGGCCTGTTCTGTTCGGCACAGCGCAAGGAAGCGTTCCGTCATTTCGCGGGTCGCCGCATGATGGATATCGAAGGCCTGGGGGAACGTTATATCGATACCCTGGTCGAACTCGATTATGTGCATGGCCTGGCCGACCTGTATGGCTTGACCCTGGATAAATTGCTGGAAATGAAGCTGCGTGCCGATGAGCGCGATGGCTCGACGCCGGAAACGGTGCAGCAAGGCAAGATTCCCACCAAATGGGCAGAAAACCTGCTGGCGGGCATAGAGGCCAGCAAGCAGCCGCCGCTTGAGCGTTTCCTGTTTGCGCTGGGCATCCGCCATGTGGGCGAATCGACGGCCAAGACCCTGGCTGAATGGCTGGGCAGCCTGGCGCGCGTGCGTCGCGCGCCGGCAGCCTTGCTGCGCGTGCTGCCCGATATTGGCGGCACGGTGGCCTTGTCCATCGCTGACTTTTTTGCCGAGCCAAAAAACCAGCAGGCGCTGGACGCCTTGTTGTCCGCTGGCGTGGTGCCGCAGGGCGAGCACGCGCCGAGTGCCAAGCTGCGCACGCAACTCGAGCAAACCAAGCTGCTGGCGGCCGTCGGCATTCCCAAGCTGACGGAGGCGCGCAGCAAGCAGCTGGTGGAGCGGGGGCTGACCCTGGCCAGCCTGGCGGCGCAGGGCAGCGGTTTCCAGGCGGGCTTGCCGGCGGGCGTGGCCGATGCCTTGTCCTCCTGGCTGGCCGAGGCGGCCAATGTGGCGCTGCTGCGCCAACTGGACGAGCTGCGCACGCAATTGCTGGCAGAATTACCCGAGTTGCCCGCTGCTGGTGGCAAGTTCGAAGGCAAGACCTTTGTCTTGACGGGTACTTTGCCCACCATGGGGCGCGATGACGCAGCCGCGCTGATCGAGGCGGCCGGTGGCAAGGTCAGCAGTTCTGTATCGAAAAAAACCAGTTATGTGGTGGCCGGCGCCGACGCCGGCAGCAAGCTGGCCAAGGCGCAGGAGCTGGGCGTGGCCCTGCTCGATGAAGCGGGCTTGCTGGCCCTGCTGGCGCAAGAATAATTCAATTTAACATTTTGCAGATAAATTTATGAAAAAAATCAGAAAAGCAGTGTTTCCCGTGGCCGGCCTGGGCAGCCGTTTCTTGCCCGCCACCAAGGCGCAACCGAAGGAAATGCTGCCCATCGTCGACAAGCCACTGATCCAGTATGCGGTGGAAGAGGCGGTCGCGGCGGGTATCACGGAAATGATCTTCATCACCGGCCGCAACAAGCGCGCCATCGAAGACCATTTCGACACGGCTTATGAGCTGGAAACGGAGCTGGAAGCAGCCGGCAAGCGCCAGTTGCTGGAGATGGTGCAAAACGTGATTCCCAAGCATGTCAATTGCATCTATATTCGCCAGTCGGCGCCGCTGGGCCTGGGCCATGCCGTGCTGTGCGCCCGTCCGGTGGTGGGCGATGAACCGTTTGCGGTGCTGCTGGCCGATGACTTCATGGATGTGCCAGAGGGCGTGCGCCCGGTGCTGGCGCAGATGACCGATGTCTTCCAGTATGAAAATTGCTCGCTGCTGGCGGTGCAGGACGTGCCGCGCGCGGAAACCAAGCAATACGGCATCGTCAGCGCCAGGAATTACCAGCCCGACCTGGAACTGGTGTCGGCCATCGTGGAAAAACCGCTGCCGGAAGAGGCGCCATCGACCCTGGCCGTGGTAGGCCGCTATGTGTTGACCAGCCGCATCTTCAATCATCTGGAAAAAATCGGCGCCGGTGCGGGGGGCGAGATCCAGCTGACGGACGGTATTGCCGCCCTGATGCGCGAAGAGCGCGTGCTGGCCTACCGCTACACGGGCCAGCGCTATGATTGTGGCTCCAAACTCGGCTATCTGAAGGCGACCACGGCGATGGGGATGAAACATCCGGAAACGGGTGCCGCCTTCCGCACTTATTTGCAGCAATTGCAATCGGAGAAGGAACCAACATGACGGTACGTGAAATCCTGAAAATGGGCGATCCGCGCCTGCTGCGGATGGCTGAACCCGTGCGCGAGTTCGATACGCCCGAGCTGCACGCCTTGATCGCCGATATGTTCGATACCATGCATGCCGCCAATGGCGCGGGCCTGGCGGCGCCGCAGATTGGTGTCAACCTGCAACTGGTGATTTACGGCTTCAAGCAGAACCTGCGTTACCCTGATGCGCCGCAAGTGCCGGAAACGGTGCTGATCAATCCTGTGCTGACGCCTTTGTCGGAGCGCAAGGAAGAGGGCTTTGAGGGCTGCTTGTCGGTGCCCGGCCTGCGTGGCAGCGTGCCGCGCTGGAGCGAGCTGCACTATGAAGGCGTAGACCAGTTCGGCAACGCCATCAGCCGCGATTGCGACGGCTTCCATGCGCGCGTGGTGCAGCATGAAGTCGACCATTTGCACGGCATCCTGTATCCGATGCGTATCGTTGATTTCACGCAGTTCGGCTTTACGGAAGTGATGTTTCCGGATCTCGATCCGAACGATGACGATTAAGTTTGGGGGCCGACCCTCGGGGGCGTTAGCGCAGAGCTTTGCGTTAGCAGCGTTGAGGGTCTGACCCCGGCCTTAACGCACCTTGCGGCTGCTGCCCAAATTATCGAGCAGCATTTTCAATTCATCCTGCATGGCGTCCGTCAGGTTCAGGAAGCGGCAGCCGATCTGTACCTGTTCGCCCAGCAGGAAGGAGCGGAAGGTGCGCGACAGGCGGATTTCCAGGTCGGCGATCATGACTTTGTTCGGCCCCAGTTCCAGGCGTACCCGCGACAGCTTGCGCCCCACATACAGGCCGACGGTGTCGCGCGGGTGGGCGCGCATGCCGATGCCGCCAGCCGAGAAATCATACAGCTGCAATTCGTAGGGGCGTCCTTCGAGTACGAAGGCGGCGATGTAATACACGCCCAGCGGGGTTTCCAGGCGTGTCGATTCGCGCCGCTCCAGTACCAGGCAGTGGCTGGGGAAATTCACCTGGTAGACATTGGGCCGCTCCGGGTGGGCCTCCCATTCGCCATTGATGGTGAATTGCAGCTTTGCGTTGTGCACCCAGGAAACAAAAGTGGCGCTGCCGTTGGGCAAGGTCGTGCCTTCATTCAATTCCAGTATGAATTGCGGCAAGTCGTCATCGACCGACAGCACGCGTGCCATCAGCACGTCGTCGCCGCCGTTCGGGTAGATCGAAATGGCGTCGCCATTGTCAGCCAGGCTGCACAGGGTTTCGCCGATATCCCACGGGTCGCTCATGTGGTGCGGCTTGGTGCCGGGCGCCATGGGCTCGGCTATATCGGCCAGGCTGGGCGCACCTTTGCGCAGGGGATTGGGAATGGGATCGTTCACGACAGCTTATCTCTTATGTTCTGATGGGGAATAGTGTATAGGCTTAAGGCAAGATATGCTAATCAAATCACAATGATTGCTTTTCTTGCAGCAATTTCCCGCAAGGCGCCGTAGCGGCGTGATATACGCAGGGTCTTGTTCTGAGTATATCTTTGCCGTGTTTTTCGGAATTAAAACTGCTCGTCCGCGCTCAGGTAGCGCCATTGGCCGGCAGGCAAGTCGCCCAGCTTGACCTTGCCGATACGCACGCGTTTCAAGCCCACCACCTTCAAGCCAACGGCTTCGCACATGCGGCGAATCTGGCGCTTTTTACCTTCGCGCAAAGTAAAGCTCAGCTGGTCTTCGTTTTGCCAGCGCACCTTGGCGGGCAGGAGCGGCTTGCCGTCCAGCCACAGGCCATGGTTGAGTTTGCGCAAATCGCTGTCGGGCAGGGTGCCGCCCTTGGTGTATTGCACGCGCACCAGGTATTCCTTGTCGATGTCGGTATCGTGGCCGATCAACTGCTTGGCCACGCGGCCGTCCTGCGTCAGCACCAGCAAGCCGACTGAATCGATGTCCAGGCGGCCGGCCGCCACCAGGCTGCGCAGTTGCGTGGGGTGGAATTGTTCGGGGCTCTTGTCTTCCGCCCAGCGGTTCTCGGCCTTGATCAGCGCTACGGCCGGCGTGTAGCCATCTTCGGCCTGGCCGCTGACATAGCCGACCGGCTTGTTGATCAGGACGGTAACCCGTTTCGATTGTTCGGCGGCCGCCTGGCGTTCGACGGTCACGCGCTGGCTGGGGAAGACCTTGCTGCCCAGTTCGGACACCACTTTGCCATCCACGCGGACCCAGCCGCGGGCGATCCATTCATCGGCTTCGCGGCGGGAGCACAGGCCCAGTTCGGACATGCGTTTGGACAGGCGTAATAATTCTTCGGTCATGGTGTGTGTTTCAGTGTCGGTAAGAGTGGCGATGGAGCAAGGTATTTTTTGATGCCTTATACCTTGAGCGCATCGAGTAAATCGGTTTCCAGCAAGATTTGGTTGCGGGCGTTGCTGAGCGTGGGGCCATCGACGAGAAACACGTCTTCGACCCGCTCGCCCAGGGTCATGATCTTGGCTGTATGCAAGTTGACCCGGTATTTGGTCAGCACGTTGGCGATCGCATACAGCAAACCCGTGCGGTCGTTGGCGGCCACCGACAGCAGGTAGTATTGCCCCTTCTCATCGGGCCGCAAGTCGACCGTAGGCTGCAGGGGGAAGGTGCGCGACAGCCGTGACAGGCGGCCCTTGCCGGGCGGCGGCAGCGGCGCCTGCGACTGCAGCAATTCGCCCAGTTCATGCTCGATCAGGCTGATGATGTCGCGGTAGCTCTTGGCGAAACTTTGCTCGGTGGCCAGGAAGGTGTCGAGTGCATAGCCGTTTTTCGTCGTGTGGATCTTCGCATCGAGGATGCTGAAGTTCTTGCGGTCGAAATAACTGCAGATGCGCGCGAACAGGTCGGGCTGGTCGGGCACGTAGACAGCCACTTGCAAGCCTTCGCCGATCGGCGCCAGCCGGCATTTTACCACCGGCAATTTGCTGTCGAGCTTATCGTATAGCGAACGCGTCTGCCAGGCGATATCGGAGGCGTCATGGCGCAGGAAATACGCCACGTCCAGCTGTTGCCACAGTTTTTGATGTGCGTCCGGCGGCAGGCCGTACAGGCGCAGGGTGGCCAGCGCTTCGTGCTGGCGGTTTTTCAGTTCGCGGTCGGCCGTATGGGGTTCGCCGCCGAGCACGCGCAAGGTCACCTTGTACAGGTCTTCCAGCAGTTTGCCCTTCCAGGCATTCCACACCTTGGGACTGGTGCCGCGGATATCGGCCACCGTCAGCAGGTACAAGCCCGTCAGGTGGCGCTCATCCTTGACGACTTTGGCGAAGGCGGCAATCACGTCCGGGTCGGAAATATCCTGCTTTTGCGCCACTTGCGACATGGCCAGATGATTTTCCACCAGGAAAGCCACCAGTTCCGTGTCTTCGTCCGACAAGCCATGTTCCTGGCAAAACTGGGTGGCGTCGGCCACGCCCAGTCTGGAGTGGTCGCCGCCGCGGCCCTTGGCGATATCGTGGAACAGGGCGGCGACATACAATAACCAGGATTGCGAAAAATCGGCCATCAGCTGGCTGCAATACGGGTATTCGTGCGCATGTTCGCTCATCGTGAAGCGGCGCATATTGCGCACCACCATCAGGATGTGCTGGTCCACCGTGTACACGTGAAACAGGTCGTGCTGCATCTGGCCCACGATGCGGCGGAAATTCGGTAAATAACGCCCCAGGATGCTCATCTCGTTCATGCGCCTCAGCGCATGGATGATGCCCACGGGCGCCTGCATGATGCGCAGGAAGAGGGCGCGGTTGACAGGGTCCTGGCGGAAGGCTGCGTCGATCTTGAAACGCTCGTGCCACAGGGCCCGCGTGGCGCGCGAGGTCAGGCCTTTCAAGGCGGGCCGCTCCGTCATCAGCACGAAGATTTCCAGCATGGCCGACGGGTTTTTTTCAAACGTATCGTCGGCGCTGATATCGATCAGGCCGTTGACTTCATTGAAACGGTCGTTGATGCTGACCGGCTGGCCGTCCTGCGGGAACAGGCGGGCCTCGATGTTTTGCAGCAGGATCGTGTTGAGCTGGGTCACCGTCTTGGCGGCCCAGTAATAGCGCTGCATCAAAAATTCGCTGGCGCGGCGCATATGCGGGCCAGTGCCTGTCGCCTGCAAGCCCAATGATTCGGCAATCGCCGTCTGCACGTCAAATACCAGCCGGTCTTCGCGGCGGCCGGCGTGCAGGTGCAGGCGCACGCGGATATCCTTGAAGGCGCGCTCTTTCTCCATCAGCTGGCGCGCTTCCGTCAAGGTGATCAGGCCGCTGGTAGCCAGGGTGCGCCACGAGTTCGCCAGGCCGGCCGCCTTGGCCACCCACAGGATCACCTGCAGGTCGCGCAAGCCGCCCGGACTTTCCTTGCAATTCGGTTCCAGGCTGAAGGCCGTGTCTTCATACTTGGCGTGGCGCTGGCGCATTTCCGCCGTCTTGGCCTGGAAAAACGCCTGCGGGTCCATCGCCGCCTGGTAGCGCTGCTGCAACTGGGCAAACAGCTCGGCGTTGCCGCACACCAGCCGCGCTTCGAGCAAGCTGGTCTGCACCGTGATGTCGGCCTTCGATTCACTCATGCATTCATCCACCGTGCGGATGCTGTGGCCGATTTCCAGGCCCAGGTCCCACAGCAGTTGCACCAGCTCTTCGAGCTTGCCCTGGGTAGCCGTGTCCGGCGCCTGTTGCAGCAGGATCAGCAGATCGATGTCGGAATAGGGAAACAGTTCGCCGCGGCCATAACCACCCACTCCCACCAGCGCCGTGCCAGGGGGCAACTGCGCCTCTTGCCAGGCGCGCGCCAGCACGCCATCGACGCTGTGGCGCAGGCTGCGCAACAGTTTCTCGGGCTTGCCGTCGGACTGGAAGGCCTGTATGACGACCTGGCGGTCGGCTTTCAGTTGCTGTTTAAGCTGTTCCCGGAGGTGCTTGTTCATCTGTGGCCTGATGGTGCGTATGCGTATGGCTGGCGGGTGGCGGTGGTCAAGCCGGTCAGGCGGCGTTGATGATGGCCGGCGGTGGCGGCATGCCGGGCGACACGGTCAGCACTTCATAGCCGGTTTCCGTCACCAGCACCGTATGTTCCCACTGTGCCGACAGGCTGCGATCCTTGGTCTTGATGGTCCAGCCATCGTTCATCTCGCGGATCTCGCGGCGGCCCGCATTGATCATCGGTTCGACGGTGAAGATCATGCCTGCTTCCAGGCGCTCCAGGGTACCCGGTTTGCCGTAATGCAGCACTTGCGGTTCTTCATGGAAAACCTTGCCGATGCCGTGGCCGCAGAACTCGCGCACTACGCTATAGCCGGCTTTTTCCGCATGTTGCTGGATCGCATGGCCGATATCGCCCAGGTGGGCGCCCGGCTTGATCTGGGCGATGCCCAGCCACATGCATTCATAGGTGATTTCCGACAGGCGCTTGGACAGGATCGAGGGTGTGCCAACCAGGAACATGCGGCTGTTGTCGCCATGGTAGCCATCCTTGATGACGGTGATGTCGAGATTCACGGAGTCGCCGCTCTTGAGCACTTTATCGCCCGGAATGCCGTGGCAGATCACGTCGTTGACGGAGGTGCAGATGGCTTTCGGGTAGGGCGTGTAGCCGGGTGGGCAATAGTTCAGCGGGGCAGGGATGGTGCCCTGCACATTGACCATGTATTCGTGGCAAAGGCGGTCGAGTTCACCCGTGGTCACGCCTACCTTGACGAATGGCGCGATGTAGTCGAGCACTTCGGCGCCGAGCTTGCCGGCGATGCGCATGCCTTCGATGTCGGCGGCGGAATTGATACGGATGGTGGACATGATATGGGTCGCAATCTGCAAGGTATTCGGTAAAAAAGCACAGATGAGTCCTGTAGTAAGGAAGCAATCTGCAAATATGCCGAAATTATAAACGAGGCAGATGTAATTCGCCCTGTCCTTCCCGGAGGGGATGGGGATAAAACAGTGCCATGTAATTTGCCCCAGATTGGTGCGTGATGAAAAGCATTGAAAAGCAGACAGCGGATTGCAGTAAATATCTGCGTAGTAAATTTTCAGATGATTTCAGCTTGGCGGCCCAGTCCACAAAAATGCGGCTGGCGCGCCATCAGATGGCGGGCGCACATGCAGCAGCTGTGCCGTTGTGCCGAGCTGGCACATGCACAATTGCTATGTAGCATAACAACGTTTTTTTCGTAAGAACATCAAAATTATGTGGCTTTTTAAATGTGTTGTTTCTTTGTTGAATTCACTTTCCTGTCATATTGACAGTGTTGCTTTGGAAATGGTTTGATGTTGGGCCGCCATGGAAATCTTGCCGATTTGCTCATAAAGCGATGTACGCCTGGAGACACAGGCGATGGCATGAAATTCACATGGCATTGGACATAATTCATTTTATGTTTATAAAAAATCTGACCGAAAAGGTCGGTAAGTAATATTTCAAATCGGAGAATGTATGCATCAACGCACTAAAATTGCCGTCGCAGTGGCAATGGCATTGAATACGCTGACCGCTTTTGCTCAGGCACAGGCGGAAGCAGAGGCACCACAGCGAGTAGAAATTACCGGCTCGCGTATTCGCCAGGTTGATCTGGAAACAGCACAGCCAGTGTTTACCATGACCTCGCAGCAGATCCAGGCCACCGGCCTGGTCAATATCGGCGACGTTCTCAATCAGATGACCGGCATGGCGCCTCCAGCCTTCAGCAAGGGCACGACCCTGGCCTCGGACGCGGAAGCGGGCGGTCAATACATCGACATGCGCAACCTGGGTTCGAACCGTTTGCTGGTGCTGGTCGATGGCAAGCGCTGGACGCAATCGGTTGATGGCTACACCGACATCTCGACTGTACCGACCTCGATGGTTGAACGCATCGAAATCCTGAAGGATGGTGCTTCCGCGATCTACGGCTCGGACGCGATCGCTGGCGTGGTCAATATTATCCTGAAGAAAACCATGGTTGGCGGCAGCTTCAGTGCCTACACCGGCCGGAATTCCAAGGGTGATGCCGAGACCAACGATTACAACTTTGCCTATGGCGCTGGCGACGAAAAAGCCTCGATGATGTTCGGCTTGTCGCATAGCAATACTGCCCCTGTCTGGGCCCGGGACCGCGTCATTACCGCTTCCCCGCGCGGCCCGAAAAACCCGACTGCAGGCCTGGGTATCGGTCCATGGGGTAACATCAGCCCGCTGGACGGTTCGTTTGACAAAGTGCTGAACCACACCGGCGGCAGCAATGGTGTCGGCGTTGGCGCCGATGCGCGCAATCCTGCCAATTACCACGACTATGACGGTCGTCCCGAGGATAACTTCAACTCGGCCAGCCAGATGATGTTCCAGGCACCGACGAAGCTGACCACGGCTTTCACCAAGGGCGAGATCTCGCTGCCGATGGACATGCGCTTGAAGACCACGGCGATGTACTCGGAGCGTACTTCGAGCCGCCAGGTCGCCGGTTATCCGCTGAACAGTGAATCGCAGTCCACCTATCCGGTCTACATCGACAAGGATAGCTACTTCAATCCGTATGGCAACTCGGTCGCCGGCGCCGGCAATGGCCAGGATCTGTTCTTCTACCGCCGCACGATCGAACTGCCGCGCGTGAGCGAGAACAATAGCCAGACCTTGCACGTCGATGCTGTGCTGGAAGGTAATTTCAATCTGCGTGGCAAGCCTTGGAACTGGAGCGTTGCTTATAATCACAACAGCGTTACCGGTACCCAGAAAAGCTCGGGCAACATCAATCTGCTGAACCTGAAAAAGGCGCTGGGCCCATCGTTCCTGAACTCCGCCGGCCAGGTGCAGTGCGGCACGGCTGCCGATCCGATCGCGTTGAACGCCTGCGTCCCGTTCAATATTATCGGCGGTCCATCGGCTTCGACTCCTGAAGCGCTGGCTTATATCAATTCGATCGGCCTGTCGACCTACGGCAGCACCGTCAACAGCGCCACCGCCGACCTGTCCGGCGAGTTGTTCACCCTGCCAGCCGGTGCGGTGGGCGTGGCCGGCGGTCTTGAGCACCGTTCGGTGCGCGGCTACAACCAGCCAGGCCTGTTTGAACAGTCCGGTTATTCGACCGACCTGGCTTCGAACCCTACTTACGGCCGCTATTCGGTGCGCGAGGCTTACCTCGAGGCAAACGTGCCGCTGCTTAAGGATGTGTTCCTGGCCAAGTTCCTGTCGCTCGATCTCGCATCGCGTTATTCGGACTACAGCAACTTCGGCTCGACCACCAACAGCAAAGTAAGCGTGATGTGGAAGCCGGTCAACGACCTGCTGGTGCGCGGCACCTGGGCGCAGGGCTTCCGCGCTCCGTCGCTGGGCGATACCTTCGGTGGTGGCTCGCAATCATTTGTCGAGTACCTGGATATCTGTGATGCGGTCAACGGCCAGGCTGCCACCAACGCCACCGTACGCGCGAACTGCGCGAAAGCCGGCGTGCCAGCCAACTATCGCCAGCTGAACCAGTCCGGCAATCCGGTCGACGCCACCGGTGCGCAATCGAATGTGGCCTTCCGTCAGGGCGCCGGCAATAGCACGCTGGAGCCTGAGACCGCCAAAACCAAGACCATCGGTCTGGTCTACAGCCCGTCGTACGTGCCCGGCCTGGCCGTTACGATCGACTGGTTCAATATCGAAGTTCGCAACAAGATCACCGCGGTTGACGCAGATTACGTGCTGGATCAGTGTTACCTGAAGGGCGTGTCGTCGTTCTGCAACCAGTTGCGCCGTAACGCCAGTGGCGAGATCATCGACATGAGCCTGGGTAACGCCAACCTGGGTCGACTGCAAACCGAAGGCGTTGACTTTGGCTTCAACTATCGCTTCCCACGCTCGTCGTACGGCAACTTCACGCTGCGCTCCGATTCGACCTGGGTCAAATCGTATCGTATCCAGAGCGAAGATGGCGCCGATTGGGATGAGTACAACGGCGAATACCTGTACAACCGCCTGAAATCGAACCTGTCGCTGGACTGGGCCCTGGGTAACTGGAATGCCACCTTCACCTCGCGCTACGTCAGTGGCACGAAAGATGGCTGCTTCTCTGCCACCCAGGATTGCAGCAACCCGACCGGCAAGGCTACTTTTGGCCGCTACAACAAGATTGGTTCGGTGACTTATAGCGACTTGAGCGTTGGCTACAAAACGCCTTGGAAAGGTCACATTACGCTTGGCGCCAACAACGTGTTCGACAAGGCGCCACGCGTGGTTCGCCGCGGCCAGGCATCGAGCAGCGTGGTTGATCCAGACGTGCCTATCGATCGTTTCTTCTACGTACGCTACAGCCAGGCTTTCTGATCCCGCGCCCCGCATGGGGCGTGAGATGATAGTCTGACAAGCATGCGCAAAGCCCGCCAGGTTCGCCTGGCGGGCTTTTTCATTTGCAGCGCGCACTTGATGCCCTTGTCATTTCGGTGTAGAATCCCGGGTTGCTTGAATTCCATTTTAAGCAATGCAACAAGCAGCCTGCAGCTGGGCTGACTTTAATTTACATAAACAAGCGAATCCGGTCGACAAGGGTGCCTGTATGGTGACTGATCGGATTCCAGACCCAACCCTGGAGTTAATAATGTCCGTAACAATGCGCGAAATGCTGGAAGCCGGTGTCCACTTTGGTCACCAAACCCGTTTTTGGAATCCAAAAATGGCACCGTTCATCTTCGGCCACCGCAACAAGATCCACATCATCAACCTGGAAAAAACCATGGCGATGTACCAGGACGCAATGAAGCACGTGCGTCAACTGGCTGCAAACCGTGGCACCATCCTGATGGTTGGCACCAAGCGTCAAGCACGCGAAATCATCGCTGCTGAAGCACAACGCGCTGGCGTGCCTTTCGTTGATCAACGTTGGTTGGGCGGTATGCTGACCAACTTCAAAACGATCAAAACCTCGATCAAGCGCCTGAAGGACATGGAAGCGATGATCGAAGACGGTTCGATCGAAAAGCTGTCGAAAAAAGAAGCGCTGATGTTCTCCCGTGAGATGATCAAGCTGCAAAAATCGATCGGCGGCATCAAGGACATGGGCGGCGTTCCTGACGCAATCTTCGTGGTTGACGTTGGCTACCACAAAGGTGCGATCACCGAAGCAGCTAAACTGGGTATCCCGGTTATCGGCGTGGTCGATACCAACCACTCCCCAGAAGGCGTGAACTTCGTGATCCCAGGTAACGATGACTCCTCGAAAGCCATCACCTTGTACGCTCGCGGTGTTGCTGACGCAATCATCGAAGGTCGTGCAGCTGCCGGTAACGAAGTAATCGAACTGGTTAAAGCAGCCGCTGGCGACGAATTCGTCGAAGTCAACGAACAGGCTTAATTGCCACGCTATCGCAAGATAGCGGTTTGCAAGACACAGCAGTAATGGAAAAGGGGTGGCAGCAGCTCCCCCTTTTTTTTAACAAAAAAACGATGGTACACGCTGGCGGGGTGCAAGCCCGGGCCGCGACTGTCGACTCACCGAATGGAGAAACACATGGCAGCGATTACAGCAGCGATGGTAGGCGAATTGCGCGGCAAGACCGACGCACCAATGATGGAATGCAAAAAAGCACTGACCGAAGCCGATGGCGACATGGCACGTGCTGAAGAGATCCTGCGCGTCAAACTGGGCGGCAAGGCATCGAAAGCATCGGCACGCATCACCGCTGAAGGCGTGGTAGCAACTTACATCGCCAACGGCGTAGGCGCCCTGGTCGAAGTGAACTCGGAAACCGACTTCGTTGCTAAAAACGACGACTTCCTGGCACTGGCAAACAGCGCAGCGCGTCTGGTAGCAGAACACAACCCGGCTGACGTAGCTGCCCTGCTGGCCCTGCCACTCGATGGCAAGACCCTGGACGAAGTGCGTTCGGCCCTGATCGGTAAAATCGGCGAAAACATGACCATCCGCCGCTTCCAGCGTTTCGAAACCAGCGCCAAGCTGGCATCGTACCTGCACGGTTCGCGCATTGGCGTGATCGTCGAATTCGACGGCGCCGATGAGCAAGTGGGCAAAGACGTGGCCATGCACATCGCTGCAATGAAGCCAGTATCGTTGTCGTCCGAACAAGTTCCTGCGGAACTGATCGAAAAAGAGCGTTCGGTTGCAAAACTGAAAGCTGAAGAAGATGCAGCCAAGGCAGCGGCCGAAGGCAAGCCAGCGCAATCGCCAGAAATCCTGGCCAAGCGCCTGGAAGGTTCGGTACAGAAGTACCTGAAAGAAGTTTCCTTGCTGAACCAAGCTTTCGTGAAAAACGACAAGCTGTCGGTTGAGCAAATGCTGAAAGCCGCTAATACCAGCGTCAAAGGCTTTGCCATGTACGTGGTAGGCGAGGGCATTGAGAAGAAGCAAGACGACTTCGCAGCAGAAGTCGCAGCACAAATCGCTGCCTCCCAGGGAGCGTAAGTAAAGCGGGCCGAGAGGCCCGTTTTTTTGGCCCGCCCGCATCCTGCATGCCGGGCGGCGGCATGGGCAGTCCCGCGCGCCTGACCGGCGCCGCACGGCGCTGCGCCATGTCATACTCGAATAACCTCATTTATGGAGCCCCAGCTCATGTCAAAACCAGCCTACAAGCGCGTCCTCCTCAAGTTGTCCGGCGAAGCCCTGATGGGCGATGATCCCTACGGCATCAATCGCGCCACGATCGAGCGCATGGTGGCCGATGTGGCCGAGGTGGCAAAGTTGGGTGTGGAACTGGCAATCGTGATTGGCGGCGGCAATATCTTCCGCGGCGTCGCGCCGGGTGCGCAAGGCATGGACCGTGCCACCGCCGACTACATGGGCATGCTCGCCACCGTGATGAATGCACTGGCCCTGGCTGACGCCATGCGCCACGTGGGCATTACGGCGCGCGTCATGTCGGCCATCGGCATTGAGCAAGTGGTCGAGCCGTATGTGCGCCCGAAAGCCCTGCAATACCTGGAAGAAGGCAAAGTCGTCGTCTTCGCGGCCGGCACCGGCAATCCTTTCTTCACCACCGACACGGCAGCCGCCCTGCGCGGTTCGGAAATCAGCGCTGAAATCGTGCTGAAGGCCACCAAGGTCGACGGCGTCTACACGGCCGATCCGAAGAAAGACCCGAACGCCACCCTGTTCCACACGATTACCTTCGACGAAGCGATCGCCAAGCACCTGCAAGTGATGGACGCCACCGCATTCGCCCTGTGCCGCGACCAGAAGCTGCCGATCAAGGTGTTTTCGATCACCAAGCCCGGCGCGCTCAAGCGCGTCATCATGGGTGAGGACGAAGGCACCCTGGTTCACGTATAAAATCAGTAACTTTAAGATTTATTATCATCATTAACAGCGCCTGACAAAACCGTCGCGAGCGGAAGGCGGAGGTGGCCGAGAAGCGCAACCGTACATCAGTACGGTGAGCATCGCAGGCCGCCTATGCCGACGCGCAGCAGGTTTTGACAGGCGCCACCACAAGATTGGAGAGCATCAATGTCCTTAGTCGACGTTAAGAAAAATGCCCAGGAACGCATGACCAAGTCGCTGGAAACGCTGAAGGGCGACCTGGCCAAGGTGCGTACGGGCCGTGCCCATACGGGTATCCTGGACCATGTCATGGTCGAATACTACGGTTCGCCGACGGCGCTGACCCAGGTGGCCAACGTGACCCTGATCGATGCGCGCACGATCGGTGTGCAGCCGTATGAAAAGAAGATGGCCAACACCATCGAAAAAGCCATCCGTGACGCTGACCTGGGCCTGAACCCGTCGGCGCAGGGCGATTTGATCCGCGTACCGACCCCGCCGCTGACGGAAGAGCGCCGCAAGGAAATGGTGAAACTGGTCAAGAGCGAAGCGGAAGATGCGAAAATTGCCGTGCGTAATATCCGCCGCGACGCCAATGAATCGCTGAAAAAGCTGGTCAAGGAAAAGGCCTGCTCGGAAGACGACGAGCGCCGTTCGTCGGAAGAAGTGCAGAAACTGACCGACAAATTCATCGCTGACATCGACAAGATGGTGGTTGATAAAGAAAAAGAAGTGCTGACGGTCTAGGATCTGGCGAATTAAATACACTGCCCGGGACGGCTTTGCTTTCCCGGGCAGTGCTATTTGGCTCATAATAGCTATCTTTTCATTTGGTCTTAGTGTTTTCATGATCTATTCGAGTTCGACAACGGCGGTACCAGAGGTGGGCCGAGTGCCGCGCCATGTGGCAATCATCATGGATGGCAATGGCCGTTGGGCAACCAAACGCTTCCTGCCCCGCGTCGCGGGCCACGTCAAGGGCGCCGATGCCGTGCGCGGCGTGGTGGAAACCTGTATCGACCGGGGCGTCGAATACCTGACCCTGTTTGCCTTCAGTTCGGAAAACTGGCGCCGTCCGGAAGAAGAAGTATCGATGCTGATGCGCTTGTTCGTTACCATGCTCGAGCGCGAAGTGGTACGCATGCACGCCAACGATATCCGCCTGAAAGTGGTAGGGGATTTGTCGCGTTTTAATGAACAATTGCAAACCCTGATCGCCAATGCCGAGCGCAAGACGGCGCACAATACGCGCCTGACCGTCACCATCTGCGCCAACTATGGCGGCCGCTGGGACATCATGCAAGCGGTCAACAAGATGACAGCGGCAGCTGCGGCCAAGGGCCAGCCTGCCGATCATGCTTATACGGAAGAAGAACTGGCGCCTTACCTGGCCATGGCCTATGCGCCCGAACCCGATTTGTTCATCCGCACGGGCGGAGAACAACGCATTTCCAATTTCCTGCTATGGCAACTGGCGTACACTGAGTTGTTTTTCACCGAAACTTTCTGGCCCGACTTTGATGTCGATAGCCTCGACGCGGCAATCGCGTCTTACCAGCAGCGCGAACGGCGCTTTGGCCGCACCAGCGCGCAACTCACAGAAAAGACAAACTGATGCTGAAAACACGGATAATCACCGCCCTGGTCTTGTTGGCGGTCTTGCTGCCCGTTCTGTATCTCAATAATTTCCCCGCCTTCGCCGTGATCGCCACGGCGTTCTTCGGCGCCGCCGTCTGGGAAAGCTTCCGCATCTTTAAAAATCGCCAGGCGCTGCTGATCGCGGCCGTCTGGACGGCGGCCTTTGCCTATGCCTTCTTCGGCACTGGCGGCCTGGGCCAGGTCAAATTCTGGTTCGGCCTGTCCGTGGCGATCTGGCTGATCCGCTTCGTGCCTTCGCTGGCGACAGGCTTGCCGCCGTTGGAAGGTTTGGGCAATACCTTGCTCAGCCTGGTCTATGCCGTCACCATCGTCGGCTGCTTCGTGGCCATCGTGGCCCTGTTCCTGCACAGCCCACTGTATCTGCTGTCGGTGATGGCGCTGGTCTGGATTGCCGATATCGGTGCTTATTTTTCGGGCAAGGCCTTCGGCAAGCGCAAGCTGGCGCCATCGATTTCTCCGGGTAAATCCTGGGAAGGCGCCATCGGCGGCGGCATCGCCGTGCTGGTGATCGCTGCTGCCACCATCCTGGCCGCGCCGTCCTGGCCGGTGCTGCAAGACACCTTTGCTGTCCAGCTGCAACTGCGCCATGGCTGGCTGACAGCCTTGCTGGTCTTGCTGGTCGTGGTGGCCGCCAGCATCGTCGGCGACCTGTTCGAATCCCAATTGAAACGCCGCGCCGGCATCAAGGACAGCAGCAATCTGCTGCCTGGCCATGGCGGCGTACTCGACCGTATCGACGCCCTGATTCCGGTCTTGCCATTTGCGGCCCTGGTCGGTGCCTGGGTTTAAGGAAACACAATGCAATACGTTACCATTCTTGGCGCCACCGGCTCGGTCGGCGTTTCTACCCTGGACGTGCTGGCGCGTCACCCTGAACAATACAGCGTGTATGCGCTGAGCGCGCACAGCAAGGTGGCCGAACTGGCTGCCCAGTGCTTGCAGTTTCGCCCGCAGCGCGCCGTCGTCGGCAGCGCCGAAGCGGCGCTGGAACTGAGCCGCTTGCTGCGCGGGCAGGGCATCACTACGCAAGTGGATCATGGTGTCGATGCCTTGTGCGAGATTGCCAGCGCACCCCAGGTCGATGCCGTGATGGCGGCCATCGTCGGTGCAGCCGGTCTGGCGCCCACTTTGGCGGCAGCCCGTGCTGGCAAGAAAGTCTTGCTGGCCAACAAGGAAGCGCTGGTCATGTCCGGCCAGCTGTTCATGGATGCCGTGCACGACAACGGCGCGGTACTGCTGCCGATCGACAGCGAACACAATGCCATCTTCCAGTGCCTGCCACAAAGCTATGGCCGCTCGCCGGCCGCGTCTGGCGTGGCGAAGATACTGCTGACGGCCTCGGGCGGTCCGTTCCGCACGCGCGCCGTCGAGTCGCTCGACGCCGTCACGCCGGAACAGGCGTGCAAGCATCCGACCTGGAGCATGGGGCGCAAGATTTCCATCGATTCGGCCACCATGATGAACAAGGGCCTGGAAGTGATCGAGGCGCACTGGCTGTTCGGTGCTACGGCCGAGCAGATCGAGGTGGTGATCCACCCGCAAAGCGTAATCCATTCCATGGTCTCGTATGTGGATGGTTCGGTGCTGGCGCAATTGGGCAATCCCGACATGCGCACGCCGATCGCCCATGCGCTGGCTTATCCGCAGCGCATCGCTTCGGGCGTGGCGCCACTGGACCTGGCGCAGATTGCCACTTTGCAATTCGAACGTCCGGACTTCCAGCGTTTTCCTTGCCTGGCGCTGGCGTTCGACGCCTTGCGCGCAGGCGGCACCGCACCGGCGCTGCTGAACGCCGCCAATGAGGTGGCGGTACAAGCTTTCCTCGACGTGCAAATCGGTTTCCGCCAGATCGACAAGGTGATTGCCCATGTGATCGAGAGCGTGCCGCACGGCGATGCTTCCAGCATCGAGGCGGTGATCGAGCAGGATAGATTGGCCCGCGCCGCGGCGCATGCGTATATCGGCAACAGGCTGGCTGCATGACGCTCATTACCACCTTGCTGGCCTTCATCGTTGCGCTGGGGTCCTTGATCACCTTGCACGAGCTGGGGCACTACCTGGTGGCGCGCTGGTGCGGCGTGAAAGTGCTGCGCTTTTCCATCGGCATGGGCAAGGTCGTGTATTCGCGCAAGTTCGGCAAGGACCAGACGGAATGGGCGATTTCCGCATTGCCGCTGGGCGGCTATGTCAAGATGCTCGACAGCCGCGACCAGGACCTGAGCGGTTTGCCGGCAGCGGAGCTGCGCCGCGAATTCACGCGCCAGAGCGTGTGGCGCCGCATCGCCATCGTGGCGGCCGGCCCGCTGGCCAATTTCCTGGTCGCCATCGTACTGTATGCGGGCCTGTTCATGCATGGCATCGAAGAGCCGTCGAGCAAGCTGGGCCCGGTGGCCGCGCACAGCGCCGCCTATGCGGCCGGTTTGCGCAGTGGCGATACCGTGACCTCGGTGAATGGTAAAGCTGTGGCCAGCTGGTCCGAGCTGCGCTGGCAATTGATACAGGCAACACTCGACAAGAGGACTGCGCAGATCGAAGTGCAGCGGCCTGAGCGGGGCCTGCAGGAAGCGGTCTTGCCGGCTGGCAGCCTGACGGAATCGGACCTGGAAGGCGATGCAATGGGCAAGCTGGGCCTGGTGCTGGCCCGCCCGGCGCCCGTGCTCGGTAAAATTTTGCCTGAGGGCGCCGCTGCGCGTGCCGGTTTGCTGCCTGGCGACCTGATCCTGGCGATCGATGGCCAGCCCATGGCTGATGGCATCGCCGTGATTGAAACCCTGCGCGCCGCGCCAGGCAAGACCCTGGAAGTATTGTTGCGCCGCCATGGCCAGGACCTGACCCTGGCGGTGACGCCGGACAGTGAAAAGGGCACGGGCGCCGAGGCAGCTGTAACAGTTGGTAAGATCAAGGCCGAGGTCGCGCTGACGCCGGATATGATCGTTATGGCATCCGGACCGTTCGCCGCCGTGGCCAAGGCGAGTCAAAAAGTCTGGGATACCAGTGTCATGAGCGTGAAAATGCTGGGTAAAATGATTACCGGGCAGGTTTCTCTGAAGAATGTGACGGGGCCGATTACCATCGCCGATTATGCAGGGCAGACGGCGCGTATTGGCCTGATGAGCTACCTCAGCTTCATCGCCTTCATCAGTATCAGCTTGGGAGTGATGAATTTGCTACCCATTCCTGTTCTGGATGGCGGGCATTTGCTGTATTATTCGCTGGAAGTTTTGACCGGACGCCCCTTGCCGGAGCGCGTAGCTGACATTGCACAGCGCTTGGGGATAGGTCTGCTGCTGACCTTGATGGTGCTTGCCGTCTTTAATGACGTGTTGCGATTGCTCAATTAATGCAGTGCCTGAGGCTATCGTGTAAGTTGCACAAGCAATCTTTGTGTATGTTTGTCCATTGATTTACCATTGAATAACCCCAATGAAATTACATTCTGCTCGTTTTGTCTTGCCTTCCTTTCGCCGCAGCCTGATCGGCGGCGCCGTCTTGGCCCTCTGTGCCGGCCATGCGCTGGCCGTTCAGCCGTTCACTGTCAAGGACATCCGGGTCGAAGGGATCCAGCGTACCGAAGCGGGCACCGTCTTCAGCTACCTGCCGGTGCGTGTGGGAGAAACCTTCTCCGACGAGAAGAGCGTCGCGGCCATCAAGGCGCTGTATGCGACGGGCTTTTTCAAGGATGTGCGCCTGGAAGTCGATGGCGACGTGCTGGTGGTGCTGGTCGAGGAACGTCCGGCCATCGCTACCGTGGAATTCACGGGCACCAAGGAATTTGAAAAAGACGTGCTGGTCAAGGCCTTGAAGGAAATCGGCGTCGGCGAAGCGAAGATCTTCGACAAGGCGTCGGTCGACCGCGCCGAGCAGGAACTCAAGCGCCAATACCTGTCGCACGGCCTGTATGGCGTCAAAATCACCACCACCGTCACGCCGATCGAGCGTAACCGCGTCAACGTGGTGTTTGCGGTGGACGAGGGCGAAGTCGCGCGCATCAAGCAGATCAATATCGTCGGCAACAAGGCATTCTCGGACAAGGAATTGCGCGAGCAGCTGGCCCTGAACACGGGCGGCTGGTTCAGCTGGTACACCAAGGCCGACCAGTATTCGAAGACCAAGCTGACGGGCGACATCGAATCGCTCAAGTCCTTCTATCTGGACCGTGGCTATATCGAGATGCAGGTCGATTCGACCCAGGTATCGATCACGCCCGATAAAAAAGACATCTACCTGACGATCAACATCACCGAAGGCGAGAAGTACAAGGTCTCGGGGACCAAGTTCGAAGGCGAAATGTTCGGCCGCGAAGAAGAGCTGAAGGCGCTGAACCTGATGCATGACGGCGATATCTATTCGGGCGCGCGCCTGACGGCCACCAACAAGCGCATCCAGGACCGCCTGGCTACCTTCGGCTACGCGTTTGCCAACGTCAATGCGAATCCCGATATCAACCGTGAAAAGCATGAAGTGGCGTTTACGTTTGTCGTCGATCCGGGCAAGCGCGTCTACGTACGCCACATGAATATCGCCGGCAATACGACTACCCGCGATGAAGTGATCCGCCGCGAATTCCGCCAGTTCGAATCGTCCTGGTATGACAGCAACAAGATCAAGCTGTCGCGCGACCGCGTCGACCGCCTTGGCTATTTCAAGGACGTGACCGTCGATACGCCGGAAGCGCAGGGCACGACCGACCAGGTTGACGTCAACATGACCGTGGTGGAAAAACCGACCGGTAACTTCCTGATCGGCGGCGCGTTTTCGCAATCGGAAAAATTCACCTTGTCGGCCTCGATTTCGCAGGCCAACTTCGCCGGTAGCGGCAATACGGTGGGCCTGGAAGTCAATACCAGCCATTACAGCCGCACCATCGCCGTGTCGCAAACCAATCCGTACTACACCGATGACGGCATTTCGCGCAGCTTCGAGCTGTATCTGCGTACCACCGAACCGCCGGCGCTGAACATCGGTAGCTACAAGATCAAGCAAACCGGTGGCCGCGTCAGTTACGGCGTGCCGTTCTCGGAAGCCGATACCATCTTCTTCGGTATCGGTGCCGAGCGTACACGCGTGGAAACCGACCAGACCAGCCCGTCGCGCTTCCGCCAGTATGTGATCGACAATGGCGGCCCGTCCGATGGTATCGGCGCCGCGACCACCAATTCGATCCCGCTGACGGCGGCATGGCAGCGCGACAACCGCGACAGCGCGTTGACGCCGTCGGTAGGCCGCTACCAGCGCGTCAACCTGGAAGTGGACGTGATCGGCGACCAGAAATACTTCCGTGCCGTGTATGAGCATCAGTATTTCCGTCCGCTGACCAGCAAGATGACCCTGGCACTGAAGGGTGAATTCGATTACGGCCACGGTATTGGCGACCATGTGTACCCGGTCTTCAAGAACTTCTACGGCGGTGGTATCGGTTCGGTGCGTGGCTACCTGAGCTCCTCGCTGGGTGCGGTCGATCCGACCACCGGCGATGCGCTGGGCGGCGCTTCGCGCATGATCGGCAGCGCCGAGCTGCAACTGCCATTCCCCGGTTCGGGCAATGACCGCAGCTTGCGCTGGTTCGGCTTTGTCGATAGCGGCCAGGTCTACCAGGAAGGCGAAAAGATGCGTCTCTCGCAATTGCGTTATTCTACTGGTCTGGGGATCAGCTGGATTTCGCCGGTGGGCCCGCTCAAGCTGAGCTATGCCAAACCGCTGAACGCCAAGCCGACAGACCGCCTGGAGCGTTTCCAGTTCCAGATGGGTACCGGTTTCTGACCGGCCATCTCGAACAGGTGCGCCAGCTTTTACTTTTTGACCATGGAGTATCATGAACACCGCATCCGCTACCCTGCCCAAGTCCCTTGCCGTGATTGCATTGTGCTGGAGTGCGCTGTTGCCGGTGCAGGCGCAGGCTCAAGAGTCGAAGATCGCCTGGATCAGCAGCGAACGTATTTATAACGAATCGAAGCTGGCCAAGCTGGCCAGCGCCAAGCTGGCCGAAGAGTTCCGCTCGCGCGAAAAAGCGGTGCAGGAACTGGCAGCCCGCTTCAAGGCGGCCAACGAGGCGCTGGAAAAAGACATGCCGACCCTGAGCGAGGCCGACCGTGCCAAGCGTCAGCGTGAATTTTTCGAGCTGGACAAGGAATTGCAGCGCCGCCAGCGCGAATTCCGCGAAGACCTGAGCCAGCGCACCAGCGAAGAGCGCAGCGCCATCGCGGAAAAGGCCAACACCATCATCCAGCAGATGGCGCATGTCGAAGGCTATGACGTGGTCCTGCAGGAAGCCCTGTGGGCGAGCCCGCGCATCGACATTACCGACAAGGTCTTGAAGGCGCTGGACAAGTAACAGTACGGTTTCACGCCTGACAGTGCCGTAGCGAGCGGATGTGAGTTGTGGTTGAGAAGCGGAGCTGTGCGCATGCACAGTGAGCATCGGAGACCGCAAATCGCGCCGCGCAGTAGGCAGTGGCAGGCGTTTTTATAAGGGTTTCATAGATGGGCACTCGACTAGGAGAATTGGTCGAACGCTTCGGTGGTCAATTGGCGGGCGATCCCAACCTGGAAGTGACAGGCATCGCACCGCTGACGGACGCCGGTGCTTCGCACATCAGCTTTCTCAGCAATAGTAAATTCCGCGCGCAGGCGGCCAGCAGCGGCGCCGCGGCGCTGATCCTCACGCCGGCGGACAACGCGCTGATCGGCGATGAATACACCGGCGCGCGCATCGTCACACCGAATCCCTATGTGTACTTCGCGCGTGCGGCGCAGTTTTTCGCTGCCTTGCATGACATCAAACCGGCCGCCGGCATCCATGCCAGCGCCGTGGTCGATGCGCTCGCGCAGGTCGACCCAAGCGCGTCCATCGGCGCCAACGCCGTGATCGAAGCGGGCGCCGTGATTGGCGCCGGTTGCGTGATCGGTCCTGGCTGCGTGGTGGGCCGTGATGCAGTCATTGGCGCCGGCACGCAGTTGCTGGCGAATGCGACGTTTCACGCGCGCTGCGTGATCGGCCAGCGCGGTATCATCCATTCGGGCGCCGTGATCGGCACCGACGGCTTCGGTTTTGCCAATGAGGGCGGGGTCTACATCAAGATTCCGCAAACGGGCAGGGTAGTGATCGGTGACGATGTCGATATCGGCGCCAACACCACCATCGACCGTGGCGCCCTGGCCGATACGGTGATCGAGGATGGCGTAAAGCTCGACAACCAGATCCAGATCGGCCACAACTGTCATATCGGCGCGCACACGGCCATGGCCGGCTGCGTCGGCGTGGCGGGCAGCGCCATCATCGGCAAGTACTGCACCTTCGGCGGTGCTGCCATGGTACTGGGCCACCTGACGATCGCCGACAAGGTGCATGTCTCTTCGGGCAGCATGGTGTCGCGGTCGATCCTGGAGCCGGGCCAGTACACCGGCTTTTATCCGCTGGCGAAGAACGCCGACTGGGAAAAGAGCGCCGCCATCGTGCGCAACCTCTCAAGCATGCGCGAGAAGATACGCGCGCTTGAAAAAACAATTAAAACACTGACCAAGCAAGACGAAAAATGACTACTGAAAACAAGACCCTCGACATCCTGGCCATCAAATCCCTGCTGCCGCACCGCTATCCGCTGCTGCTGGTTGACCGCGTGCTGGATTGGGAATCGGGCAAGAGCATCACCGCCATCAAGAACGTGACGGTCAACGAAGAATTCTTCCAGGGCCACTTCCCGCACAAACCGGTGATGCCGGGCGTGCTGATGATCGAAGCGCTGGCGCAAACGGCCGCCTTGCTGTCGTTCCTGACGATGGGCGTGAAACCCGATGAGAATTCGGTAGTGTATTTCGTCGGCATCGACAATGCACGCTTCAAGCGTCCGGTGGAGCCGGGCGACCAGCTGAAGATGGACGTGGAAATCCTGCGCGTGTCGCGCGGCATCTGGAAATACAAGGCAGTCGGCACGGTCGATGGCAAGGTGGCGCTGGAAGCGGAACTGATGTGCACCATCCGCAGCTCGCAGGACGCGAGCCAGCCTGCGGGGCAGTAAGATGGCGGGCATCCACTCCACGGCGATAGTCGATTCCAAGGCCGAGCTCGATAGCTCGGTCGAGGTGGGGCCGTATTCCATCATCGGCCCGCATGTGCGCATCGGCGCCGGCACCAAGGTGGGGCCGCATGTCGTGATCGACGGCCATACCACCATCGGCAGCGACAATCACCTGTTCCAGTTCTCGTCGATCGGCGCGCAGCCACAGGACAAGAAATGGGCGGGCGAAGCGACGCGCCTGGAAATCGGCGACCGCAACACCATCCGCGAATTCTGCACGTTTAACACCGGCACGGTGCAGGGCGGCGGCGTGACGCGCCTGGGCAATGACAACTGGATCTCGGCCTACGTGCATCTGGCGCATGACTGCCTGGTCGGCAGCAACACGATTTTCTCGAACAACGCGCAGCTCGCGGGCCACGTGGAAATCGGCGACTGGGTCATCATGAGCGGTTTTTCGAACGTGCACCAGTTCTGCAAGATCGGCGCGCATGCTTTTGTGGGCATGAGCACCAGCCTGACACAGGACGTGCCGCCTTTCGTGCTCCTGAACGGCAATCCGGCACAGGCGCATGGCGTCAATATCGAGGGCTTGAAACGGCGCGGCTTTACGCGCGAGCAGATCAACGGCATCCGCACCGCCTACAAGCTGATCTACCGTTCGGGACTCACCCTGGAAGAAGCCAAGGCAGCCCTGTTCGAAGAAGAAGTGGCCTCGCCGGAAGCGGCGGAGCATATCCGCGCCATGCGCGAATTCCTCGGTGTGGCCTCGCGTGGCATCGTCCGCTGACACGGCTGGCGGCCTGTCGGTCGCCATCGTCGCCGGCGAGGTGTCGGGCGACCTGCTGGCCAGCCGCTTGCTGTCCGGCCTGGCGCCGCAGCTGCCCGGTGCGCGCTTCCACGGCATCGGCGGCGAACACATGGCGCAGCAGGGATTCATTTCCGACTGGCCGCTCGACAAATTGACGGTGCGGGGACTGTTTGAAATCATTCCCCGCTACCGCGAAATCAAGGGCATCCAGAACGCGCTGCGCGACCAGCTGATCGCCGAGCGGCCCGCCGTGTTCATCGGCGCCGACTACCCGGGCTTCAACCTGGGCCTGGAGATGCAGCTGAAAGCAGCCGGCATCCCCACCGTGCACTACATCGGGCCGCAGATCTGGGCCTGGCGCGGCGGCCGTATCAAGAAAATTATCAAGGCCGTCTCGCACATGCTGGTAATCTTTCCGTTCGAGGAAGAGATTTACCGCAAGGCAGGCGTGCCCGTTACCTATGTGGGCCACCCGCTGGCCGAGATGATTCCCTTGCAGCCCGACGAAGCGGCTGCGCGCCGCACCCTGGGCTTGCCCGAGGATGCGAACGTCGTGACCCTGATGCCGGGCAGCCGCATGGGCGAGCTCAAATACAATACGGCGGCCTTTGTCGGCGCGTGCAAGCTGTTGCTGGAGCGTGACCGCTCGCTGCGTTTCGTCGCGCCCATGGCCGGAGAAAAGCAGCGCCAGTATTTCCTGCAACTGGTCGCGCAAGCGGGCTTGCAGGATGTCGAAATCCTGCTGACCGATGGCGGCTCGCACACGGCTATCTGCGCCGCCGATGCGGTGCTGGTGGCGTCCGGTACGGCTTCGCTGGAAGTGGCGCTGTACAAGAAGCCCATGGTCATCGCCTACAAGATGATGCGCGCTTCGTGGGAAATCATGCGCCACATGGGCTATCAGCCCTGGATTGGTCTGCCGAACATTTTGGCGCGCGACTACCTGGTGCCGGAACTGCTGCAAAACGCGGCCAGCCCGCAAGCGCTGGCCGACGCCATGTGGCAGCAGCTGAGCGATGTGCCAGGCCGTCTGCGCCTGGTACAACGCTTTACGGACATGCACCACAGCCTGCTGCGCGACAGCGCGCACGAAAGCGCCAACGCGGTGATGCAGGTCATTGCCGCCAACCGGCAGTAATCCATCAAAGTACATAAAGATTCAACGTGAAAAATCTCTATCCGGGCCTGTTTGACGACTTGCCATTCTCGCTCGATGAAATCATTTGCGGCGTCGACGAAGCAGGGCGCGGTCCGCTGGCCGGCCCCGTGTTTGCCGCCGCCGTGATCCTCGACCCGGCGCAGCCCATCGAGGGCTTGCGCGACTCGAAAAAACTCAGCGAAGCCAAGCGCGACCTGCTGGCGCCGCAAATCAAGGCCAAGGCCCTGGCCTGGGCGATTGCCGAAGCATCGGAAGCAGAGATCGACAGCCTCAACATCTTGCAGGCGTCGATGCTGGCCATGCGCCGCGCCGTGGAAGCCTTGTCCACCGTGCCGACCCTGGCCCTGATCGATGGCAACCGCTGCCCCGTGATGCCGATCCGCGGCATGGCGATCATCGGCGGCGACGACAAGGTCGATGCCATTTCCGCCGCGTCGATCCTGGCCAAGACGGCGCGCGACGCCGCCCTGGTGCATCTGCATGCGGCTTATCCCGAATACTGCTTCGACCAGCACAAGGGCTATGGCACCAAGCTGCACCTGGAGCGTTTACACCTGCACGGCGCCTCGCCCGTGCACCGCCGCTCGTTTGCGCCCGTGCGCAATGTGATTGCCCTGTTTGGCGGACAGGAGGTGGTGGCATGAAGACGATCACTTCGCGCGATAACGCGCAATACAAGGACCTGGTAAAACTGGCGGGCAGTTCGCAGGCGCGCCGCAAGGCCGGCCGCACCCTGCTCGACGGCGTGCATCTGTGCCAGTCCTACCTGCAGCTGCGCGGCTTGCCCGAGCAATGCATCGTCAGCGAAAGCGCGCTGCAAAACCCGGAAGTGGCCGAGATCATCGGCCAGCTGGAAAGCCAGCGCGCGCACGTACTCGGTTTGCCCGACGCGCTGTATAACGCCGTCAGCCAGGTGGAGCACGGCGTCGGCGTGATGTTTTTGATCGCCACGCCCGAGCGCGCCGTCACGCAGCCGGTGACTGTATCGGCCGTGCTGCTCGATAACCTGCAAGATCCGGGCAACGTGGGTTCGATACTGCGCAGTGCGGCCGCCGCCGGTATCACGCAAGTGTATTGCAGCGCCGGCACGGCGTTCTGCTGGTCTCCGAAAGTGCTGCGCGCCGCCATGGGCGCCCATTTTGTGCTCGATATCTTTGAAAACGTCGACCTGGCCGCACTGGTGTCGGCCTCGAAGGTAGCGACCCTGGCCACCAGTGGTTACGCCACCCAGCGCGTATATGACGTTGACCTGCGCCAGCCCGTCGCCTGGGTCTTTGGCCACGAAGGGCAGGGCGTCGCCGACGACTTGCTGTCGATGACCACGCACCAGGTGGTGATTCCCCACCTGGGCCAGATCGAATCGCTGAACGTGGCTGCCTGCGCCGCCGTCTGCTTCTTTGAACAGGTACGCCAGAACCTGTCCTGAACAATGATGAAAGGCCCGCCATGCCGCACCACCTTGCGTCTCAAGATGAACTGAAAGATGAAAACTGGTGGCGTGACATCGCGGCCTTGTATCCGACGCCGCCAGCTGGCGTGATCAACCTCGAACACGGTTATTTCGGCGCCATGGCAGCACCCGTGCATGCCGCGTACGAGCAGGGCATACGCCATGCGAATGAGCAGTTAAGCCCCTTTCTGCGCGGTGAATTCGTGCACACGCATGTGGAAGTCTTGCGCAGCAAGCTGGCCGAATTGATCCATGCGCAGCCGCACGAAATCCTCTTGACGCGCAGCGCTACCGAATCCATGCAGGTGCTGATCGGCCAGTATCACGGCCTGCAGCCAGGCGATAGCGTGTTATGGAGTAATCTCGATTATCCCGCCATGCGCTACGCCATGCAGTCGCTGCAGCAGCGGCGCGGCGTCACGCCCGTTGAAATATCGTTGACCTTACCGATCAGCCGCGACGAGCTGATCGCCGTTTATGCGGCTGCCATGCGCACTGCGGTGCGGCCCAAGCTGCTGCTGTTGTCGCAGGTGTATCCGGCCAACGGCCAGCAAGCGCCCGTGCGCGAAATCGTCGCACTGGCGCGCGAACACGGCATCGACGTGCTGCTCGATAGCGCCCATGCGCTGGGGCAGGTGGCGGTCGATGTGCAGCAGCTGGGCGTGGATTTTGCAGGGTTCAACCTGCATAAATGGCTGGGCGCGCCGCCGGGCATCGGCTTCGTGTATATCCGCGCCGCGCAGCTGCACAAGATCGAGCCGCATTTCGGCGACCGCGATTATCCGCCGGATGATATCCGCTGCCGCCTGCACGCAGGCATGCCGGCGGTGGGGGCGATCCTGGCGGCGCCGGCCGCGTTTGAGTTTCATGACAGGGTGGGCGGCACCGCCGCCAAGACGGCGCGCCTGGCCAGCCTGCGTAACTACTGGGTCAGCCGCGTGGCGCACTTGCCTGGCTTGCGGCTGTTGTCGCCGTTGGAGGCGGATGAAGGAACGGCGCTGGTGGCGTTTGCCATCGATGGCATGAGTGCGCAAGAGTTGCAACAGGCGCTGCTGCAGCGTTTTGGCATCTTCACGGTGGCCCGCAATATCGGCTACACCGAGGTATTACGGGCTACTGTGGCGACCACCACGACGATCAGTGACCTCGATCAGCTGGTGGCGGCGCTGACGGTGCTGGCTAGCGAAGCGAAGTGACAATCAAAGGTAATAATTAATACTCGCGCCGGTTTGGTTTAATCTCTTGCAAGATGGTGGTAGAGATTTCCTCGATTGACTTGGTGGTCGACGACAACCAGCGTATGCCTTCGCGCTTCATCATCTTTTCTGCCTCATTGACTTCATAACGGCAGTTTTCTATCGCCGCATATTTGCTGCCGGCACGGCGCTCGTTGCGGATTTCCGACAGGCGTTCTGGCGTAATGCTCAAGCCAAAAATCTTGTTCTTGAAGACGTGCAGCGCCGTCGGCAGCTTTTCGCGCTCGAAATCATCGGGGATCAAGGGGTAGTTGGCCGCCTTGATACCGTATTGCATGGCTAGGTACAAGCTGGTCGGGGTCTTGCCCGAGCGCGACACGCCGACCAGGATCACGTCGGCCGATGACAAATTCTTGTGCGACTGGCCGTCGTCGTGCGCCAGCGAATAATTGATCGCCTCGATGCGGTTCTTGTATTCCTCGCTGTCGACGATATTGTGCGAGCGGCCGATGGTGTGCGTGGACATCACGCCCAGTTCCTGCTCCAGTGGCGCGACAAAGGTCTGGATCAGGTCCATATGCATGCCGCTGGACTTGCGGATCACGGCCGACAGGTCGCTTTTTACCAGGGTGGAAAAGATGATCGGCTTCTGGCCGTCGGCGGCGAAAGCTTCGTTGATTTTGCGCGCTGCATCATGCGCCTTGTCCATGGTGTCGATGAAGGGCAGGCGGATCTGGCGGAAGCGCAGTTCAAACTGGGTCAGTACCGAATGGCCGAAGGTTTCCGCGGTGATGCCGGTGCCGTCGGAAACGAAGAAAACGGTGCGGGCTGCGGAAGGAAGCTGTGGGCGTGGTTCTTGTGTCATGGTCTTCCTTCTGTGGATCAAGATTGTGCGTCGTCATTTTGCGCTGCACAAGGTAAAATGGTTGGAACGGTATGATTGTGCT
Organism: Janthinobacterium sp. Mn2066; assembly: GCF_049319705.1. NCBI lineage: Bacteria > Pseudomonadati > Pseudomonadota > Betaproteobacteria > Burkholderiales > Oxalobacteraceae > Janthinobacterium > Janthinobacterium sp. Mn2066. Next base: position 29,597 of record NZ_JBMOUF010000012.1, on the reverse strand, counting down.
GCACGACGCCCAGAATAACAAGAACAGCGTTCGGTGCGCCTCGCCTACAGATTTCTATCATCAGTAAGGGTGTCATTATGACCAACGCAGCATTGCAACAGCAGGAGCAGGGGAACGCAGACGCAGTCTACGTCGCCTCGTTCGAACATTTGCGCATGACGGACGTCGAATCCGTCGGCGGCAAGAACGCCTCCCTGGGCGAGATGATCAGCCAGCTGGCTGAAGCGGGCGTCCGCGTGCCGGGCGGCTTCGCCACCACGGCGCAGGCTTTCCGCGACTTCCTGTCGTACAGCGCCAATGGCGGCTTGCCGCTGGCCGAGCGTATCGCCCAGCGCCTGGACGGCTTGAATATCGACGACGTGCGCGCCCTGGCGCAAGCGGGCGCCGAGATTCGCCAATGGATCGTGGAAACCCCATTCCAGCCACGCCTGGCCGCTGAAATCGACCAGTTCTACGCCAGGCTGGTGGCCGATTCCGATACCGAAATGTCGTTTGCCGTGCGCTCTTCGGCCACGGCGGAAGACTTGCCGGATGCATCTTTTGCCGGCCAGCAAGAAACCTTCCTGAACGTGGTCGGTATCGACAATGTGCTCGACGCCATGAAACAGGTGTTCGCGTCGCTGTACAACGACCGCGCCATCTCCTACCGCGTACACAAAGGTTTTACGCATGCCGAAGTAGCCCTGTCGGCCGGCGTGCAGCGCATGGTGCGCTCCGACCTGGGCGCGGCCGGCGTGATGTTTACCATCGATACCGAATCGGGCTTCAAGGACGTGGTGTTCGTCACTTCCAGCTATGGCCTGGGTGAAACCGTGGTGCAGGGCGCCGTCAATCCCGACGAATTCTATGTGCACAAGCCGATGCTGGAAAAGGGCAAATCGCCCGTGATCCGCCGCAATATCGGCTCCAAGCTGTTGAAAATGGAGTTCACCAACGAAGCCAAGGCTGGCCGTTCCGTGAAAACCGTCGACGTGCCGGTGGAAATGCGCAACCGCTACTCGCTGAACGATACCGAAGTGGTGGAACTGGCGAAGTACGCCGTCATCATTGAAAACCACTACGGCCGTCCGATGGACATCGAGTGGGGCAAGGATGGCCGCGACGGCAAGCTGTACATCCTGCAAGCGCGTCCCGAGACCGTCAAGTCGCAGCAAAAAACCACCGACGTGCAAGAGCGCTTCAAGCTGAAAAGCACCGGCACCGTGCTGACTTCGGGCCGCGCGATCGGCCAGAAGATCGGCGCCGGCCCAGTGCGCGTGATCCACGATCCGGCCGACATGGAACGCGTGCAGCCAGGCGACGTGCTGGTGGCCGACATGACCGACCCGAACTGGGAACCGGTCATGAAGCGCGCGTCGGCGATCGTCACCAACCGCGGTGGCCGTACCTGCCACGCGGCGATTATCGCGCGTGAACTGGGCGTGCCAGCCGTGGTCGGCTGCGGCGACGCGACCGAAGTGCTGAAGGATGGCACGTTTGTGACCGTGGTGTGCTCGGAAGGCGATGAAGGCAAGATCTACGACGGCTTGCTGGAAACGGAGGTGTCGGAAGTGTCGCGCGGCGAATTGCCGAAACTCGACACCAAGATCATGCTCAACGTGGGCAACCCGCAGCTGGCATTCGACTTCCAGTCCGTGCCGAACGCCGGCGTGGGCCTGGCGCGCCTGGAATTCATCATCAATAACAATATTGGTGTGCATCCGAAAGCGATCCTTGAATACCCGAACATCGACGCCGACCTGAAAAAGGCGGTGGAATCGGTGGCCCGCGGCCACGCTTCGCCAAAAGCCTTCTACATCGACAAGCTGGCCGAAGGTATCGCCACCATCGCTGCCGCCTTCTGGCCGAAAAAGGTGATCGTGCGCCTGTCCGACTTCAAGTCGAATGAGTACAAAAAGCTGATCGGCGGCTCGCGCTACGAGCCGGACGAAGAAAACCCGATGCTGGGTTTCCGCGGCGCGGCGCGCTACCTGTCGGCCGACTTTGCCGAATCGTTCAACATGGAGTGCGAAGCGATGAAACGCGTGCGCAACGACATGGGCCTGACCAACGTGGAAATCATGGTGCCATTCGTGCGTACCCTGGGCCAGGCCGAGAAGGTCATCGACCTGCTGGCGAAGAATGGCTTGAAACGCGGTGAAAACGAGCTGCGCGTCATCATGATGTGCGAAGTGCCGTCGAACGCCATCCTGGCCGACCAGTTCCTCGACCATTTCGACGGTTTCTCGATCGGCTCCAACGACCTGACCCAGCTGACCCTGGGCCTGGACCGCGATTCCGGCATGGCCTTGCTGGCCGCCGACTTCGATGAGCGCGATCCCGCCGTCAAAGCATTGCTGGCGCTGGCCATCAAGGCTTGCCTGGCGCGCGGCAAGTACATCGGTATTTGCGGCCAGGGTCCTTCCGACCATCCGGACTTCGCCATCTGGCTGATGGAGCAGGGCATCGAATCGATGTCGCTGAACCCGGACTCGGTAATCGATACCTGGCAAAAGCTGGCGGCGCTGAAAGCGTAAGCAAGCTTTTTAGCCTGTTGAAAAACCCGCTGCCATGCCCTGGCAGCGGGTTTTTTTATGTCTGTCAGATGGGCATGGGATGGCGCACGGCAGTTGGCGATGAGGAAGTGCAAGATCAGCTAAAATGAATCCACTCACTTACAAACCGACAGGAGTTCGTATGGCAAGCAAGAAACCCACCAAGGCTGCAAAGATCGACATCGGCATTTCCGAAACGGACCGCGCGAAGATTGCGGAAGGCCTGTCAGGCCTGCTGGCTGACAGCTACACCTTGTACTTGATGACGCATAACTTCCATTGGAACGTCAAGGGACCGATGTTCAATACCCTGCATCTGATGTTCATGACGCAGTACACGGAACAGTGGGGCGCGCTGGACCTGATCGCCGAACGCATCCGCGCACTCGGTTATCCGGCGCCAGGTACCTACAAGGAATTCGTCAAGCTGGCGACCATCAAGGAAATCGACGGCGTGCCGCCTGCGCTGGAAATGGTCAGCCACCTGGTCGCGGCGCAGGAAGCGACCGCCCGCACGGCGCGCCGTTTGTTCCCGCTGCTGGAAAAGGCCAATGACCAGCCGACGGCAGACCTGATCACACAGCGCCTGGATTTACATGAGAAAACTGCGTGGATGTTGCGCAGCCTGCTGGAAGAATAAGTAGGCATAAGTCAGCGCAAGTAAAAATAAACGCTGCAAAATGAGAAACTCCTGATTTGCTATTGACGCAGGCCGGAATTGCGTTAGACTGCTTGTATATAGGTGTCTGGCAAAATAAATATCTTCAGTTTGTCATCGTAAAAACCCTCGTCGCCTATATCGGCCACGGGGGTTTTTATATTTTCGGGAATATATAAGTAAAGGAAAACATCATGGCCGATTGGATAGGCTGGTTTGTGGCAGCCGGTGTGGTATTGATCCTGGAGTTATTTACAGGCACATTTTATTTGCTGATGATCGCCATTGGTATTAGCGCCGGCGGATTGGTGGCGCTGGCTGGCGCAAATGGCGTCTGGCAGGCGCTGGCCGCCGCCGTGGTCGGCGTGGTGGCGACCCTGTTATTGCGCCGCAGCCGTTTTGGCAAGGCGGCACGCCGCGATGCGGCGCAGGATCCGAATGTGAATCTGGATATCGGCCAGAGTGTGGTAGTGGCGCACTGGGTCGATGGCGTGGCGCGCGTGATGTATCGCGGTGCGCTGTGGGATGTCGAATTAATCCCCGGCAGCGATACGCAGGCGGGCCAGTACACGATACGCGCCGTACGCGGCAGTCGTTTGATTGTTGGATAACCTGGAGAGTAAATTATGGAAGTAAGCATCGGAAGCGTCACGCTGATCTTGTTATTGCTGGCCCTGGTCTTCGTATTCAAGACGGTCAATGTGGTGCCGCAGCAGCATGCCTGGGTGGTCGAGCGTTTGGGTAAATTTCATGCGGTATTGGGGCCTGGACTCAATATCGTCGTGCCTTTTGTCGACCGCATCGCTTACAAGCATGTGCTCAAGGAGATTCCACTCGATGTGCCGCCACAGGTCTGTATTACGCGTGACAATACGCAGCTGCAGGTCGACGGTATTTTGTATTTCCAGATTACCGACGCCATGCGCGCCTCGTACGGATCGTCGAATTACATTGCCGCCATTACGCAGCTGGCGCAAACGACCTTGCGTTCGGTGATCGGCAAGATGGAACTCGACAAGACGTTTGAAGAGCGCGATCACATTAATACGGCCATCGTGAATGCCATCGATGAATCGGCATCGAATTGGGGCGTCAAGGTGTTGCGTTATGAAATCAAGGATTTGACGCCGCCGAAGGAAATCCTGCATGCGATGCAGGCGCAAATCACGGCAGAACGTGAAAAGCGCGCACTGATTGCGGCCTCGGAAGGACGCAAGCAGGAACAGATCAATATCGCCAGTGGTGAGCGCGAAGCGGCGATTGCCCGGTCGGAAGGCGAGAAGCAGGCATCGATCAACCGCGCCGAAGGGCAGGCGACCGCCATCGTGGCGCTGGCCCAGGCGAGCGCCGAGGCGCTGCGCCAGGTGGGTGCTGCCATCCGCGAGCCCGGTGGCGAGGATGCCGTCAATCTGAAGGTGGCGGAGCAGTATGTGGGCGCCTTTGCGCAATTGGCCAAGACGAATAACTCGATTATCGTTCCGGCCAATCTCGGTGATATGAGCGGCCTGATCGCGACCGCCATGCAGGTAGTTAAAACGCAGAAACCCAAAGTGCTGTAATGCACCCGGGGCGCAAGCCTTACTACGCAGTCAATAGCAACTTCCGCCCGCTTGATAGCGGGCGGTTTGTATTTGGCGCCAGTATTCTCGCTATATGGCCCATGTTTGATGGAAGCAGTGCTATCGGGTTTTAATTCACCGTATAAAGGGCGTGATTAAGGTATTATGCGTGGCGTGCGGCGCTTGTTTTTGTTTTGGATTAAAGTGGCGCCCGTATGGGGGAGATTAAGCAGGCTAACTCTGCAGTAGAATGTCTCCGATAATGGGGCGGAACAGGATAGTATTGGTCCCATGTATTGTTTTCGCTTATTGCCCCGATGTTTCATGGATTTGAATTTATAAACTTCCATGAATTGCAATTAAATAAAAATTGATACACAATAAATGGCATGATGGTGTTGCTGCAGTTGAATCCCGAACTGTTGATGGATCGGAGTTCGCTTGCAGGTTTGATCACTTGTTGCCTGCCTGTGATTCGGGGTGTTTGTCTTATATCGGTTGAAAACAGCTGTTTTAAGCAAAAATAATTGTAAAAAACATTAAAATTCCAAAAAAATCTCCCCAGGCGCGTTACAATTGGATAGAATTTAACTGTAGAGTTATATTTTTTAACGCAATCTCAACCCAGGCAAAGGAAATATCATGGATCTGTCCAGCTTATCCCTGTCCGAACTGCGCACGCTGCAAGACGACATCAAGAAGCAAATGAAAAAACGCGAACAGGACGACTTGTCCAAAGCGCGCGAGCAAATCCTGGCGATCGCTCAAAGCGTCGGCGTTTCGGTAAAAGATTTGGTGGGTACGGGCATCCGTGCAAAAACCGGTACCGTGGCCGTGCGTTATCGCAATCCGGATGATGCATCGCAACAATGGACTGGCCGTGGCCGTCAACCGAAATGGGTCAAGGAATGGACCGATTCGGGCAAATCGCGCGATCTTCTGAAGGTGTAAATACCGTTCATTCGGATGCTTGTCCCTGCGTAGTCGTGCGGGATGTATATAGCAGCATGCAGGCATCCGGAACTTTCCTGGCAGCTTAGGGCTTATTTTCAGTCAAGCTCAAGCAACCTGATTGCCAGCACTTCCCTTATCGGCGTCGTGTTTTCGGCAGCTCTTCCCTTTCTCCGTTTTATTTTCTCTTCGCCGTGCCGCCGCGATGCGTCCATGCGACCTGCATCATTATCGCGGGCAAAATAAAACCCGGCATAGAACCGGGTTGATTGCATTGCAGGCCATGCCTGGGCATGCCGCTTAGCGGCGGTGTACCTTCATTGCTGCCTGGACTTCGCGCGCGCCGTCGCGGTCGCGTTCAGCGGCCCGCTTGTCGTGCTGCTTCTTGCCTTTGGCCAGGCCGATCTCGCATTTTACGCGGCCGCCCTTGTAATGCAGGTTCAACGGCACCAGCGTATAGCCGGACCGTTCGACCTTGCCGATCAGTTTATCCATTTCCGCACGGTGCAGCAGCAGCTTGCGCGTGCGTACGGCTTCCGGGTGGATATGGGTGGAGGCGGTCGGCAAGGCGCTGATATGGGCGCCGAACAGGAATAATTCGTCGCCACGGACGACGACGTAGGCTTCCTTGATCTGGACGCGGGCGTCGCGGATGGCTTTGACTTCCCAGCCTTCGAGCACGATGCCGGCTTCGTAGCGATCCTCGATAAAGTAGTCGTGGAATGCTTTTCTGTTGTCTGCTATGGTCATGAGATGGTAAATGTGCGCGGGTCGGTTAAACTACTGTCTCGCGCAAGCGCGATAAAATCCAATGTATCCAACATCATAGCAAATGGTTCTTCAATGGCAGTAGTACATAAATCAGTTTTTCTCGGCTACAGCGCCGAACAAATGTTCGCGCTGGTGGCGGCGGTGGAAGATTATCCCAAATTCCTGCCCTGGTGCGGTGCGGTGGAAGTGCGCGAGCGCGGTGAAAACACGGTGGTCGCCAGCGTTGGCATACAGTACCACGGCGTGCGCCAAAGCTTCACCACCTCGAACGAGAACGTGCCGCCATCGTCCATCAAGATGAAGCTGGTAGACGGTCCTTTCAAGACCCTCGATGGCGTGTGGACCTTTAAAGCCTTGCGCGACGATGCCTGCAAGATAGAACTGGACCTGCACTACGAGTTTTCCAGCCGTGTATTGGAGCAAATCATCGGCCCCGTGTTCGGCATGATCGCCAACAGCATGGTCGATTCCTTCTGCAAGCGCGCGGAGACCGTCTATGGCTGAGGCCAGCATCCAGGTGCAAGTATGCCATGCGCTGCCCGAGCGCGCCTTCCTGCGCGCATTAAACGTGCCCGTGGGCACGACGGTGGGGCAGGCCGTGAAACTGAGCGGCTTGCTGCAGGAAGTGCCCGGCATCGACCTGGCCGTGAATTTGGTCGGCATCTATGGCAAGAAGAAGACCCTCGATACCGTATTGCGCGAGCATGACAGGGTGGAAGTCTACCGCCCCTTGCTGGCGGACCCGAAAGAGGCGCGCCGGCGCCGGGCGGGCAGCAAGCCTGCGAAGGTGTAAAAGCGGTAAATGCAGGGTAGGGCGACTGCCTTGCGGCCCCGCTTATACAATATTTTTTTGCTATCTACAAATATCTTTTCTATGCTGCAAGGACGGCAGTCGGTTTTTTCTGTATAATCTGCTTTTGCGCCAATAGGAAATGCTATGCGTCTACTTCAAAAAGCACTCACATTCGATGACGTGCTGCTCGTCCCAGCCTACTCCAACGTTCTGCCTGCCGATACGTCCCTCAAAACTCGCTTGACCCGCAACATCACCCTGAATATTCCCTTGCTGTCCGCAGCCATGGATACGGTGACGGAAGCCCGCCTGGCGATCGCGATGGCCCAGGAAGGCGGCATCGGTATCATCCACAAGAATTTGAACCCGAAAGACCAGGCGCGTGAAGTAGCCCGCGTCAAGCGTTTCGAAGCCGGCGTGCTGCGCGATCCGATCACGATCCCGCCAGAAATGAAAATCCGCGACGTGATCGCCCTGACCGAACAATACGGCATCAGCGGCTTCCCTGTAGTCGAAGGCAAGACCGTGGTCGGTATCATCACCAACCGCGACTTGCGTTTTGAACAGGAACTCGACGCCGAAGCGCGCGCCAAGATGACCCCGCGCGACAAGCTGGTCTACGTCACCGAAGGCGCCGACCGCGATGAAGCCAAGCGCCTGATGAACAAGCACCGCCTCGAGCGCGTGCTGGTGGTCAACGACGACTTTGAATTGCGCGGCCTGATTACCGTCAAGGATATCCAGAAATCGACTTCGCACCCGTTCGCGTCGAAAGACAGCCAGGGCAAACTGCTGGTCGGCGCTGCCGTCGGCGTGGGCGCCAAGGATGAAGAGCGCATCGACCTGCTGGTCGCTGCCGGCGTCGACGTGCTGGTGGTCGATACCGCCCACGGCCACTCGCAAGGCATCCTGGACCGCGTCAAGTGGATCAAGACCAAATATCCGCAAGTGGAAGTTATCGGCGGCAATATTGCTACCGCTGCTGCCGCCAAGGCACTGGTTGAATATGGAGCCGATGCAGTCAAGGTCGGCATCGGTCCTGGCTCGATCTGCACCACGCGTATCGTCGCCGGTGTGGGTGTGCCGCAAATCACGGCCATCTCGAACGTGGCTGAAGCACTGGAAGGCACGGGCGTGCCATGTATCGCTGACGGCGGCATCCGCTTCTCGGGCGATATCTCGAAAGCACTGGCCGCTGGCGCATCGACCGTCATGATGGGTTCCATGTTTGCCGGTACCGAAGAAGCACCGGGCGAAGTGATCCTGTACCAGGGCCGCAGCTACAAATCCTACCGCGGCATGGGTTCGCTGGGCGCGATGTCCGATGGTTCGGCTGACCGTTATTTCCAGGACGCCACCATGAAGGCCGATAAGTTCGTGCCTGAAGGTATCGAAGGCCGCGTTGCCTACAAGGGCAGCGTGCTGGCGATCATCTTCCAGCTGGTGGGCGGCGTGCGTCAATCGATGGGTTACTGCGGTTGCGCCACCATCGACGAACTGCGCGAAAAAGCGGAATTCGTGGAAATCACCTCGGCCGGCATGCGCGAGTCGCATGTCCATGACGTGCAGATCACGAAAGAAGCGCCTAATTACCGTTCAGAGTAAATAGCGACAGACCAGACCGGCGCCTAGTGCGCCGGTTTTGTAATGATCCCAGATAAAGTTCCCACCATGCATACTAAAATCCTCATTCTCGATTTCGGCTCCCAAGTCACCCAGTTGATCGCCCGCCGCGTGCGCGATTCTGGCGTGTTTTCCGAAGTCTTCCCGTATGACGTCAGCGACGAATTCGTGCGCAACTATGGCGCCGCCGGCATTATCTTGTCGGGCAGCCACAATTCCACCCTGGAAGGCGACTCGCCGCGCGCGCCGCAAGCCGTGTTCGAGCTGGGCGTGCCTGTGCTGGGCATCTGCTACGGCATGCAAACCATGGCGGCCCAGCTGGGCGGTAAAGTGGAAAACGGCCTGGTGCGTGAATTCGGCTATGCCGAAGTGCGCGCCCGCAGCCACACCAAATTGCTGAACGGTATCGCCGACTTTGTCACCGACGAAGGCCATGGCATGCTGAAAGTGTGGATGAGCCACGGCGACAAGGTGCTGGACATGCCGCCAGGCTTCAAGCTGATGGGCAACACGCCCAGCTGCCCGATCGCCGCCATGGCCGATGAAGAGCGCCAGTTCTACGGCGTGCAATTCCACCCGGAAGTGACCCACACGGTGCAGGGCAAGGCCATCATCGGCCGTTTCGTGCATGAAATCTGCGGCTGCAAATCGGACTGGAACATGCCAGACTACATCAGCGAAGCGGTGGAAAAAATCCGCGCGCAAGTGGGTACCGATGAAGTCATCCTCGGCTTGTCCGGCGGCGTCGATTCTTCCGTCGCTGCGGCCCTGATCCACCGCGCCATCGGCGACCAGCTGACCTGCGTATTTGTCGACCATGGCCTGCTGCGCCTGGACGAAGGCAAGATGGTGATGGACATGTTCGCCAAGAACCTGGGCGTGAAAGTCATCCGCATTGATGCGGAAGACCAGTTCATGGGCCACCTGGCCGGCGTCACCGATCCTGAGCAAAAGCGCAAGATCATCGGCCGTGAATTCGTCGAAGTGTTCCAGGTCGAATCAGGCAAGCTGGTCAACGCCAAATGGCTGGCGCAAGGCACGATTTACCCGGACGTGATCGAATCGGCCGGCAAAGGTAAAAAAGGCCAGACCATCAAGAGCCACCACAACGTGGGCGGCTTGCCGGACACCATGAAGCTGCAACTGCTGGAGCCATTGCGCGAACTGTTCAAGGACGAAGTGCGCAAGCTGGGCGTGGCCCTGGGCTTGCCACACGACATGGTCTACCGCCACCCATTCCCGGGCCCGGGCCTGGGCGTGCGCATCCTCGGTGAAGTCAAGAAAGACTACGCCGACCTGTTGCGCCGCGCCGACGCCATCTTCATCGAAGAACTGCGCAACACGCCATACGAATTCGTGGCCGGCCAGGCCGTCGATCCAGAAGCGCTGCCAGCAAACTGGTACGAAGCCACCAGCCAGGCTTTCGCAGTGTTCCTGCCAGTTAAATCGGTAGGCGTGATGGGCGACGGCCGCACCTACGAATACGTGGTGGCCCTGCGCGCGGTGCAAACGCAAGACTTCATGACGGCCCACTGGGCGCACCTGCCGCACAGCTTGCTGGGCAAAGTGTCGAACCGCATCATCAACGAAGTGCGCGGCATCAACCGCGTGGTCTACGACATCAGCGGCAAGCCGCCTGCGACGATTGAGTGGGAATAATCTCCCGTCCGGCAGCGTAAGCTGAGGCCGGGGCAATCAAAGCGCTAAGCCCCTGATGTTTCAGGGGCTTTTTTTATGGGCCGAAGGGCTGCAAGGCGGCGTGTTGCCTAACAGTAAAAATCATAAAAAACAATGGCTTAGCCTTCGGAAGGTTTCCGGAAGGAAGAATTTCCCTACGTGATATAGAGTAATTCCTAATTGCTCAGTTTTTCATAAAGACAATATCACCAGGGGATGATCATCAACTATCCGGCACTCTCGTTGATTGCTTCGGCGCCTATGCCTGTTGCCGGGCCGGCGCCCTGTTCAGACGATGAAATACGTTGTGCACTACAACGTATATTGACAAGCAAGCAATTCTCCAAGGCGCATCGCTGTACTGCGCTGTTGGCTTATCTGGTGCAGCGGGTACTGAATCGTGACGATAGTTCGTCGCCGCCTGAACACGAGATCGGCGTGGCCGTATTCGGCCGTGACCGCATGACGTATTACACCAGCGAGGATCCCATCGTCCGCGTCCAGGCCGGCAGGTTGCGTTTGCGCCTGGCCGCATATTATGCGGAGGAGGGGCGGGACGACGCACTGCGCATCAGTATTCCGTTGGGCACCTATCGGCCGCAAGTAATGCTGGCGGAGGTGCGGGCGCCGGCGGCCAGGCAAGCTCCCTTGCTGACATTCCGCCCTCTCGCTTGCCTGAGCGCCGGGCCGCTGGTGGCCGGCTATGCATTGGGGCTGAATGAAGAAGTGGGCTACCGTCTGTACCGCGATTTGAACATCTTCCGCCGCATGGATTCCGACGCCATGGGGGCTGCGCAGGCCCCGTTGCCCGATACCCACTTGCTTGAAGGAACTGTTCGCCAGGAGGCTGCGCGCGTGCGCGTGTCGCTATTGTTGCGCAGGAGCGATGACGGGAGCGTGGTCTGGTATGAGCAGTTCGACGATGCCGCCGACGTGTCGATCGCTGCCCAGGAGCGGATGGCCGAGCGCTGCGTGCAGGCCTTGCGGCGGCACCTGGCCGCGTAACACGCCGCGTGTAACGGTAATGACACTTCATCGGCCGTGTCTTGCGGGCTAAGCTGGGCGGAGTTGCAGATGGGTGAATTTTTCGGAGCGATACATGATCAGCGCAGCACTCAGCCATCTGGTAGCCCAGTTAAACCAGTATTTAAAGAGCAATTTTCAACTGGTCGAGGATGTGGTGGTGGTATCGAATCTGCTCGAACTCGATGGCAGCGTGGCGCCGCAGGCAAACAATAAATTGGTATTGACGCTCGTGAATATAGAAAAAGATACCGTCCCGTTCCGTCCGGCCAGCACGCTGCGCAGTACCGATGAGCGCCTGCTGCAGCACGGTGCGCCATTGTTCCTGAATCTGTATGTGATGCTCAGTGCCAATTTCGGCGCCGGCAATTATGCCGAGGCCTTGAAATACATAGGCCTGGCCATTGCCTATTTTCAGCAGAGGCCGGTATTCGATCGGCACAACAGTCCGGGCATGGACCGCCGTATCGAGAAGCTATTGCTGGATATCCAGAATTTGCCGATTCCCGACCTGAATAATGTGTGGAGCCTGCTGGGCGGCCGCTATCTGCCGTCGATGTTTTACAAGGTGCGCATGATTACCGTCGACGCGAACGTGGTCATGGGCCAGACGCCGGTGATCGGCGACCCGCAGCTGGCGGCGCGCCGGGGCTAGGGCCAAGATCAGGATCAAGATCAAGACATGGCACGCTATCGGCACATGCTGGCGCTGGACGTCACGCACGAATTCTACGGCGGGGCGGCCATGCCCGGCTTGCGTTATGTGCCGACCATGGAGACGGCGGCGCTGATGGCGCGCGAAGGCTTGCTGTTGCGCAGCACGGCGTCAGGCATGGAGCTGTGGCAGGAGCAGGCGCAGGAAGCCGATGCGCCGGGTAGTGGCGAGGCCTGGCAACTGGCTATCGATGTGCATGCCACTGACGCCTTGCTGCGGTTTTACACGGCCTGGCCGGAGACTGGCTATTTGCCGCTGGTTGCGGGCGGCGCCGGCGCGGTGCAGGTGCTGCGGGCGGTGGTGCAGCCGGCGCCGGAGGCGCCTGATCGCCGGGGCGGCAGCAGCGACAGGCCGGCATTCTGGATCGATATCGCTTGCCGGCCACTGGCGGTGGCGCCGCCTGGCCAGCCGGCGCGGCCGTGGCGCATCGCCCTGCAGGCGGGGAAAGTCCACTGGAAGTATTTCTTTTCCGGCGGCCTGGCGGCGAAACAATTGTCCATCATCGACCTGGATGCGTCCCCCAGTGAACCGGGTGTCAGCTTCGCCCGCTCGCCGCTGGCCGCCACCAGGGACGGGACGGCTTATCTATCGGCCGTACCGTTGCCGATGCGAAATGCGCCACAGCAGCGTTTGCAGTTGCGCGACGAGGGCATGGCAGGAAAAGTGCTCATTAAACGGTTGCCCAATGCCAACATTGAAAAAGTCGGCAAAGAGCGGGACCTCAACGGCCAGTCCATGATCGTTGCGGAAATTTATGTTCATCAATAATCTTCAGAGGAACACATATGGCAGGCGCGTATAAAACCCCCGGTGTTTATATCGTTGAAAAAAATGCTTTTCCGAATTCTGTGGTGGAAGTGGCCACTGCGGTGCCGGCATTCATCGGTTACACCAAGATTGCCGACAACAAGGGCAGTTCGCTGACCAACAAGCCCTGGCGCATCACGTCGCTGGCGGAATTCAAGAATTACTTCGGCGGTGAACCCGAAGACGTGTTCGAGTTCGCAAAGAACGCGGATGCCACTATTCCCAACGACTTCAAGAGCGGCGCCGATGGCTACATCCTGAAACGCAAGAACAGCAAACCTGATACCGAGCGCTATTTCCTGTACCGCAGCATGCAGCTGTTCTTCCAGAACGGCGGCGGACCGTGCTATATCGTTTCCATCGGCGGCTACGCCGCTGACCCGTCCATCCAGAAGGCGGACCTGGAGCGCGGCATCGATCTGCTGCTCAAGGAGCAGGAACCGACCATGCTGGTGATACCCGATGCGATGGCGCTGAGCGAAGGCGACGCCATCGCCCTGCAGCAGGCCAGCCTGAAGCACTGCGGCTACCAGATGAAGAACCGTTTTGCCATTCTGGACGTACACGATGGTTACAAGGAGCTCAACGACAATCCGGTGAAGACCTTCCGTGACGATCTGGGCATCAATTTCCTCAACTATGGCGCTGCCTATTATCCCTGGCTGAATACCTCGATCGTCGAGACGGCCGATGTCGGCTTTGCCAACTTTGCCGACCGCGCCGCGCTGAAGCAGCTGTTGCTGGACGAACTGACCGCCGCCGGCAATGCCTCCACGGATTTGTCGGCCATCCTGGACCAGGTGGGCGACACCGGCCGTGACGTCAATCAAAAAACGTATCTGAACGACGACGAGCTGCACAAGATCCTGTTTGCCGTCAGCACAAGCTACGGCAACATATTGCTGGCGATTAAGCGCAAGCTGAACCTGCTGCCGCCAGCGGCCGCCATGGCAGGGGTGTATACCATGGTCGATAACGCGCGTGGCGTGTGGAAGGCGCCGGCCAACGTCAGCCTGGCATCGGTGATTTCACCGACCGTCAGCATTACCCACGACGATCAGGAAGACCTGAACGTCACCACCGCCGGCAAGTCGGTCAATGCGATCCGCGCCTTCGTGGGCGAGGGCACGCTGGTGTGGGGCGCACGCACGCTCGATGGCAACAGCCTGGACTGGCGCTACATCAACGTGCGCCGCACCATGATCATGATCGAGGAATCGCTGCGCCTGGCCACCAAGGCGTATGTATTCGAGCCCAACGTCAGCGGAACCTGGGTGACGATCCGCGGCATGGCCAATAACTTCCTGACCGGTATCTGGAAGCGCGGCGGCCTGGCCGGCGCGAGCCCCGAAGATGCGTTCAGCGTCAGTGTTGGCCTGGGCGAGACCATGACGGCCGACGATATTCTGGAAGGCATCTTGCGCGTGTCCATCCTGGTGGCCGTCAGCCGCCCGGCCGAATTCATCGAGATCACGTTCCAGCAGCAGATGCAGAAATCCTGAGGCAGAAGTCTTGAGCCGTGTTTTGAAACCCTAAACAGAGAGGTATGTTATGCCGGATGATGGAAAAACCCAGTCAGCGACCGTATGGCCCATGCCGAAATTCTATTTCAGCGTGAAATGGAATGGCAATGAAATGTCGTTCCAGGAGGTCTCGGGCCTGGACGTGCAATCGGAAGAAATCAAGTACCGCAGCGGCAACAGCCCGGTGTTCTCCGTGACCAAGATGCCGGGTATGAAAAAGTACGGCAATATTACGATGAAGAAGGGCGTGTTCAAGGGCGACAACAAGTTCTGGGAATGGCTGGTCCAGATCAAGCTGAACACGATCCAGCGCGTGCCGGTGATCATCAGCTTGCTTGACGAAGCAGGCAAGGACACCATGGTCTGGACCTTGACCAATGCCTGGCCGACCAAGATATCCAGCACCGACCTGAAGTCCGAAGGCAATGAGGTGGCGATCGAGTCGATCGAGATCGTCCACGAGGGCCTGACCATCGAGAACAAGGCTTAATCTGCGATGACAGGCGACTACTTCGAAACCGGCTATCCGCCGGCCGCATTCTACTTCAGCGTCAGCTTCAGCGGCGGCAGCCTGGTGGACGACACCTCGTTCAGCGAGGTGTCGGGTATCGCCACCGAAATCGAAACGGAAGCGGTCTCGGAGGGCGGCGAAAACCGCTTCATTCACCAGTTGCCCAGGCAGGTCAAGCACGGCAACCTGGAACTGAAGCGCGGTATCGCCCGGCGTACGTCGCCGCTGGTCGCCTGGTGCAAGGCGACCCTGGAAGGGGAGTTTGCCAGCCCCATCCAGCGGCGCATCATTGTCGTGAAGCTGAACGGTTCGGTAGGCGGGGTACTGCGCGCGTGGCAGTTTAACGACGCCTACCCCGTCAAGTGGAGCGTGGACGCCTTCAGCTCCACCAAGAACGAGGCGGCGATCGAGCAGATGGCGTTCGTCTACTCGTATTCCCAGCGTATCCAGTAAGTCCAGCAAGGTCGAGGAAACCGCGATGTCGATAGAAATCAGGGAACTGGTCATCAAAACCACCATCGTCGAGCGCAGCGCCGGCGATGGCGTGGATGCGCCGCCGGCACCGCTGGCGCTGAAAGAGGAGATCCTGTCGGCTTGCCGCCAGCTGGTGCTCAATTTGCTGCGTGAACGCGGAGAACGCTAGTCATGCCCGGTCAAAAAACGCTGTTGAAGATCTCTGGCTGCTCGGTCTCCAAGGCCGGCTCCATCAGCGTCGATACGTCGCGCCCGACGTTCCAGGCATTGATCAATCCTGCCGGATACGGTCACGACTTCAGTGTGCGCTATGCCAAGAACCAGGCCCTGGGCCAGGCCAACAATGAGACCAAGTTCAACGTCGGCCAGCCGGAAAAACTCACCTTGAAGGAGCTGGTGCTCGACGGCACCGGCGCCGTGGCCGGCAGTACCACGATCACGCCGGTCAAGGCGCAGGTGCAGGCGCTGCGCGACACCGTCTACACCTATGTCGGCACCAAGCACGAGGCGCCCATCGTGCAACTGGTGTGGGGCAGCCTGATTTTCTACGGCCGCGTAGAGAGCCTGAAGTTCGACTACACGCTGTTCATGCCGAACGGAGAGCCGCTGCGCGCCAAGATCTCGCTGACCTTTGTCGAATATATCAGCGTGGAGGAGATCGTCAAGGAAAGCCAGCCCAGTTCGCCCGACCTGACGCACCTGGTACTGGTGCGCGCGGGCGATACCCTGCCGCTGCTGTGTGAACGGATCTACCGCGATTCGCGCTATTACCTGGCGGTGGCGCGCATCAATGGCCTGACGGCGTTCCGCCAGCTGCAGCATGGCAGCAGCCTGCGTTTTCCACCGCTAGGGTGACCCCATGGCAGCTTCTCCCCTTAACAACAGCAGCGGTCCGTTAAGCTTCATCATCACGTGCGACGGCCGTCCCAAGTCGGACCAGACGCAGCTCATTTCCATCGAGACCAACCATAGCACCAACCGCATTCCGACAGCCATCCTGACCATCATCGATGGCGACATGCCCAATGCCGCCTTCCCGGTCAGCGACGGCGGCGATTTCAATCCGGGCGCGGTGGTCGCCATCAGCGCCGGTTACGACGGAGTGGTCCAGCCCATTTTTACCGGTATCGTGGTCAAGCATGGACTCAAGGTCGATGGCGATAACCACGCGCGGCTGGTGATCGAATGCCGCGACAAGGCGCTGGCGATGACGGTCGGGCGGCGCAATGCCAATTACGTGGAGCAGAGCGACAGCGCGATTATCTCGGCGCTGATTGCCAGGCACGGCGGCCTGACGGCGGCGGTCGATACCACCAGCGTGACCTACAAGGAGCTGGTGCAGTACTACGTCAGCGACTGGGACTACATGATGACGCGCGCCGAGGCCAGCGGCTTGCTGGTCACCGTCGATAACGGTGTGGTTAGCGTCAAGGCGCCGCAGGCCAGCGGCACGCCGGTGCTGACCGTGACCTACGGCATCGACATGATCAGCTTCCAGGCAGAGCTGGACGCGCGCTGGCAACTGGCCTCGGTGACGGGCACCAGCTGGGACCTGGCGACCCAGGCCATCGTGCAGAAGAAGGCCACGCCAGTCACGCTGGCGGCCCAGGGCGACAGCACCCCGGCCACGCTGGCGGCCGTGCTGGGGGTGGACGATTTCGGCTTGCAGACGGCGGCGCCGCTGGCCAGCGAGGCGCTGACGGCCTGGGCCAAGGCGCAGCAGACCAAGTCGGCGCTGGCGCGCATACGCGGGCGCGTGCAGTTCCAGGGCAATGCGCTGGTCAAGCCTGGCATGCTGCTGGAACTGGCGGCTGCCGGCAAACATTTCAACGGCAATGTCATCGCCAGCAATGTGATCCATCGCCTGGCCGATGGCAACTGGGTCACCGAGGTGGAATTCGGCATGCCGGCCTACTGGTTCACTGAAGAGCATCAACTGCAGGCGCCGGAGGCTGCCGGCTGGACCGCCGGCATCGCCGGCCTGCATATCGGCGTGGTGCGCAAGCTCGATGCGGACCCGGAGGGACAATACAAGATCCAGGTGGCGGTGCCGCTGATGAACGCGCAGACGGTCGGTGTGTGGGCGCGCTGCGCCAGCTTCTATGGTTCGGCTGGCTTTGGGGCCTTCATCATTCCGGAGATCGACGATGAAGTGGTGCTGGGATTCTTTAATAACGACCCCTCCTGTCCGGTGATCCTGGGCAGCCTGTACAGCAGCAAGCACGTGCCGCCCTATCCGCTGGAGGCGGCCAATCATATCAAGGCGCTGGTCACGCGCAGCAAATTGAAGATGGAATTTGACGATGACAAGAAAGTCATCACCCTGATCACGCCCGCCAACAACAAGGTGGTCATCAGCGACGACGCGCAATCGATCCTGCTGCAGGACCAGACCGGCAACAAGGTCGAGCTGAGCCCGTCCGGCATCCTGCTCGACAGCCCCAAGGACATCACCATCAGCGCCAAGGGCAAGGTCGCCATCTCGGCGCTGAAAAATGTCGAGGTGGCGGCGCAGATGGACGTGACGGTCAGCGGCCAGAACGTCAACCACAGCGCCAAGATCGGCTTTGCGGCGAAAGGCACTGCCACGGCCGAACTGTCGGCAGCAGGCCAGACCACCGTCAAGGGTGCGATGGTCATGATTAACTAACCGGAAACCCGCGATGCCGCCTGCCGCTCGTATTACCGACATGCATGTTTGTCCCATGGTCACGCCGGGCCTGCCGCCCATCCCCCATGTTGGCGGACCGATTTGCGGCCCCTGCGTGCCCAACGTGCTGATCGGCAACCTGCCTGCCGCCGTGGTGGGTGACCTGTGCGTGTGCGTCGGCCCGCCGGACGCCATCGCGAAGGGCAGCGCCACCGTGATGATAGGCGGCCGGCCAGCGGCCCGCATGGGCGATACCACGGCCCATGGCGGCAATATCGTGCTGGGCCTGCCGACCGTGATGGTTGGCGGGTAAGGGGGGCGCATGGATCGCGACACTTCCTTTCTCGGCACCGGCTGGAGCTTTCCGCCGGAATTTTCCAGGCGCGGCGCGGTGCGCCTGGTCAGTGCGGAGGAGGATATCGGCCAGAGCCTGCGTATTTTGCTGTCCACCACGCCGGGCGAACGGGTCATGCAGCCCAGCTTTGGCTGCGGCCTGAAGAGCCAGCTCTACGAAACCATCGATGAAAGCACGATCACCGTGCTGAAAGACGTGATGCGGCGCGCCATCCTGTTTTTCGAGCCGCGCGTGGCGCTCGACACCATCCTGGCCGACGCTTCGCAGGCGGTGGAAGGACGGCTCGATTTCCAGATCCATTACACCATCATCAGCACCAACACCCGCCATAACATCGTCTATCCCTACTATGTCCGGGAAGGCACGGATGTGCAACTGTAAGCCATGCGGAGCAAGGCCATGAGCGGATCACTGATCGTCAGCGACGGGCGCGACCAGTTGCATCGGCGGCCGCCGGCCCTGTGCGGCGATTATTTTCAACCCAACGAGATGTCGTTCGAGCAACTGCTCGCGCAGGCTGCCGAATACGCGCACCTGATGCGCTTCTACCAGCTGGACCTGCAGGCGGAAGGGGATTGGTACGCCTATTTCAGCGCCGACGAAACGATACTGATGGCGACCATCCTGGCAGTGGATACCGGCAAGATGCTGAACCAGTTCGAGCTTCGCCTTGAGCGCCAGCCAGTCTATGCACAGTGGTTTGCGCCCGATCTCGCGCGCCCGGTGCGCGCCAGCTATCTCGACCAGCTGGACTCTCCGCTGCTGGTGGTGCGCGCGCTGCATGTGTGGCTGGAGGCCATGCGTCCGCTGCAGGGCCATGCCGGCAAGGAAGTGCGAATGTTGCTGGAAGGTTTGCTGAACGGCATGGAGAGGGAAGTGAAAGAGTTGCTGGAAGCAACGCCGCCCGGCTTCATCGGTCCGGTGCGGCAGCTTGTTGCGCCGCGTTTCAGCCGCCTGGAAACCAGCGGGGAGCTGCCGTCGCAGCCGGTCTCGGCCAACCTGATCCGGCACAACTTCCATACGCTGACGCAGGCTGTACGCATGCTGCAGAACGGCATCCGCCATCTGTTGCCGGCCTCGTTGCTGAGCGGCGGCCATGATCCCGGCGCCAGCCTGCTGATCGGTTTCATCGCGCTGTTTCAGCAGGTGCTGAAGCGCCTGAACCGTTTTGGCGATCAACGCATCGATTTTTATTACCGGCGTGTGCTGGGCATGCAGCCGCAGCCGCAACAGCCGGACAGCGCCTTCCTGGTGATACGGCCCACCGCTGCCGCGCGCCAGATCCAGATCGAGGCCGGCGCCGAGTTCATTGGCGGCGTCGACGAGCAGCAGCACGACATCGTGTACGCCGCCGAGCGCGCCGCCACGCTGAATGATGCGCACGTGGCCGCGCTGCATACGCTGTACTTCGAGCGCTGGCCTACGCTGGGCACGGTTGGCTGCAACCATCACCGGTTCGACATGCTGCAGCTCGACAGCGACGAGCGCGAACACGAAAAGCTGCCGGCCATGCCGCTGATGGGCGCGCCCAAGCCGGGCGAGCCGCTGCAGAGCGGCTGCGCGGCTGGTTTTGGCTTCATCCTGGCCAGCAAGGTACTGCTGATGCGCGAAGGCGAGCGCGTGGTGCGCGTGCAATTCCAGTATCACCTGCCCGGCAATACCGAGCGGGAGTCGCTGGAAGACAGCCTTGAACGGGTCCGCGAAGAGGTGCGCAACGATCCGCAGCGCAGCGGGCATGAAGTCGACTCGATACGCATCGTCGACGTCTTCGTCCGCTTGTTTCGCAGCATGTTCCGCATCAGCCTGACCACCCCGGACGGCTGGTACGTGGTGGACGAGTACCGTCCTGAATATAGCGGCCTGAATTTTGCGATGCCGGAAGACTGCCTGGCGATCGAATTCGTGCTGCCGGCCAGCGCGCCGCCGATCGTGCCGTATCAGGCTGCGCTGCACGGCGGCGCCTACGACAGCGTGCTGCCGCTGCTGCGCTTTGAGATGACGCAAAATGAGTACCGTTACCCCTACGACATCCTGACCCAGTGCATCCTGCAGGATATCGCCATCAGCGTGGACGTGCGGGCGGTGCGCCAGCTGCTGCTGCATAACCAGATCGGCCAGCTCAGCGCCCTGGCGCCGTTCATGCCGTTTGGCCCCTTGCCGGCAGTCGGTTCCTATCTGGTCGTCGGCTGTGAGGAAATCCTTTATAAACAGCTGCGCGACTTGTCGCTGGACATCGAGTGGACCGGCTTGCCGACGGGCGTGGGCGGCATGGTGGGCTACTACCGGGGTTATGCGGAACCATTGAAGTGCGACGCGGTACTGGCCAGCATGGCGGCGCTGGCCGATGGCAAGTGGCTGAGGGCGGGCCGGCCTGTGCCGGTGTTCCGCTACCAGCTCAATCCCGACGGCAGCAAGAGCAAGCTGACCGACAGCGACATGCGTATCAGCTTCCGGCCGGCGGTGCGTTATCACAAACCGGCCAGTACCCTGCCGGCGGCGGACGGCCCGGCTTTCGATTACACCTCGGCCAGCACGGACGGCCTGTTCAAGCTGATGCTGGACAGTCCGGATGGCGCGCTGAAGCACCAGGAGTATCCGGCCCTGCTATCGCGCGTGCTGACGCACAATGCGCAGCAGAAAAAGCAGTTCCTGATGCGGCCGCTGCCCAATCCACCCTACACGCCGCAGATCAGCCGCATCGCGCTCAACTACCGCGCCCGCGCCAGCATCACGTTTGAATCGGGCCGCGCCGGCGTCACGCAGGCCGAGACGGACAGCTTCATCCACCTGCATCCGCTGGGCTGGCAAACCATGTTGCTCAGCGATAGCCGCATCATCCGCCAGATTCCCTGGTACCAGAGTCCGGGCCAGCTATTCATCGGTGTCGAGGGAGAACAGCTGCGCGGCACGCTGTCGCTGTACTTCTACCTGCGTGACGACTCCTTGCCGATGACGGGGATCAAGGCCACCGGGCTGGCATGGCATTACCTGTCGGGTAACCGCTGGCGCCCGCTGGCGGCGACCCGCATCCTCGAAGACTCTACCCAGGGATTCATGGTCAGCGGCATCGTGCTGTTGCAGTTGCCCGACGATATAGATACCGGCAACACCGTCATGCCGCCCGGTCAATTCTGGCTCAGCGTATCGGCTGAAGAGGGCACGGAGCGCTTCTGCAGCCTGTACTCCGTGTATGCGCAGGCGATCAAGGTCACCTGGCGCGCCGATGGCGGCGCCAAGCCGCAGGCCGTGATGCCCGCCATGCGCATCACCCGCAGCCGCCAGAATATTCCCGGTATCGACAGCATTTTCCAGATCCGCCGCTCGTTCGACGGCAAGGCGGCCGAGACGGCGCTGCAGTTCCGGGTCCGCGCCAGCGAGCGCCTGCGCCACAAGAACCGCGCCTTGACGGCGGCCGACTTCGAGCAGCTGATACTGGAGCGTTACCCGCAGGTGTACAAGGTCAAATGCTTCCCCAACCTGCAGCGCGAGGAGGCGCCCGCGCACTGGGTACGGCCGGGTCATATCCTGATCGTTGCGATTCCTTACCTGAACCGCGGCGGCCACGCCAACCAGAAACCGACCCTGAGCGGCCACCTGCTTGGCGAGATCGGGCGCTACGTGCGCCAGTACGCCTCGCCCGACGCCGTCATCCAGGTCGAGAATCCGGTCTACGAAGAGGTGCAGGTGCGCTGTAGCGTGAAGCTGCGCTCGCAGGTCAACGGCGGGCGGCTCAGCGAACAGATCAACCAGGCCCTGTGCGACTACCTGTCGCCGTGGCGGGCGGCCGGCATCAACCAGCATTTCGGCTGGACCCTGCGGCAGCACGAGGTGGTGGCCTTTCTGCTCGATCTGGGTTACGTGGAGGCCGTCAGTGCAGTGTCGCTGTTGCAGATCGTGCCGATTGACCAGCGTAGCAAGCGCCTGTTCCGGCTGCGCGACAACGCCGTGCAGACCGACCCCCGGCAGAAAAAAGATCTCCAGCCGCGCTATCCCTGGAGCATCGTCGTGCCCATGAACCAGCATTGGATCGTCTTGTGCGACCAGTTCGACGACACGGGGGGCAAGGCAATTGGCATCAATGAACTCAAGATCGGTTCCACTTTTATTATTCCCAGCAAGGATCAGCCATGACCAGACGCCGCCGCAGCATGCTCAAGGAGCAGTTCGAGAAGGGCAAGATGCCCACCCAGGAAGACTTCGCCGACTTGATCGATTCGATGCTGAGCATGCTCGACGAGGGGTTTGAAAAGACCCAGGAAGCCGGCTTCAAGATCGCCCAGTTGCGCGACGGAAAGTTGCTGAGTTTCTACCAGGATATCGGCAGTGGCACTCCCATGTGGTCGCTTGATCTGGACAAGGCCAATAGTGACCTGAGCTTCAAGGACAAGCGCGCCCATCCGGTGCTGACGCTGGCCAGCAGTGTCGATGCCGAGGGCGTGGAGCGCAGCGCGGTCGGTATCCGTCAAAGCCAGCCGCGGCATGAACTGGACGTGGCCGGTACGGTGGCGTCGCATGCCCGCGTCGGCCGCAGCGGCGAGCTGGCGGTGCCGGCCGACGGCAACTGGTACGACGTCACCGAGACGCTGACTGGCTGCCAGGCGTGGGAAGTGATGGCCGGCGTCGGCGCCAGGGACAGCGACGGGCGCTACGCCCTGATGCACGCCTTTGCGATGAATGCCTTTGGCGCCAATGGCGAGATTACCTATCACCAAAGCCACTTTGGCAACAAATGCAGCCGCATCGAATTGCGCTGGCAGCGCGCCGACGCGGCCAGGCCATTTGAATTCGTGCTGCAGATGCGCGTGGGCTGTTCCTATGGCGAGGATATCTGGATCAAATACCACATGACGCAGTTGTGGCAGGACACCCTGATGCTGGACAGCGAGGACAAGCCGTCGCGTCCACCGCACCCGCAATACGATGACAAAGGCAAGGTAAAGGGCTAAGACGATGTGCGACATGCAACAAGGTATTACCCTGCAGTTGACGCAGGCACAGGGCGAGCTGATCCTGGAAGGGCTGGCGCAGCGGCCGTTCCGGCAGGTGTATGCGCTGATCGTCCAGCTGCTCAGGCAGGCAGGTAGCGCCGAGGTGCAGTGCGTGCGCTTCGTGCTGACGCACGTGCAGCTGCGGCTGGTGCTGGAGGTGCTGAGCGAGATGCCGTACAACCGTGTCCAGCGCCTGCTGCATGCCATGCATGCCCAACTGCAGGCCGCGCTGCAGCCGTCGCCGGCGCTGGAGGCAAGCCTGAGTGGCGACTGAGGATCACATTCCGCGTTTGTCTGGCGATCCTGACGGCCTCGATTTCGATGGCATCAGGAGCAAGGGCATCGCCATGCTGCAGGATTTGTCGTCCGCGCAATGGACCGACTACAACTTGCATGATCCGGGCGTCACGCTGCTCGAGATGCTCAGTTACGGCTTGACCGACCTGGTGTACCGCACCGACTTCGATGTGGCCGACATGCTCACCAATCCGTCGGGCAACATCGACTTTGATGAGCAGGCCTTGTTTCGCCCGCAAGACATCTTGCCCAGCGCGCCGGTCACGGATATCGACTTTTGCAAGCTGATTTACAACCGGCTGCCCGAGGTTGACGATGTCTGGCTACGAACGGCGCAGCACCCCGATGCGGTGCCCGGCCTGTTTACCGTGTATATCAAGCGCTCCGAATCGCTCTCGGGCGCGGCGCTGACGGACCAGGCTTTGCGGCGCAAGGTATTCGACCTGCTGGCCGCCCACCGCAACCTGTGCCGCGACATCGGCCAGGTCTGCATCGTCAGTACCGAGCGCTATACCCTGGGTGGCGAGATTGAAATCGACGGCAGCCGTCCAGCGGCGGAGATTTATGCCGAAATCTATTTCCGCTGCGCCAAACTGGTGTCTTCCGGCGGACAGATCATCCGCTACGAGGAGGCGCTGGCGCAAGGCATGAGCTGGGAGCAGATGCTCGAAGGCACGCGCACCGACCATGGCTATATCGCCGATGCGCATTTCACCGAAGCAAACTATGAGATCGACGTCATCCGGCTCATTACGCGGGTGCGCCATATCCGCGGTGTCAAGCGGGTCAACCAGCTGTATCTGCGCGATGCGCAGGGACGGCACCTGGACGCGCGCAAGACTGACGCAGGCCAGGTCTGTCCGGTGCTGGGTTTTCCCCGTGATCCGGCCGATACGCAATCGCTGCGCCTGACGCATGGCGAGAGCATAGGCCAGTATGCCGACGAGGTGCGGGATGATACGCCGCAGATGGCGGGGCGGCAGGCGCTGCAATTCCACGAACAGGTGACCCTGTACCTGCGCAAGCTGGAATTCGAATATGACGCTTTCCGCAGCAGCGATGGCCAGCTGGACCGGCTGCTGGTGTTGCCGAGCGGCAGTTACCGGGATCTGGCCGAATACTCTTCGGTGGGGGAGCATACGCCTGCCATTTACGGCATCAATCACTATGGCGTACCAAAGTCCGAGCCGCCCGAGGTGCACGCGCGGGCCCGCCAGCTGAAAGCCTATCTGTACCCGTTCGAGCAGATCATGGCCAACTACCTGGCGTCGCTGCAGGGGATGCGCAGCCTGTATTCGACCAATGCGGCGCTGGACCGGACTTATTTTGCGCAATTTCTCGGCAATAGCGAGATTCCCAATGTGGACATCCTGTATTGCGAAGGCGTGACGGCGAGCCGGATCGATGAAGTGCTTTCGGAGCAGGATTTGTTTACCGGCCGGCGCAATCGCGTACTCGATAGCTTGCTGGCTGTGTATGGCGAAGTCTTTCCGGATGACGCATTGCGGCGCCATGATCCGTACCACGTCGAACACTTCGAGTGGCACCTGATCGATTGCAAGATCGGCCTGCTGCAGCAGCTGTGCGAACTCGGTGGCCAGCGGGGCCAGGCCATGAATACCCAGGCGCCGTATGGCGATGGAAATAATTACGCGGCCATCCAGCGCCGGGTGCAATGGCTGGCAGGCATGAGCGGCCAGATCGTCGGGCGCCCCCTGGCCTATGGCGTGAACGACGGCAAGGTGCGTTTTCTCAGCGATCAGCGCTATCGGGACGGGCTGGCAAAGCAGGCCGGGTATCCGCTGGACGTACCCCATGAGGAGAGCCGCGCCTTGCCATGGACCGGCGGACCGGCCACGGGCGGCAGCTTCGCCCTGCCGCAGGAGGCGGTCAGCGCATCGTTATTGCTGGCGGGAATACACCGGGAAAATTATCGCGTGCTGCTGGCGGAAGAAGGCCAGGGCTGGCTGTGCCTGTACCTGGACGACGCGCATTGCTGGCCGCTGGCGCTGCTGCCGCTGGCGGATCTGGAAGACGCCGCCGCACAGTTGCGCAGCCGCTTGATTGAAATCAATCGTTCTTATGAAGGCTTTCATGTGCTGGAGCACATATTGCTGCGGCCACGCGGCGAGCAGCCCCGGCCCAACGTAGCCAGGGAGTTTTATGGGCACCGGGTCAGCATCATGCTGCCGGCGTTTACGGCACGTTTCAGTATCCCGGAATGCCGCGCCTGGCTGGAACAACTGATCGCGCAACATCTGCCAGCCCATATCCTGCCCGACTTTTACTGGCTGGACTATGCTTTTCTGGCGCAGTTCGAACGGCGTTACCAGGCTTGGCTGACATTGCTGAACGCGCTGGAAGACGGTGGTGATGTGGATGGCCTGGATGCGGCGGCGGAGCAATTGATCGAACTGCTGGGCAAGTTTGCCCCGTATCAGAGCCAGCGGTACTGGGTATGAGCATGCGCGCGCCCAATCTGATCCACTGCCTGACGCTCGACGTGGTATTTGACGGCAGTTCTGAAGACAGCCTGGCCCGTGCGGACTGGCTGCGTGCTGCCTTGTTGCCCGTGATCGATGAAGTGCTGGGATTGCAGGTGCAAGGGAGCAGGGTGCGCCGTATTGCAACGCTGGAGATCGATCTGGGCAGCGTGTCGCGGGAACAGGCGCCAGCGGAACTGGCGCGACGCCTGTTTGCCCAGTTATCGGCGGCGCTCGGCTGGTCGCCAGAACAGGCCAGCGCCGCCAGCGTCGTCGACGAGCGCGAGCGGACGGCGGGCGAACATTTGCTTGATTTCCTGCGCACTGGCCAGCTGGCGTGGTCCGTGGCGGGGGACTTGCACCAGGCGCATCGACAGCTGTTGCGGCAGGTGCTGGCGTCATCGCAGGCTGAACAGGTACTACGCACAGTACTTGGCGAGGCGCGCATGCTGACGCGGCTGATACGCCAGTTCGATGCCGGCCAATTGCTGGAGGTGGCAAGGGTGTTGTGCCTGTCCCGGCCTGACCGGCATGCGCTATTCGCCCAGGCGGAGCGGGAATTGCGCGCGCGGCCAGCCACCGAACATCGCTGGCGCCAGTTGTTGCTGCAATCGGGCACCGCACAGCATGGCGAGCTGGCCGCGCTTGCAGGCGCCATCCATGGCGTTGGGCATGCTGATCTGGCGCAAGCGTCAAGGCCCGATGCCGCAACGCCTATCGCCGCAGCCGCACGCAATACAGCCAGCACGGCCCCGCTATTGCCAGGCCATGCTGGTCTGCAGAACGATTCCGCCGAGTTACTGGAATTCGCCATGCCGCCATCACAAACTGGCGGCGGCGATAATGCGATCTCTGACGTTGCGCTAGCGCAGCAAAATCCATTGGGTGGTGCACGGGACCGCAGCAAAGCCCGGTTGCCGGCTGACATAGCCACCTCCCGGACCTCCGCCACTGCCCAGGTCGGGCCAGGCGCGACGCTGGCGCTGGCAATCGAGCAGGGCGACGTTGCCGAGCTGCAGCGGATGTGGCCAGAGATTGTGACTACCCAACGGGCGCAATTCCTGCAAGCGTGGCAGCAATTGCCGCAAGATACTCAGCGCCGCCATCTGGC
The DNA here is from genome assembly GCF_049319705.1 of Janthinobacterium sp. Mn2066. Taxonomy (NCBI): domain Bacteria; kingdom Pseudomonadati; phylum Pseudomonadota; class Betaproteobacteria; order Burkholderiales; family Oxalobacteraceae; genus Janthinobacterium; species Janthinobacterium sp. Mn2066. The sequence goes on along the minus strand of NZ_JBMOUF010000012.1, from coordinate 2,094 downwards.
TGATTTTTCCAGGCAGTTCAGTCCTGTTCAGCAGGCTGAGCTGGCGCAGATGCTGGCATCTTTCATGCCAGCATCACCAGTTTCCGGCGATGCCGTGCTGGCGCCGATGGCAGATCGCGGCCAGGCTCTGGCATCGGCCGATACTGATTCGACCCCGCCAAGCGAGACGCTGGCGCTGGCGATCCTGCAGGGTAACGTGGCCGAGCTACAGCGGATGTGGCCAGAGATTGTTGGCGGCCCACGGGAACACTTCCTGCAAGTGTGGCAACAATTGCCGCTGGATAGCCAGCGCCGCCATCTGGCTGCCTTTTCCAGACAGTTCAGCCCTGCTCAGCAGGCTGAGCTGGCGCAGATGCTGGAATCTTTCATGCCTGCATCACCAGTTGCCGGCGATGCCGTGCTGGCGGACGGCGTCAAAGTTGAGATGCCAGCCGCCACCGATATCTACCAAACAGCAATTACGGCCTCGATCCCGCCAAGCGAAGCGCTGGCGCTGGCAATTCAACAGGGCGACGTTGCCGAGCTGCAGCGGATGTGGCCAGAGATTGTCACCACCCAGCGCGAGCAATTCCTGCAAGTGTGGCAGCAATTGCCGCTGGATACCCAACGCCGCCACCTGGCCGCCTTTTCCAGACAGTTCAGTCCTGCTCAGCAGGCCGATCTGGCGCAGATACTGAAATTGTCCGTCCCTGTCTTATCAGCTGCCGGTGATGTGGCGCTGGCAGACGGCGCCAAGACTTCGACACCAGCCGATACCAATATCTACCAATCAGCAATCACAGCCTCGATCCCGCCAAGCGAAGTGTTGGCGCTGGCAATTGATCAGGGCGACGTTGCGCAATTACAGCGGCTGTGGCCAGAGATTGTGACTACCCAACGGGCGCCATTCCTGCAAGTGTGGCAGCAGTTACCGCTGGATATCCAGCGCCGTCATCTGGCTGATTTTTCCAGGCAATTCAGTCCAACTCAGCAGGCTGAGCTGGCGCAGATGCTGGCATCGTCCATGCCTGCGTCGCCGGCTGTGGGCGATGCTGTGCTGCCAGACGGCGCCAAAGTTCAGGTGCGAACCGATACTGATATTTATCAAACAACAATTGCGGCCTCAATCCCGCCAAACGAAGCGCTGGCGCTGGCAATTCAACAGGGCGACGTCGCCGAACTGCAGCGGATGTGGCCAGAGATTGTTGGCGGCCCGCGGGAACACTTTTTGCAAGTGTGGCAACAATTGCCGCTGGATAGCCAGCGCCGCTATCTCGCTAATTTCTCCAGGCAGTTCAGTCCTGTCCAGCAGGCTGAGCTGGCGCAGATGCTGGCATCTTCCATTCCTGTCTCGTCAGCTATCGGTGATGCAATGCTGGCAGACGGCGCCAAAGTTCAGGCGCCAGCCGCCACCGACATCTACCAAACAACAATTACAGCCTTGATCCCTCCAAGCGAAGCGCTGGCGCTGACAATTAAGCAGGGCGACGTCGCCGAACTGCAACGGATGTGGCCAGAGATTGTCACCATCCAGCGGGTACAATTCCTGCAAGTGTGGCAGCAGTTACCACTGGATACCCAGCGCCGTCATCTGGCTCATTTTTCCAGGCAATTCAGTCCCGCCCAACAGGCTGAGCTGGCGCAGATGCTGGCGTCGTTCATGCCAGCATCACCAGTTGCAGGCGATGTTGTGCTGGCAGACGGCGCCAAAGCTCAGGTACCAGCCGACACGGGCATGCTTGCAGCAGCAGTCACGATAGATTCCCAGCCAGGCGAAGTGCTGGCGCTGGCAATTCAACAGGGCGATGTTGCTGAATTACAGCGGATGTGGCCAGAGATTGTCACCACCCGGCGCGAGCAATTCCTGCAAGTGTGGCAGCAATTGCCGCTGGATACCCAGCGCCGTCATCTGGCTGATTTTTCCAGGCAATTCAATCCAGTCCAGCAGGCTGAGCTGGCTCAAATGCTGGAATTTTCCATGCCTGCGTCACCGGGTATGGGCGATGCCGTGCTGGCAGGCGGCGCCAAAGTTCAGGCACCAGCCGCCACTGATATCTATCAAACAGCAATCCTGGCCTTGATCCCGCCAAGCGAAGCGCTGGCGCTGGCAATTCA